>NZ_BPPB01000004.1 GCF_019972835.1 Lactobacillus laiwuensis | reverse complement strand
AGGAACTCCTTTTTCTAATGTTTTAAGAAATTAATTTAAGGAATTATTCATCCTTACACAAACTATTTTACGGTCTCACTCATTTAATATGAGCTGGCCTTTTTGTATGAGTTCTGAAATTATGCGTTGGCTTTTACAAATTGATCAATTTCATCTAAATATAATTGCTTTTGCCGTTGACTTATCCAGGAAGTTTCAAAAGAATTTTTAGCAAGTTGCACAATTTGGTTCTGAGAAAGATCATATTTTTGCGCTAAAGCATAGTAATTATCACTAATATAACCCTTAAAATAGGCTGGATCATCTGAGTTAATAGATACTTTGACTCCTGCATTTAAAAGGTCAATTACTTCTTTACCCTTCATCTCTGGTGACACAAAGCTATTAGACAGAGGACAAGAAGTTAAGCCAATTTGCCTTTTGGCAGCGAGTTCTACCAAATCAGGATCTTCCACGATGTTAGTACCATGGTCAAGCCGTTCAACTTCCATAATTTCCAAAGCCTGACGAATATGTTCGATTGAATCTTTTTGATCAATGTCACAGTGAGTGGTGATGTGCAGTCCAGCAGCTGCTGCATCTTCAAATTGCCGGGCGAACTTTAGCGGGGGATTATTGTGTTCATCAGAATCAAGTCCAATACCAATAATTTTATTCTTGTATTTCAGACCTTCTTGCAATGTTTTTCTAGCTGATTCCTTTGAAAAATCACGTAAAAAGCACATGATTAGGTGAGCGTCAATGTTTAATGCCCTTGCATCAATCGTAGCTTGATAAAGACCATTGAGTACGACTTCAAAAGGAATACCGCGACTAGTATGAGCCTGGGGATCAAAAAAGAGTTCAACGTGTCGTACATTATTTGTAGCAGCTTTAGTTAAGTAGTCCCAAGCCAAGT
Source organism: Lactobacillus laiwuensis (assembly GCF_019972835.1). GTDB lineage: Bacteria > Bacillota > Bacilli > Lactobacillales > Lactobacillaceae > Lactobacillus > Lactobacillus laiwuensis. The sequence continues at coordinate 346,902 of NZ_BPPB01000004.1, read as the reverse complement.
CATAAAAGTCTTCTTCAGTTTGTAAAACATTCATTGCTGGATAATACACAGCTAAAAATGATGCTAGGTCATGATAGTTATATGTTTTTTGGACATCTTCAATTGTAGCTTGGCCTATATCGACGTGATTGCGTTTAGCTAATTTTAGTTTCAATTCAGGTTCTAAAGTACCTTCAATATGCAAGTGCAATTCGGCTTTAGGCAGGCCACGGGTAAATTCTGGTGTAACAACTGAACTCATGTAATCCTCCTTGATAATGTTCTTGTTTTATATTTATGATTTTAGTTTAGCACAATTTTAATAATAAAAATAGAGTAAAAACCGAACAAATTAAATGCTATTAGCATATATGTTCCTAATAAAAGACCTAAATAAAAATCTAGTTAGGTAAAATAATTAAAAATTCCAGTTAAGTATTTTAGTCGCAATGGCGCCATTTTGCGTCTGTTAAGATCCGAGCAGTAAGTAAACCGATTGGCAGGGAGGTAATAGTCATCAGAGCATCCATAATCCAATAAGCACCGACATTAATGTTAGTAATACCAAAATTAAAAACAGCGCGATACATGTATAAACCGGGGACCATGATGACAATTGCGGGAACCGTGATTGCAATGCGGGGGAAACCAACTTTATCCCGCACAAAACTGGCAATTAATCCTGCTAACAATGCTCCGATGAAAGCTGCTAATGCAGCTGGAACGTGATTAAATTCAACTAAGCTAAGGCGTAATGTATTTGCCAACGCTCCAATAACTGCTGCTACAGTCGCCATTGATACTTTAGCATTAAACAAGATTGAAAAGCCAAAAACACCACAGAAACTGGCGATCATTCTTAAAATTGTTAATAGCACCGGACTAAGAACAATTTGGGGCATTGTACCCGGTGATAAGTTGAGCATAGTAGCCATGCCCCAGCCTACCATTGCCGCAATCATAACAACTAATATCGCATAAGCCAGCCTCTCAAGACCAGATCGCATATCAAGCTTTGACATATCAAGGCCAGAAGTAATAAAAGGGAATCCGGGTATGACATAAAGCATCGAACCGATGTAACCATAAGCATGATTGTTACTCCAGCCACAAATTAATGTGCCTAATCTAAAACAGATGAAATAAACGGCGCAGGAAATCGCTACGCCAACAGTTATTTTGGCGACCAAAGTAACTTTTTTCTTCCCTAATAATTGGCGCAAATAGTTGCCAATAAAGGCTCCAAAAAATGTGCAAAACATTTCCGGTATTCCGCCACCAAGTAAAAAAATAAAGCTGGCACACGCTAGTCCTGCGCTTAAAGCGGAAATGATTAAAGGATAATTTTGAGTATGACGCTCAATTTGATTCAGTTTGTGGTGAACAGCTCCAATTGTTAAATAATTATTTTCAGTTTCAAATTTACGGACAAATTCTTCCATTTCATTGAGCTTGTTCATATTCACTTCCGTAGTTGGTAAGGAAAGAGTCTGTGAGTATGATTTGTTGTCAACATCAAAGCAGGTATAGCTAATAGTTACTAAACCAATATCAGCTGAACAAGTGATTTTAAGTGCTCGTGCAATGGTATTCATAGAATCACGTACGCGCCAGGCTCCAGTCCCGCATTGCAGCAGCATTATACCGATTCTGCCGACTAAAGATCCTTTTTCTACCAAAGTGATATCTTTGACTAAAGTATCATCTGAACTTTTGAAGAACTCTTTCCAATGAATTCTCATATGGTGTTTACTAGAAATCTTGGGATATGATGCTGGAGTCTGCTTGTCTTTCATAACTAAATTTATAACCCTTCTTTTGATAACGTAATATTTTAATTTTACCACACTCGTGGTTGGACCATTTTTTAGAATTAAGTTTTTAAAAACATGTTAATTTTAAAAAAGTGTAGTATACTACAGTATGACAAAATATTAGTATGAAATTTACTTCTAAGGGAATTAATATGACAGCTTTTTTAAATCGAATTGGTCCCAAAATTAAAATTGCGAATACTTTGATTGAAAAGGAATTAAACAAGCAGTTTGCAGAAATCTTTAAAGATTATTCTTTAACAGGTGCCCAAATTTCTCTGATGATTTATTTATATGAATCAAAAGCGCGGCAAGTTACCCAAAAAGAAGTGGCAGATGCGTTTGTGCTGAGTCATCCTACAATTAGAGGAATAGTTAAACGCTTAGAAGCAAATAAGTTAATTGTTACGTCGCGTTTAGAAAATGATCAAAGGCAAATTGTTTTAAGGCTTTCGGATAAAGGCTTTCATTTAATTGACAAAAATATTGCCAAGATTCGCACAATAATGACAAATATTAATACTCGTATTACCAAGGGGTTGTCTCAGCAAGAAATTTTAAATCTTGAACAAGTTTTAAAAAGAATTTCGGATAATTTTTAATTATTATTAGCAAGAGTGTAGCATGCTATATATATGAAAGGATAAAAATGATCAAAAATATTTCTAATAAGAAAAGGATACTAATGATGGCTGTTTTACTATTTGGAGCATTTGTTTCGCTGTTGGCCGAAACTTTTCTCAATAATGCTCTGCCAACAATAATGACGGTTTTTAAAGTTAATCAATCAACTGCTCAATGGCTTACTACTTCTTATTTATTGGTCGTAGGGCTAATGATTCCCATGTCGGCATGGATCTTTGAGTCATTTAACTTAAGACAAAACTTTTTAACAATGATGCTTATTTTTTTAGCAGGTTCACTTATTTGTGTTTTTGCGCCTAATTTTCCGGTGCTATTGCTAGGCAGAATTATTGAAGCAGTTGCGGCTGGTAGTTTAATGCCTTTTATTCAAAATGTCATTTTACTTATGTTTCCTCCTGAAAAAAGAGGTGTGGCGATGGGAATTACTGGACTAGTAATTGGTTTTGGACCTGCTGTTGGTCCCACAATTTCAGGATTAATTTTAAAATATGCAGACTGGCAAATGCTTTTTATCATTTTAAGTATTGCCAGTGGTATGGTAGCCATTTGTGCAACTTTTTGTATGCAAAATATCATTGAACCCCATAGAAACACTACCGATTTAATATCATTTATTGAATCAATTGCCGGCTTTGGTTTAATTTTGTACTCCCTGTCAGATATTGGGAACACTGGTAAAGTTACGATTACAATAGCTGCATTCTTTACAATAGGTCTGCTAATTATTCTGTTATTTTGTCGTCGGCAGTTGCATATGAAAAAACCTTTGCTTAATATTAGAGTTTTTCAAAATTTAAAATTTGATTTGTGTACTTTATTAAGTACTATTAGCAACATTTCAATGGTAGGAATTGAATTAGTTTTACCTTTATATTTACAAACTACTAGACAAGAGAGTGCATTAACTTCTGGTTTAGTAATGATGCCAGGGGCTCTACTAATGATCATTTGCAATCCTGTATCGGGCGTTTTATTTGATAAATTTGGTATTAAAAAATTGGCACTTTTTGGTTTTTCTATGCTTTTATTAGGGACGTTCCCAATGACAGTTTTTAATAGCGAAACCAGTCTTGTTTTAATTAGTTTGTGTTATGCCTTACGCATGGTAGGCATATCATTTACTATGATGACCACTTTTACCGCAGGCATTAATGTGGTAGAACCTCAAATGACTGCACATGCTAATGCGGTATCTTCTACAGTAAGACAAATCGGTGGTTCACTGGGAACGGCATTATCAATGTTAGTAATTAGCTTGTGTGCAAGTGGTGCTTCCAATGCTAAGACTCTAAATTTGACAGTTGGGTACCGCTGGGGTTTTGTCTTAATGCTAACTTTTGCAATAATCGGATTTTTGGGCTCTTTATTCTTGTCTGAAAAAGAAAATTAAAAAATTTGTTGAATTAACCACAAATAGGGCAAAACTAGTTAAGATTGCATTATTGCTTGTTTTTAAGTATTGTCAACCAATAATTCAGTATTAGTTAAACTTGAATTATTAGTTGCTTTTTTAATTTATATGACTAATAAATGTTAAGTTTGCTCGTTTTTGCAAGAAAATGACAAATTATGATTGAAAATGATTGCTTTTAATTATTAAAGCGCATAAAATACTGTCTGGAGGTGAAATGTATGTTAACGCAGGAACGGCAAAAAGTGATTGAAGACTACGTTAACCAGCATGGCTTGTGTCGGGTGAGCGACCTTTGCGCAATGACTTCAACATCTGAATCAACGATTAGGCGTGATCTTAACCAGATGGAAGAACATGGTTTAATCAAAAGAGTGCATGGTGGTGCGCAGTCAGTCAAAAGCTTCACTCATGATGTGTCGCAACACATTCGTTTTTCAATGAATCATAATGATAAAAAGCTAATTGCTCAGTATGCTGTTAAAAACTTTGTCCATAAAGATGATTATATTTTTATTGACGCAGGTACGACAACTTATGAAATGGTTCCTTTTATTGCTCTGACTCCAGGAGTAACGATTGTCACAAATGGTTTAGAAACTGCACTTTGTGCACTTAATCATGGGATTGAGACTATACTTTTAGGTGGGCGGATTAAAGAAAATACTCATGCTGTGGTGGGGCAAACAGCTCTAAAGCAATTGCAGCAAATGAATTTTTCCGCCAGTTTTGTTGGGACTAACGGACTGGACTCTAACGGCAATTTGACCACGCCCGATACTGAAGAAGCAGCCATTAAAAAAATTGAAATTGCTCAGGCCGATCAGGCATACATTTTGACCGATACTTCTAAAATTGGGGAGCGCAGTTTTGCGACTTTTGCACAAGTAAAAGACGTAACAGTTCTTACTACTTCTTTAAGTGCCAAGAATAAAAAATTGTTGCCCGCTAAAATTAATTTGAAGGAGATTTGCTAATGATTTATACGGTTACCGTTAATCCTGCTTTGGATTATGTAATTCAATTAGAGCAGGTTAACCGTGGTGAAGTTAATCGTGCTGATAACTGCACGTTTTTGGCAGGTGGTAAAGGGATTAACGTTTCACAAATACTCAACCAGCTGGATATTGATAATACTGCCTGGGGCTTTGTTGGTGGCTTTACTGGCAAAGAGCTGGTACGTCAGCTAAACCAGCGCCGCATTGTTAATGATTTTGTCACTATATCTGATGTGACCCGCGTGAACGTTAAAGTACATGCAGAAGAGGAGTCAGAGATTAATGCCGCTGGTCCTAATATTACAGATCAGGAAATAATTGCTTTTAAGGCACGCCTTAGCGATTTGCAAAAAGGTGACATTGTGGTTTTGAGTGGTTCCTTAGCACCAAGCTTGCCAGTAGATTTTTATAAAGAACTTCTACCTATTATTAAAGAAGCAGGGGCAGAATTTGTAATTGACACAACTGGTCAGGCTTTGCTAGATACTTTGAGTTATAAGCCACTGGTAATTAAACCAAATCACCACGAACTAGCTGATTTATTCAAAACTACATTTGAGTCAGATCAGGAGATGCTTGAGTGTGCGCGCAAATTGCTTGACATGGGTGCCCAAAATGTTATGGTCTCCATGGCAGGTAAAGGTGGCTACTTGATTACACCTAAGCATTTTTATCATGCCAAAGCAGCTGTTGGTACTGCCGTTAATTCCGTTGGAGCTGGAGACTCCATGACAGCTGGCTTTGTCGGTACTTATGTTAAAACAAAAGATCCGGCCGAAAGTTTCCGTATCGGTATGGCCTGTGGAGCTGCTACAGCCTTTACTAAAGATATTGCTGTTAAAAGTCAGATTGATGCGGTCTTGCCGCAAATTAATGTTGAAGAAATTTCGTAATTTGAGGAGAATTTAAAATGAAAATTAAAGATATTTTGGCTCCTGAATCCATGATTATGGCGCTTAAAGCGACTAACAAAGAAGATGCCATTAAGGAAATGGCTGACCTAGAAGTCAAAACCGACATCGTCAATGACGAAGATGAATTCATTAAGTCAATTTGGGCTCGTGAAAATGAATCTACCACTGGGATTGGTGATGGAATTGCGATGCCCCATGCCCGTAACAAGACAATTAACAAGGCGCGTGTGCTTTTTGCTAAAAGTGAAAAAGGAATTGATTACAATTCGCTTGATGGTCAACCAGTTCATTTATTCTTTATGATTACTGCACCTGCTGGTGCCGATAATACTCACCTTGAAGCTTTAGCTAAATTATCCGGTTTATTGATTGATCCTGACCTTGTTAGTGCACTTAAAGAGGCGCAAACTCCTGAAAAAGTGATTCAGCTTTTTGAAGATGCTGAAAAACAAAAAGATGCCGCTAAAAAAGCTGAGAAAGAGCAAGCAGCAAGTACAAATGATTCTAATAAGGAAGAAAAACCTTTAATTGTCGGCGTTACTGCATGTATCAACGGTATTGCCCATACTTATATGGCCCAAGAGGCTTTGATCAAGGCCGGCAAAAAACGTGGTGTCGATGTGCGCATTGAAACCAACGGTTCAGAAGGTGTCAAAGATAAATTGACCGCTGATGAGATTAGCCGCGCTCAAGGTGTTGTTATTGCGTCTGATAAGAAAGTTGACATGCCTCGTTTTGATGGCAAGCCGTTAATTTCTCGTCCAGTTGTTGACGGTATCAACAAACCTGACGAATTGATTGATAACATTTTGAATTCTAAAGCTAGCGTTTACCATTCAAACGGTGAAAAGAGCAGCGATGATAGTGACAATGCTAAAGAAGGCGTTTGGGGCTCAATTTACAAGAACCTAATGAATGGTGTTTCCCACATGTTGCCGTTTGTTATCGGTGGCGGTATCTTAATGGCAATTTCCTTTATTGTGGAAAACTATGCTGGTGGTCCAAAATCTCCTGCATTTATTTTCTTGAACAATGCCGGTAACATGGCATTTGCTTTCATGGTGCCAATTTTGTCAGGTTACATCGCTGAATCAATCGGTGACTTGCCTGCTTTAATGCCCGGTTTTGTCGGTGGTTTTATGGCCACGGTTTATAGTGGTGCGTACGGTGGTGCTTATGTTGCCAATGTGGTAACTAATGCTAAATCACCTGCCGGTTTCTTAGGCGGACTTGCTTCCGGATTTATTGCTGGTTATTTAGTAGTCGGTTTAAAGAAATTATTTGCCAAGTTGCCTAAGTCTCTTGAAGGAATGAAGCCAATGCTCATTTATCCAATCTTGAGCCTGCTCTTCATAGCCCTGATCATGTACTACATTGTTAACCCAGTCTTTAGTGCGGTTAACTTTGCCATTACTAACTTCTTAAACCAAATGGGTACGGGCAACTTAGCTGTTTTGACAACTATTTTAGCTGCCATGATGTCAATTGATATGGGTGGACCTTTCAACAAGGCTGCTTATGTCTTTGCTTCAGGTGCTTTTGCCAATGATCCTCATTCAACTGTTGCTGCTGTAATGATGGCTGCCGTAATGGTTGGGGGTATGGTACCACCATTTGCGACTGCAATTGGTACGACCTTCTTTAAGAATAAATATACTTTGGATGAGCGCCGTGCAGGTTTAACCAACTGGATTTTAGGCTTTTCCTTCATTACCGAAGGTGCTATTCCATTTGCTGCAGCTGATCCTGGACACGTTCTACCTTCATGTATCATTGGTTCTGCCGTTGGTGGCGCTCTAGTGGGCATATGGCGCATCGGTGTTCCTGCACCTCACGGTGGTCTCTGGGTTTCTCCACTTGCTAACCACATTTTACTTTACTTTGTTGCTACAATTATCGGCTCCATTGTTGCAGGTGTCATTTTAGGTCTGTGGAAAAAGCCAGTTAACCAACAAGAAGATAAATAACAAAATTTAATTGAATTATACAAAAACTGCACTGGGCTGTTTAAAAAGCTCAGTGCAGTTTTTGCTTGTAAATTAATGCTTATCAGCTGAATGTCTTCAATTATATAGATCACTTGACAGCAAATAAATAAAAGCAAATTACCAGTTAGATGACTGCCCTTTATCTGTTTAATAAATTTCATAAGCAATAAGTTTCAAAAATCTTAGTGAATTTAAGGCGAAGATTTCACCATTTCAAACTTTATTTTGTGCAGTTGAATACGATTTCTATTGCGTAAACTGAAAAAATTGTCATACTTATATGATATAAGAGGTTTATTCCAGCTTAGTTTTCGGATTGGAGAAAAACGTGTTCAGTCTATTCATATTATTATCAGAACGCCTGGGTATTATTATGATTCTGGCGTTTCTCCTTGTTAACATGCGCTTTTTTAGAGACTTAATTGAAAAAAGAACCTTAAAATCGCAAATCTGGTTATTTATCATTTTTTCACTCTTCGTTGTCATTGCCAATCTCACTGGTGTTGAAATTTCAAGTTCTAAGGAAATTATTACCCCTTTAATTATTACTGGTTTGCCCCAGTCTGACTCAATAGCAAATACCAGGATGTTAGTTATCACTACTGCTAGTTTGACTGCTGGACCCTATGTAGGACTTTTAGTTGGTTTAGTGGGTGGTTTGCACCGTGTGATTTTTGGTGGCTTTTCGGATTATTTTTATATTGTGAGTTCAGTTCTAATCGGATATTTAATTGGCGTTTTAGGTGATAAAGTTAAGAAAAATAATTTGTACCCTTCAACCTTTTGGGTAGCAGTTTTATCCTTTTTAGCAGAACTAATTCAGATGGCCTTTATTTTTGCATTTCATGGCTTCGGCTTGATTAAATTAATTTTTGTGCCCATGATATTATTGAATACAATTGGCTCTTGCTTGTTTATAGAAATTTTGAAAACTTATCTATCAAATGAGCGTCAATTGCGTGCTGTTCAAACCAAAGATGTTTTGGAATTGGCTAATAAAACATTGCCTTATTTTCGTCATGGCCTGGATCCAGATTCTGCTCAGCATGTCTGCAAAATTATTAAAAAATATACTAACTTTGATGCGGTAGGCTTAACTGATCGTGTTAATGTATTGGCTCATGTTGGTGCGGGGCAAGATCACCACATTGCAGGAGAACCGGTAATAACAGATCTATCCAAAACGGTTATTGCTAGTGGAAAAGAAAAACTGGCACATTCAAAAGAAGAAATTGGTTGTCCTCATCCAGATTGTCCCTTAGCTTCCGCAATTGTTTGTCCTTTGCAGGTGAATAAAAAAACGATTGGCGCATTAAAACTGTACTTTTGTGCTGAACAAGAAATGACTGTAGTCGAAGAAAATCTGGTTCGCGGTTTGGCTATGATTTTTTCCGGACAACTGGCTATTGGTATTGCAGAACAACAGACCAGTTTAGTAAATGAAGCAGAAATACGAGCATTGCAAGTGCAAATTAATCCGCATTTTTTCTTCAACGCAATTAATACAATTGGAGCCTTAATGAGGGTTAACGTTAGCGAGGCTCACAGAGCTTTAATGCAGCTTAGTACATTTTTCAGATTAAGCTTGAAAAATGGTCAGGCAAAAGAGATTACACTTAAGCAGGAAAAAAGATATGTTAGTGCTTATACCGGAATTGAAGAATTGCGTTTTCCACATAAATTTACGATTGATTATCAAATCAGTGTGCCGGATAGTACGCTGCTGCCATCGTTTTGTTTACAAATCTTTGTGGAAAATGCTATCAAGCATGCTTTCAAAGGCAGAAAAACTGGTAACAAAATTGTCATTAATTTAAGTCAAAAAAATGCTTACTTACAGATTTTAGTTAGTGATAATGGTGTTGGTATTAAACCAGAAATTTTAAAAAGGCTGGGTCAAGAACCAATAAGTGAATCTGGCGGCAGCGGTACAGCACTTTATAATTTAAATAAACGGCTGATAGGCTTATATGGCACTAATAGTCAATTGCATATCAAAACTGGTGAGAAGGGAACAACTTTTCAAACCGAGATACCACTAAAACAAGCTGAAAAAAATGATTTTGAAGGTTAAGAGGGAGCTAAAAATGAGAATTTTAGTAGTTGATGATGAACCATTAGCCCGCACTGAATTATCTTATTTGATCAAAAAAAGTTCAGTTTTAAATAAGCAAACCGTTAAACTCTATGAAGCAGAAGATATCAAGGAAGCACAGGGAACGTTGCTTAAATATAAAATTGATCTGCTATTCTTAGATATTTCACTTAATGAAGAAAATGGCTTTGAGTTGGCCGATGAGATGAAGCAACTGAGTTATTCACCGATGATTGTATTTGCTACTGCGTATGATAACTATGCTGTGAAGGCTTTTGATGTTGGTGCACTTGACTATGTACTGAAGCCATTCGAACAAGAGAGAGTTGATCAGGCACTGCAAAAGGCTGTGAAAGTTTTAAACAGTCAAAATAACAATTCTGTGCAGGCTCAAAAAGCGGAAAGTGATGTTCTTAGTATTGAGCTTGAAGATCGCAACGTAGTTATTAAGAAACTGGAAGTAATAGCTGCAACGGTTAATAATGGTGTACTAACAATTGAAACAAGCAAGCAAAAATACGAAACACGCAAGACCTTAGCTTGGCTCAAGGAACGATTAACAGATTCATGCTTTCTACAAGTCCATAGAAATGCAATTGTAAATATTGAAGATATTAAGGAGGTCCAGCCCTGGTTTAATCACACATTGATGTTAATTATGAATAATAATTCCAGAGTTCAGGTAGGTCGATCCTACCGTAAAGAATTAAATCAAAAATTAGGTTTGTAAATAGTTCTCTAATTTATAATGACTTGTGAATTTGCTTTAGTGCAGTTCACGGGTCATTTTTTGCAATTCGCGAGTTAATCGCTTACAAAAATCGCATTTTCTATTATCTTATTACTTGAAAGCAAGAAAGCTGAATATGAGAAAGGAAATCGATCTTATGAAAAAAGAAAAAACAAAATCAGCTCCGATTTTAGTACAAATGTTTATTTATGCTGCAATTTTGTTTGTGGCACAAGTAATTTCTGATTTGATGCCCAAGTCTTTTCCCGTACCGACTCCAGTAATAGGGTTAGTTTTGCTTTATTTTTTATTAACAGTTCACGTAATTAAAGTTGAATGGGTTGATTCTTTTGGCAGTGCATTAATCTCACTAATTGGTTTTATGTTTGTTCCATCTGGAATTTCATTAGCCGCAAATTTAAAGATTATGCGGGAACAGGGAATCCAACTGATTATAGTGGTAATAGCTTCTACAATCATTTTGTTAGTTGTAACTGCTTATACAACTAAGTTCTTTAGTTGGGTTATAGGAAAAGTAACTAATAATCAACTAACTGTTATTAATCACAAAAAAGTAGGGGATGTTAAATAATGCAATATATTACGAATCCATTATTTGGAGTTTTCTTGTCATTAATTGTATTTTTAACCGGACAATGGCTGTTCAAAAAATCAAAAGGTTTTTTCCTTTTTCAACCACTCTTTGTAGCAATGGTTTTGGGAATAGCAATTCTGATTATCCTTGCTAAGTGCTTTGACGTTTCAACAGCTACTGTTTATGCTAAGGCTTATAAACCAGGTGGAGATATTATTTTCTGGTTCATTACGCCAGCTACAATTGCTTTCGCAGTACCATTGTATAAGCGTAATGATGTTGTAAAGAAAAACTGGCTGGTTATTCTTTTGGGATTAGTTTTTGGTACGCTAATTTCAATGGTTTTAATAACACTTGTCGCTAAAGCAGTTGGTTTAAATACTGTTGGAATAAAGTCAATGCTAAGTCAGTCTGCTACTACTGCAGTAGCTATGCCAATAACAAAAGCTATCGGGGGCAATGCTTCCGTTACAGCTATGGCTTGCATACTTAATGCTGTAGTAATTTACGCCTTAGGCAAGCAATTAGTTAAGTGGTTTAACTTGAATAGTGATCCAGTGGGAACTGGCTTGGGCTTAGGTTCTGCAGGACATACTATCGGTTCGGCTTTTGCATTGGAAATGGGTTCTGTGCAAGGAGCTACTGCTGCAGTGGCAGTTGTTGCGACAGCTTTAGTAGATAATCTGTTAGTTCCAGTTTTTGCCCATTTAATTGGGTTGTAGTTTATAATTTTATAGTTGTTTTGTTTACTTACTCAGAAAGCACGCGAATTTATGGCGTGCTTTTTGATTACCGTAAATTTATTTTTTTAAGGCAATGAAATTGTAACAAAACTATAATAGGGCGTTGCTTTTAAAGCAATCCCTAATTAGTGTATAATGGTTATTAATTGTAAGTAACTTTTATTTTGTACTGCAATTAAAAAAGTTGCCTTATTACCTAAAAACGACACTTAAAAAGAAAAGGAATGACAACAATATTGAAATTTGTTAAATTTAAAAAATTATTTGCTGCAGTTACCTTATTAGGCATAGTTCTTTTAACATTAGGTGCATGTTCACAAAAGTCACACAAAAGCAGTAAGATATCAATTATGACGACGACGAATGTCTATTCTGACATTGCCCAAAATATAGTTGGCAAATATGGCAAAGCAGAAGCAATTATTAAAAAATCTGCAATTGACCCTCACGATTTTCAACCTACTACTAACGATGCCAAGGCTCTATCTAACGCAGACATAGTAATAGAAAATGGCCTAGGTTACGACAGTTGGATGGATAAATTGGCTTCTTCAGTTGACAAAAAGCCGGTTCGCGTTGGGGAAGACTTGATGAGTAAAAAAAAGGGGGATAATCCACATATTTGGTTTGATTTGACTATGCCCACCAAGTATGTTAATTACTTAGTTAAGAGCTTGTGCAAAAAAGATCCTAAGCATGCTCGCTATTACAGAAAAAATGGGAAAAGATATTTAGCTGAAATTGCCCGTATTAAAAGGGCTTCTGCTAAATTAAGTCATCACATTGAAAAGCCCGTTTATGTCAGTGAGCCGGTTTTTGACTATGCGTTAAGTTCTGTCAACATTAAAGTCGCAAATAAAGATTTTGAGAAAGCAATCCAAAATAATACAGATCCGAGTCCGGCTGCTGTTCAAAAAATGACTGATGGCATTAAGAAACGGAAAATTGCATTTTTTGTGATCAATGAACAAACTTCAAGTTCTACAGTAGACACTTTTCTAAAATTGGCTAAAAAGCAAAATATTCGTATCTTAAAAGTAAGAGAGACCATCCCGGATAATACTAATTATCTTGACTGGATGAATGATAGTTATCAGGATTTGGCTGAAGTAGTCCGAAAATGATTATTATGAGGCGTTAAAAATGAAGAAATTGATTGCCGTTTTAGCTTTAGGAGCGAGCATTGCAACTGTTGCTGCTCCAGAGACGACGATAGTACAAGCAAGTACAATTAATGATACTGCTAAACAAAATAGTTTCAGCGGTGTAACTTATGCAGAACAAGTATTAGCGCAAGAAGGGATTAAATATAACGATTTTTCTGCTGCTAATCCGATTAATTATCGCAATGGCAAGCCTGAAGGAGTTGTTATTCACGAAACTGCAACACCCAATGCTACTGCACGTAATGAATGTATTTATTTTAACCGTGAATGGATGAATATTTATTCCTATGTTCATGCTTTTGTGGATAAAACAGGTGTCATTCAAATGACAAGCCCAGATTACGGTGTATGGGGTGCTGGTCCTGTTGCCAACAATCGTTTTGTGCAAGTGGAACTGTGTGAAGAAAACAATCTGGCTGATTTTGCCAAAGGCGTGAATAATGATGCAATTTATGTTGCACAAATTTTACATCAATATAATTTAGTACCTGACAACGCTGTTCATGATGGCAAAGGGACAATTTGGTCTCACCATGCTGTGTCTACCTTTTTAGGAGGTACTGATCATACTGATCCGGATGGTTACTTTGCTAAATGGGGTTATTCAATGGATGATTTCTTTGATCTGGTTAAATATTATTATGATCAAGGAACGCCAGCTGATAATGCACCTGTTGATAATGATACAGTAACTCCACCAGCACCTGCAGCACCTGCTAAAAAGCCGGCTGTTCTACCTAAGCCAGTTGCTACCAAAGTCTTAATTCATAATGCATTGGTTTATGATGAAAATGGTGTGGCGACTGATTTACCAACTAAAAAGGCTGGTACCAAGTTAACAATTTATGGCAATCAAACCATTAAAAAAAGAAAGTATTTGCAAATAGGTGTTAATCAATATGTTGTTGCCAGCAACGTTGAAGGCAAGTTGCGTCCGTTAAGTCACAATGCCTATATTTACGATGGCAAAGGTAAACGAGTTGGTATGAATAAATTATACCGTGGTAATTATGTGCGGACATATGGCGGTCGCGTTAAGATTAAGGGTCGTAAATATTACCCAATTGATGTTAATCAATTTGTCAAAGTGGGCAATTTTAAGTAGATAATAATAGGAAAATGCAAATTGTCTGATATTTTAGAAGTTAATAATCTTTCAATGAGATTTGATAAAAATAATGTTTTTGATAACTTAACCTTCAGGTTAAAAAGAGGTTCGTTAACTGCACTTTTAGGCCCCAATGGTACTGGGAAAACTACCTTAATAAATATTTTAATGAGTATGTTGACTCCTAGTTCTGGATCTTTTACATTTGCGGATGGTGTGCGCTTGGGTTATGTGCCGCAGTTTCGGAATATTGATGCTGAATATCCATTATCAATTGAGGCTTTTGTGGGTTTGAATGCACCGATTATTAAAAACGGCCAAACTAAGGAAGCAATAAAAAAGCAGTTAGAGGAAACCAATCTCTATCAAATTAAAAATACTCGTATGGGGGAAGCTTCAGGTGGGCAAAAACAAAGAGCCTATTTAGCTCAAGCCCTGCTTGATAATCCTAATATGATTATTTTAGATGAAGCTACGGCAAGTCTTGATCCTATGGCAAAAGATGAGCTGATGAAGCTGATCAGACATTTGAATGAAAAACATAAAATAACAGTTTTGTTTGTAACTCATGATATCTCATTAGCTCACAAGTATATGCAAAACTATTTATATTTAAATCATGGTCAAATTGAACATGGTGAAATGTCCCAATTTAAGGAGGCATATGAATAATGTTTGCATATGGCTTTATGCGTAACGCATTTTTAGCGAGTACTTTTATTGCGATAACTTGTGGCACTGTCGGTGTTTATGTAGTCGCACGTAATTTTAGTTTTTTAGCACATACGCTTTCCGAAATTGGTTTTGCAGGTGCTGCATTTGCTGTTTGGCTGGGAATTGGACCTTTGTGGGGGATGCTTTTATTCACTCTCTTGGGTTCTATCAGTGTTGGGGAATTGTCACTTCATAGTGAACAAAAGGAATCTTCAATTAGTGCCATTTCAGCTCTATTTACTGGCTTAGGCGTACTTTTTCTTGCCATTTCTGGAGCTAACAGCAATTATGCTACGAATATTTTATTTGGCAGTATTATTGGTGTTGATCATCAGGGCGTGATTCAGCTTATAGCCCTTTCTATAATTGTATTGCTGATGATTTTTAGTATCCAGCGCTCATTAAATTTCGATTCATTTGACCATATTGGTGCTCTTGCTCATGGAGTAAAAACTGGTGCAGTCAGTGTTATTTTTTTAATTGCTCTGGCGATGTCGGTATCAATTGGTGCTCAAATAGTGGGCTCACTTTTAGTTTTTATTTTGTTAACATTACCACCAGCCACTGCAAACTATTTAGGGAAAACAATTCCGGCGATGATTGGCTGGTCTGTCTTTTTTGCCTTGATTGGCGTCTGGCTTGGCTTATATTTGGGCTATATTACGAATCTGCCAGTAACTTTTTTTATAGCTGTCATCGAAGTTGCGGTCTATCTTGTTACCTATTTCACTCATATTATTAAGCATAGTTTGTAGTAATTATTAACATAAAAATAACATTAATTATTGTCTTTACTTTACTTTGTGAAAAAATATACAGTAGGAATCCCGTTATTTAAACATTTATTTTTAAATTTCACTAACTTTTGTAAGCATTTACATGTATAATAGAAGTTGGAAATATTAAATAAAGAAGGAGTCTTAAAAATGACATCATATTATAATGGTTTTCCCCAAAGTGATCGTGACGAAACACTAAAGATGATTAACCTCGATGAGCTCGAGGAGCGTGCAAAGAAAGTTATGCCAGAAGGTGCATATTACTATATTGCTTCAGGTTCAGAAAATGAGTGGACTTGGCGTAATAACACCACTGCTTTCAATCACTTTCAGATTGTGCCTCGTGCTTTGACCAATATGGATAATCCTAAATTGGATACTGAATTTATGGGCATGAAATTAAAGACACCTGTAATGATTTCGCCTATTGCCTGTCATGGTATCGCGCACAAAGATGCAGAAATTGCTACTCAAAAGGGTGCAGCTGCAGCAGGTGCCTTGTTTGCATCGAGTACTTATGCTAATAAGAGTGTGGAAGAAATTGCGGCAGCAGCTCCAAATGCACCACGTTTCTTCCAACTTTATCTCAGCAAAGATTGGGGCTTCAACAAGATGGTCTTTGATGCAGTTAAAAAAGCAGGCTACAAGGGCATTTTCCTGACCGTAGACGCTTTGGTATCTGGCTTTCGTGAAGCTAACCTCAGAACTAAGTTTGCCTACCCTGTTCCACTAGACTTCTTTACTCGCTACCAAGGAGCAAAGGGTGAAGGCCAAACTGTAGCTCAGATGTATGCTTCTTCAGCCCAAAAGATTGGGCCAGAAGATGTTAGACGCATTAAGGAGATGTCAGGCTTACCTGTATTTGTTAAAGGCGTTGTTTGTGCAGAAGATGCCTACTTAGCCATGGGTGCTGGCGCTGATGGTATTTATGTCACTAACCATGGTGGTCGTGAAGTTGACTGTGGTCCTGCAACAATTGATATGTTGCCAGAGATTGCTAAGGCCGTAAACCATCGTGTTCCTATTGTCTTTGATTCAGGCGTTCGTCGTGGTTCGCATGTCTTTAAGGCTTTGGCACTTGGCGCTGATATGGTTGGTGTTGGTCGTCCATACTTGTACGGCCTAGCTCTTGGTGGCGCTAAGGGTGTTCAATCTGTTATTGAACAACTGAATCAAGAATTGCTAATTGATATGCAATTGACTGGTTGCAAGACAATCGAAGATGTTAAACACGCCAAGATTACTCATATTAATTACACTGCTGACAACTTGAAGTCTAATACTGACCCTACAAGAGTTAAGCCATATCCTGTAACAGCTGAGAATCAATTAAAAGAAGAAGATTCAGACGCTGTAACTGGTGCTTCTCAAGCATAGTTAATTTAAAAGCTTAAGTATTAAAATCGCTCTGCATATATTAGCTGCTCTAACTAATGTGCAGAGCCTTTTTTATTGCTTAAAAAAAGATTGTTTTTAATTAATAGTTGTAATTTAATTTTTATATCTTTATAATTGTAATAATAAAATTATTAATGGAGGAAAATTATGAAGAAAGCGTGGAAATTGCTTGAGACTTTGTTGATAGCATTTATAATGTTAACCCTGTTACCCCAGAATGCAGCAGCCGCTGATAAAGGACAAACTGAACAAAGAACCGACAATTATCTACGAAGAGTCAAACAAAAAGGTGAACTAGTCATGGGGACTAGTCCAGATTATCCTCCTTACGAATTTGTCAAAAATATTAAGGGCAAATCAAAAATAGTTGGTATGGATGTTGAAATAGGGCAAAAAATTGCCCATGATATGGGTGTTAAGCTTGTTGTGCGGTCAATGGACTTTGACTCTCTTTTAGTGGGTCTTGAGACAGGTAAAATTGACATGGTCATTGCCGGAATGAACGCGACTCCTAAGAGGGCAAAAAGCGTTGCTTTTAGTCAGCCATATTATAAAAGTGAGCAAAAATTACTGATAAGAAAAGAAGATAAAGGCAAATATCATAATTATAAGTCTTTTGCCGGCAAAGCAATTGGTGCTCAAACTGGCAGTATGCAGGCCACAATGATCAAAAATCAAGCCAAAAATGTCAAACTGAAAACCATGGATAAAGATAACGACTTGGTTTTAGGATTAAAAACGCATAAGGTTGATGCAGTTTCAGTTGACAAGGCGACAGCCGAGGCTTTTGCTCAAAATACGGACGGGATTATGGTTATTCCGGCAGGCCTTAAGACAGAGTCATCTGCTACTTCTGTTGCTTTTCATAAAGGAGCCAATAGTTTAGTTAAAGCTGCTAATAAATCAATAGCGGAGATTAAGCAAAAAGATTTAATTGATAAAGTATATTTACCCAAAGCTGGAAAGTATTTAACTGCCGGTAAAACAAAAAAGGAAGTGAAATCGTCTAATTCAATGTGGGCATATAAAGACTTCTTTTTAGCAGGAGTTGGGTATACTTTACTCATTTCTTCTATATCAGTTTTCTTTGGTTTCTTATTAGGTGCAATACTGGCATTTATGCGCTTAGGACACAATCAAATTGCACGTTCAATTGCGACAGCTTATGTAGAATTTATTCGGGGCACACCATTAATGGTACAACTGCTGTTTATTTACTTTGGCTTGGGGGTAGTAGTAAATATCCCAGCTTTACTGTCGGGTATAATTGCCGTTTCCCTTAACTCTGCAGCTTATGTAGCAGAAGTAATACGATCAGGCATTAATTCAATTGCTGTGGGCCAGACAGAAGCTTCTCGTTCTTTGGGCTTGTCACGGACAGCAACTATGCGTTATGTTATTATGCCACAAGCAATGAAAAATATTTGGCCGGCTCTGGGTAATGAATTTGTTTCCCTCATTAAGGAAAGTTCCATTGTTTCGGTAATTGGCGTTAAGGATTTGATTTATCAGTCACGGGTAGTCCAGGCTGATACCTATCGTGGAGTTATGCCATTGGTAATTACAATGATCTTATACTTTATCATTACTTTTGGCTTATCCAGCTTAATGAAAGTATTTGAAAGGAAAATGAATCATGACTAACGCAAATCCCGTAATCAAAGTTGAACACTTACAGAAAAATTTTGGTGATAATAAAGTTTTAAAGGATATTAATGCTCAGGTAAATGAAGGTCAGGTTATCTGTCTAATTGGACCGTCTGGTGCCGGCAAAAGCACTTTTTTGCGTTGTCTGAACCTATTAGATCAGCCATCTTCCGGCAAAGTTATTTTTGAGGATAAGGAATTAACTGCCTTAAGTGAAGATCAGCTTGATCAACTGCGTGAAAGAATGGGAATGGTTTTTCAGCAGTTTAACTTGTTTCCCCATATGAACATAATTGAAAATATTAAATTAGCGCCTATGAAAGTAAAGGGCATGAGTGACAGTGCTGCTAAAATTAAGGGAATGGAGCTGTTAAACCAGGTCGGTTTGGCTGATAAAGCAGAAGCCTTTCCAACCAATCTTTCAGGTGGACAGCAACAAAGAGTCGCAATTGCCCGGGCTTTGGCAATGGATCCAGAAGTAATGCTTTTTGACGAACCAACTTCAGCGCTTGATCCAGAAATGGTAGGCGAGGTATTAAAGGTAATGCAGGATTTGGCTCAAAAAGGGATGACAATGGTCGTTGTAACTCACGAAATGGGCTTTGCCAAAAATGTTGCGGATGAAGTATGGTTTATGGCAGACGGCTATATTCAGGAAAAAGCTGCACCACAGCAATTCTTTGCGCAGCCACAAACTCCGCGTGCCCAGGACTTTTTGGCAAAAGTACTTGAAGCTTAGGTGGGAGAAAGTAAGTGGAAGAATCACAGGCTATTAAGATATTAACTGACTTGTTAGCGATAGATTCGGCAAATGACCATGAAAGTTTGGTAGCTGATTATATAACATCATTGTTTAGCAGATATTCTGCAAAAATTGAGAGAATTTCTTATTCTTCAGGTAGAGATAATTTGGTGGTAACGATTGGAGATCATGGGCCTCTTTTAGGTTTTTCCGGTCATGAAGATGTTGTTGCAGCGGGGAATTTGACCAATTGGCAGACAGAACCGTTTACGCCCACTTTGAAAGACGGCAAAGTTTTTGGGCGTGGTGCGAGCGATATGAAATCCGGTCTAGCGGCAATGATTGTTGCAATGCTTGATTTACTTGATAGTAAGAAAGAACTGCCTGGTCGTATTAGACTTTTAGCATCTGTAGGTGAAGAAACCGGTGAATATGGTGCAGCTCAGCTGACTAAAGAAGGCTATGCTTCTGACCTGGATGGACTTGTTATTGGTGAACCTTCTAACTTTGACGTACGTGTGACACATAAAGGTGTTATTGACTATTATGTTTATTCTAAAGGTATTTGCGTTCATTCTTCGACTCCCGAAAAAGGTCAAAATGCGATAATGCCACTGATTGAATTTGCACAAGCAGCGCAGCATTTAATGGACAGTCATCAAAAGAAGGATCCAGTTTTAGGTTCTTTTACTCATGTGATTAGTCAAATTCAGGGTGGGAGTCAAATTAATTCTGTTCCTGATAGTGCTTGGCTTTCCGGCAATATCAGAACGACGCCAATATATCCCAATGAGCAAATATATACTGAACTTGAACAAATAATTACTGACTTAAATAAAAAGGGAGCTCGGTTAAAAATTAGGTATAGTTTTCCTGAAGTGCCTTTACCTGACCAATCTCAGACAAAATTAGCTAAAATGGCTCAAAAAGTTGTCGAGCAAGAAATTGGCAGGCCAAGCGAATTTGTTCCAGGGACTGCTGCTACAGATGCATCGGAATATATTCAAGCCGGGGATTTTCCCATTATTATTCTGGGACCGGGAGCTGGAACTACTGACCATGAACCAAATGAGTATATAGAAGCAAAAGCTTATTTAGATGGGTGTCGGGTGTACCAAGAATTAGCCTGGCAGTTTTGGAACTCATTAGCTTAATTTTGAATTATCATTAATATTTTAATATTAAAAAAGCCACTTCTTAAAAATAGGAGTGGCTTTTGATGTGAGAAATTATTATTTACATACCAGTTATATTATTTGTAACTAAAAGATGCAAGTATTAATTATAATTATTTTGGATAATTTTCTTAAATTCGCTTAAACGATTGGCAAAAGTTTTAAAAGCTTCTTCTAAATAATCCGGTTTTGTCATATCAACTCCAGCTTTTTTCATGATTTCAGCAGGATAATCACTAGAACCAGCTTTTAGAAAGTTCAAATAGGCATTTCGTTGCTCGGTAGTTCCATGAACGACATTGTTTGCTAAGGCAGTGGCTGCGGCAAAACCTGTAGCATATTGATAAACATAAAAATTGTAATAAAAATGAGGTACTCTGGCCCATTCTTTAGCAATTTCTCCACCAGGTTCTACTGCATCACCGTAATAGCGCTGATTAATTTTACCGTAGATATCATCTAAACGATCAGCTGTTAATGGTTCACCATTGGCGTCCATTTCGTGAATTTTTTGTTCAAATTCAGCAAACTGCGTTTGTCTAAACAAGGTTCCTTTGAAAGAGTCCAGGTAGTAATTAAGGACAAAAGCGCGTGTTTTAGGATCGGTAATATGAGCCAAAAAGTATTCTGTTAAAATATTTTCATTAGTTGTAGAAGCTATTTCAGCAACAAAGATAGGATAATCACCATAAACATACGGCTGATTTTGCCTAGTATACATACTGTGGACAGAGTGACCTGTTTCATGAACTAGTGTGTATAATGAATCAACATTGTCTTCCCAATTGAGTAATTCATATGCATCTGTGTCATAGCAACCACCAGAATAGGCTCCAGTGGCTTTATTCTGTGACTCAACCACATCAATTACGCGATTATTGAAGATATAGTCAACCTGCCTTAAATAGTCCTCTCCTAATGGCTCTAATGCTTTTTTGGCTTCTGCCTTAGCTTGCTCAAAAGTATAGCTCAATGCTGGTTTACCAGTTAATGGAACATACATGTCCCACATTTGTAGGTCCTTTAAGCCTAAAATTTGTTTGCGTAAAGCTACATATTCATGCAATAGGTCTAAGTGTTTATCGACCTCATCAATCAAAGTATCGTAAACAACTGTTGGCACTCCATTTGCATTCATTGCGCTTTCACGAGCTGATGGATAATGGTGAACACGGGCATTATAGTTATGTTCTTTGACTGCACCTGAAAGAGTTGCTGCTAACGAATTTTCAAATTGCCCATAAGTAGCGTACATGGAGTCAAAAGCATTTTTACGTACTTCACGATTTTGGGATTGAATAAGCAGCGAGTATAAGCCATCGGAAAGTTGAACCATTTTACCGTTATCATCCTGAGTATAACCATATTCCATATCTGAATTGGTTAAAACGTTATAAGTGTTTTCGGAAGCAGATAGAGCATCACCAGCATCTGCAATTAGCTTTTCTTCTTGTGCAGATAGCGTATATGGTCTCAGCCTCGTAATTTGATCAAGCAAATGCTTGTAGTTGCTGAGTTTAGGCTCTTCTCGTTCTAAAGCACTCAACTTTTCCGCTGAAAGACTTAAAATTGCTGGATTCATAAAAGAAGTAGCGGCTTCAAACTGGCTTGCAAGTCCTTGCACTTGAGCTACATAACTCAAATAATGGGCATTTCCAGTATCAACATCACTGGCAAGAGTAGCATAAGAATAGACTTTTTCCAGTCTCCGACTAACTGTTAAAATTTGAGTAATACCATTATATAAAGATGCACCAGAAGTGGTAAAATTTTCTTTTAAAGTGCTTAAAACTGGTATTTCTTTTTTGACAAGTGTATATTCATCTTCCCAGTCATTATCAGTTTTAAATATCCTGGTTAAATCCCATGTAAGATTTTCTGGGACTTCATTACGTTTAGGAATTGACATAAAAATTCTCCTTTTTAGCTATTTAATTAAATTATACTAAAGATTAAAAAATAAGATATTATTAATTATAATTGATATTATTTTAATTCATGTTTGAAAGTGTTAAAAATAATAGATGGAAAACTACGAAAGGGTTTGAATAGAGGAATGAATCCAAATTCAAAACGCAGAGAAGATTACCACAAAAAGCATTCTTCCCTAAATCTTCATCGGAATATTGCTTTGGCAGAACCAGCTAAAGCCTTTAAAGGCAGCGTTTTTGCTCGGATTTGTGGTATTGCAGCTGTTTTGTGTGTCAGCTTTGGCTTAGCCTGGGTAGCACACATGTATTTTGCTTTGCACAGTGCAATTGATGGCAATGGTGGCAATTATGCCACTTCTGCAAGAATTGCCAACAGACAGCCGATTTCTGTTTTAATTCTGGGAGTTGATCAGGGACTTGAAGGACGGCATGATAAAGGTAATTCTGACACTTTGATTTTGGCAACAGCAAATCCTGCTAAAAATAAGTCGACAATGACTTCAATTCCTCGAGACACCCTTGCTAATATTTTAGGTGATCCTGGAAATAAGTACAATATGTTTCGGGTTAATTCGGCTTACGGTATTGGTGGCAGTACTGCTTCTATGAGAACTGTTTCAGCCTTAATTGGTGTTCCCATTCATTACTATGTGGAAGTAAATATGAAAGCTCTAAAAAGCCTGGTTGACGCTGTTGGTGGAGTTGATGTTAAAGTACCGTTCAAGTTTTCCTATGACTGGTGTGATTTTCACAAGGGAAAACAGCACTTAAACGGGCGTCATGCTGTAGCCTATGTTAGAATGCGTCATGATGATCCGCGAGGTGATTACGGCAGGCAAAAGCGTCAAAGACAGGTTATCACTGCTGTAGTTCATAAAGCTATTTCAGTTGATTCAATTACGAATTATCGCAAATTGGTTAAGATCTTTTCAAAATATGTCAAAACCAATCTTACGTTTAATGATATGTTAGCCTTGGCATTAACTTATCGTGGCTGTTCACAGAATATTGCCAGTGGTTATATTCAGGGTCATGATGCCTGGATTGATGGTGCTTCTATTCAGGTAGCATCAACTAAAGAGCTTCAAAAGGCTTCTGATAAGATACGTACCAATCTTGACTTGGATAAAAAAGTATTGGATAATGATGAAACGAAACTTAATAGATTAAATGAGCAGAATAATAATATCAAGTGGAAGGATCCCAATCCATTTACCAATTACCAGATTTACCGTTCAGTAGTAACTGATGAGTCAACTGATAACTCTTCAGGAATTGGAACAAGTGGAGATAATTCTGCAGGTCAATAGATGTTCAAGCAAAGGAGGAAAATAAATATGCGTAAACAATCTATGATTTTAGCTGTTTATAGTACAATATCAGCCTTTATCGCTTTTATTGCAATAGCCTTCATTTGTTTACGCACATTTCGTTGGAATTTATCGGTTGCTATATTAGCAGCAAGCATATTTGCCTTATTTTTCTTTGCTTTTTCATGGTTTCGCGGTCATGCTTCCGTTGAAATTAAGCGAATTGCACGCGAACATCATTTATCTGATCAGGATTTAGCCAAAATTACTGGCATGAAAGCAAGCGATTTTCCAATATATAATGATAAATTGCAGTTGATTTTACCTAAGCGTTATTGGCCTAAAGTATTGGATTCCTTGCAGAAATATGAACAAGAAAATGACGAAAAGGTGGGCAAATAGCCCACTTTTTTATTGTGCATATTAGCAAAACCAAGCCAAAAGATTAAAGATAGTTTTACTTTATTTTGTACAACTTATAATGATATTTAGGGAGATGCATAATGAGCATACTAACAGTTAAAAATTTGGGACAAGGTTTTGAAGATAAAACTTTATATCAAGATGCAAGTTTTGTACTTAACAAAGAAGATCATATGGGCGTGACTGGTCAAAATGGGGTTGGCAAATCGACCTTGATTAAAATTTTAACTGGTGAAATATTACCTGATGATGGACAAATTAAATGGCAAAACAAAATTGCAATTGGTTACCTTGATCAGTATGCCAAGTTGAAACCAGGGGTGACGATCCGCCAGTTTTTGCGTACAGCATTTGCACCACTTTATGATAAGGAAAAAGAGTTAAACTCTTTATATGAAAAGTATGCAGCTGAGGGTGATAGCTCTATACTAGAAAAAGCAGGTAAGATGCAGACCTATCTGGAAGAAAATAATTTTTATAATATTGATACCGAAATTGAGCGAGTTGCATCGGGATTAGGTCTGGCAGAACTGGGGTATGATCATGATGTGAGTCAATTGTCAGGAGGTCAAAGGTCAAAAATTATTTTGGCTAAGTTGCTTTTGCAGACTCCAGATGTGTTGCTGCTAGATGAGCCGACCAACTATCTTGATGTTTCTCATATCGATTGGCTGGTTGACTATTTGAACAATTTTGCCGGTGCTTTTATCGTAGTTAGCCATGATTATGACTTTTTAGACAGAATTGCCAATTGTATCATTGATATAGACATCGGTACGATCAAACGTTATACCGGAACTTTAAAACAAGCAATGCGTCAAAAAGAAGCTAATCGGGAAACGTATTTGAAGGCTTATAGTAATCAGCAGCGTAAGATTGCCAAAACTGAGGCTTATATTCGCAAAAATAAGGCTGGTACTCGTTCAAAAAGTGCAAAATCACGGGCACGGCAACTTGCAAAAATGGATGTACTGAACCCGCCTAAAAATAATCATAAACCGCACTTTGCATTTCCTTATGTGGCTACGGCCGCCAACCTTTTATTGCAAACACAGGATTTAGTAATTGGCTATGATCAGGCGTTAGTCAAAGAAGCGTTTAATTTTTCAGTTGGAGCTAATGAAAAAGTTGCTATTACCGGTTTTAATGGTATTGGGAAATCAACACTATTAAAAACATTACTAGGTCAACTAGATCCAATTTTTGGCAGTTATAAATTGTCCGAAACTGCCAAAATTGCCTACTTTAAGCAGGAATTAACTTGGCCGAATAACAATATGACGCCTCTGCAATATTTACAAGAAAACTTTGAACGCATAAAACCTAAAGAACTAAGAGGGGCTTTGGCAAAATTGGGCGTCACTGCTCAACAGGCAATGAGTCCTTTAAAAAAACTTTCTGGTGGCGAACAAGAAAAAGTTAAACTGGCAAAAATGTTATTTGAACCGGCAAATTTGTTGTTTTTGGATGAACCGACTAATCATTTGGACCGCGATGCCAAAGATGCATTAAGACAGGCTATCGTTAAGTTCCCTGGCGGAGTGATTATCGTAAGCCATGAACGCGATTTTTTCCAAGGCAATTGGGTTGATAAAACTATTGATATTGAGACTATGAATAAACTTTGAGGTGAAAAATGAATGCTAGACCAGGTGAATTGTTTTACCAAGATTTGCTTGAGACCTGCTTAACTGCTGGTGAATTAATGATTGAGGGCGGAAGCGAAATGTATCGGGTTGAAGATACGATGGTGCGCATTGCCAAAAGTGCGGGTGAACCTGATCCACGCGTTTTTGTGGTGCCAACGGGTGTTTTTATGAGCTTGGATCACGGTAACTATTGCCAAAGCACACTTGTACATGAGCGCAATATCAACCTTGAACTAGTTGACCGCATTAATTCTTTGTCCCGGGCTTTTGCAGATAAAAAAATTTCTTTGCAAGAGGTTAAAAACGAGGTTACCAAGATGGCAAAGGGAGGCTATCCTACTTTTCCCATATGGCTGCAGACAATTGGTGCCGCAATTTTGAGTGCAACGCTTATGGTATTGTTCATGAATAATTATGACTGGATTGATTTTCCCGCAGCGGCCGTTGTGGGAGCTATAGGGTTTCTTTCATTTTATTACTTTAAACGTTTTACTAACGTTAGGTTCCTGGCTGAACTTGTTGCAGCCCTGATTATGACGGTCATTGCAGCAAGCTTAGTTCGACTTTTTCCGCAAATGATTATTGACCATATTCTAACTGGTGCATTGATGCCTTTAGTGCCAGGTCTGGCCTTGACAAATGCATTGCGAGACTTATTTAAAGGTGATATTCTTTCAGGAATGGTAAAAATCTGTGAAGCTTTGCTGACAGCATTTGCATTGGGCGGCGGAGTTGGTATTGTCTTGAAATTTTTAGGAGCTTAAAAAATGCCTTTTTGGTTAGAAATAGTAATTAATGTTGCTTTTGCCTACCTTGCTTCAGCCGGCTTTGCCTTAACAATCAATGTCCCGCGCAGAGTACTTAATTTGGCCGGTATCAGTGGTATTATTAGCTGGATTATTTACTGGCTGGCAATGAGAGCGTCAATGGGACGGTTATTATCAAATTTACTAGGATCTTTTGCTATCGGCATTTTAGGGATAGTTTTTGCTAGAATGAAAAAATGCCCGGCTACAGTTTTTTACATTCCTGCAATTGTGCCTTTAGTACCAGGCGTTCCCGCTTATCAGGCTGTGCGTGAATTAACATCTGGTAATCTTCGAGGAGCAAATGATGCAGTATTAAGAGTGATAATTGTGACAGGTTCAATTGCTTTGGGAATGCTTTTGTCAAATATGTGCGTGGAAATTTTCTTCAGAATAAAAAAATTTTACAAACGCCACTCAGAAAAGTATAATAATTAATGCGAGTCGACAAAAACGCGAGATGCGTATTTGTATGAGGACGTCCGCCTTTAGTGGCAGGCACGGGAAGTGCTGGCGGTTGACCAACCTGATGTGAACAGAAGTAGTCACCTGTTAATTTTGACGGGCCTCGATTTGAAAAAGAGCAGATTCTTAATTGAACCTGCTCTTTTTTCTATTCCAGATATAATGCTTGCTTGCCTTGCTGGTTGTAGCTTTTTTCGAGATTTTTCCAAGAAATTTTCTTATTTTTATGACCAAAGGGATCATTAACGTAAACGATTCGTGCCTTTTTATCAAAGCCGGTAATAACGCAAGCGTGTGAAGACGGAGTCACATGAACTTCGCCTTGAGCTGTCTGCCACGTTTGCATGTCACCAACATGATTAAAATTGGTGGTAGTAATAATCAAAACCGGATGTCCATCAGAAACCAATTTCATTACCTGAATAAAATCATGATTTGTGAAATTTATAATACGCTTAGTATACTTCAATCCAACTTGTTCTAGCGGCTCATTATAAACGCACCAACCGGCATTAGCCTGACTCATGTAACCAACAAAGCCAACATGGGGATTGCCCCGATACTTTCCATCATCGGTATACGAAGAAACGTGCTTAATATTCTCTGAGAGATCGAGTTTATTAACTTTAACACCATAATAGCGTAAAAGCATTGATAAAGAAGTCACTTCACAGCCATTGGGCAGATCAGGATATTGATTTTCTAAAGGAACATCTAACTTCTGGGATGATTTCAAGGTTAACCAGTCATAGCGGTCTTTAAGACCTGCAGAATTAAAGATTGTAAAAACTAAGCCTATAGAAAAAATACCCAATAATAATATCAAAATAGCTTTAAAGGAAAAACTTTTCTTTTTCATAAAGCTATTTAAACATAGGATGATTATTAAAAGCAAAAAATCGCTCAAATTAATGAGCGATTTTGCTAAATTTTATTTTTTCTTTATTGAAAGTAGTAATTAGTGGTGAGTTGCGCTTGATAAAGCATCAAGACTGTGATCTTCACCCTTAACTGCCATGCCTTCAACGTCCATACCTGGGCAGAAGACCTCATCTTCTGGAACGCCTCTTTCTTCAGCAAAAGCCTTATTCAGAGTTTCCATATCCATCAAATGATATTTCTTATCTGGGTCTTTTGGATCAACAATTTGAATTTGCGCCATCATACCAGCATCTTCGTGCTCGATAATGTGGCAGTGGTACATAAAGACACCAGTGTTTTGGAAGTAAACCTTTATGCGAACTGTTTCTTGAGGTGCTACTTCGACAGTGTCTTTATAAACGCCTCTTTCGTTTGGATATGGTTCTTTACCGTTGCGTGATACAACCAGGAAGTGAGCTCCGTGAGTGTGGAATGGGTGCAACATGCCGTTAACTTTATCGTTAGTGTTAGTTACGTCCCAGTATTCAGCATTCATCAATTCCTGCTTCATATCAATTCTTTCCATTGAGAACAACTTACCGTTGATCATGTTGTGGTTATCCATAGTAACGTGAGGAACTGGTGAGTTAGGGTTAACAACTGGATCGTATGGTTTGAACAATGTGTCAGGAATTACGCTGTCATCTTTTTCATAGCTGTGAATTCTAAACTCAACCAGCTTGAAGTCGTCAGTGTAGAGGTTGACAACATCGCCTTCTTTGTAATTGCTAAAATCAACAACTACTTGTTGACGCTCACCCGGTCCAATTAAGACTTTAGTCAATTTAACTGGGTGCTCCAAGAATGAGTCGTCGCCAGCGATTTGGGTCATTACCAAGTCATCACTAAAGTGCAGGCGCCATTCACGACGGTTTGAACCACCTAAGAAGAGCAAACGTACTTTTTGAGTAGTGACATCAACATATGGACGTACAACACCATTGATGATTGGAGTGTCGCCAAAGATACCCATTGCGTTGTAGTCTGCCTTGTAGTCAAATTGGTTGTCTTCGTGGAAAATACGGTCTTGCAAAATAATTGGAAACTCGTCCTTACCGTAAGTCTTAGGAATTGGCAGTTTAGCTTCGTTGGCATCAGTAATAACAACGCCCATAGCTAATCCCATCCAAACTTGCATGGCAGTTGATGGACATGGGTGAGCGTGCAGCCAAGTTAAAGCTGCTGGTTGTTTAACTGTGAAGTCAATGTGCTTTTCTTCTCCTGGGTAAACCGGAGAGTGACAAGCACCATCGTTACCAGGACCTGAAAGTTCCATACCGTGCCAGTGGTAAGTGGTCAATTCTGGCAAGCTGTTCTTCAAAGTTACGTGAACATGTTGACCTCTGGTTAAAACCATGGTCTTACCAAGAACTGGGAAGTTGTAGCCCCAAGTATGAGTCTTCTTACCTGGTAAAAATTGGAAGTCGCCTTCTTGAGAATCGATTGTGTACCAAACATCATTGTTTTCTTGTTTATCAGGCTCCAATACTGGAGGAACAATCAAAGGCTGAGCTTCAACACCTTCAGGAATGTGAAGGTCCTTGTATCCCATTTCATGATTTTTATCAAAATCTTCGGAATTATAGAAATAATCTGTGTAAACTTTATCTGACATATTCGTCTACCTTTCAGTTAAAAAATTTAGTGAAAAATTTTTAGTTACATGTTAAATTTACTCTATGTGAAAACGCTTGTAAAGTAGATACGGCTAAGTTTTTTGAATAATAATTTATAAAAGCGCTTTTTCAAAATTTAATAGAGCAAAGTGTTATTTAATATTGGCAAAAATCTTGCTTAAACAGTGGTTTTCTTTGAATAAAAACAGCGTTTAACTATTTTTAGTTAACATTAATTAGCAAAAGTGTTTTTTAAAAATATTTTTTAAAAGAAATAAAAAAATTGTTTTTACACAAAAATTTGAGTATCGTATAGAAGACTGATAAAAATTAATAAATTTAGATAAGGGTTTTAAATTTGGAAATAAGCTTAAAAGATTTAACTGCAAAAATAGAAAAACAAGATTATATTGAAGACTTAGAAACTGTTAAATATGCAGACATTGGTAAGTCAAAAGCAAAATTGCGTGAGTTGGCTACTAAACTGGTTAAAGAAACCAGAGCTGCACTTAAGCATAGCTCATTAAGTCATGTTGCACTTGAAATAAGCGGACAGAGAACTGTTACTTTTGCTTTAGAAAGCAATATTATTAACTTACCTTATAGTAATTATAAAAAAATTGCTAATTTTTTTGAAGAAGGTAAAGAATATCCTGTTGCCATATATTTCGAAACGCAATCAGAATTTTTGAATGCGTCAGGATTTAGAATCGATCAGCTAGCAACAGAAGAAGAGATTGAGCGGGATGAAACAGATATTGCAGCTAAATTGACGGATGCTATGCAGGAAAAAATAAAGCAGGTGCGTGAATATCAAAAACCTTCAGTTCCGATCAAAAAGAAGTCTGCCCCTAAAAATACTGGTAAAACTAAGAAAGCAACTACTAAAAAGGCTAAATAAAAATTCTCAATTTTTTAACAGGTAAATTGGTTTTTTATTATTGCTTTAATAATGAATGCTATTTTTAAGCTCAGCTATTCAAAAGATACTTTTTACAATATAATGGAGAAAGAAGCAGGAGGTCCGTTATGGTTAGCTGGAATCTACTTGGAGTTTTGTTATGGGTAATTGCTATTCTTTATTTAGTTTTTGTTGTCCAAAATATTCGCAAACGCCGAATTACTATGATTATCAAGAAACACAAGCAGTTTAGCTGGCCTAATTTTCTAATCGACATTATTGAAGTAGTTGTTTTGATTGTCGGTATAGTATGCTTGTTTAACAAAACTATGTTGGACAATCCTGACCTTGAAGATACCAGTAAAATAACAGCGCACATTACTTACGAACCTATTGTCATGAACACTGGGGAAGGTAATTCGAGTTACGTTACGATTAATTCGAAAAAGAAAAGAATTAGTACTCAGACTTTTACTTATTACAGACCAGGCAAGAAAATCAAAGTATCCAGCGATTTTGCTACGGTAGCTTATGGCAAAAGTCCCTTAGATCTGAACGCCGCAAAAATTCCGTATGATAAAAAACAACTGCAGACAATGGACCGCAAGTATCAACGTGCTTATGTTGCAATTTATACGGCCGATTATAAAAAGGTATGGCAGAATGGCATTGGAATGCATGCTGGGCATAATGCGACTCGCTACTATTTAATTAGAATTCCGGATCCATCATTTATCAAAGAAAAATAAAATTAATTTAAATAAAGCGTTTGCATAATTTTAAAAGTGTGTTATGCTTTATTTACATTGAAAATTTAAGTAGATTGTTACTATCAAATTAGGCGAGACTACTAGTAAAACTGATGAATTTTATATTATTCATCGGCTATTGCTAGTAGTCTCTTTTTTTTCGTAAAAAAGGAACAAAGATATGCGCCTTAAAAAAATTTTTAATAATAACAGCATTTTAGTAGATGTTGGGAAAGGACAAGAAGCAATTGTTTTCGGTAAGGGAGTGGGATTTGAACAAGGAAAAAACAGGCATGTTGATTCTAGTAAAATTCAGAAGATTTTTTATTTAGATAATAAGAAGGATAAAGAGTCGTTTAATTATTTATTTCATAATATTCCGGCAGATATAATTGCAGCAGTTTTTGCAGTTATTGAAAATGCAAGAATAAATTATCGTTTCCAGGTTTATGATTCGATTTATTTAACATTAAGTGAACATATTAACGGAGCATACAAATTGCTCCTTGCAGGAAAATATCAAGAAAATGAAATTCCAGATTTAAGTGCAAAGTATCCTGAAGAGTATCAAATAGCAAAAGAAGCACTTGTAATTATTAATGACAAGTTAGACGTAGAGTTTCCAAATTCAGAGGTTAAAAGCATAGCCCTTCATTTTATCAATAGCAAGATCCCTAATGGCATTGTAAAGCATGAAGGCAAATCAAAATATATTTTTGACACCTCCAAGTTAATTAACGTGGTACTCAATGTGTTAGACAACAATAATGTTTATCAAAGCAGCAAAAATCGGGATAGTTTCAGGCGGTTTCTGATTCATCTGCAGTATCTGGCTAAAAGGCTCTGGCGGCCACCAGAAAAGAAGGATTCTATTGATAAGAAGATTGAATGTGACATGATCAAAGCTTATCCGCGGTCATATCAAATAACTCAGGAAATCTTTCAGGCGTTAGAAGCTGAATTTAATTTTCATACATCTGATGCAGAAAGAGTGTATTTTATCATTCACATTCATCAAATATTAGGACAAGAGGAAAAGGAGTAAAAATATGGTAACCAAAGAAGAAATTTCAATGGCCGGTTTTGAAATAGTTGCTTATGCAGGTGATGCCAAGACTGCATTAATCAATGCTTTAGATGAAGCTAGAGGTGGCAACTATGACAAAGCTAGAGAATTAGTCAAAAGTGCAGATAGTTCACTAAATGATGCTCATAATGCACAAACAAAATTAATGAGTAAAGAAGCCAGTGGTGAAGAAATGGAGACTACATTCATTATGTCTCACGGGCAAGACACATTAATGACTACGATGCTTTTAAGAGATGAAGCAAAGTATTTTATTGATTTATATGAAAAGTATAATTCCGCTTTAAAGGAATTGAATGAACAAAAAAATAAATAAGTAAGAGAGGTTTAAAAATGAATGCTGTAATTAAGCAAATAGAAAAAGCGCAGCCCTTCTTTCAAAAAGTCGCTGCCAATAAATATTTGCGTGCCGTAAGAGATGGCTTTATAGCTTTAATGCCAATCATTATCTTTTCCAGTATCTTTTTATTAATAGCAAATGTGCCTTTAATTTGGCATTTTGCTTGGCCCACTAAAGTGGCTAATGCTTTAAACATGTTTTATAACATGTCAATGGGCGTTTTAGCCTTGATGGCATCTTCATCAGTTGCCAAGGCTTTAACTGATTCGTTTAATCTTGATTTACCAAAAACAGATCAAATTCCAACCGTAGGTGTGCAATTTACTGCTCAGGTTTCTTTTGTCTTGGTAGCAGTTGATACCTTAACTGATAAAATGAACAACCTGTATTTTGCAGTTGCAATGATTGGTACTAAAGGACTAATTTGTGCCTTTCTGGTAGCATTTATAGTTCCTAATGTATACTATCAATGTTTTAAACATAATATTACGATTAAATTGCCAGATGCTGTACCACAAAATATTGCGGGTGCCTTTAAAAACATTATTCCTTTTGCAATTAGTACATTTTTCTTCTGGATATTTTCATTAGCTTTTAGAGCTGCGACTGGGACAAATTTAGCTGCCTGGATTATTCAAGTTTTATCTCCATTATTTACCGCAGCAGATGGTTATTTTGGTCTGGCAATAGTTTATGGTGCGATGGCTTTCTTCTGGTTTATCGGAATCCAGGGGCCATCAATTGTTGAACCGGCAGTCACTGCTATTTATTTAAGCAATGTTGAATTAAACTTGTCGGCTTGGAAAGCTGGTAATATTGCTGGCGCAAACAGAATTTTAGCTCAAGGTACGCAATACTTTGTTGCTACTTTAGGTGGTACTGGTGCCACTTTAGTAATTACATTAATGTTTGCTTTCATGTCTAAATCAAAGGAATTAAAAGCAGTAGGCCGTGCTGCATCAATTCCAGTTTTATTTGGGGTTAATGAGCCAATTTTATTTGGTGCACCATTAATTTTGAACCCAGTCTTCTTTATTCCTTTCATTTTGACACCAATTGCCAATGTCTGGCTTTTTAAAATATTTGTTGATGTCTTCCACATGCCTGGCTTTATTTATAACCTTCCTTGGACTACGCCAGGAACACTTGGATTAATAATGGGTACAGGATTCTCAGTTGGTTCAATTATTTTGGCAATTTTGCTTTTAGTTGTAGATGTTGTAATGTACTACCCGTTCTTTAAAGCTTATGATATTCAAAAATGTGCTGAAGAAGAAGCAAAAGTAACTAATAACACAAGCGATTCTACTAGTGCAACTGCTACTAATACCAGTACCGAACCAACAGCTTCTGTTTCTGAAAATAATACTAATAAAACTGCAAGTGAAAGCAAAATTCCACTAGCTAAAACAAAAGATGGTAAAAGTCTCAATGTGCTCGTACTTTGTGCTGGTGGTGGTACCAGTGGTATTTTGGCCAAAGCCTTAAACAAGTTAGCTGCTGAAAACAATTTGCCTTTAGCAGTGGCTGCTACTTCATTTGGTGCTCACCACGATTTGCTTTCAGGAATGGACATCGTTATTTTGGCGCCGCAAATGAATGCGATGAAAGATGAGCTGCAAAAAGAATGTGATAAGAATAACGCTAAGATGATTACGACTACCGGGAAGCAATATATTGATATGACCCAGCATGCTGACAAGTGTCTGGATCTGATAATTGCTAACATTTCTGAATAAAGGAGAATAAAATGACTTTACTAAATAGAGTACAAAAATTACCTCACGATTTCGTGTGGGGAGGTGCCACTGCCGCTTATCAAGTTGAAGGTAGCACTCAAGTTGATGGTAAGGGCAAAACAATGTGGGATGATTACCTTGAAAAGCAGGGCAGATTTTCACCAGATCCTGCCAGTGACTTTTACAACCGGTATCCAGAAGACATTGGGCTTGCCAAAAAATATGGTTTAAATGCTGTGCGCGTTTCAATTGCTTGGACCAGAATCTTTCCTGAGGGTTACGGTCAAGTAAACCAAAAAGGCGTGGAATATTATCATAAATTGTTCAAAGAATGTCTTGATAATGGCATTGAACCTTACGTTAGCCTACATCATTTTGATAGTCCTAAAACTTTATTTGATAATGGTGACTGGTTAAACCGTAAGAATATTGATTACTTTGTGGACTATGCTAAATTTTGCTTTAATGAATTTAAAGAAGTAAAAAACTGGTTTACAATTAATGAACTAATTTCTTTAGCATATTCACAGTACATTGCCGGTACTTTCCCGCCAAACCATCATTTTGACGTTACTAGTGCAATTCAGGCTGAACATAACGAGTTAGTGGCACACGCCAGAGTGGTTAATTTATATAAAGAGCTGGGTTTACCAGGCAGAATTGGTCTAATTCATGTTATTCAACCGGTATATCCCATATCAACCAGCACTGAAGATAAACATGCAGCTAAATTGCAAGATGCGTTTTTGAATAAATTTTTGCTTGACGGGACGTTCTTAGGCTATTACTCAGACGATACCATGGCATCAATTAATGAAATATTGCAGTTAAATGATGCTCATTTGGATATTCAAGACGGTGATCTCGCTATTCTCGCTAAAGCTGCATCACAAAATGATATTTTTGGTTTAAACTATTATCAAAATCAGTTTATTAAAGCGTATCATGGCGAAAGTGAAAATCACTTTAACGGTACTGGTGACAAGGGTACTTCTTCCTTTAAGTTTAAGGGAGTAGGAGAAACTGTCAAAAAGCCAGGGGTACCGACAACTGATTGGGATTGGAATATTTTCCCACAGGGTCTCTATGACACATTAAAACGTATCAGTCATGATTATCCTAACTG
The DNA here is from genome assembly GCF_019972835.1 of Lactobacillus laiwuensis. Taxonomy (GTDB): domain Bacteria; phylum Bacillota; class Bacilli; order Lactobacillales; family Lactobacillaceae; genus Lactobacillus; species Lactobacillus laiwuensis. Next base: position 311,198 of record NZ_BPPB01000004.1, on the reverse strand, counting down.
CAAGACAATTTATGTGACTGAAAATGGTTTAGGTTATAAGGATAAATTTGTCAGCCCAGATAAGATTATTGATGATACTCCAAGAATTGATTTCATTGATCAACATGTCGCTGCCCTTTTAAAAGCTCGCAGTGAAGGAGTGAATGTCCAAGGCTACTTTGTATGGTCTTTGCAAGATCAATTTTCCTGGGCAAATGGCTACAACAAACGTTATGGTCTATTTTATGTAGATTTCAAAACTCAGAAGCGTTATGTTAAAAGGAGTGCTTTATGGTTTAAAGAATTAGCAGATACAATGAATAAAGAATAAAATTTAAGCAACTAACTTAGTTTAAACCCCGAAATTGGATAAATTTCGGGGTTTTCTAATGGTCAAAAAAGTTAATAAAGGTAAAAATAAAGGGACCGAGTCCGATAGCGACATGAGCCCCTTAATTAGAAGTCTGTATTGTTTCTTTTTTGCGAACTTGAACCAGGAGATTTCCTTCGACAAAAGCGAGAATAAAGCTGGCTGTCAAGAAGTCGACTACATTACCAGAGGAAAAAGCAGCGAGTAAAATGAAGCTGCTGGAAACAATTAAAGAACTGACTAAATAAGTGCGTGCTGACTTATATCTTAGCCACCTGTATGCTCCATAAAATAAAACTGCCAAATATGGTCCGACAAACAGGAGCATTCCGAGCCAGCCTAAAGAATATATTTGGGCGGTAAAATCGCGTTCTAAATTAAAAATATTATTTTCTCGAATGTACGAAATTCCCAAAAATTTATCTAGCTTGTTGTTATTGGTTTTGACTACTTGATTAAGCATTGCCTTTTCAATATGGCGATTTTCCATCCGCGCTTGACCCGGTTCATTCATAATTTTGAGCCAAAATTCTGGATCATACTGGTATGGGTAACTTTTGAAAACAAACTTGGGATTGAGAGCATATTCCTGATAATTTTTCTTAATGAAGTAACGTAAAAATTCAGCTCTTTTTTCGCCACTGGGATATTTTTGTAAGCCCGCAGCCAGCTCATTTTTTTCATCAGTTAAGTCGTGGTCAGATTGTTTGGCTAAATAAATTTCATAATTGTAACGCTGAATTGCAGGGCCAAAAGGTAAAATCACCAGGGATGCTACTTCTATTAGGACAGCAACTAAAAATGCCTTGCCACCGTTTTTTACATTTTTAATCAAATATTTATGTAGACCAAACAGGATAAGGCCAATAATTATGCCTCCAATTAGGCCAATAGCTGCTACTTTAGTACCAATTTCAATCATTGCCAAAGCCTGCACAACATTTAGCAAAACCGTATGCCAGTTAAATGAAGCAAAAAGATAGTAGAGCATAAGTGGCAGCAACATGAAGAGAACGGCCGAGATCATATTGGTAAAATTGAAGAAACCTTTAGAAGCCATATGAGAATAGCCAATATTAGGATTAAAAAACCACTCAAAAATGTTGGCGCTGATAGTTCCTGTCTCATACGATTTAAGAGAAATAACAAAAAGATTGGAAAGAACGATAGTGCCTGAAAAAAGTCCTGAAATACCTTCAATCACCAGTTGCAGTTGTTTTTGACTAAAGTCTAATTCATTAGTCAAATATAGCACCGTTAAGGGCAGCATCATTCTGATTAAATAAAAAACTTCACCGCTCGCGGTATAGCCGTAATTGTCGGGGCTAATACTGGTAAAGTGCTGCACATGTATTAAATGGAATACTGAATAGATAACTAAAAGAATAATATAAATTAGCAGCCATTTTTCCTGTGACAGTTTTTGCCAGGAATTTTTCGAACTGAAGTAAAGGCAAACTAGAGTTGCCACAGCCAAAATACGGATAATTGTGGGCAGAGTAAATGGTAAAATATTGGCCAGATTGCCGTGATAAAACCAATATAAATCTAAAAAAGGTTGAATTAAAATGAACCAAAATAAGACAGTTCTTGCTTTTTCTTTCACTTTTTTCTCCATATCATAAATATTTTCATGGTTTAATTTTAGGCAAAAACACAGCAAAAAAAAAGAGCAGTGAATCTTTATTCACTGTTTCTTAATTAAAAAATAGCTATTAATCTTTCTTCTTGTCAGTATTTGCTTTTTCTGTGGCAGCTTTTTTAATTTTTTCTACTTTAACATCACTTTTGGCCAAAGCCTGAATTTCCTTAATTTTCTTTTTAGGAACGCTCTTTAAATTCTTAAAATTGACTACTATTTTTTGATTTAAGTCACTAACTGCGGTCTTATCAGTCGGATCATAATCAATAATTTTTAGCAGGGCAGAATTTTCGTAAATTTTTTCCACTTTACCAAGAAAAGGCTTTGTCAGCTCTTCTTCAGATTTGGCGCTAAGAATGTCATCTGCTTTCACATCTGCTTTTTTCATAATAAGTTTTACTTCCTCTCTTACCCATGTTTCATTATAATAGAAAGATATTATTATAAAAGCGAATTGTTTTCAAGTAAAGGAAGCTTGGATTTTGCAAAAATTAATTTTAATTGCTGGCCCCAGTGGTGCAGGCAAAACAACTATTTCAGAATACTTAGCAAATAAGTTTAATATTCCCAGAGTCTTGACTCATACGACTAGACCAATTAGACCAGGAGAAAGCCCCGAAAGCTCTTATCATTTTGAAACCGATGCCAGTTTTAAAAAACTACATTTTTTTGAGCACGTTAAATATGGCTCATACCAATATGGTTCAAGCAGAGAAGCATTAGAAAATGCCTGGCTGGACCATGATGTTGTATCCTTGATTGTTGATATTAAGGGAGCTGCTTCGTATTTAGCTGCAATCAGTAGTCAAGTTTATTTTTTATATATTACTACCAGCTCTAAAGAAATGCTTGCTGAACGTTTACTAAAAAGAGGTGATGATCCTCATAAAATTAAAGAGCGATTAAGTGGCAGTGAACTAAATGTGTTACCTGATAACCTTAAAAAAGATGCCCACGTGTTAATTAATAGTAACTGGCAGCAGACCGAAAAAATACTCCTCAACATTGTCACAGACCTCAGAAAAACACTGAACTAATTAAATTACTTTTGTAAAAAATTACCTGTTTCAAAAATAAAATTCTTAATGTTTTGTAGCTCGTTTGAAACAAATGTGTAACATTGAATGAGTATCATAGAAAATGTCGAAGAAATAGGACGAGTGACTTCTAACTATCATTTGTTATATTTACGAACAATTTTCGCATATGAATTAGAAAAGAGTTTAATTTTGAAACACGGACATTCAAAGATATTAATTAGATTAATAACTGTCATAGCTTTGTTTTTCACTGGTGCAACTAGTGTAACAGTAGCCAGTGCTGCCACAGTGAATGATGTCAGTGCCAGTGCAGTGACCAAAAAGCGGACAGCTGTAGCTAAGTTAGCCAAAAAACAGGTGGGCAAAGGATATGTATATGGTGCTACAGGTCCTTATTCTTTTGATTGTTCTGGTTTAGTTCAATATGTTTATAAAAAAGCTGGAAATAAAACTTTACCAAGAACCACGTACTCTCAAGTAACACAAGGTAAAAAAGTTTCATTAAAAAAATTGAAGAAGGGCGATTTGCTTTTCTGGGGTTCTTCCGTTGCCCCTTATCACGTTGGCATCTATGTTGGAGATAACCAATTTGTTCATGCAGCTACACCAAGTCAAGGTGTTTTAAAACAATCACTTAGTGCCTATTTCTATCCCTCCGCTGCTAAACGTATCTTAGACTAATTAAACTCTGATTCTATATTTTAAAATTTGAAAAATTGTCGTTCTTTTAGCTACAGTGTAGTTGAAAGGGCTTTTTTACTTACCGGTATTATTATTGTAACCTTATTGTAACAATATGCGTGTAAAATTGATTTTGTAACATAGAAATAGAACTTAATTTTAAAACAACTTGATGCGAATACGGGGGGATTTTGATTTTGAATGTTAAAAGTAATTTGGTTAAATTTACTACTGCTGCGGCCTTGACTATTACAGGCTTTGGAATTGCGAATGCAGTTAATACTGGCTCTGCGACTACTAATGTTAAAGCAGCTACCAACAAGCTAAAAATCAATTATGTTCCTGGATATGGCATTAATGTTTGGGATAATTATGAAAATCCTGCTTTTACTGGTAAAAGGATCAAACACGGCAAAACAGTGCACGTTTTAAGCAGTGCAATTGACAAAAAAGGGAATACTTGGTATGAAATTGGTGAAGGTCAATGGATTCAAGCTCGTTATACTGTCAAGCCAGGTACTAAAATAGCAAAAGTTCATGCTAGAACTGTTAAGAAGAAAAGTGCAAAACAGGCAGAAAAAGTTGTTGATTTAGCAAATGCAGAAGTCGGTAAATCTTATGTATGGGGCGGAAATGGACCTCATGGTTTTGATTGTTCAGGTTTGGCCCAATATGTTTATAGTAAAGCTACTGGGGTAAATTTGAGTCGTACAACTTATGCACAAGCTAAGCAGGGCAAGAAAGTCTCAATGCAAAATTTAAAACCGGGTGACCTTCTATTTTGGGGTTCTGCAACTGCTCCATATCATGTAGGAATCTATGTTGGCGACAATCAGTATGTTCATGCTGCTACTCCAGCTCAAGGGGTTGTAAAAGAAAATTTAAGTTCATATTTCTACCCATCGGTTGCAAAACGTGTTCTTGATTAAGAGAATATGTTTTAAATAAATTAAAACACTTAGAATGCTTCTAAGTGTTTTTTTAGTATTGTTTGATTAGTGTAACTTGATTAAATATTTAAAGCGTTTAAAATAAAATTGAATACTGATTGATGATCACATTAAGCTATTGAAGGAGAGCTGATTTGATGAAGCGTAATTTTTGGGAAATGGGGCTTGCTGCAGCATTGACGCTAACCGGAATTGGCGTTGCTGCTCCACAAAAGGCTGTGGATGCTGCTACATTAAAGGAGCCTGTCAAACGAGTGCAAATTAGTTGCTTGCCTAACAAAGAAGTAAAAATTTGGACGAATTATGAAGGTGGACAACTAATAAGTTTTCATGCCAAAAATAAAAGTAAGTGGAACGTGGTTAAAACTGCGGTGGATCGCAAAGGCAAGCTATGGTATATGATTGGTGATAGTGAGTGGATTGAGGCTCGCTATACTGAAGATTTGGAAGAAAAATCTGATGCTAAAACTGCTCGTGAACAAGTAAAATTTGTTGCTACAAAAAAGAAAAGTAAAAAAGTAAAACTTAAGAAAGCATTAAAAATACCAAAAAAACAAAAGGTTCAAAAACAAAAAGTAGTGGTTCCTCGTTTAAATAATGTTATTAAAAAGAAGAACAGTAAAACTAATGTAAATCCAATTAATATAGCTAATACTATTGTTTCTGACAATGTTTCAAAGCGCGCTCAGGCTGTAGTCAATTTAGCTGAAAGTCAATTAGGTAAGGGCTATGCTTGGGGTGGCAACGGTCCAGAAAACTTTGATTGCTCTGGTTTAGTTCAATATGTATATAATCAGGCTGGTGGTGTGAAATTACCACGAATAACAACTGACCAAGTAAAAATTGGGCAAACAGTGGCAATGAGCCAGTTGCAGCCTGGAGATCTATTATATTGGGGTTCGACAGATGCGCCTTATCATGTGGGGATTTATGTTGGAAATAATCAGTATATCAGTGCTGCAACTCCAGAGCAAGGCGTAGTATTACAAACAATCAGTTCATATTTTTATCCATGTGTAGCAAAACGTGTCCTTCAGTAGTCAACTGTAAATTATATGCTTAATTTAATAATATTTTACCTTAATAAACTAAATTTATATTAAAATAAAAGATTCTCATGGTAAAGTGAGAATCTTTTTATTCATGCTATTTTTAATGCTGTTTTTCTTCTAGACTATATAACCGGCAAATTGTGCTTGTTCTCTGGGTGATAGTCGCACGGCAATATGAACGCCATCATTTTGATAACTTTCTTTTAATACTTGGGCATTTTCATGTAAATAGGATAAAATCTTCCCTGCGGATAAAGGCAATAACAAATTGATTTTTTTATAATTGGTAAAAATTCGTTTTGTTATTAAATCAGCAAGGGTTTCAATAGATTTAGTGTCAACTGCAGAATATAAAATGCCGCTGCCTTCAATTTGGGGATAATTGCGTTCCGACTTGTCAGCCTTGTTATAGGCAGTTATTATTGGAGTGTTTTTGACACCAATTTCATTGAGCACATTTTGTGTGGTGCGAATCATCTGAATCATGTTGGGATCAGTGGCATCAACAACATTTATCAATAAGTCAGCATCTTTAACTTCTTGCAAAGTTGCTTTAAAAGACTCAATCAAATTATGGGGTAATTTGGAAATAAACCCAACTGTGTCGGAAAGAATAAAACTAAAATTATTCTCTAAGTCAATTCTGCGCACATTTGTGTCTAAAGTAGCAAATAACATATTTTTCACAAAAACTTGTTTATTACTATGTTTGGAAAATTCTTTTAACAATCCATTCATCGTGGTTGATTTGCCAGCATTGGTATAACCAACAAGCGTTACTTTGGGAATATGGTTTTGATTACGCCTTTTGGCTTTGATTTGTTCCTGCTTATCAATTGCTTGTAATTCTCTTTTGATAATAGAAATTTGTTTACCAATGGTGCGCCGGTTCAATTCCAGCTTGGATTCACCAGCACCACGGTTGGCGAAGCCACCGCCAGTTGAGCCGCCATTACCACGTTGTTGGTCCAAGGTGTTTTCTGACGGGTGCAATCGTGGTAATTCATATTGCAGGCGTGCCAGTTGCACCTGCAATTTTGCTTGTTTAGTGCGTGCTCTTTTTGAAAAAATTTCTAAAATTAATTCGGTGCGGTCAATTACTCGTAATTTAGTTAATTTCTCTAAATTTCGGATTTGAACCGGCGTTAACTCATCGTTAAGTATCAGAACTTTTGCCTTTAAGCCGTGTGCCATATCCTTAATTTCATTAATTTTTCCCAAACCAAAATAAGTGCCGGCAATTATATGCTCCTCATTTTGTCGAGCTTGTCCTACAACCTCCATGTTTGCTGCTTCTGTCAGGTTGGCCAGTTCACTCATATAGTAGTCAAAATTGGAATCATTTAAATTGGCGCCAGCAATAAATGCTTTTGTTTTTCGTGGAGTATTATCAATCATTTAATTCCCTTTCTGTACATAAAAGTTATTAGTATTAATTCTTAAAAATAAAAAATTATCAATCCACATGTTTCATTCTTCTTTCGCGCTTATAATAGTTTAATTTTAATACAAATCGCTTAGTTTACCAAAAAGAAGAAGTGAAGTTGCGGCAGTTAAGCGCCTCAAAAATAAACAAAGATGCTCAAGGTATCGTTTACGAAAGCTGGGCTTCTGTGCGCATATTGGTTATAAAAAATTATTAGTAATCAAAACTCTAAAGTTTTTCATCTTTCTTTGCAGACGAGTTATCGACAAAATGTTGCAAATGCAGTTTATTTTAAATCAGAGCAAGACGCAATTAAGGCGAGATTTTGTAAATCTTTATTATAGGAAATACAAAAGTAAATAGGCACATCCTAATCGATGTGCTTTTTTACTGCCCAAATCTCTAGTTAACTAATTGCACCAGAAATAATGGATCACCTTGACTTTTGCTTATTCTTTTGTCGTGCTTGAATATTGGTTGAGAACGATTACACCTAGAAAGAGGCTAAATAATGCTAGACAAATTAAAAAAAGAAGTATATGAAGCCAACATGCAGTTACCCCAATTAGGTTTGGTTACTTTTACTTGGGGCAATGTTTCTGGTATTGACCGTGAGCAAGGATTATTTGTTATTAAGCCATCAGGAGTTGAATATGACAAATTAGTACCTAAGGATATGGTAGTAGTCAATTTAGCTGGTAAAGTAGTTGAAGGTAAGCTGAATCCATCAAGTGACACTCCAACTCATACATATTTATACAACCACTTTTCTAAAATTGGCGGCATTGTTCATACTCATTCGCCGTGGGCAGTAGCTTTTGCGGCAGCTAAAATGGATATTCCGGCACTCAATACTACCCATGCCGACACTTTTTACACTGATATTCCAGCAGCTGATGCACTGAACAAAGAAGAAATTACAGCAGACTACGAGGGAAACACAGGTAAGACAATCGTGCGCACGTTTGAAGAACGCCATTTAGATTATGAAGCAACCCCTGCAGCTTTGGTCAGTCAGCATGGGCCGTTCTGCTGGGGAACAACGCCAGACAAGGCAGTATATAATGCCAAAGTTTTAGAAGTTGTTGCAGAAGAAGATTATCACACTTTGCAACTAACAAGAAAAAATTGTGAATTGCCACAATACCTACTTGATAAACATTATTACAGGAAACATGGAACTAATGCTTACTACGGTCAGACGAGTGCGAAATCTTTTTCTCATAATTAAAAATTACCCAATAAAGGAGGTGAATAAATGGAACTTTTGCTTCCAGAATTAGTTTTTGCACATGTCAAAGTAAATACAGCTGATGAAGTACTTCATTTTCTGGCAAATAAGCTGCAAGTTAACGGTAAGGTTAAAAATACTTTTGAAAATGCAGTTATGCAAAGGGAAAGAATTCACCCGACAGGTTTGCCCAGTGGCAAAATTGCTGTGGCAATTCCTCATACAGATGTGCAATACGTTAATGAAGCAGCAATAGCTTTTGCTACTTTGGATCATCCAGTACCATTTCACAATATGGCTGAAACTAAGAAAATTTTGGATGTTCAGATTGTTGTGATGCTTGCTTTAAAAGACCCGCATAGTCAGGTTAAGATGTTGCAAAAATTAATGACATTATTTCAAAATCAAAAGCTTTTAAGTGACTTACAAAAGCTTAATGATAGTCAGGAACTTTATCAAATTATTTCTAAGCATATTTAAAAATAAAGAGGGGGAGTTATTTATGAAACCAGTTATTGATTTCATTATGTATATAGTTGGCTTAGGACCAACAGTCTTAATACCAATTATTATGTTAATCTTTGGTTTGTGTGTACGAGTACCATTTACCAAAGCATTGCGTGGTGGCCTAATGGTTGGAATTGGCTTTATCGGTTTGAATGCGACAGTTTCAATCTTGACTGATGTTATGAATCCTGCAATTAAAAACATGATTCAGGTAATGCACTTAAATTTGCAGGTAATTGATGTTGGCTGGCCTTCAGCTTCAGCTATTGCATATGGTACTGCAGTTGGAGTCAGTATGATTCCTTTGGGAATAGCAATAAACGTTTTGATGCTGGTTACAAAAACCACATCAACTATTGACGTTGATATTTGGGACTTTTGGCATTTCGCATTTAGTGGATCTTTAGTTTACGCTTTAACCAAAGATATTGTACTCAGCTTGTTTTTAGCAAGTGTGAACATGATCGTAATCATGGTTACTGCTGACAGAACCGCACCACTTTCTGAAAAATATCTAGGATTACCAGGAATTTCTATTCCTCACGGTTACGCTGGTTCATTTGTGCCGGTGGCAATTGTTTTCAACTGGATCATTGATAAAATCCCTGGCGTCAATAAAATACATATGGATGCCAAAGACTTTAACAAAAGGTTCGGTTCTTGGGGTGAGCCAACGCTTTTAGGCTTTGCGATTGGTATTATTATTGGAATTTTGGCATATGGCTTCATTCCGGGGATGACTGTCGCCACTAAACTGGGTAAAATCATGTTAATGGGCGTTACTCTTTCTGCCGTGATGATTATTACACCAAAAATGGCAGCTTTATTATTACAAGGAGTTGTACCAGTTTCAAACGCTATCCAAGCATTTACCCAAAAGAAATTTTCAGGTAAAAGAAAAATCTATATTGGAATGGATACAGCTGTCGGTATCGGTAGTCCAGTAGTTTTGGCTTGTGCTACGCTAATGATTCCTGTTGCTCTATTGTTTGCGTTTATTTTACCTGGAAATCAATTCCTGCCAACTATTGGCTTAGTAGGTTTTGTTTTTATGTTCCCATTAATAGTTTCAGTTACTCACGGTGACTTTTTCCGATCATTTATTATTGGTGCTATTAACGTCGTCATCGGTTTGTGGATTGGTACTAATTTGGCACCACTTATTACCAAATGTGCTCGCGCTGCTCATTTTGCTATTCCGAAAGGTTCGTCTTTGATTTCAAGTATTGATTATGGTTCCAACCCATATCCGTGGCTGATCGTTCAAGTTGCCCCTTATAAGATTGCAGCATATGTAATTGGCATTATTCTGATCGTAGGACTTTGCTGGTGGAACAGAAAAAAGATTATTGCTGAAGAAAATCAGATGGCAGCAAGTGCTAAAGAAAAATAATTGTTTAAGCAAGGAGAAAAATAATGAAGAAAATTTTAGTTGCTTGTGGTGCAGGTGTTGTTACCAGTACTACCGCTATGAATAAATTACAGGAAGAATTAAATAATCGTGGAATTTCAACTGATGAATATTCTTTAGGACAATCATCAGTTGCACAGATTGAGTCTTTAGCTCCTGAATATGATTTAGTTATTACTACTACTCAATATGATAATGACGCTGTTAAAATCCCAGTTATTAATGGTTTGCCACTTCTAACTAATATAGGAATTGATAATGTTATTGATGAAGTAGTTGATAAATTAGGACTTTAGCTTTTTTGATGTAAATTGCTATGTTACTAAATTTAAAGGGTGATTAACATGGCAACAAGTAATTATGCCATGACTCCGGCTAGCAGGCTTTTTAAATACTTACTTCAAGCGCCAGATTTTGTGAGTTTAAAAGAGATTCTGGAAACGTTTAAGATCTCCAGGCGAACAGCTTTTAATTGGTTAAAAACTATCAATAATACGCTAAAGCAGAATCAACTTGACGAAGTAATTAACGTACCTCGATACGGATATAAAATAACCGATAAGGCCAAAAAAAGTATAATAGCTGGTTCTAGTTTAGGTAAATTAACGTCAACTCATGAATTGGAAGTACCTTTGGATGCTTTAGATCGTCGGACTGTAATTGTTTTATTGCTAATAGATCAGAATAAATATCTTTCAATTAACAAACTGGCACAAAAATTCAATTGTTCTCGTAATACAATTATTAAGGACTTTAAAGTAGTTAACAAATGTTTCCCAAGACTAGAAATTGTTAGCTCACACTTAGGACATAAAATAAATTGTAGTGAGTCAGCTATTCGCATCACTATTTATGAATTATTGATGCGACATAATAAATTGGTTTATAAGTATTTAGAACACTTGAAATTTCCGGTAGCTAAATCCAGAGAGCTAGTCGAGGATCTTCAGCAAAATCTTCAAATGAATTTTTCTGAAAATTCTGTTCAGCAACTGGCTTATCTTTTAGTATTTATTTATTCAAGGATTAAAAATGATCGTTATGTTGAAACTACAGCTGATTACAATTGGATAGCTAACAATACAACTAATGTTTTAGTTAATTGCAAGTATCTGCTCTATCTTCTTACAAGTAAAAAAATCACTGAAGGTGAAGTGGTTTTTTTAAGTAAAATAGTTTTGTGCTCGCAAGCCACTGAAGTCGACTGTGTAAATGATTCTTTATATCAGGACTTAGATCAAATAGCTCAGGAAATAATTTTTCGCTATGAACAATTAACAGAACAAAAAATTTCTTACAAATTGTTTACAAAAGTTTTATGTAACCATTTATATGCTACATTTTTTAGAGTCAAATTTGACATACCATTTTCTTCTAATGAAGTTAATGAAATTAAGCGTCAATACCCAGAACTAGTCAAGTTTACTGCAATTGCCTGTGCGCCTTTAGAGCAATATTTACAAAAAAAATTACCTAGTGAAGAAGTAGCATTAATATGTCTTTATTTTGGATCAGTTAATACTAAAGGATACCAAGATATGTCAAACAAGGATAAAATAAAAAGGGCTTCACTGGCTGAAGTTCTAGTTGTTTGCACAAGTGGAATTGGCACATCAGCAATGCTTTATCATGAACTCAATAAAATGTATCCTTTAATTAAATTTTCACTCCCACTGGAAATTCGAGATTTACCACTGATTTTTAAGCATGAATATCAAGCAAAATTAATTATTAGTACCGCTATATTGCCGAAAAAGTTTTATCCAATTCCGGTTATCAAAGTTAAAGCAGTGTTAACTAAACATGATGAAAGTGTTATCGAAAATTTTTTCCGTCAAAAAGTTCCGCAGAAAATTGAACATAATAAAAGTACAGTAAGCAATCTTTTATCAATTATTAACGAATATGCAGATGTGAAAGACGTTAACGGTTTGCGGTTAAGTCTCGATAAGTTTATTTCACCGACAGTTAATGAAAACAATCAACTTGGCTTACCAACTCTGGGTAATTTATTAACTGCTGATAGAATTAAATTTGTTCATAATAATACTTTAAATTGGCAGGAAGTTTTGAAAATGGGCTGTCAATTACTGGAAAAAAGTAACATAGTAGATAATGATTATTTTGGAAAGATTGTTAAGTTGATTAAGCAGTATGGACCATATATGCTTATTTCTAACGACATTTTCTTGGCTCATGCAGCACCAAGCAATAGTAATAAAAAAGTAGGGCTATCGTTAATTTTATTGGATAAGCCAATTAGTATTCATGTCAGAAAGCAAAAAGCCACTGTTGCATGTATGTTTATTTTGTCACCCGGGCAAAAAAGAGAACATGAAAGGGCTTTAGAACAATTAGTTGATATAGTTCGAAATCCAGATAATGTCAAGCATTTACTTAGTGCCCATAGCCCGCAAGAGGTCCGTAAACTACTTTTATCAATTTAGATTACTTAAATATTCACCTGCAAAGCAGGAAAGGCGACTACGTAATAAGTGGTCGCCTTTATATTTGGCAGATAGAAAAAAAGGTGTATAATTCAATCTATTAAGGTACCTAACTAAATTTTGAAACGGAGAGTATATTAAAATGGCACAAACATTAAGCTATCAATCTAATCAAAAGGTACAAAAAAATCGCTGGTGGATATTAGTTGCTGTGGGTCTATTTACATTTATGTCAACTTTAGACGGTACAATTGTTAATATTGCTTTGCCGGTGATCACTAAAGATTTACACATCCCGATGAGTCAATCAGAATGGGTGGTTTCACTTTATTTAATTGTAGTCTGCAGCTTTATTTTGTTTTTTGGCAAATTAAGTGACATTTACGGCAAAATCAAGGTTTTTCGTTTAGGAGCTATATTCTTTATTGCAGGGTCGCTTTTATCTGGAATTAGAATTAATTTAATATTTTTATTAGTGGCAAGAGCAGTACAGGCTTTTGGTGCAGCTATGACCATGGCTACCAATAATGGGATTATTACTGAAATTTTTCCTGCTACTGAAAGAGGAAAGGCATTGGGTACAATTGGCTCTTTTGTTGCTTTGGGTTCTATTGCAGGCCCCGGACTTGGCGGCTTAATTTTAAGTCACCTATCATGGTCTTATATTTTTTGGCTAAATGTTCCTGTTGGCCTGATAGCTGCAATAATTGGGGCTATATTCTTGCCTAAGGACATTACTTTCACTAAATCTGCTCTAGATAAAGCCGGCTCTTTCAGCTTTGCTTTAGGTATGATTACATTATTTGGCGGTATCTTTTTAGGTCAGCAGCTTGGCTTTAGTTCTTTACCGGTTTTATTAATGTTGCTAGTAGGTCTAGCCAGTTTTATCTGGTTTATCTATGTTGAAAATCATGTGACAAATCCATTATTGCAATTTAAATTATTCAAAAATCCAGATTTTTCAGTTAGTCTGCTTTGTGCATTATTAATTTTTATAACTAACTTTTTCTTTAATGTGGTCACTCCCTTTTATTTGGAAAATGCTCGTCACTTGTCACCAGGGAAAACCGGTTTAATTTTAATGATACTACCAGTAGTTCAACTTTTTGCTGCCCCGGTTGCTGGTTCTATATCTGATAAAATCGGTCCTAAGTTGATTACTTTTATTGGTCTTGTGTTATTGCTAATCAGTCAGATTGGTTATACGTTATGCAATTTGGATTCATCCATGTGGTTATTCATAATTAGTATCGCAATTATGGGGTTAGGCAGTGGCATATTCAGTTCCCCAAATAATTCTTTAGTTATGAGCTCAGTCGAACAAAAAGATTTAGGCATTGCAGGCAGTATTAATTCACTTTCTCGTAATCTAGGAATGGTCATTGGTATATCAAGTGCTACTACGGTATTGTTTGCTGCGATGAGCAAAGCAAAAGGAGCAAGAGTTACCGCTTACTTGCCTAAACAACCCGAGATTTTTATTTATGGCATGCATGTTGTTTTTATTATTTCAATGGTAATCTGTTTGATTACGGTTATACTGAGTGGATGGAGACTATTTAAAAATAATAAATAATAAAATAATAAAAAGCGTTGAAACTGATGTAACTCTCAAAGTTGTTTTAGATTTTGTAGTTATAGCAAAAATTATAAAATTCAACTCTTTTTTATTTTAAAAAATAATTTTTTAATAATTTTTTCTTCTTTTTGGCAATTTGGGTATATTATGGTAGAAGGAAAGAGCAAAACGAGGAGGTCTAGGATGAACCATAAAGTTGTGACGTATCCAGCTGTTTTTAAGCCACTGGAAAATGATATTTATGTAATTAGTTTCCCTGATGTTAAAGGTGGAATAACTGAAGGACAGGGTTTGCGCGAGTCAATGAAAATGGCTGCTGACACCCTTGCCAGTCGTCTTTATAATAAAGCAGTATTGCCCAAGGCCAGCAAGGTTAGTGATATTGAATTACCAGATGATGGCTCATTTGTTGCACCAGTTTCTGCTGACCTAACCGAAGCTTCACGTGATCGTATTAATTACGAAATATAATATATAAAAAAAGCACCCCAATTTCTTGGGATGCCCTTTTTATTAACTTGTTCCAAAAACTTTATTATAATTCTCGGGAACAAGTTAATTATAATATATCTAAGTAAATTTTGCTAATAAATTTGGCTTCTTTTGCTAAAAATGCTTTAAAATAAGCTTTAAATTAAAATGCTATCCAAAAAGCGTATTGTTATATCATTTTTTGGATATTTAAGTATAATTTTTCAATAATTTAACTGAAATTGCAAATAATTTTGTATTTTGATCAAATTGACAATAACAGTATTTGAGTGCTATTTTTGAAAGAGAAAAAGTTTGGGAGTAAATTATGCAAACAATTGAAAGTTCTGTTTTGCGTGTGACTGTTTCTGAAAAGGGTGCCAGGTTAGCTAACTTGATTGCCCTGAATAGACAAATTGATTATTTTAAAGATATTGACGCGCAAAAAGCATTAGAAGTTATTTTTAGAGGAGCTGAACTAGAGGACAATCTAGCAGATATCCTGCCCTGGACAGTTGTAGACAAGGGAGATTCACGAGTTAGTTTAGCTTTAATTGACGACAATTCGAGTTATAAAAAGTTCCCGTTTCATTTTGAAGCAATTCTAACTTATGCTTTGGAGGGAAATGAAATTAATATTAAGTTTTATCTGAAAAATAATTCTCATAAAGATATGCCGTTTTCAGTGAAATTCGTGATACCAGTTTTTTCGGGTTGGAAAGTGAATTCTAATGCTAACGAAGTAGTATTAAGTAAAGATAAAACTAATTTAACTATAGCTTCGCCTAATTTTACGTTGACGGCTGAGAGCGATCAGATTAGTGCTGCTTATAATGCAGCTGCACTGGCTAGTGATAGTGACGAAGATCTCAGACTAACCCTAGCCTTGAATT
Source organism: Lactobacillus laiwuensis (assembly GCF_019972835.1). GTDB lineage: Bacteria > Bacillota > Bacilli > Lactobacillales > Lactobacillaceae > Lactobacillus > Lactobacillus laiwuensis. Next base: position 295,519 of record NZ_BPPB01000004.1, on the reverse strand, counting down.
AAATAAATTAATGATTTTAATAAGATAAAATAGACAAACCGGCAATGGCTTGTTTTTTTTGCTATAATGTACTCATTGTAATTAAAATTTGGGTAAGTAAAAGTTATGGATCACAACGATAATCATCCAGATAAAAGTCGGGTTGAATTACATGCAAAAGATTACCATAAAAAAAGGCGTATTTTAGCGTGGTTATCATGTTTTATAGTGCTTTTGGCTTTGGCGGTCTGCGTGTATTCAGCATATATTTATTTTCGCACAAAAGATACGGTAGATAACGCATACGACGCTAAAAACAGCGTGCAGATTAAAAATGGTGAATTTAACGGTAAGAAAAAATTTGCAGTGTTGTTAATGGGCAGCGATACTGGAGCACTCGACCGTAAAGACAAGATAGGCAATACTGATACCATTATTATTGCTGTTGTTAATCCCCAAAAGAAGCGCTACACCTTAATGTCAGTTCCACGAGACACTATGGCTCAAATGGTCGGCGCTGACCAATTTCAAGTTGAAAAAATAAATGCAGCTTATCCCATTGGTGGGGCTGCCATGTCGATGGCAAGCGTGTCCAAGTTAGTTAATGTTCCAATTAAGTATTATGTTTTGGTAAATATGAAGGGTATTATGCGTCTCATCCGTTATGTTGGTGGTATTAATATCAGGCCAACCATGAGCTTTGAGTATGGTGGTTATATTTTTAAGAAAAATCAGCTTACTCATATGAGCGGTGGTGGGGCTCTGGCCTATTCACGCATGCGTTATGATGATCCAGAAGGCGATTATGGTCGTCAAAAGCGTCAACGCCAAGTGATTACTACTATCATAAAAAAATCCGTTTCAATTAATACTTTAACGCGCATTGACTCAGTATTATCGTCAGTTTCGGGAAATCTTAAAACTAATTTGCCCTTTGATGCATTGCGTCAGATCGCCTTTAATTATCGTGACTCTACTAAAAACGTAAAAAATGATTATCTTCATGGTCACAATGCTACAATAGACGGCTCTTCTTATCAGGTACAATCTACTAAAGAATTGCAACGGGTCTCCGATTATCTGCGAACAGAACTTGGTTTGTCTGAGACGCCTATAAATAATAATGAAACATATCAGAATAAGCGTAATAAAGCTGATGGCTTCAAATTTAAAAATCCTGATAGTCAAGAATACCATATATATGAGGATTATCAAGATCAAAGTTACCAGGAAGAAGGTGACTATTGAGCATGCGTTTGTGGTCAATTATTATTGGATATGGGTTTGGCTGTCTGCTCACTGCTGTGTTGATTTGTCGTTTTGCCTTGCATCAAGATCCTACAAAGGTGGGATCAGGTAATCCGGGAACTGCAAATGTCGGAGCCGTGTTTGGAAAAAAATGGGGTATATTAACTTGTATTGGTGATATACTGAAAACTATTATTTGTCTTTCAATCGTACATTGCCTTTTCCCAAACAATATTGCTTTGCTATATGCAGGATTGGGCTTAATGCTGGGTCATTGCTTTCCTTTTTGGGAACATTTCCAAGGTGGCAAAGGCGTAACGGTCGCTGTGATAGTAGCAGCGTTATATGATACACCAGTAGCTGCAGCGACATTGTTAGTTGCTTTTTTCCTGTTAATAATATTACAAAATTTGACGGTTCCACCAATAATTTTTATAATATTGTTCAGTTTATATCAATTTTTGACAACTCAGGAAGCTGGAATCGTTTTATTGATTATGACGTTGGTTATGGTCTATAAATTTAGATATGATCTTCGTGATTTTTTTGCCAGAAAAGGAAAAAAGGTTGATGTTTTATATTCAATTAAGAAAAAATTGGGTATTAAGCGCGATAATTAATAGCATCATTTTTAGTGAGGAAAATAACTAGAAATATGAATAAAAATAAAAAATCTTTAAAAGCCATCCAGATAATTTGTCTACTGGTAGCAACTCTGTTCATGCTGGTCCAAATGTTCAACTTGAAGGGAATTGCTGCCAGAGCACACTTTTCATTTGTCCGTTTTATGCCAAATATGTTGCATAATGCGACTTTAATGCTTATTCCCATGATATTTGGTGCTGTTTATAGTAAGAAAAAACAAAGTGTTAGCGAAAGTTTTAAATACTGGTTGTTAGCCAGCGTGACTTTAATTGTCTATTACATTTTATTTTTCTTTATAGTTCCTGCCCGCTTTAACATGTGGCGTGTATGGGGCATGCTGTTTCCGATCATTACCAGTACATCTGTTTTGTTTTCTGGTTTGATTTTCTGTTTGTTGATTCAGCCACATTTGTATGACTTTTTGCATAAATTGACAGTTAAGCAAAATCTCCTGGTGTTGAGTTTATTAACTCTACTGGGTTTTGCTTTAAGTGCCGGCAACCTGTCATTTCAATATTCGCTATATGGCCTTTACTTGGTTTTATTTTTTGCCTGGGGCATGTTTTTAGCTAATGTCCACATTGGCAAAAAATTGCTAACCCTATCTTTAATTAGCGGTTTTCTTTCTTTCTTCATTGTGATAATCGGTGTTTCGGGGTTCGATGCTGTTTACTGGTCACAAATTATTTCCGGCAACGGGGGTGGTGACTGGAACAGGGAGTTCTTAAACAATCCTTCATCTCCGTTCATGTTTTTACTGGTAGTAGCTGTTTTCTTATTATTCAAAAAAGTTATTATGACTTTTAATAAAGAACAGATGCGTTTCTTTATTCCAGTAATTATGATTATGGATGCGCCCATTTCACCAAGATTTATGAGAGCATTCCATTTTACTGGCTCCTCAATGATTAACAAGTTGATAATGCTTGTTGTTATGTTGCTAATTGTGATTGTTTGGTATCAGTTGCTCGATCGCTATTTATTCCAAATCAATCCGTTTGCGAAAATAATTAATTATTTAGATAACGAACCTAATTTAGCTAAGGTATGCGAAAAAGTATGGGCAGTCTTTACTAAGTTTGTAATTACTAACAGGGTTAATCTGCTTACTTGGGTCTGGTTTTATATTCTAAGTTTTGGTTCTTTCCTAATTGAATCTGATAATTTACGAATTCAAATTAGTACTGCTTCTACAATTAATGCGATAGTTTATCTTCTGGGCACTAAATTCTTTGCCATGATTTTGACTACCATCTTTTTGGATGCGTTATTTTCTGTCTTTTACTTTGTAACTACACGCTATTGGACTTCGAACATTTTAGTCAGTATAATCGCGATCGGTTGGGCTGTAGCCAATAAGATTAAGCTCTTACTTCGTGGTGAACCAATTTATCCAACTGAAATCAGTGAAATTGTCAATTGGAAAACCTTAATTCCAATGATCGGTAAGACTACTGTTATTGTAATTTTAGTTGCACTGATTGTAGTTATTGCCCTTGATATTTTCTTAGAGTTAAAATTCCCTGTTAAAAAGCGGGGATCATGGAAGAGACGTGGTATTTGGGCACTTTTAAGCTTATTATTATTTGTCACACCATTGCGTTTTAATCATGATGGTGGAGTGATCTATCATATCAATCGCGGTTTCGATAATAAACAAAGGTTCCGTAATCCAGAACGAGATATCCAAGTTAACGGTCCTGTACTTAATTTCTTGAATTATATTGATCTGCAAATTATGGATCAGCCTGAGGGATATTCAGAAACAAGTATCAAGCAGTTAAACAATAAATATGAAAAAGTTGCTGCTAAAATAAATAAGAAGCGGAAGAATACTCTTAAAGATCAAACTATTGTCTTTAATTTGAGTGAAAGTTTTGTTGATCCAAGTACTTTCCCTACATTTAGGCTTGACCGTGATGTTCCAAACCCAGTTAAATTTATTCAATCAATGAAGTCGCGTTCTACTTACGGCAACATGCTAAGTGCTGGTTATGGTGGTGGTACTGCCAATATGGAATGGGAGACTTTAACCGGATTAAACATGGGAATGTTTAAGTCTACATTGACTCCTTATGTTCAAGTGGTACCTAATTATGATTTCTATCCAACAATAGGAATGAATTTTGATTATAAATCTGCGGTCCACCCGTTTATTGGAACGTATTACTCCAGACAGGAAGACTATCATAGATTCAAATTTGACAAATTTATCTTTGTGGGTTCGAAATATAAGATTATTGATCAAAAGAAATTGGGCAAGAGTGGTTATAACTCTGACTTTACTACCTATGCTAATGGTCTAAAAGAAATCAACTCGCGTAACGGTGGACAATTTATTAACCTGATTTCAATCCAAAATCACATGCCATATAATAATTGGTATCCAAATAATGAATACATGGGCAAGATTTCGGGAGAATTATTTAAGTCTCCAGCGGTTCGCGATCAAATGGCCACTTATGTCAAGGGAACGCAATATACTGATAAAGCTGTGAAACAATTCATTGAACAGATAGATAAGATTAAAAAGCCAATTACTTTGGTCTTTTATGGTGATCACTACCCAAGCATTCTTTCTCAGAGTTATACTGCCAAATATCCAGTACAGATGCACTCGACGCGCTACTTTATCTATTCGAATAAGTATGCACGGCAACATGGCGCTAAAAAGAGACTGCCACGCAAGGCTAATAATTTCGTCAGTTCAAGTGACTTTATTGCAATGATGCTGGAACAGACAGATTCGAAAGTTACTCCTTACCAGGCTCTGTTAACTGAAGTTCATAAGAAGTTACCGGCAATAACAATTAACTTCAAAGGTGATAAAGGCTTTGAATTAATTGGAAGGCAAGGACAAGTAATAGAACCGAAATACTTGACTAAGAAGCAGCAGCAAGTTTTAGCCGATTATGAGGCTATTCAATATGACATGACAGCTGGTAAAGCTTATGGTTTAAAGATTAAAGGCTTTTATAAGTAACAAATTGTATTGACTTATTAAGAAAAAATGAGTATTATCATTTATAACAAATTTAAGTAGCACCTTGATTCAGCGTTCAGAGAACTAGCGGTTAGTGTGAGCTAGACAGGTCAAGTGTAGCGAAATACGAGTTGGGTGGTTCCCATAAAGACCGTAATTAAGGCACTTGTCATTGAAGTGCGAACGTGGGTGGTACCACGGCTGAAAAAAGTATTTAGTCGTCCCTAGATTCGTTTAAGAATCTAGGGATTTTTTATTGGAGGAAAAAAGATGGCAAACTTTGATATTTTAGCAGACTTAAAATGGCGTGGAGCGATTAACCAGCAGACTGATGAAGTAGGACTAACCAAATATTTACAAGACCACGATGACTTAGCCCTTTATTGCGGCACTGATCCCACTGGTGATTCACTGCATATCGGTCATCTTATTCCCTTCATGATTTTGAAAAGGTTTCAGCTGGCTGGATATCACCCTGTGATCGTTATAGGTGGCGGCACAGGAACAATTGGTGACCCCTCTGGACGTAAGTCAGAGAGAGTGCTCCTTAGTGCAGAAAAATTACACGAAAATGAACTTGCTCTGACTAAGCAAATGGAAAAATTGTTTGGCACTGATAACTTTCAAATTGTTAACAACGCAGAGTGGCTTGATAAATTAAGTTTAATTGAATTCTTGCGTGAATACGGCAAGCACTTCCAAGTTAATAATATGATCAATAAAGACGTAGTTGCCAATCGCCTGGAAAATGGTATTTCATTTACCGAGTTTTCTTACCAGATTTTACAGGCCATTGATTTCTACCAGTTAAATAAAAATTATGGTGTTCAAATGCAAATTGGTGGTAGCGATCAATGGGGCAATATCACAGCAGGAATTGATTTGATCCATAAATTAATGGGATCAGACAGACAGGCCTTTGGTTTGACTATTCCATTAATGTTGAAAGCTGACGGTACCAAGTTTGGTAAATCTGCTGGTGGAGCCGTTTGGCTTGATCCTGAAAAGACCAGTCCTTATGAATTTTACCAATTCTGGATCAATCAGGATGATCGTGACGTTGTTAAGTACTTGAAGTACTTTACTTTCCTTAGTCATGAAGAAATTGATGATCTGGCGGAGCAAGTAAAAGTTGAACCGTGGAAGCGGACAGCGCAAAAGACGCTCGCTAGAGAAGTAACAAAATTTGTTCACGGAGAAGCAGGCTTAAAAGAAGCAGAAATGATTACAGATGCTTTGTTTTCCGGAGATATTAAAAATTTGTCGGTCAAGCAAATTGAGCAAGGGCTAAAGAGTGCACCAGCAGCTGAGGCATCGTCTCAGAGCCAAAATATTGTGGACTTCTTGGTTGATACCAAAATTGAACCCTCTAAGCGCCAGGCACGAGAAGATGTTGTTAACGGAGCAATTTATGTGAACGGTGACCGTGAGCAGTCAGTAGACTTTGAGGTCGATCCTGCTAAGGCTTTTGACGGCAAGTATGTCATTATTCGCAAAGGTAAAAGAAAATATACTTTGGTAACAGTTAAAGACTAGTTAAGAAAAAATCTGTTGCGCTCGGTGCAACAGATTTTTTAGTTGACAAAAGGGTATATAAGAAAACATTATTTTTTCTGAAGGAGTGTTTGATATGCGCGCACGTGTAATACTTTATAATTCTGAAAATGATGCGATGTTATTAATTCATAGATTAAAAAATGGTCGGGACTACTGGGTAATTCCAGGTGGTGGAGCTGAAGGAAATGAAACTCCAGTTGAAACTGCATTAAGAGAAATCGAGGAAGAGTTAAATATTCAGCTAAAGCCAGCTGACTTGACCCATCTATTAGAATACAAAAGTCAAGAAAATGAACATTTTTTCTTTGCTAAAATGCCCTTTATAGCTGCACCAGCAATCAGTGGTGAAGAAAAGGAACGCTCAAGTAAGTCTAACGTTTATCAGCCAGAATGGGTGGCAAGTGCTGATTTAACTCAAATTAATTTAATGCCACCTGAAATTGCTGCCAAAATAGTAACTCTTATTTGACAAAAAAATTCTGTAATTTCATACTATTATGTTAGTGAAATATTTATCTGAATGCTCAGATAGGAGAGTAAAAATGGCTGACAGAGAAATGTTAGTAACTACTACCGAAAATATACCTGGTAGAAAATATGAAATTATTGGTGAAGTGTTTGGTTTAACGACTCAGTCCAAAAATTTTGTTAAAAATTTTGGCGCAGGATTAAAATCCGTAGTTGGTGGTGAAATTCGCAGTTACACCAAGATGCTGGAAGATTCTCGCAATCAAGCTTTGGCAAGATTGCGTCAAGCTGCAGGGGATAAAGGTGCAGATGCAATTGTAATGATGCGTTTTGATTCTAGTTCAATTAGCGGTGATATGCAGTCTGTAGTTGCTTATGGGACCGCTGTAAGATTTATTGCAGACAACGAATAGATATAGTATTATTTGAAGTATTCGCTCCATGAGAGTGAGTACTTTTTTATTGATTATTGATTTGCCACTTTAGCTCAGGAGGTAGAGCACCGCCGTGGTAAGGAGGAGGTCCTCAGTTCAAATCTGGGAAGTGGCTTTAATTTTTATACGATATTTCAAATACGCTTTGGCTTTTTGTATAATGCAAAAGTATGAAACAGCTTTTAAGTTGCTATGATAACATTTATAAACCACTTTATGTCCATAATTTTGTGTTAAAAAAGCTGTATTTTTTTCATTTGATATTGCCTAAATTACTGACTAATTATATAACTAATAGTATAAGACGTGAAATTCATAACAGAAAAAATTATTGACATATATCTTAAAGTGAGGAAGTTTATTTGCTATGAGGAAGATTAAGTTATTCAAGAAAATGTTGATTGCAGGTGCGATGTTAACTATCGGTTCTGCTTCATTAGGCGTAAGCACTCAATCTATTTCGGCAAAATCTCTGCCAGTTGCCACGACAAAGGATTATAACAAGCTGCAGAAGCTTTCTAAAAAGCCTGGTGCCCATTACATAAAAAAACGGAAATGGTATGCCAGTTTTGTTCCTGGAGATAATGTTCAAGCGTATCGCCATTTAACATCACATAAACTATTGGAAACTAGATCCGATCCTGGAGTTGATGATTGGGATATTTTTATCGGTGCGGGAACAATTAATGGTACTCGTTATTTCATTAGCAATATTAAAGAAAAAGATGGTAAAACGAAATATATAATTCCAGCAGCATATTGCCAAATACCTTACGGATACCGCTTTAAAAAAGGACATGCTGTGGTTCACGATTACAATGGATCTTTAGCTAATGCGTATAATGGCTATAGTGAAACTGATCATCAATATGGTAAGACATTAACTAAAGAAAATATTATTTATAGTAATAAGGAAGATGCCACATTTACTGTTTCCTTGAAGCAAGATGGTCAAGCCAAAGGAAAACACAAAGGCTTTTGGATTGGGCGTACAGCGATTAAATTCAGAGTTGATGGCACAAATACTTATGAAAACTATTATCCCCTTTATAACTATGCCGCAAATGGTGAACTGATTGTTAGTTATATTAAAACTAAAGATTTGAGTCAATTTAAACGGGCAACAGTGACTTATGATCACATTGGTACAATTACTAAGAGTCATAAATTTAAGCCCGCTCATAAAAAACTAAATATTTAATACGAGTTAAAAGAGGAATAATTTAACATTATTGTTAGCTCGTTATGAAATAAATTTGGTCAAATTAATAAAAAGAGCTAGACTATTAAACTAGTAGTATAAATTACTAAAGTTAATAGTCTGTTTTTATAATATAAAGGGTTATCAAGCTAGTAATAATTGTTGTCGTATTAATCAAAATTAAGAATAATTAAGCATTTTAGTGCTTATAAGGCTTAAATTGCGTAAATAAAAGCCAAGCCTTTATCGAAACTGCTTATTTTATAAAAAACATTTTACAAATTAGAAAGGAAATTAACTTGGATTTAACTAAAGTAACCGATTTTGTTAAAAAGCAGCTGCAAGACGAAAAAACCGGGCATGATTTTTATCATGGACAACGAGTTGCTCACCTGGCCAGCAAAATGTATTTACAGGATAATCCTGATGCACATGAAGATAGTCGCATGGTTGCTATTATTCAAACTGCGGGATATTTACACGATACTATTGATGAAAAAATCTGTGCTGACCCTGATCAAGTTCTTGCCCACATTAAAGAACTGCTTCCTAAAGTGGGTTTTACTTCCCTAGAAGTCAAAGATATTTTATTCACTATGCAACATATGTCTTTTTCCGCTAATATAGAGCATCATTATCAGTTGCCAGTATCAGGAGAGTATGTGCAAGATGCTGATCGCATTGAAAGCTTGGGTGCAATTGGCATCGCCCGTGCGTTTACATATGGCGGAGCTCATGACAATGTGATATACGACCCCAGAATCAAACCACAAAAACTGGTAAGTCATGATCAATATCGTGAACATACAGAAACAACAATTAACCATTTTTATGAAAAACTGTTTCATTTGGCTGATTTAATGAATACTGTCGAGGGTAAAAAAGAAGCGCAAAAAAGAACCGAATTTATGCGTGATTATGTTAAAGAATTTATGGCTGAATGGAATGTTTAAGCTGCATATAGCCTTATGCGGCTTTTATTTTGCTCTTTTTAAGAACGCAAACCTTAAAATTATAGCAAGTCTAGTTGACTGGAAAATTTGATTTGGGGATTTTCCATTTTTAGTAGAGCTTTTTTACGATCAAGGCCACCTGCATAACCGGTTAAAGCCCCATCACTACCAACTACACGGTGGCAGGGAATAATTAAACTAATAGGATTATGTTTGACTGCATTGCCAACAGCGCGTGCCAAATTTATCTTATTTTGACCTTTTTGCACGCGATTAGATAATTCTTTATAAGTGACTAGTTTGCCATAAGGTATTTTTTGTAGTTCTTTGAGTACTTTTTGTCTAAAAGCCGACACGACAGGTTTCACAGGGATGGTACGTGGATCAGGAGTTTGGCCAGCAAAATAGTTCGTTAGCCATTTTAGAGTTTGTTTAATAGGTCTAGTTGCAAAAACTTCGGCAATACTCAAATCATAGCCGGCACCAAAATATTTTTGACCGTTAAACCATAATCCTAATAAATAGTTTTCGTCACTTAAAAGCGTTAATGTTCCTAATTCTGATTCGAAAAATTCTTTATATAGCTTCATTTTATTTTTTCCATAACAAATTAGCTCTTCTATTTATTTTATTATACGTTTTTTTATGAATAATAGTTGCTTTCAATTTTTAGCACAAAAACTGGCCGAGGACCTTTTAGCCTTAACGGTTCTATACGAAAATTTCAACTTTTTTATTTGTGGTATACAAAACATTATGAGTTAAGCTTAGTTTCGCTTTCATGAAAAAATAGGAATGCTATCAAATCAATACTTTATCTTGTAGTGAATTTTTGACAATACTACCAGATGTGGTATGTTAATTACTGTAAAAATTAGGAGGTCATAAAATGAAGTCAAAATTTAGAAAAATCTTTTCCATTGGTGCGGTGGCAGTTGCTGCAGGATTAGCGCTTACAGCATGCTCAGGTAAAAAGCAGGGAGGCAGTAGTAATTCGAGCAGCAGTGCCAAGCACTCTATTGCACTAATTACTGATACTGCTGGTGTTAATGATAATTCTTTCAATCAGTCTGCTTGGCAAGGATTTAAAGAATACGGCAAAGATCACAATCTTAGTCGTGGACGTAATGGCTACCAGTATTTTCAATCTGGCAGTGCGGCAGATTTTGAACCCAATTTTGATCAGGCAAGCAAAGCTGGCTACCAAACAATTTTTGGTATTGGCTATAGCTTAAAAGACGCTGTCAAAGCAGCTGCTAAAAAGAATCCTAAAAAGAACTACGTTATTGTTGACGAAGTAATTAAGGGGCAGAAGAATGTGGCCTCCGCCAATTTCAAGAGTGAGCAAGCTTCTTACTTAGCGGGTGTTGTAGCAGCAACTGAAACAAAGACCAACGTCATTGGTTTCATTGGTGGTGCTCATGGCAATATTATTGATTTATTTGATGCCGGCTTTACTAAAGGTGTTAATGACCAAGCCAAAAAGTTGCATAAAAAAATTACACTGCTAAATCAGTATGTGGGTGATTTTAAGAGTGCAGACAAAGAAAAAGCCATTGCTCAGTCAATGTATGCTAAAAAAGCTGATATTATCTTTCATGCTTCTGGTTTAGCAGGCAATGGTCTTTTCCAAGAAGCTAAATCTATTAATCAAACTAGAACAGGTGCTAAAAAAGTCTGGGCTATTGGTGTTGACTCTGATCAATCGCATTTAGGCAACTATAAAACTAAAGATGGTAAAAAAGATAACTTCGTTTTGACTTCTGTGATTACCGGTGTCAATGTTGCTACCCGAGATATTTCTAACCGTGCTTATGAAGGTAAATTCCCAGGCGGTCAGCAATTAGTTTACGGTTTGAAAACTAATGGCGTTTCGATTAAACGCGGACAAATCAGTGCAAAAGCTTGGCAATATTCACGTCAAGCACGTAATGAAATAATTAAAGGCAATATCAAAGTGCCAATTCACCCAAGTAAATAGTTCGTTGATAAGCCGATTTCTTTATCTAAATCTTACCAAAAAAATAATTATCTTGAATTAATACGTATTTTATTATAATATTAGTTATGAAAAGTTCGTATTTTGTGGAGGGTAATATAAATGGGTAAGAAATTTACGAAATTTTTGTCATTAGGATTTTTAATGGCGTCATTTACTTTGTTTTTGAATGCTTGCTCGGGAAAAAAACAGGGAACAAGCAGTCAAAACAAGAAGGACAGTATTGCGTTAATTACGGATAGCAACGGTATTAACGATCAGTCCTTTAATCAGGCCGCTTGGGCCGGTTTTAAAGATTATGGTAAAGAACATAACTTTAAACAAGGAAAAGGCTACCAGTATTTTCAATCTAGCAGTGCTACCGACTATACGCCTAATTTTAATCAGGCTGCCAAGTCGGGCTATCAGACAATATTCGGTATTGGCTATATGTTAAAAGATTCAGTTAAGGCTGCTGCCAAGAAGAATCCTAAGAAAAATTTTGTAATTGTTGACGATGTAATAACTGGTCAGAAAAATGTAGCTTCTGTTACTTTTAAGAGTAACGAATCATCATATTTGGGTGGTGTAGCTGCAGCTTATTCAACTAAAACCAATAAAGTTGGTTTTATCGGCGGAGCAAAATCTGCAATCATTGATACTTTTGAAGCAGGTTTCAAGCAAGGCGTAAAAGACGCTGCTAAAGCTCAACATAAAAAAATCAGTGTCAGTACACAATATATCGGCAACTTTACTTCAAACGATAAAGCTAAATCAATTGCACAATCTATGTACGCTGACAACTGTGATGTAGTCTTCCAAGCTGCAGGAAATGCTGGTAGCGGCGTTTTCCAAGAAGCTAAAGCACTTAATCAAACTAAGCCAGAAAGTAAAAAGGTTTGGGTAATTGGTGTTGATGTTGATCAGGAAAACCTGGGAAACTACAAAACAAAGGATGGTAAAAAAGCTAACTTTACTTTAACTTCTGTATTGAAGGGACTAAATGTTGCAACCAAATCTTTAGCTGATGATGCAGCCAAAGGTAAGTTCCCTGGAGGAAAGCACCTGGTATACTCATTAAAAGGTAACGGTGTTTCAATTACTAAAGGCAATCTTGCACCAAAGGCCTGGGATGCAGTGCAAAAGGCTAAACAGCAAGTAGTTTCCGGAAAAATAACAGTAGCGCAGAATTAAAGTAAATTAACGTTTAAAACTCTTTGTGTAAGTTTATGCAAAGAGTTTTTTTAGAAAAAGGAAATTTACACAAAATGAAAGATATGACGAATGTAATAGAAATGCGCCATATTGTGAAGGATTTTAACGGCTTTAAAGCCAATAATGATATTAATTTGACTTTAAAAAAGGGTGAAATCTTAGCACTTTTAGGAGAAAACGGTGCTGGCAAATCAACTTTAATGAGTATTTTATCTGGACTGATTACTCCTACTACAGGTTCAATCAAAGTTCGCGGACAAAAGGTTAACATTAAAAATCCGACTGTCGCAAAAGATTTAGGTATAGGCATGGTACACCAGCATTTTATGTTGATGGGTTCCTTTACAGTTTTAGAAAATATCATTTTAGGTCATGAAACTACCACGGGCCCTAAATTAGATTTTAAAAAAGCGGAAAAGCAAATAATGGCTTTGTCTGAGCGTTATAACTTAAACGTTGATCCCCAGAAAAAGGTTAGTGAGATCACAGTGGCCCAACAGCAAAGAGTTGAAATTTTGAAAGTACTCTACCGCGGAGCTGACATTATGATTTTCGATGAACCTACTGCCGTTTTAACTCCGCAGGAAATTACCGAATTCATTCAAATTCTGCATGAACTCGCAAAAGAGGGTAAATCGATCATTTTAATCACACATAAGCTGGAAGAAATTGAACGAGCAGCTGATCGTGTAACTGTTATCCGTGCTGGCAAAAGTGTGGGCACATTTGCTGTTGCTAATGTTGATAATAATCGTCTGGCAGAATTAATGGTGGGACGTCACGTTAACATGCAGGTTAATAAGCCCACAGAAAAAGTTGGGCGCACAATGTTGCAAGTTGAAGACCTGCATGTAAAAAGCAAGCAAAATGTTGCCATAATTAAAGGGCTATCTTTTAATTTGCATGCTGGGGAAATTTTGGGTGTTGCTGGTATTGACGGCAATGGTCAGGATGAACTTGTCAGGGCCCTAACCGGTTTGCAACACGTTGACTCCGGCAAAATCATAATTGGCAGCGAAGACATGACTAATCACAAGGTGCGGCAAATAACTGAAAAGGGTGTTTCATATATACCTGCTGACCGGCAAAAATATGGTTTAATTTTACCTTTTTCGGTTTCTGATAATTTGGCTTTACAAACTTATTATAAGGAACCATTTTCTCGTCATAACGTGATGCATTATGATGTAATTCATGAACATGCCAAGAAATTAATTAAACAATTTGATATCAGAACTACAAGTGAAAGAATGCCTGTAAGTGATTTATCTGGAGGTAACCAGCAAAAAGTCATTATTGCCCGTGAATTGAGTCGCGACAGTAATTTAATTATTGCTTTTCAGCCGACTCGTGGCCTTGACGTTGGTGCCATTGAATATATTCATAATCAGCTCTTAAATGAGAGAGCTCAGGGCAAAGCAATTTTGTTAATATCTTATGAGCTTGATGAAATTATGCAATTGTCAGACAGAATTATTGTGCTTCACGATGGTAGAATTTCTGGTGAAGTCAAGCCAGAAAATACTAGTGATGAAGAATTAGGTTTGTTAATGACCGGCGTTAAGAAAGAAGGCAGCGCTCTTGCTTAAAGTTACACTAAAAACCAAGAAAATCTTAGTGCCAATCATTTCTATTTTGGCAGGCTTTTTAGTCGGAGCAATCATCATGCTGGTTTGGAGTTACAATCCGATTCAAGCATATGCTTCAATGTTTTCCAGTGCGTTAGGAAACATGAACGGCATAGGTGAGACGATCCGTGAAGCTACCCCGCTGATTTTTACCGCTATTGGTTTTGCTATAGCTTCTACTGCCGGTTTTTTCAATATTGGCTTGCCTGGTCAGGCTCAAGCTGGCTGGTTATCTTCTATCTGGGTGGTTTTGGCTAATCCTAATATGCCTAAGGCAATTTTGCTACCTTTGGCAGTAATAACAGGCATTCTGGCTGGCGCACTTGTTGCTGGTATTGCTGGTTGGCTCCGTGCACAATTTGGGACTAATGAAGTCATAACAACCATTATGATTAACTATATTGTGCTTTATTCGTGTCAATATTTAATGCAACAGGTTATGTCATCTAAATTGCGTATTGATACTGATACTACTAAAACAATTGCTGATAATGGCAGCTTGAAAATTGGATGGCTTAGCACAATGTTTGGTGATTCACGCATTAATGCAGGTGTTTTTATTGCTTTGGTTGCAGTTTTTTTATATTGGTATTTAATGAGAAAAACTACTACAGGTTTTGAAATTCGTTCAGTTGGTACCAATGCGGCGGCGAGTCGTTATGCAGGAATGTCAGCCAAAAAGAATATCATGCTTTCTATGTTATTGTCTGGTGGTTTTGCTGGCTTAGGCGGTGTTGTTCAAGGTCTTGGCACATATCAAAATTATTTCACCCAAACAACTAGCTTAGATATTGGCTGGGATGGCTTATCCGTTGCTCTTCTTGGTGGTGGAACAGCCGTTGGCATTTTACTGGCTTCACTATTATTTTCAATTTTAAAAATTGGCGGTTTAGGGATGCAGACTATTGCCGGTATTCCTTATGAGATTGTTTCAATAGTAATTGCTGCTATCATTTTCTTTGTTGCTATTCAGTATGTCATTGGATTACTGTTTAAAACTAAAAGGACTAAAGAAACCCTAAAAGATGCAGCGACTGAAGAAACTGAACCCAATAACGTTACTGTTAGTTCCACAAAAACTCAGGGAGGACAAAATTCATGAATTTAGTTACGATTTTAGCTTTAATTGTGTCATCGACTTTTGTCTATTCAGCACCATTAATTTTTACTGCTTTAGGCGGTGTTTATAGTGAAAATTCAGGTATTACCAACATTGGCCTTGAAGGAATAATGACAATGGGCGCTTTTTCTGCCGTTGTGTTTAACCTGACTTTTGCTTCTGCTTTTGGTAAAGCAACTCCTTGGATTGGTCTTCTTGTTGGGGGAATTGTAGGTTTGCTATTTTCGCTGCTCCATGCTGTAGCGACCATTAATTTTCACGCTGATCACATCATCAGCGGAACTGTCCTTAATCTTATGGCGCCACCATTAGGAGTGTTTTTAGTTAAAGCTATATATGATAAAGGTCAGACTGAAAACATTACCCAGAGCTTTGGTTACTTTAGTTTTCCTGGCCTTGCTAATATTCCTTTTATTGGACCAATTTTCTTTCAAAACACTTCTGCACCTGCCTGGCTGGCAATAATTGTGTCAATCGCACTATGGTGGATTTTGTATAAAACTCGCTTTGGTCTACGTCTGCGTTCCTGTGGTGAAAATCCCCAAGCAGCAGATACTTTGGGAATCAATGTTTATGGTATGCGTTACGCTGGCGTGCTAATATCTGGCTTTTTAGGCGGAATTGGTGGAGCAGTTTTTGCGGAAGCAATTTCAGGCAATTTTTCAGTTTCTACTATTGTTGGACAAGGTTTTATGGCGCTGGCAGCCATGATCTTTGGTAAATGGAACCCATTAGGGGCAATGCTAGCTTCGCTTTTCTTTGGTTTTGCTCAAAGTATCAGTATTATCGGCAACCAATTACCGTTCTTTAGTCACATTCCTGCTGTTTATATGCAGATTGCTCCTTACGTAATTACCATTTTAGTTTTAGTTTTGTTCTTTGGAAAATCGGTTGCTCCAGCAGCAGATGGTCAGAATTATATTAAGTCAAAATAGGAAAGAATAATGAAAGAAATATATTTTAATCACGATGGTAATATTGATGATTTAGTATCATATTTGTTACTCTTGCAAGCACCGGATATTAAATTGCTAGGTGTTAGTGCAATTGATGCTGATGGTTACGTTGACCCGGCTGTTGAGGTGTGTCGAAAGATGACAGACCGGTTTAACTTAAGAGACGATCAATTAGAAATTGCCAAATCAGATTCAAGAGCTGTCAATCAGTTTCCCGAAGCCTGGCGTAAAGCAGCATATTCATTTAATTATCTGCCGTTATTAAACGAATCTGGAAAAATGATTACCAAAATGGCAGCAGAGCCGGCTCATTTGGATATGGTTGAAAAAATTATGGCAGCAGATCAGCCTGTTACTTTGGTCATGACGGGACCTTTAACCGACTTGGCCCGTGCACTGGAAACTAATAACAAAATTGTGGATAAAATTGAGCAACTTTACTGGATGGGTGGTTCCCTTGATGGTCATGGAAATGTTGTTCAGGTTAATGTTGATGGTACGCAAGAATGGAATGCTTTTTGGGATCCGTTTGCTGTTGAGAAGGTTCTGCAATCAAATATTCCTATGCAGATTATTGGCCTTGAAAGTAGTGAAGAATTGCCATTAACTGATAAATTAAGAATGCATTGGGCCAGTTTGCGTGAACATCCAGCTGTAGACTTGGTTGCGCAAGGTTATTGTCTACTGGTTAATCCACCAATTCCAAGCTCGCAGCTTTATTTTTGGGATGTATTAACGACAATTAGTGCTCTTTACCCCGAAGTCGTTTTGGCCACTGAAAAGCACAGGGTAAAGGTGGTTACACAGGGATTGGCTGCAGGACGAATGGAAGATGATCCTAACGGACGCGAAATTACTTTGGTAACTAAAGCAAATAAAGATTTATTCTTTAAAAAATTTGATGAGCTATTATTACGTGGCAAGTAAATAATTATTTATAATATAAAAAAGGCGAAATTCGTTTTTGAATTTCGTCTTTTTATTAGTTATAAATTGACTTAAGCTAATGAGTCCCAAGCTGGTAAATCTGTAATTGGACCTTCAGCAATAGCAACTTGCTCTGGAGTCAAGTACTTTTTGTGGACAACAACTTCATAAACATAGTCATTGAACCAATCATTATTCATGACAAAATACCCCTTGTCACCATTCTTTTCACCCCAGGAATTTTCAACTTTCCATTGACGCACATGGCCACCATCTTCATCAACACCAACAAAAGCCATAGCGTGAGTTGAAGCGCCAGCACCGGTACGCAAGCGGTCAGCTTTGGACATCTTGAGGTCAACGCCAAAGAGATCACTCAGTTGATATAAGTTGCTGTCAAGATAACCTTTTTTACGATCGCTTTGTTCACCAACATCATTACCAAACCAAACAGCTTCACCATCTTTTAATTGGTTAACAGCTGCAGTTTCCAAGTATTCCATTGGGACATTCAAGAATTTGATGCGGTATGAGCCTTCAACATTGTCTTCAAATGGCAAGCCATATAACTTATCATATTCATGATCTGGTGCATTAGACAATACAACGTAATCGTTAAAGTCAACATCGCCCATGTATTTATGCAAAAATTCCAGTGGGGTTAGATCTTTATCCAAGTGATATTTCTTGTCATCATCACGATATTCCAAGTCAAATTTCTTAGGTGGTTCCCCAACTGCAATTGCTGTTATTTGGTAAACTTCACTTAAGAATTTCTTACGGGCTTTCTCTATTTCATCATCTTTACCGTCTTGCTTTAACTTGCGTAAAACCAAAGCATCCTTTTTCAGTTTATCGCCCAAGGCCTTACCCAAACCAGTAGTATTATTGGTGTTAAAACTTTCAGGCATTGCATAAGAAGGTACAACACCGTATTTTTCAATTAAAGCTGCACCCATGTGGAATTGACCACCGTCTCCGCCAGCGCCGTTTAAATAAGCTTTTACTGTACGGGAATCAAGTGGTTCATCGGCAGTAGCTAAAATATTGTCGTAAAAAATATTTGCCCGTTCAACTTTATCCCAGAAAAAGTTGTAGCTTTGTGAGAAAGTAAAATTCTTGCTGTGATATTTTTTACCAAAATAATGCCGTAAAATATTAAGGGTGGCAAATTCCCAGCAACGCCCCGATTGGCGTTGATTAGTAACATTTTCCGTGTCAAGTTCGGTTGAAAACACACGGGTCAACTCGCCTTGAACACGTTCATTGTAAGACGCTGCAAGAACACCGCTTTTTTGAGCAGCTCGTGCAACAACTTGATTTTGCGGTTTTTCATTAAAGTTTTCCGCAAACTTTTCCAGTTCTTGGACAGTTAATTTATGAGCCATGAAATATATTCTCCTTTTTTAATCTATTTTTAAATTACTTTATATTTTAAGCTAAAAGAAAAGCGAGTTCAATAGCTGAACCCACTTTGGCTTTATAATCCTAAAATTTGCTTTTTCTTAGCCGCAAATTCTTCTTCAGTCAATATTCCCTCATCAACTAACTCTTTTAATTGCTTTAACTCTGCAATCATATCTTGAGTATTTTCTGTTGTATTTTGTACTGGGGCACTTTGAATACTTTGTTGATAATTTTTCGACCTGCTTTTAATAGCATCTGCTAAAAAAGTGCACCTCTGCTATAGCAGATTGCGTATTAGCATTGACCATGCTGCAAGAATAGCTATCTTAAAATTATTATTGTTATTATTAGATTAAAACTATTGCAAATAGATAATAATTGTCTCTGAAAACTCTAACACTATTCTGCATGATCAAAAATTACTTGAAGCAGTTGGAAACAAAATAAGCCATCCAGACTGTGATCTGGGTGGCTTATTTTAGTGTTACTGATATGTTTTACTTTAAAAAAAGTTCAGACAAATTTAAATAGACTTTCTATTATTTCAGCGAGTTAATATACTTTAATAATTTGAAGACAATTAGTCAATTTGAATTGAATTATCGCTTGCGCCAGCTTGTTGCTTTGGCAGGGTAATAGTCAATACACCGTTATCGTATTTGGCATGAATGTCACTTGCAACTACGTTTGGTAATCTGAAGCTGCGTGAAATGTGGCCTTCACTTCTTTCTCGGTGAATAATGCTGTTGTCCTTAGACATCTCCTTAAATGACTTTCTTGAACCTGACACGCTTAAAATGCCATTATTGTAATTTAGGTGTATCTTATCCTTGTCCATTCCGGGCATATCAACTTTGATTACGTATTCTTTGTCGTTTTCAACAACATCTGATTGCATTAATTTTGCTACTTCGTTATTATCGAAAAATTTTCTTGGAAGATCAAACCAATCGTTCATCGCATCGAATAAATCATTGTGCCGATTCATCATATCATTTGCCATAGTAAAAAACTTCCTTTCAAAATTTATATATTTGTAACAGAAGACTTTCATTTCTTCCTTACAATTATTATTATAGTATGCAGATTCATAAAAAGGAAATAATTAGCACTATTATTTTTAGAGTGCTAATTTATAAGAAAGAAAACCTCCATAGCGGAATTTATAGCTTGTGGATAATATTGAAATTAAAAAATTGGAGAAAAATATTTTGGTTTATTATCAAAAAATGACGCCGCAGGGCTATCAAAAAATTAAAGATGAAATTGCTGATTTGAAAAAGGACCGACCTCGAAGAATTAAAATTTTGCAGGAAGCGCGCTCCTTGGGTGACTTGTCTGAAAATACCGAATATACAGAGGCAAAACGTGATTTAGGTCACCTTCAAAGCCGTTTGCGGTACTTAGAAAAGCAATTGAAATATGCCGAAATCATTGAGAAAAAGGCTGATGGCAAAGTAGATTTAGGTAAGACGGTCACACTAAAATTTGCTGATGATCCAGAAACCGAAACATACCAAGTTGTCGGTCGTATGGAAGCTGATATTGGAGCTGGTAAAATTGCTTTTGACTCGCCTTTAGGTCAGGCAATCATGAAAAAAGAAGTTGGAAAAACCGTCAATGTTGCTGCTCCGGCAGGAGAATATCGGGTAACGATTGAAGCAATTGAATAATTTTTCACTTGATTATTCGAACTGGTGTTTGTATAATTTATTTTAGCAAACATAAGTTTGCAATAGGAAGTGAAAGCAATGTATGATTATCGTTATGAACCTCATCGTTTAATTTTTATGATTGATAACAAATCATTCTTTGCTAGTTGTGAGGCGCTTCAATTAGGCTTAAACCCAATGAAAGCAGTGTTAGCTGTTGTTTCGCATCAGCCACATACAAATTACGGCTCGGGGCTAATCATGGCAGCCTCACCTTTAGCGAAGAAAAAGTATGGGTTAACCAATGTTATGCGGGTGCGCGATTTACCTACAAAAAAAGATGCACCAGATCTTATTTTGGCAGAACCTCATATGAATTTATATATTAAGCGCAGCATGCAGGTATTGGCAATTTTCCAGAAATATGCAGCCGATGAAGATATCCATGTTTACTCAATTGATGAAAGCATGATTGATATGACTAAATCCTGGCGTTTGTTTGGAGATGATCCTTATCTGGTTGCGCGTAAAATTCAGGTAGAAATCAAAAACAAAATAGGTCTTTATACTACTTGTGGCATTGGAGAGAATCCCCTGCTGGCAAAATTAGCAATGGACATATCAGCCAAGCACCGCTGTTCAATGATTGATTATTGGCATTATATCGATGTGCCGGATACTATTTGGCAAATTAAAGATCTGGAAGAAGTTTGGGGAATTGGCAAAAGAATTGCTGCCCGTTTGCGCCGGTTACATATTAATAATATGTATGAATTGGCACATACTAATCCGGCGATTTTGAAAAAAGAATTTGGCGTGATTGGTGAGCAGTTATTTGCAATCAGCTGGGGAGTTGATCGCAGCATTATTAGCGAAAAATATTATCCCATAATGAAAAATTACGGCAATTCACAGATTCTAAACCGTGATTATACAGATCAGCGAGAAATTGAAATAGTCTTGCGTGAAATTGGCGAGCAGGTAGGTGCCAGAATAAGGGCGCACCGATTACAAGCAGGTTGTATCAGCTTATTTGTTGGCTTTTCTAAGTATGAGCAAGATGGCAGCCGTAAAGGTTTTAATGTTCAGCAAAAAATTTGTCCTACTAATGATAATGATTTATTAGTTGAAGAAATACTGGCACTTTTCCGTAAAAATTGGCATGGAGAGACAGTACGTGCTTTAGGGGTTAATTGCAGCCGCTTGACACCAGATAATTGTCAGCAATTAACCTTTTTTGTTCCCGCGACGCAGCAAATTAAAAAGCACACAATAAATATAACTGTTGACAAAATCAGAAAAAAATACGGTTTTACCAGTTTAGTAAAAGCCTCAAGTTTGTCTAAGGGTGCAACAGCAATAAGGCGCAGCAGCCTAGTTGGTGGACATAATGGCGGAAATGCATATGAATGATTTTGATAAAGTAGTTCAAGACTTTTTTAAAAATTACCAAGATCGCAAAATGAAAAAGTGGCAGGGCTTCTTTTTGAGCGACCATACAATGGCAATTAATAACGATAAGCAAAAACGCAGCGTTAAGCATCCCATTAAAAAAACTATGAATATAGAGGATATAAGCTTGCTGTTACTTAAAGCATATGGCAATCATCGCATAGTTCATCTGCAGGTTAAAGTCATGAACAGTGATAATCAATTGCCCGCCGATATCACAGGCTTTGTCAATGGTTATAGTGAAGACGGCATTATTGTTGATGGCCAAAAAATTGCTTTGGAAGATATCAATAATGTTAGTGTAGATTAAGAAAAATTGCCTTGATATTTTATATAGATATCTTTTTTTGCTATAATATGGAACTTGTAAGGTACATAATAGTATAGAGGTAATTTTTGTGAATACACCAGCATCAAGGCAAGGCAACATCATACGCTATCTTATTTATTTCATTAGCTATTTGATGGTTGTCGGGGTGATTAAGTTAGTTACTGCTAATTCACCAATTCATATTTGGGATCTAATCTTATTTGCAACTATCTCATTAATGGTTTCACTGTTTTTTATTTATCGTTTTAATAGGGAACAACGCTTTTTTGACCGTAGTTTTGCGGGTTCCTGGCTTAGCAACTTTGGCTTGATCGTTGGTTTGACTGCTGTGGTGACAGCATTGCGTATCAGTGTTTCCTGGTTGCAATCCTATGGCAGACTTAAATTATATAATTTTCAAATTGCCTATTTGCATCATGAAGGAGTAGCGACCTACTGGTTTTTAGTAGTTGCAATTGGCATCGTTTTACCAATACTGCAAGAATTTTTGATCACCGGTTTTTTATTCAATTATGCTTTTAGAAGCAATACCGTCTTAACTGCAGTTCTGGGAATATTCACCTCAGGTATTCTGTTTAGTCTGCTTAACTGGCAAAGTTCGCTGCCACTATTACTAATTAATATGATTTTTGGAGCACTTTTTGCTTGGTCATACCTCTATACGCAAACTTTATGGATGCCAATTTATTTAGCAGTATTAAATGGCGTTCTCCTAATGATTATGACTTAAGTAATCGAAATTAGAAAAAGTCAGGAAATAATGTTTCCTGGCTTTTATTTTTGATTCAAAAGTTGTTAACACACTGTTAGGTTCTACAAATTTTTTTGCAATACATGGTAACTGTTATTGCATCCTAATGACTGCAACGTAAATCTTGACTATTTTTTGCACATTTTATACCCAGTTAACAAGAAAAGGTGCAACTACCTTTTAAAAAGATAGCTGTAATAACTTATAATTAAAAGTTAAATTTATTGCTGGTAACTAATAATTCGGCAGCTAAAAAGCAATGACTTTGATGGTCATTGCTTTTTAATTAAGCGGATAGCGTGAATCGAACCCGCATCTTCAGCTTGGGAAGCTAACATTTTACCATTAAACTATACCCGCATTACTCAAACAGTTTACCATGTTTCGTTTGCGAAACCAAGTTTTGTTTTTTAAAATTTTACAAGTAAGCTGTTAGGAGAAGGGAAAATTTCCTAAAGTAATATCATTTTTTAAGAGTTCCAGTCTAACTTTGCGTAATCGTAATAATAAATAGAAGTGAAAAGCTATTTGCATTAATTTGGAGATATTGTTGTTACTTTTTAGGTGGCAACTTAACAGAATCAAGACTTAACTGGCTGCGATCAACTAAAGATGAAAAATTCTGAAATAGCCATTGGCGCAATTCAGCTGCCTGAATGACCAAAGGCATCCGATTATGAATTTCGGCGTAAGTCCTATTTGGCTGAGTAGTAACCATTGAAAAATGATCCTTTTGATAAATTCCGGCAATTAGTGTTAATGCACCATTTGCATTCTTGAAACTGAAGCGTTCATGGTAAGTATGACCATTTTCAGCGGAGTAAGTATTATGTCCTGATTCAAAAAATTGGCTGGCAACAATAATACAGCGAGACTTGGCAAAAGAAGAGTCCCACATTGACCTTTTTTCTTCAAAAAAGCGTTCAATTCGCGCATTAAATATGACTTTGTTTTGATCATACGGACTAGGATAACCCCAAGATTTAGGCAGCAATTGTAATTGATTATTTACGTAGACTAGTACCGGAGCAATTCCCTTAGGAAAAACATTTTGATTTTGGGGCAAATTACTTGCCGGTTCTACTAGAGGTAAATTTAAGTCGTTTGCTAAGTATTTTTTAATTTCTGCCAGACTTGGCAGCTGAAATTGATTGCACATTTTTTCCTCCATGTTTAATCATTACTTGATTTTTGGTAGAATTATTATAAATTATTATATTAAAAAGATTTTAATTATTTAAGGAAGGCAGATTATAATGAAAAAGAAAGTTATCCTTACAGGTGACCGCCCAACAGGGAAATTACATGTGGGACATTATATTGGCTCGTTAAAAAACAGGGTCAAATTACAAAATTCCGGTGAATATCATCCTTATATTATGATTGCTGATACGCAAGCACTGACTGACAATGCCCGTAATCCTGAAAAAATTCAAAAAAGCTTAATTCAAGTAGCGCTGGACTACTTGGCAGTAGGTATAGATCCTGAAATTTCTACAGTTTTTATTCAATCACAAATACCCGCTTTGTTTGAATTGACCGCCTATTATATGGATTTAGTTACGGTAAGTCGTCTGGAGCGTAATCCAACTGTTAAAGCCGAGATCAAACAAAAAGGTTTTAACGATTCCATTCCCGTGGGCTTCTTAAATTATCCAGTATCACAGGCAGCTGATATCACAGCCTTTAAGGCAACTTTGGTGCCCGTTGGGGATGACCAAGAGCCGATGCTAGAGCAAGCACGTGAAATTGTGCGGACCTTTAACCGCGTTTATAACTGCAATGTCTTAGTAGAACCCCAAGGCTACTTCCCAGAAAAGGGCGAAGGCCGCTTGCCGGGATTAGATGGTAATGCCAAAATGTCCAAATCCTTAAATAATGCTATTTATCTTTCTGACGATGCCAAAACCGTTGAACAAAAAGTAATGTCAATGTATACTGATCCCCAGCACATCCATGTTGAAGATCCAGGTAAAGTTGAGGGTAACACTGTCTTTACCTACCTTGATATTTTTGATCCTGACAAGGATAAGGTAGCGCAATTGAAAGAAGATTACCAAAAAGGCGGCTTGGGTGATGTCAAAATTAAACGTTACTTAAATACAGTCTTGGAAAAGGAATTGACTCCAATACGTGAACGGCGCGCAAAGTACGAACAGAATACATCTGCTGTCTATGATATGTTAATTGAGGGCTCTAAAAAAGCGAACGAAGTAGCTAACCAAACCTTACAAGAGGTAAGGGATGCAATCGGCTTGAATTATTTTAAGAGGTAAAAAAATGCGTAAGCGAATTCCCTGGAAACAGTACTTTATGATGCAGGCCTTAGTGATTGCCCAGCGTTCAACATGTGACCGGGCTTTGGTTGGTAGCGTTTTGGTAAAAAAGAATCGGATCATTGGCACAGGCTATAATGGTTCTGTTACGGGACAGCCTCATTGCGATGATGTGGGACACCAATTGGTTGACGGGCACTGCGTGCGCACTATTCATTCTGAAATGAATTCATTGATCCAATGTGCACGTAACGGCGTTTCAACCGATGACACAGAAATTTATGTCACACATTTTCCCTGTTATAATTGTGCTAAGGCATTAGTGCAGGCTGGAGTTAAAAGAATTAATTATTACTTCGACTATAATGACAGTCCACTTGCGATTAAACTTTTTGAAGACTGCGGGGTTCCTTATGAACAAATTAAAATCGATCGACAATATGTGGAGCAATTGGCCCATAAGCTGGAAGACGCTGAAAACTAAGTTTACTTTGCTCACGGCCATTATTGGCATTTTTCTAACGATGACTGGTTTTTCAAGTCCTAACATTAAAGATAATAGCAATCTGCTTGAACGCGAAACCAGCAAATTAATTTTAGCAAAAAATGACCGTTATTTTCAGACTAGTGAGCAACCACAAATTATTGTAAAAACGGTAAACCGGGTTGACCATTTAACGCCTGCCAAATTAAATAAGTATAAGCGGACGGTTTTTATTGTTGTTGGCACTAAAAACAAAAAACGCAATGTGCAAATTTATTCCAGTAAAGATCTGCATAGTGCGTTTTCGGCTGATGTTCGCGGCAATATCATTCGCTCACAATCCGATAAATTGCGCAGCACTAATAAAAAGAAATTTAATGAAGGTTTGCGCTTTGTATTTAGAGCATGTGCCACTACTATTGATCAACGTTACCAATATTCACTGGATAAGTATGATTTGTCCAGTGATGAGCGGGCGCAGCTTTCTCACCCTCACAGGTTGGCCT
The DNA here is from genome assembly GCF_019972835.1 of Lactobacillus laiwuensis. Lineage (GTDB taxonomy): Bacteria > Bacillota > Bacilli > Lactobacillales > Lactobacillaceae > Lactobacillus > Lactobacillus laiwuensis. Next base: position 269,368 of record NZ_BPPB01000004.1, on the reverse strand, counting down.
TGCCCATAGCCTTGGCGCTTGCTTTATTAATTGGCGGTTTGATTTATTTCTTCAAAAACAATTTGAACCTAAGAAAAGATAAATAAAAAAAGACAAAAATGTTGACTTTATCATGTGTTATGTATTACACTCACAATGCAATTAAATAAACAACAAATAAACTGTTAGGTGAGACTCCTACGTGAACAAATGCTATCGCCCGGAAACATCCAGAGATGCCAACGGGTCAAATAGTTTTCGTCGATATAAGGCGAAAACCAGATAGCTAGCTGTATGACTTACGTCACGTAGTGTTAAAACTGAACGATGAGTATAATAATACCTGTTGAAAAGGGGCGCCAAGCGGTTAGCATAGGCGGCTCTTTTTTTAGTTTGTTTGAATTAATTCTGTGATGAGGAGTGGGGATAATGCTGAAAAAACCAAATGGCACAACTAGCAACAAAGATTTGGCACTGGTCAAGGCAATTGCCAAGGAAAGCAGATCAGAAACTTTGGCGCGGCTACATGCGAGCAGTAACGGGTTAACCAGCAAGCAGGCTGAAGAAAATAGGGAGGAATACGGTGCTAATACAATTGCTTCAAATAAACATAATTCTAAGTTGCGTTTTTTAGCTGAAGCTTTTATTACTCCTTTTACACTAGTTTTATTGGTTTTGGCAACATTATCTTTGTTTACTGATTATATTTTTGTGCCAGCTGGTGAAAAGGATTTGACAACCGTTGCAATTATGCTAACGATGGTTTTAATTTCTGGTATTACCAGTTTTGTCCAAAACGTTAGGTCTTCAAATGCGGTAGATTCACTATTAAAAATGGTTTCTGTTACAACAGATATTATTCGTGATGGCAAAGACCAGGAAATTGATACTAGTGAAGTAGTGGTAGGTGATGTGATTCGCCTAGCTGCGGGTGACATGGTACCGGCAGACATGCGACTTTTGACTAGTAAGGACCTCTTTTGTTCATCTAGTTCTTTAAATGGTGAATCAAACCCAGTGGAAAAGATTGCTACAGAAAAACCTAAACTTGGTGCTGATCGCGACTATCTTGATTATCCCAACATTCTCTACGAGGGCACGACGATCGTTTCCGGTTCTGGTTTAGGAATTGTTTTTGCTACTGGTGAGAGAACCATGTTCGGCAAACTGGCTCATGATATTTCACATAATGATGTTAAGAATACTACCTTTGACATTGGTATCAAAAATGTTTCTAAATTATTGATTATCATGACTGCAATCATTGCTCCTTTGGTTTTCATCATCAATGGCATCACCAAAGGTGACTGGGTCAATGCGCTAATTTTCTCAATTGCTACAGCTGTTGGCTTAACCCCTGAGATGCTGCCTGTAATTGTGACCACCAATCTGGTCAAGGGGTCAATTGAGATGTCCAAAAAAGGCACTATTGTCAAAAAGATGAATTCAATTCAAAACTTTGGCTCTGCTGATATCTTGTGTACGGATAAGACGGGAACATTAACGCAGGATAAAGTGGTTTTGGAACGTCATTATGATCTCAACTTAAGAGAAAATCCGCGTATTTTGGAATTAGGCTACCTTAATTCTAACTACCAAACGGGAATGAAAAATCTGATTGATAAAGCAATTATTGAAGCTGCTGGCGATGAACTAGACATCAGTGAAATTCAGCGTGATTACAATAAAATCGATGAAATCCCCTTTGATTTTTCCAGAAGGCGCATGAGCGTCGTGGTGGAAAACTCTGATGAGCAACATGGTGAGCACCTGTTAGTAACTAAGGGTGCTTCAGAAGAAATGATGGCTGTTGCTACCAAGCTTGAAGTTGACGGTCAGATTCTGCCTTTGACTCCTGAGCGAAAACAAAAAGTAATGGCTAAGGTTAACGACATGAATGATGACGGCTTGCGCGTTATCATGCTGGGATACAAGCGTAATCCTGCTCCTGTTGGAGAATTTTCGGTTAAAGATGAAAATGATCTTATTTTATGCGGCTATCTGGCCTTCCTTGATCCACCTAAAGAAAGTGCTAAAGATGCTTTGGCACGCCTAAAATATGATGGCATTAACGTTAAAATTTTAACAGGGGATAATGAAGCAGTTACCAGAACTGTAGGCCTGCAAGTTGGTTTGAATGTTGATACGGTTTATTCAGGGGCAGATCTGGAAGGAAAGAAACCAGAAGAATTAGCTAAAATGGTGGAAGAGTGCAACATTTTTGTCAAGTTATCACCGGAAGATAAAACCAAAATTATTAATCTGTTAAAGCAAAATGGTCATACAGTAGGCTATATGGGTGATGGCATCAATGATGCGCCTGCAATGAAAGCAGCAGATGTCTCAATTTCTGTTGATACAGCTGTGGATATTGCTAAGGAATCTGCTGACATTATTTTGCTACATAAAGATTTAAATGTACTAGAAGAAGGCGTGAGAATCGGTCGCAAAGTATTTGGCAACACTATGAAATATATCAAGATTACGCTTTCTTCCAATTTTGGCAATATCTTATCAATTATGGTGGCTTCTTCATTCCTGCCATTCCTGCCGATGCTCCCGTTGCAGCTGTTAGTTCTCGATTTACTTTATGGCACTAGTTGCCTCTCTCTGCCATTTGATGATATGTCTGATAAGTTTTTAAAAGAACCACGAACATGGTCGACTAAGAAACTACCTAAATTTATGTTTTATTTCGGGCCTACATCATCTATATTTGATATCCTGACGTTTGCCCTATTATTCTTTGTAATTTGTCCGCAATTAGTCGGTGGCAATTATAGCGCGCTTGGAGCAACACAAAAAGTAGCGTTTGTGGCACTTTTCCATACTGGTTGGTTTATTGAATCACTTTGGACTCAGGAAATGGTTATTCATGCACTGCGTGATCCCCGTCTGCCATTTGTTAAACAGCACGCAGCACCAGCAGTTACCTTGGCCACATTTGGTGCAGGAGTAATTGGAACTTTAATTCCATTTTCATTCTTGGCAACAAAGCTGGGTTTTGGCAAAATGCCAATTGAATTTATGTGGGTAGTATTTGGTATACTTGTTCTATATATTTTACTGACTACAGTGATCAAGCATTTTTATTTAAAAGGTGAAAAGTTTTTAATCTAAAATAAGCACAGAATGCTAAATATCTACTAAAAAAGAGAACTCCGTAAGGAATTCGCTTTTTTATTGGTGTAGTATAATATAATATAATTAAACAAAAATTAAGGAGAAAATGAAAATGGCTGATAAAAAAACTTTCTATATTACAACCCCTATCTATTATCCGTCTGGTCGATTGACTATTGGTAATGCGTATACTACTATCGCAGCAGATGTGATGGCACGCTACAAACGTAGTCAGGGTTACGACACCTTCTTTTTAACCGGTACTGATGAACATGGATTAAAAATTGAACAGAAAGCTGAAAAGCAAGGAGTAAAGCCACAAGAATTTGTGGATAAAATGGTTGTTATTTATAAAAAGTTGTGGAAAAGCCTTGATATTTCTTACGACAAATTTATCCGGACAACTGATAAAGAACACGTAAAAGGTGTCCAGGAAATTTTTGAACAGCTGCTAAAACAGGGTGATATCTACCTTGGTGAATATACTGGCTGGTATTCAGTAGAAGACGAAGAGTACTTCACAGAGTCACAATTGGCTGAAGTTTATAAAGACGATGATGGTAATGTGATTGGTGGTAAGGCCCCATCAGGTCATGAAGTACAGCTTGTTAAGGAGCCATCATACTTTTTCAAAATGAGTAAATATGCTGATAGGCTATATCAATATTACCAAGATCATCCTGATTTTATCCTGCCTCATTCTCGTGAAAAGGAAATGGTCAACAATTTCTTAAAACCGGGTCTTGAAGACCTCTCAGTTACTAGAACTACTGTTTCCTGGGGCATTCCGGTACCAAGTGATCCTAAACATGTTGTTTATGTTTGGATTGATGCTTTATCTAACTATATTACAGCTTTGGGATATGGTTCAGATGATGATTCATTATTTAAAAAATATTGGCCTGCAGACATTCATCTTGTAGGTAAAGAAATCGTACGTTTCCATACTATTTATTGGCCAATCATGTTGATGGCTTTGGGATTACCGTTACCTAAGCACGTCATTGGTCATGGCTGGGTGTTAATGAAGGACGGCAAGATGTCCAAATCAAAGGGTAATGCTGTTTATCCTGAGTCTATCATTAATCGCTACGGTGTGGACGCTTTGCGCTACTACTTGATGCGGGCCTTGCCGTTTGGCTCCGATGGTGTCTTTACGCCAGAAGATTTCGTTGAGCGAGTTAACTATGACTTAGCCAACGACTTAGGTAATTTGCTTAACAGAACTGTTTCAATGATCAATCAGTATCAAAATGGACATGTTGAACCAGTTGACAAAGAGCAGGATGATTTAGGTAAGGACTTGGCCCAAACAGCGGCAGACGTCGTTGCCAGCTACAAAAAAGAAATGGATACTTTGCACTTTACTCAAGCGATTGAGAATATTTGGAAGTTTATTAATCGTGCTAACAAGTATATTGATGAAACAATGCCTTGGAACTTAAACAAGGAAGGAAAATCTGCTGATTTAACTCGAGTAATGTCAAACTTGGCAGAGAGCCTGCGAATCATTGCCTTATTAATCGCGCCAATTATGACCAGAACTCCAGTTGAAATGTTCAGACAATTAGGTCTTGACTGGAACAATGATGAAGAAAAGAAATTAGAGTTTGGTGCCTGTGCTTGGAAAACTCAGGTCATCTCTGATCCAAAACCAATTTTCCCAAGAGTCAAGCCTGAAGAAGAAATTAAATACATTAAAGATGAGATGGCTAAAGCTAAACCTAAGAAGGAAAGCCGCAGTGAACAAGGTCAGGATAAAGAAATTTCTATAGACGATTTCGCTAAGGTTAAAATTCAAGTTGGTAAAATTTTGTCTGTTGAGCCTGTTCAAGGTTCTAAGAAATTATTGCAATTCCAAATGGACTTTGGTAATGGTGATGAAAGACAGATTTTAAGTGGTATTCGGCAATATTACCCTAATGCCAGTGAATTACTGGGCAGAAAAGTTTTGGCCGTAACTAATCTTAAGCCGCGCAAAATGTTGGGTTATTTGAGTCAAGGTATGCTTTTGTCTAGTGAAAAAAATGGTGCAGTTAAATTAGCTTTAGTCGGTGACGAACATGAAATCGGGGCAGAACTTAGTTAATGGAGTTAATTGATAACCATACTCATTTACAGGATGAGCCTTTTCGCGGTAAAGAAGAATTTTATCTTGACCGGGCACAAAAATTGGGTGTTACCAAAGTAATTTGTGCTGGGCAGGATCCTGATTTTAACAAGCGTGCGATTGATTTAAGTCAGCGTTTTACTCAAGTCTATGCCATGGTTGGCTATTGCCCTGATGTTGCCAAAGATTATGGTCAAAAAGCAGAGGATTTACTGATCGAGCAGTTGCAACTGCCGGGTGTGGTTGCCTTAGGTGAAGTAGGTCTTGATTATTATTGGGATGAGTCTCCTCGTGACAAACAAAGAGAAGTTTTTGCCAGGCAGGTTGAACTGGCTCATGAATTGAAAAAGCCAGTTGATATTCACACTAGGGATGCTTTTAGCGATTGCTACGAGATACTAAAAAACAGCAATTTAGAGTATGGTGCGATTTTACACAGCTTTAATGGTGATATTTCATGGCTGAAGAAGTTCTTAGACTTGAATGTGTACTTTTCATATTCAGGGGTTGTTTCTTTTACTAAAGCAGTGAAAGTGCATGAAGCAGCTCAAAAAACTCCTTTGGAGCGTTTATTAGTTGAAACAGATGCACCCTATCTCACTCCTAAGCCGTATCGTGGCAAGCAAAATGAACCTGCAAATGTTTATTATGTAGCCCGGGCAATTGCTGAATTAAAAGGTCTTACGCTAGAAGAAGTTGCTCAGGCAACATATGCAAATACAATGAGGGTCTATGGACTTAACTAAGAAACATTTTGATGCCGTTGTAGTCGTTGAGGGAAAAGACGATACAATTCGGCTTAAGCAATTTTTCCCAGGCATTGAAACAATTGAAACTAATGGCTCCGATGTGCCTGAAACAGTGCTGATACAGCTACAGGAATTAGCTCACAAAAGAGATATTATCGTTTTGACCGATCCTGACTTAAATGGTGAGCGAATAAGACGTCTGGTGACTCAGGCAGTACCAACAGCTAAACAGGCTTTTATTACTCGTAAAGAGGGAGAGCCTCATAAAAAAGGTTCCCTTGGCGTTGAACATGCACCAAAAGAGGCATTGGTGAAAGCCCTAAGTGATTTACATGAAAAAAAGGTGCCAAATACTGATTTAACAAGAGAAAAGTATCAAAAATTGGGTTTAGCAAGTGGCCCTAATTCACGTAAATTGCGGGAATTAGTTGGCAATAAACTGCGTATTGGCTACGGTAATGGCAAGCAGTTTTATCACCGTTTACAAACTTTTGGTATTTCGCTTGCTGAACTTAAACGAGCTGTTGAGGAGGTTCAAGATGAGCAGTGAGATTCCCATTGGTTCCCCTGTTAGAACTCAGGCAATTATTAATCGGTATTTTATGAAAGCTAAAAAGAGCCTGGGTCAGAATTTTTTAATAGACTTGGATGCTCTTCAAGGTATTGTGCAAGCGGCTGACATTAAAAAAGATGACCAGGTAATCGAAATTGGCCCTGGAATTGGGTCTTTAACCGAACAATTGCTGAAGGCAGGAGCCAAAGTTTTTGCTTATGAGGTAGATGAAAAACTTCCTGAAATATTGCACAACGAACTACCGGCCAAAATTGCTGGAGCACCACTGAGTGTCCGGTTTAAGCTCAAAATGAAAGACATTTTAAAAGCTGATTTTAAACAGGATTTGGGTGATTTCTTTGATCTAAACAAGCCAATCAAAGTAGTGGCTAACCTTCCTTATTACATCACAACACCGATAATTTTCTTCCTTAATAACTCTAAGTTAAAATTTTCCAGCTTGACGCTGATGATGCAAAAAGAAGTGGCAGATCGCTTAAGTGCTCATTCTGGGACTAAAGAATATGGTCCCTTAACAATTGCTGTTCAGGCAGAAATGGCCGTTCAATCATTTATGACGGTAAAAAGTTCTTCTTTTATTCCAAGACCAAAGGTTGACTCCAGTGTCGTGGTTTTAAAGCCTTTGCCTGCGGAAAATAAAATTGATATAGCTGACCCTAAGCACTTTAATTGGGTAGTTAAGATGTGCTTTGCACAACGTCGTAAAACATTAAATAACAATTTGAAAACACTCATACCAAACAATGATGAGCGAACACATTTAATTAAGTCATTAGGAGTCGATTCTCAAATTCGTCCAGAACAGTTGACTCTTAAGCAATTTGTCCAAATTGCTGCCAAGGTTCCAGTTAAAAATTGACGAAAATATTCTGTGGTACTTTTTAAAAAGAATTGAAAAAATAATAATAAAGTGGTATAATTCAACCCAAAGGAGTTGTTTTCATTGCCAACATCTATTATGACCATTAAAAGTAAGCTGGATTCACACTTGGGTGATTCGTTGACTGTAGTTGCAAGAGCTGGACGTAAGAAAGTTACAAAAAGACGTGGAATTTTAAAGAATACTTTTCCCGCAGTTTTTGTAGTTGATTTAGATCAAGATTCAAATAATTTTGAACATGTTTCTTATAGTTATACGGATTTGTTAACCAAAAATATCACATTAAAATTTGATGACGCTGTGCAGTAAGATTAAAGCGATTATCTAGAAAATACTTTTTGGCATTAACATTTAGTAAAATGTTAGTGCCTTTTTTTATGGTTGAGTGTATAGTAGTAACTGGCAAAAGACAAACAATAGGAGGGTAATTCTATGAAACGTTCAGAGAGATTAGTTGACATGACTAAATATTTGATGGAACGACCACATGACTTAATTCCGCTACCATTTTTTGCAAAAAGATATGGTGCAGCAAAGTCTTCGATCTCGGAGGATCTTGCAATTTTAAAACATACTTTAGCAAATAATCAAGACGGTATCTTAGAAACTGTCGCTGGCGCGGCTGGGGGAGTGCGCTATATTCCTTTTTGGGGCAAAAAGCATGCTCAGAAATATTTAAACGAGTTGGCAAATCGCATTGAGGACCCTGACCGCATTTTAGCAGGAGGATTTGTTTATTTATCTGATATCATTGGCAATCCACAGGACTTGGATAAGATAGGTAAATTAATTGCTACCAGGTATGCGTATTCTAACATTGATATTGTGATGACGATTGAAACTAAGGGCATTGCTTTGGCACAGGCAGTTGCACGTTATTTGAACGTGCCATTTATCATTGCACGTAAGCGCTCAAAAGTCACAGAAGGTGCGACGGTATCAGTAAACTATATTTCTTCTTCACTTGATCGTGTTTCTAAAATGGAATTGCCAACTAGAGTGTTAAAAGAAAATTCCAATGTTTTGTTGATAGATGACTATATGATGGCTGGTGGCACTTTAACAGGAATGCAGCAATTAGTTAGAGAATTTAACGGCAACATTGCTGGTGTTTGTGTTTTATGTGAAGCGGATTTTGATGATGAAAAATTAATTGAAGGTCATCTTTCTTTAGTCAAAATCAAAAGAATTGATGATAAGAGGAAAGTCATAGTGGCAGAGCCGGGATCTTTGATTGTACACACAGATTTTGACCGCTTTTAATTCATAAGATGATATACTAAGATGTAATAATAATCTAGGAAAATAAAAGAGGCTAAAATTAATGAAAAAGTTTGTAATTGTTCTGGCAGCGGGCAAAGGAACCCGCATGAAATCAAAGTTGTACAAGGTCTTACACCAAGTATGCGGCAAGTCAATGGTCGAATATGTTGTTGAAGCAGCGCAAGCAATAAAACCAGATAAAATAGTTACAATTGTGGGTAATGGTGCAGAAAAAGTTAAAAAAGTGCTTGCCAATAAGTCTGAATTTGTTTTACAAAAAAAACAACTTGGTACGGGTGATGCTGTTTTAACTGCCTCAGATGAGTTAGCAGCAGAAAAGGGTGCTACTTTAGTAATTACGGGTGATACACCACTATTTACAAGCCAAACTTTTCAAAAATTATTTGATTATCATCAAAGCAAAGGTAATGCGGCTACTGTTTTGACCGCTCAAGCTCCTAATCCTTATGGCTACGGTCGCATTATTCGAGACGATCAAGATAATGTTTTAAGGATTGTTGAACAAAAAGACGCCACAGCAGATGAATTAAAAATCAACGAAATTAATACCGGTGTTTTTTGCTTTGACAATCAATTGTTATTTAGTGCCTTAAAAAAGGTCGATAATCAAAATGCTCAAGGAGAATATTATTTAACTGACGTGCTGGAAATTTTGCGTAACGAAGGGCAAAGAATTGGTGCATATAAAATGCCAGATTTCAGCGAAAGCTTAGGAGTTAACGATCGTTATGCTTTAGCTCAGGCCACCAAAATTATGCAAAAAAGAATTAATAAAAAGCATATGGCAAATGGCGTAACTTTCATTGATCCTGATACGGCTTATATTGATGCGGAAGTTAAAATTGGCTGTGATACGCTGATTGAAGGCAATGTCGTGATTAAGGGCAATACTAAAATTGGGAACGACTGTGTAATAACGTCTGGCTCTAGAATTATTGATTCTAAGATTGCTAACAATGTTACAGTAACTTCTTCAACGGTTGAACAAGCAGAGATGGATGATTTTTCAGATGTTGGTCCTAATTCCCATTTACGTCCAAAAGCAATCATAAGAAAAGGTGCCCATATTGGTAACTTTGTAGAAATTAAAAATGCTGAAATTGGCGAAAATTCTAAAGTAGGTCATTTGACTTATATTGGGGATGCTACATTAGGTAAAGATGTCAATGTTGGATGCGGTACTATTTTTGCTAATTATGATGGTATCAAAAAAGATCATACTAATGTGGGTGATCGTGCGTTTATCGGCTCTGGTGCTACTTTAGTTGCACCAGTCAATATTGCTGACCATGCCTTTGTGGCAGCAGATTCAACAATTACCAAAGATGTGGCCAAATATGATATGGCGATTGCTCGTGGTCGTCAGGTAAATAAGCCTGATTATTGGCATAAATTGCCTTTGTCTAACGATCCTAACTGGAAATGAGATTAATAATGAGCTGTAAGATGATTCCAGCTCATTTTATTTACAGCATAATAAAAATAGCTCCAGAATTTTAAACTTCTGGAGCTATTTAGTTAAACTAAACCTAATTATTTAAAATTAGCTTTTTTAACAAACTTATTTTTAGCAACAATATAGTATTTCTTGTTGTTTATTTTGACAGGATCGCCATAAGTTTTAACTGCTTTACGTTTCTTTAAAACTTTTTTACCAATTCGATTCCCATGTTGACTATAGATATAAGCGTTATGCTTTAACTTCATCTTCTTAGAATCGATATTAGCAGCAGCTATCATTAAACCATCTTCCAGTTCATAGAATGACCTGCCATTAATCAATCGCTTGTTAACGGTGTTTATACTTGAACCAGCCAGAATGACTAACTTATTGGCACGTTTTCCTTGCTCATCATATAAATATGAATTGTGCATAATTGCTTTTTCGACTACTGGTTTTGGCTTTTCAGTAATCGGTTCGTTAATTGGAGCTGCAGTGACAGCTGCAACAGCAGCTTTTTGGACTGCAATATTTGCGGCTTTAACAAAACGGTTTTGAGCAATAATGAAGTACTTCTTGCCCCGAATGGTTACTGCATCACCATAAGTATTAATGTTATTGCCTTTTCTTAATACACCTGCTTTCTTAACTCGTTTGCCATGCTTATTGTAAACGTAGGCGTTATGTTTTAATTTTTGACTGGTTGAAACAACATTGCCAATAGCGACATAGTAAACTTTGTTCTTATTGCCTTTGTCAACCAGAATGTAATAATTTTTGCCGTTAATCTCTTTTGTACCGTATGAAGTAATGATTGAGCCAGCGCCTAGTACAACCTTATTGGTACGTTTGCCATTTTCGTCATACAGGTAAGCATTATGCATTAAAGCTAATTGTTCACTTTTACTTAAATCAAGTTTTGGCTCTTCTTTTTCTTCTTTGCCAGCATTGTCAATAGGGCTAGGAATAACTGGGGCAGAACCACCACCAGTATTAATGTCATTGCCATGATTATTATCATTACCGTGATTATTATCATTTTCATGATTATTGTCATTATCATGGTTGTTATCATTGCCATGATCGTTATCGTTGCCATGATCGTTATCGTTGTCATGGTTGTTATCGTTGCCATGATCGTTATCGTTGCCATGATCATTATCGTTGCCATGATCGTTATCGTTGCCATGGTCGTTATCGTTGCCATGATTATTGTTATTATCTTGGCTATTGTCATTGCCATGAAGAATATGATCAATCGTTTCAGAATCAGTGGCATCGAGATAAAGCTGATTAATAGCATCATCACGTAATTTGGTAATTGTCTTACTGTCATTGACCTCAGGCTGATTGATGGCATCTTTTGCATTATTCATATCAGTAGAAATTTGTTTAATAACAGTTTCTTTTTCTTGTTCAGTGTATTTGCCTGAAGACTGAATTTCACTTGTTGCAGCTTTTTGAGCCTCTGTCAATGCTCCAGCAGCTATATCTTTTTCACCAGCTAATTCTATTGCGGCAAGTTTATCCGCGTTAGCAGGATCACTGAGAGCATCTTTAGCATTTTCGTATGCTTTATCAATGCTGGTAGTGTTTGCTTTATCCTTAAACCTGTCTGTAAGAGCTTTAATAGCAGAATCATAGGCAGCTTTTAGTCTTTCTTCTTGTACTTTGCTATTATTGTTTAAAACATCATCAAGTTCTTTACTGTCGGCTACAATGATACTGCTTATCTTGTCAACTGCATCTTTTCTGGCAGTTTCTACCGCTTCTGAGTCTTGTGCTTGATCGATTGTGCCGATTTTATCGGTATTAGCTTCAGCTACTTCATGGTCAATACGATCTTTTATTGCTTGTTTTTCAATATCAGTATAATCGCTACCATCCTGATGTTTTAATTTATCAACTTGGTTTTTTGCGTTATTAGCGGTATCAGTTACTGAACCTTTGGCTATTTCTTTTTCAGCTGCTATCTTATCAGCTGCAATATTTTCAGGTGAGTCACCATTGACACGTGAATGCTCATGGTAGGCTTTATCAACGCTGGTGGTATCTGCATTTTCACCAAATTTTTCTTTTAGTTCATCAACTGCTTGTTGGTGTTTATTAGCTAATTCAGCGTTTGCCTCTTCTTTAAGCATATTGTTAGATTCATCTTTAGCGGCATTACCAGCGCTGTTGATATCTTCTTTAGCGATTTCTGTGATTTTATCAATCTGTTCCTTCTTGTTAGAGGTGTCACCTTTAGGAGCATTAATTGCATCAATCTTATCCTTGGCTTTTTGGCTATCCTCTTTGATTTGCTCTTTCAGCTTGTCTTTTGATTCAGTAGATAATTTATCATTGCCGTCAATTTCCTTATTAACTTTATCAGCTTCTTCATCAATGTCAGCTTTAGCATTTTCTTTGTTGATGATAGTCATTGCTTCATCATAAGCCGCACTAGCAGTCTGGATATCAGTAGCAGTGATAATAGTATGTATTTTATCGACAATACGATTACTTAATTTTTGCGACAGTTTATCTTTCAATCTGTCTTTTAATTTATCGAATGCGGTGTTAAGGCCATCTACGCCTTCAGCACCTTTAAGGGCATTGTTTTGTTCATGACCAAACCATTCTGGTTCATTGCCAGTTTCAGGTTTAGTTAACAAACGATCAATATTTTGACCAATGTTTGCTTCATCTGGGAGGTCAGCAATTGTTTGAGCACTCTCTATATCTTGGAAACTCTGCTGATAAGCGTCATCAATTGCAGCTTTAGCTGCTTTCTTTTGCTCGGCTGTTAATTGAGATTGATCAATTATAGTATGAGCCTTAGTTTGTTTATCCTTTAGAATACTTTCAGCTTTTGTCTTTTGACCAGCTAGGGCAGCTTGATCTTTAATATCATTGATAGCGGAAATAGCTTGATCTCTACTGTTATTTATCTTTTGTTCAGCATTTTCTTCAGATTGTGAAATGGAGTTAATGTCAGTTCTTGCTTTTTCAACAAGTTTTTGAACTTGTTCCTTCTGCTTTTGTTGATCCTCTGGCGATAAACCTGATTTGTCTATTGCATCATTAGCTTCTTTTTGAGCTTGTTCTACTTTAGAGATTGCATCTTGCTTGGCCGTAACTATCTCGGCATTTTCCTGTGCAACTTGGAAAATACGGTCGACTTCTGCTTCACCAAAATCTTCTGTAGCTGATCCTTTCTCGGCGTGTTGAGCTTGTGCTAGTGCATCTTCGTAACTATTTTCAAGTTTAACACCGGCAATTTTATCTATAGTTCTCTTGATGGCTTCGTCAAGTTGCTTTTGCAATGAGTCAATTTGGTCTGGCTCTAGGTTGGTTGCAACATCTTCAATTTTTCCTTTATTGTTAACATAGTCCTTAAACTTGTTAATCAGCTTATTCTTTTCTGCAGTTAATTGACTAGGCAACTTGGCTTGATCAATATTTGCTTTGGCATCTTGCTCTAACTGCGACAGCTTATCACTTGTACCGCCATAAATTGAACTAATACCATCATTTAATGCCTGATCAATGTCTTTATAGCCACTAATGGCATCGCTGCCTGCTAGGCCTAAACTATCAATTTCATTCTTTGCACTTGTGGCATATTCTTTCAAGTCCTTAACGATTTGATTTTTATTATCAAAGTCTTCACCCAACTTGTTAATTGTAGCAATGCCTTCATTTGCAGCTGCTTGAATTTGCGTAATAGTGTTTTGCTTATTATTTCTAGCGGCATTGATCTTTGCAGCAGCTTTCTTTTGCTCTTGATCTATTTGCGCTTTCATTTGATCGGCAGCATCGCTGTCTTCAGCTTCATCAGCTTTAGCCTTGGCATTAGTGGCAGCAGTTTGTAGATCATTTAAAGCTTTGGTTAAAGCTTCTTCTTTATCAATGTCACTGCTAATGTTGTTAAGAGCAGACTCACCCTTACTCCTGGCAGCATTGATTTTATCTTGATCAGTAGCAGCAGAAATATTTGTTTTAGCTTTGCCTAAAGCTTCGCTAATAGCATTGCTTAACTCGTCAACCTGATTTTGATCAAGTTTATTGTGCAACAGGTCATCGTTTAAGCGCTGGTTCAATTTCTTAGCTTGCTCAACTAGTGCATTGTATGCGGCATTTTGTTCCTGCAATAAAGTAGCATTATCTTTAGCATTTTGCACAATACCGTTAATCGCATCTTTGCCAGCTTGTTTTGCTTGTTCGACATCAGCTGGAGTTTGCGCCTTGTCGATGTTTTTGATCGCCGTGTCTTTATTTGAATTAATTAAATCGATCTGTTTTGCTTTTTCTTCATCACTTAAAGCTGATTGATCTATTTTATTGATTTCATCTGCAGCTGTTTGGGCGATATCATCTAGATATTTATTCGCATTATTCTTAGCGGCTTGTAATTGAGCATCGCTCAAAGCCTTGTCAATGTTAATTATTCCAGTTATTGTAACAGATTCTATGTCGGTAACTTTTTGCTGACCGTTAACCTGGTTGACAGCTTCTTTCCATGCATTTGTTGCTTGACTCTGATATTTGTCTTTTTCTTCCTTGCTTAAACCTTTGATTTGGTCAATTTGATTTAAAATTCCTGGAGCATCAGGATCAAGGGAACCATCTGCTTTATGCTTACCGTTGAGTTCATCAGTAAGTGCATTGATTGCTTCTTCTTTTGCTTTTTTAATTTTGTCAGCATCATTTGATTCCGCTGTTGCTTTAATAGCCCTTATTTGTTTAATAGTAGTATCCCGAATGCCTAAAACGGTACCACTATCTTGGGCGGCATTAATTGCTGTATTAGCAGTCCCAACAATTGAGTCAACGCTCTCTTGATCTGCCTTATCTTTTAAGCTGTTCTTGACTTCGGTTGCAACATCCTTAATAGCCTTTCTTGCTTGGGCTTTGGTGATTGCCAAGTTGCCACTGGCTTCAGCTGTATTGATTGCGGTAATAGCATCGGTAGTGATTTTATTGATAACATCTTTTGTTTTGACGTTTTGTAATTTGCTGATGGCACTAGTAGCAGCTTGATTAATATCCGAAATTGCCTGATCATATTTTGATTTAGCATCTGCCTTTTCTTCAGCGCTCAGAGAATTATAGGAGGAATTCAGCCTGTTAATTGCTTCTTGAGCAGCGTTGTTGATATTATCTTCACTGTTATTTTTAGCATCTTCCAAATCGGCAGTAGTTGCATCTGCTACGACTTGATCAATAGCATTTTTACCCTCGTTTTTAGCCTTGTCAACTGCGTCATTAGTCTTTTGTGACTCAATATTCTGCTTAGCTTTATCTTTTTCATCATTGATTTTTGAGATAGTCTCTGTCTTGTCAGCATCAGACATTGAAGACTGATTAATTTCATCAATTGCTTGCTTAGCATGTTCATCAATTTCATCTTTGGCAATATTAATATTGGTATCAAGGCTTTGAGCATCCCTGATTACCTTACGCATGTTATCGATGCCTTTTTGCTTCTCAGTATCAACTTGATCAATGGCAGCGTTCTTTACTTTGGCAACTGCATCATCGTAGTAATTGGTTAACTGCTTAATTAGGCCTTCTTTAGTCGTACTGTTGACATTCTGTAAGCCGGAAATTTTATTGTTGACTTCGTTATAAACACTCAGTAATTCTTTCAGAGCGGCGTTTCTGGTAGACTGCAATGCTGCTTTATCGCGAATCTTGTTTAGGTCTTCTCGACCAGCATTAGCTGCGGAATCAATTTCTTCTTTAGTGTCAGCATTTTGAATATTAGTTTTTGCTGTTGTTAAAGCATTATCAATTTCGTCATAGTAGCCGTTCTTTTCTTTTCCAGAGAGGTTAGAATCCTTTTCGATATCTGCACGAATTTTCTCTGCCAGGGAGTTTAGTCCAGTATCTTCGTTAGTTAAAGCGTCATCTTTTTGTTCTTCTAAGAATTTTGCTTGTTCGTCGGCAATACTGCCAGCAACACTGGCCATAGCATCGATACCGTCATCTCTATCTTTGACTACCTGTTCGGTGGTCAAGTCTTTATAAACGTTGCCAACTGCTGTTTCGTAAAAACCATTAATTTTATTAGTTAAAGCATCTTTTTGCTCACTATTAATTTTATTATCTTTAAAAGCCTGATCGATAGTGTTTAAGTCTTTTTCTCTCTCTTCTTGCAAGGCTTTATTTGCCTGAGATTTTGCGACTATCAATTGGGCCGCAGCCAAATCCTTGTTAATACTGTCTTTAGCTGCTAGTTTAGCGGAATTAACACCGTCGATGTCTTTAGCAGCATTAATTAAAGCCTTGGCATTATTAAAGTCTTTATCAATAGCTTCTTTATAATGTTGTTTAGCTTCTGGACTTAAATCAGTACCGTCAAAGCCATCTATTTTATTTTTAGCGGCTTTAGCGGCATTCTCAACTTCCGTAATTGCAGCTTGGCGTTGTTGGTCTAAATTGTTTGTACCAGCATTGGCAGCATTCTCCAGATAATCTGTGATATTACTAATAGCATTGTTTTTATCCGTTTCAATTGCGGTTTCATTATCATCTTGAGTGACATTAGCGACACCAGTATCTGCAGCTGCGTTAATTAAATCTTGATATTTGTTTTTGTCTTCAGCACTCAGATTATTATCATTTTTAATCGTGGAGATGGCTTTGTCTTTAGCATTCTGAATATCTGTTATAGCTTGATTACGTTGACCCCTGAGATTTTGCTCGTTAAGTAAATCGTTTAATGCAGCAGTACCTTCTTTAGTAGCTTCATCAACATCTGCTAGAGTTTCTCCCTTATCAATGCGGTCGTTATAACCCTGACTTCCAGTAAGCAAATCATTGGCTTTGTTTACAGCTTCATCTTTATTTTTAGCTGTTAGATTAGGGTTCTTTTGAATTTGATCAACAACAGCTTTTTTGGCTGTTTCCAGTTGATTCTTAGCAGCAGATTTATACGCGTCTAAAACATTCTTTTTACCATCAATAATGTCTTGCTTAATGTCAGCAGCAGAACTGTGACTGTCGATGGCTTTATCAGCGTTTTTGACTGCGTTATCAATATTTGTCTCTTTAGTTACTCCTAAATTGCCTTTAGCCGTATCTGCATCTGCCTTAACCTGTGCTTTAGCGTCATCCTTAAATGCGTTTAAAATATTATCTTTTGCCGTTTTTACAGTTTGGGTAATATTTTGACTGCTGTCAGCATTATCTTGAATTTTATCAATTGCCGTTAATGCATCTTTTAAAGCTGTCTCGACCTTGTTGACTTTGCCGAGAACATTTTCATAACCTTTAGTATAACCAACAATTTCTGACTTAGCAGCAGCTTTATTGATTAAACTCTCAGCAGCAGCTTTTCTCTTATTGATAATTTCATCGTCATCAGTGCCGTAAATAGATTTGCCAGTATCGCCAGTTGTAGCTGTCGCGTCAGCAACCGCTTGCTTTACTTCATCAAGGTAGGGCTGTTGTTCATCTTCAGATAAACCAGAATTCTTAATCCGCTCTATAGCTTTAGCAGCAGCTTCATTAATATCATTTGCTGCCTTTTCTCTTTCCTTGTTGGCATGTGTGCCATTAATATTATCAAGCCCCTTATTAACGTCATCTTTAGGGTTATTGCTGTTAATAATATCTTTGATAGCTTGATTTAAAGCACCTTGGATGTCCTCTTTATCATCTGCATGTTGTGTAATTTGCTTTTTAGCAGCTTCTTCTAAAGCCTTGATGGCATCAACAGTATCTTGCACGCCTTGAATTGCATCTTTTGCTTCTTTTTGATGGTTATTAATAGCTTTTTCATTATCGTCTT
The DNA here is from genome assembly GCF_019972835.1 of Lactobacillus laiwuensis. Lineage (GTDB taxonomy): Bacteria > Bacillota > Bacilli > Lactobacillales > Lactobacillaceae > Lactobacillus > Lactobacillus laiwuensis. The sequence goes on along the minus strand of NZ_BPPB01000004.1, from coordinate 251,451 downwards.
GATCAAGATCACCGTCAGTGGCAACAATTTCTTTTGGCCTCTTTAGTCTGTCTTTTAAGCCGGTAATTAATTCGTCAACAGGCGATTTGACATTTTCGTCTTTTGCGACTTCGTCAATGGCCTTTTCGACGTTTGAAATTGCTTGATTGATATCTGTTTTGACATTATCACGGTAATCTTTCCCAATTTGGTTGATGGCGTCAATACCGTCACTGACAACTTGTTCAATATTAGTGTTATTTGTTTCAGGTGCTTGTACATTGCTGATGGCTTGCTCTTTTGCATTAATTATAGTTTGTGCCTGTGAAGGAAACTTAGAAATTTGATCATTGGCCTGTTGAGTTAATTTTGTAATTGCATCAGATTTTGCTTTTTCAAAGTCTGCTTGACCTTTGGCTGCTTGTACGGCCTTTGCCACTATGTCTAAAGCCGTCTTTTTCCTTTTATTTATTTCACTAATTGCAGTTTTGGAAGATTGCACCCCGTAAACTGATTTATCAGACTCGTAATTGCTATCCTTAATATTAGCAGCATACTTGGCAGCCTCATTCATTGCATCTGTAAATGCTTTTTCCTGATCTTCAGTTAAACTTTTTGGCTTATTGTCTTTAGCTGTGCTAATTGCATCTTTAATTGCTTGAGCAGCTTCTTGTTGTATTTCACTAAACGGCTTGATCCCCAGACTAACTATAGTTGGTCGAATGCCATCAGCAATGTCTAACGGACTATATTCAATAAAGTTCGCATGAGGAGTTAGCTGAATGGTAGCGTCTTTAGCCATCTTGGTGGTAATTTCAGGAGCAAGGGTAATGGTAAAGGTGCCATCTGCAGCAACTTTAGCAGCAAATTTAGTTGGCAAAAGTGGCAAGTCATTCGCTTCGCCGCGGTATGTATCAACGGTTTCTGCATAAGGGTTATCTATTGTTGAATCAATAATGGTCTGACCATTTTTGTAAACACCACTATCCTTGAAACTGGCTAAAACATAGGCCTCAGTACCACCTGGTAATACACTTTGGAATAAGTTGTCACTAGCTGGACCGTCATTTGCTGGAGTATAGTTTAAAACCTGTCCTTTAATAATCTTCGAACCATCTTCTTGATCGGTTACTGTGACGTTTGCCGGGTCTATGTCTAAGAACCCACTTGGGTTAGCCGGTATAAATCTGATGTTATTGTAACCCGGATTTTCTTTGTTGGAAAAAGCAGCTTCAATGACAGCATCAAAGAGATCATCGTATGTTTTACCATTATTAGTCTCAAGCAGTTTCTTAATGCTTTCTGGTAGATTATTAAGGATTTCAGCGAGTTGAGGGTTGTCATTTTTAACTTGATCAAGGTCAAATTTTCTCATGCCGTTTAATAATTCCAGTGTATTGACAGCAATTGTTTTTTTGGTCTTTTCAACCTGTAAAACGTGAAAAGGGGGTAACACTAAATTGTTCTGACTACCGTCTGTTTTGCCTAAGAAATCATTGAGGTTTAATAGCTGTCGCACATTGGTGACTGTAATTTTACTATCACCAATAATACTGGTAGTGTCATTTGGATTCAAATGAGCGTCCAAAACCAGAGAAGTAGGGTTATTAACAATCAGCAGCCCAGTTTTTGCAACATCAACCAGTTTAATTGCTCCAGTACCCGCATCACCAACCAGTTGAATTTCAAAACCACCATTTTGGACATTGGCTTTACCGTCTATCTGTACTAAGGTACCTGAGTATTTACCCATGTTTTCACCGGTAATTTTCAAGGCGCCGCCTGAATGAATGGTAAAGTCACCACCTACATAAATTAAGTGTTGGCCATTTTTAGTAGAAATATTGCCGTTTGTGTTGACGTTAATAGTGCCGCCTCTACCAATGTTAACTTTTGATGTTTTAGATTCTAAGTAAATTGCTCTTGACTGACCAGCATTTTGTACACCATCATACTTAAGTCCGCTACTTTCACCAATGCCAATGTTTACTGTACCGTTAACATTTACCTGACTGTCGCCTTCAATATAGATTGCACTGATTGGTCTTGAATATTGACCATTATTGGCACCATTTTTCCCGTTATATGTCTTGAGTGGAGTAAGGGTAACATCGGCTCCATCTTCAACATTAAGGACATTGTTTTTCCCTTTCATTTCAATTAGGGTACCGCCAAATGTTGCCCCTTTGAACTTACAGCCAGCTTTAAAAGTAATGCTGTTATTATCCTTAGTAAATTCTAGCAACTGCTGCTTACTGCCATCATCTACCCCGCCTGTTTCCATGGGCATTTCAACCGTTTCCGCATTGATGATGCCTTCGAAAATAATGTCGGTGTTACTATCAGTATATAATAATTGTGAACCCGTAAAGTCAATATTCCTAAAAGTTACTCTTGCTGACTTTCCCCCATGAGTATTAACTACACCAAAATAATCAGCACTCATGAGTGTTAAATTTTCATAGGTAATATCACCAATGGTATTATTCTTAATTTTGGGATGGATACTTCTAAAATCTATAGTATATTTAGCATCACCAGCAGACTTAATTAATAATTTTCTTCCTGGAAAGTTTAAAGAGTCACGTCCATTACCCTTATTGGAACGAATATTAGCTGTAATATCAATCTCGCTTACATTGATATTCTGATAGGCTTTGACAAAATCTTCCCAGGTACTCACACTTCTAGTTGGACTGGAGTCTTCTTGCTCCTTAGTATCAATTGGAGTAGTATCAATGTCTTCGTTTGCATCAGTCTGATCTTCATTTGTTATATCAGCTGTATTTGAACTGTCTGTTGTGTCGCCAGGCTTTTGCCCAGTTGCTGGATCTTGTTGACCTTGCTCTTTATTATTTTGCTCAGTGTTAGTGGCAGAATCTTGTAGATCATTTTTGTCAGCCTTGTTAACAGAACTTTCCGTTTTGTCTGTTTTAGCAGCGTCACTTTCTTTGTTATCACTACTAGTAGCTCTTAAAAACGAACTCAAGCCAGAAAATGTGGCCAAATTTGGTCCATCTTCTGGCTTGTTGGTTTTTTCTGCTTTAACAGCAGTAGTAGAATTTTGAGCATCACTAATACTACCAGGAGGAGTGGTAGTATCTTGAGGTGAAATATTCTCTTTAGTTTTGGTATTTTCTTCAGTTTGTTGAGTTGGAATAACAGTATCAGCCTTAACTGTCTTGCTATTTAAACCAAAAAAAGTAAAGCCAAGCAGTACAGAAGCAGCACCAATACTCAATTTGCGAATTGAGAAATGGTCTTGCTTATCTTGCATTGCCATTTTTTTCACCCGTTCATTGTTATTATTCTTTCCTAGCATATATATATATATCCTTTCTTATTTAAATACTATACAACTATAAATTTACTTGACGATTTATCAAATGTCAATAATTGAATTTTATTTTATATTATTTTATAAATAACTTGTTTTTAAAAATAAACTATAAAAAGCAAAAATTATATATAATAAAATAAATTAAAGCTTTAGTAGCAATGGGAAAATTAATATAACAAAAAGTGCTTTTTTATTGATATTTTTAGTAAAAATAACAAAAATACTTTTTTAAAAATGGTGTAAATATTATGCCCAATATAAATGTATTTTAGTATAGTATTTAAACATATATAATAAGTTTTTAAATTTAACAGCCTAAGTTTATTTCTTATAAGCTGTAAATAAAAACTGTGAGTTAATGAAAAATTACAACTTGTAAAATAAGTGAAATAAATTTTGCGGGTATTTTACATTTATGCAAGAGTATTAAGAAAAAGTAAGTAAAGTTTTACATTGTTTATGTCAATCATTTTTTAGTATACAATATTAGGTATTGATAGAATTTTATAAATAACGAGGTAGAGAAGCAAAATGAAATTTAGTCATAAATTTATGATGATATCGGCTGCTGCGTTAATTGGTGTTAGCCCTGTAATAGGAGCAGGTCAATTTACTGCTGTTCAAGCAGCTGACAAGGTTGCAACGAAGAAAAGCAACAATTCAAAGCAAAATACGATTAAGTTGAGTCATAATGCTTATGTTTATGACAAAAATGGCAAGAGACTGAAGACCTATATGGGTAGTGCTAAGAATACCAAAATAGGCAAAGGTATTACCTTGACATTTAGTGAGAAAGTTACAATCAAAAATAAGGAATATTATAATTTGGGTGGCAATGCCTACGTTAAGGCAGCCAATGTTGGCTATGTTAATGGTAAGAAGGTTGTAAAACCTGCAGCTACAACTAAAGCTAAAATAAAGCATAATGCCTATATTTATGATGCAAAAGGTAAAACCGAGAAAAAGAAGATAAAAAAGGGTCAAACAGTTACAGTTGATCAACTTATTTATATTGGTAAAAAGTTGTTTTACAGAATTGGTGGCCAAAGCAACCAGTTTATTAAGGCAGCTAATGTGGGAAAAACTACAGGCGCTAAGTTAAAGCCAGTTAATAAAAAGCCAGGTAAGGATGATAATTCACCAAGTGACAACCAGAATGATCCTACAGTAATCACATTAAGTCATAATGCTTATATTTACGATGGTAATGGTCACTCCACTAAAACTTTAATTAGAAAAGACGAAAAAATCACAGTTGATCAACTCAAATATATTGGCAAAAAGCTGTTTTATCGGATTAAAGACGATAACTTCCCTGGTGAAGATCAATGGGTTAAGAAGAATAACGTTGGTATAGTTTCTGGCAAACAATTGCAGCCAACAAATTCAAAACCTGAAGATGATACAGACGTCACAACAATTACTTTAGCTCGTACTACCAATGTGTATAACAGCAAAGGTGTGGCACAACCAACCAAAACTTTTGCTAAAGGCCACAGGGCACGTGTGACAGAATTAAGGTACATCTGGGTAAAGGATGATAATAAAGCCGAATTGTTCTATAAATTACAAAGTGACAAGAACGGTTATATTAAGCAAGACGATATTAGTAAAGTTAGTGGTGTTAAACTAACGCCAGTCAATACTCCGGAGACAGCTAAAGGTGAGACTGTTACTGCTACTTCAACTGATAAAAAGGCTCTGCAAGACTTGTTAACTCAAGATGCAGCAGTTAAAGCGAGTGATTTATATAAGCTTTCCGCTAAAGCTCTGCGTAATGCCTATGATTCAGCCATTTCAAGTGGTAGTCAAGTTAATACAGCTATTGCAACGGTGGCCCAAGTTAGTGATATAGTAAACCAAATAAATAATGCGAAAGCAGCCTTAAATGGCAAAAAAGTAGTAGTTAATGATTTGAAAAATTTGACGATCAATGAATCTAATCAAATAGTTGATTTGGTTGCCAGCGTCAACGGCGTTGATAAAAGTGCCGTTCAGTTTAGCAATAATAATACAGTACTGACTGTTACAAGCGCTAATGGCTTCCAACAAACTTTAAATATTTCTGACTATGCTGCAACAAATAAGTAGTGTTTTGGTATTTCAAATAGGACGACATCTTTTGAAGGTGTCGTTTTTCTATATGGTTTTGCAGTGAATTAGTTAAGTACTTTACTTAATAAAACCATTTTTATATAATATTATTGAAACGTTTCAAAGAAATGAAATGAGGTTAGGAAATGGTAAAAAAGGTTTTCCCGAAAAACTTTCTGTGGGGCAACTCTACATCTAGTATGCAAACTGAAGGAGCTGTCAAAGAAGGAGGCAAGGGTAAGTCAGTTTATGATACTTATAGAGCAAAAGATGGCACTTCAATTTGGGATACAGCAATCGATGAGTACCATCGCTATCCAGAAGATCTTGATTTATATGCTGATCTGGGGATCAACTGCTACCGTTTCCAAATCTCTTGGAGTAGGGTTAATCCTTTGGGTGATGGTGATTTTAATCCTGAAGGAATTAAATTTTATTCAGACTTAATTGACAACTTACTTGCAAGAAATATCGAACCAATGATTTGTCTTTACCACTTTGATATGCCATTGAATTTAGCCCAAAAGTACAATGGTTTTAGTAGTCGCCACGTAGTTGATGCTTTTGTTCGTTATGGCAAAAAAATGATTGATATTTTTGGTGAAAGGGTAAAATACTGGATAACATTTAATGAACAAAATCTTTATTTTATGCCTGGAGCAACAAAAATTGCCGGCAAAATAAAAGGTGAGGAAACAATGGCTGATTTGTATATTATTAGTCACCATTTGATGCTGGCTCATGCGCAAATTGCTAATTACTTACATAAAAAAACAAGTGCTAAAATAGGTGGTATGTTGGCATATAGTGAAGTTTATCCAGCTTCATCAATGCCTAAAGATATTTTATATGCTCGTCAAATAGACGAATTTCTTAACAAAAACTTGCTTGATGCCTTTGTTTTAGGACATTATTCAAATGAAGTAGTTAATTTTGTCCAAAAAAATAATATTCAAACTGGTGTCCTACCTAGTGATCTTGCAGAAATCAGTAAAATGAAAAGTGATTTTATCGCATTCAGTTATTATCAAAGTTCGACAATTAGCAGCACTCTTGTACCCGAAAAAACTGCTCCTAATTATTACTTTAAATTTGGTGGAAAAGAGAATCCATTTTTACCAGTAAATGAGTGGGGTTGGTCGATTGATCCTGATGGCTTTAGGGATGTTTTGACTAAAACCTATAATCAGTATCATGTACCTCTGTTTCCTATCGAAAACGGCATTGGATTAAGAGAAAAATATGACGGTAAAGAAATTCAAGATGATCAGAGAATTGAATACCACAAAGAACATTTACGTGCTTTAAAAAAAGCAATGAATAATGACGGTGTCAAGGTTCTAGGCTATTTAGTCTGGGGGTTAATTGATATACCCAGCTCTGGCGGAGATATGGCTAAGCGTTATGGCATGGTTTATGTTAATCGCACTAATACCGATTTATTGGATCTTAAACGCATTCCTAAGAAGAGTTATTGGTGGTTTAAAAAGGTAATATCAAGTAATGGCGCAAGCCTGAATTAAAAAAGAAGGCACAAATATGAAATTAGCAGTTTTTGATATTGGTGGAACGAATATCAAGTGTGGTAGCTTTCATGACAATAAGATAACTAGCATAGAAAAATTTGTTACGCCCAAGACTTTTGCAGGTTTGAAATTGCAAATGCACCGCTTCATTGATCAGCATAATTTTGACGGCATAGCTATTAGCGCACCTGGTGCTGTTGATAAGTCAAGTGGCACAATTAAAGGCATCAGTGCAGTTCCCTATATTCATGACAGACCAATATTTAAAGAATTACAAGAGGAATTTTCTTTACCTATCGCAATTGAAAATGATGCTAATTGTGCTGGTATTTGTGAGGTCAATATCGGTGCCGGTAAAAAATTTACCAATGTAGCTTTCATTATAATTGGCACAGGTATCGGTGGTGCAATTTTTATTAATAGAAAATTGTATAAAGGCAACCATTTATTTGGGGGAGAATTTGGTCTTATGCAAACCAGTGATGGAGGAACTCTCAGCACACGGGCAACAATTGTTAAAGCTGCATCTGCATATGAAAGACAAACTGGTATTGATAACATCGATGGTGAAAAATTATTTCTATTAGCAGACCAAGGAGATAAACTAGCGCAAGACCTGATTGATAAAGTGTACAGTTTTTTGGCTATTGGCTTATATAATATTGAAGTCGCTTTTGATTTTGATGCTTTAATAATTGGTGGTGGTATTTCAGCCCATAAAGGTTTTAGTGCCGAAATATCTAAACGTTTGTATGCAGAATTGGTAAAAAATAAAGTAAGCGAAATAATGCCCGAAGTCAAAGAGTGTCAGTATCATAATAATGCGAATTTATATGGAGCTGCATATAACTTTATTTCGGATTATGCAATAGAGGTGGGAAATGGCAACAATTAAAGATATTGCTAATAGGTCAGGTGTATCAGTTGGTTCTATCTCTCGTTATTTAAATGGTATTCATTTAAAAAAAGAAAATGAAGAGAAGATCAAGCAGGCTATCAAGGAATTACACTATATACCAAATCAAACCGCTAAATCTCTTAAGATGAATAAGTCCTTTTCAATTGGGATATTGGTAGATAACATGGATAACTTCTACAGCTCTCAATTAATAGCAGCTTTAGAGCAATTGTTCGATCATGCCGGGTATTTTTTACTTTTAACCAGTCATCGTAATAATGAAAAAACTTTTGAATTTAAACTAGCAAAACTAATTGAACGGTCTGTTGATGCTTTAATCGTTTTGAAAGCAGAAAGTAAGTGGCAATCTTTTCAAAAAGTGGGACAATTGCCATTACCGGTTGTTTCAGTTGAAGCCTCATTGTCAGACAAAAAAGTGCCGGAAATCATGAGTGCAGATATGATGGCTTCGCAAAAGGTTGTCACTAAAATACTGCAAAAAAGAAATAAACCTGCTTTTTTGATTCCAACTGAAAGTGACTATGTGCTGCAACAGCGGCTAGCTGGCATCAACGCCGCATGCAAATTAATGGGGGTAACACTTACTCCTGATCAAGTAATTTATGTTAACTACGGTACGACTGAAGCTTACGAAGCAGTTGCAGGATTGAATAAAAAAGGTTTTGACTCAATTTTTGTCACTAATTATACTAATGCTATTCAGGTCGTTCAAGGGGTTCGTGATTGTGGTAAAAAGGTAGGAACAGATATCGCTGTTGCTGGATTTGGCTATTCCCATTTATTACAAAATATGAAATTACCGGTTACTTTAATAAAACAACCAGTTGAGAAAGTAGCAGAAAAAGTTGCGGAAACAGTATTAAAGCTGCTTGATCATCAGAAAGTTGAAAATCAGGTTTTTATTAAAGACAAGATATTTTGGCAAAAGGAGTTGCAAGATGAATGAAAAAAATGAGAAGAGACAAGATATAGTTGAGAATAAGAAAGCGCAACAGGAAAGCTATCAAGATTTACCGCAAGCAATCCGGGATAAATTAGAATGGTTTCAAAATCAAAAACTGGGTATTATTTTTCATTGGGGCTTATATGCCCAAGCAGGTATTGTTGAATCATGGCAATTATCAAAAGAAGATGATTGGGCTCGTAAGCATGGTGCTTTTCGCAAAGATCTAAAAGAATTAAGACATGATTATTGGGCATTAAACCATGAATTTAATCCGGTGAATTTTAATCCAGAAAGTTGGGCTAAAGCAGCAAAATATGCTGGCTTTAAGTATATGATTTTTACCACAAAGCACCATGATGGTTTTAACATGTACGATACAAAATATAGCGACTATAAGATTACCGGTAAAGATTCTGCTTTTCATAATAATCCATTGGCTGATATCTTAAAATATGTTAACGAGGCTTTTCGCAAGGAAGGAATTGCTACCGGTGCTTATTATTCAAAGGCTGACTGGCACTGTCCTTTTTATTGGGAACCTGGCTCTGATCCCCGAGGAAGATATGCAAGTTATGATCCAGCACAAAAGCCTGAGCTATGGCAAAAATTTCAGAAGTTTGTTGAAAATCAGTTAGTGGAAATTTGTCAAAATTATGGACCAATTGACATATTATGGCTTGATGCGGGCTGGGTTAATGGGGGTCACCATGAATTCTTGCCTATGGAGCAAATTGCCAAAAAGATCTGGCAAATTAAAGCTGATACCCTGATTGTTGACCGCACAATTGGTGGAAAATACGAAAATTATGTTACACCAGAACAACAAATACCTACCATACCTCCACAAAAGGTTTGGGAGTCTAACTTAACTTTGGCTAAAAATTGGGGATATGTACCTAATGATCAGTATAAAAGTTTTAGAGAAATACTAGATAATATCATCAAAATTATCTCACTAGGCGGCAACGTCATTTTAGGAATTGGTCCTAAACCAGACGGTACTTTGCCACAGACTGCCTTAGAATTAATGAAAAAACTAGGGGATTGGTTAAAAGTTTTTGGTGAAGCCGTCTATGATACACGTGGCTGTCCAGAATATGTCAATAAGAACATTTTTATGACAAAGAAAAACGCAGACTACTATTTATTTTATAACAGTGAAGAAGTTAATCACAAAATTTCAGTCAATGATTTGCCAGCAAAAGCGAATGCGTTTTTAAGCTTAGAATCGGGGAAGCCCCTTTCTGTTTACGATAATATTATTAACTTGCCGAAAACTGCTTTTCCATATGGTGTAATAAAAATTAAAAAGTGATAAATAGTTTTTAAAAGCACTCAAGCTTCTATGTAATCACTTACATTTTTAGTTGAAACGTTTCCAATATAGAGTTATAATAATATTGTTGAAACGTTTCAAAAGTTAATATTTTAAGGTAAAAAGTTGAAGGGGAGAAAATGAGTATTTCTGACAAAATTAGCAAAATGATTTTACCGCTAGCTACTAAGATTGGTAATCAACGGCATTTGGTAGCTATACGTGATGCCTTTGTCGACATTACACCTATTATAATGGTAAACTCATTGTTTATATTATTAAATTCCCTGGTTTTAAATCAGCCTGCTGTTTTAAAAGTGTTTCCGTATGCTGCAAATTTAACTCAAATGGGAACGATGGTAAATAACGGTACCATGGGTTTTATGACTATTTTTGTAACTTTTATTATTGGTTACAGATTACTAAATTCTTATATTGCAGATGGTAGGATAGGCAATAATGACATTAGTCCTATTCATGCGGGAATATTAAGTGTTGCTACAGCTTTGATAATGTTTCCTTTAAATAATCAGGCTGTTGTATCCGGTTCAATGAAAAACGTGACGGTAACGGGGGTATACACTCAAGCTCTAACTTCTTCTGGAGGTATGTTTGTTGGCTTGATTGCGGCAATTTTAAGCACTGAATTATTACTTTTCTTTTATAAATCTAAGAAATTAAGAATAAAAATGCCTGATGGAGTACCACCAGCAGTGGCTCAGTCATTTAATTCTTTGATTCCTGAATCTCTTGTAGTCATTGTTTTTGCAGTTTTCAGTTTTGCCTATGTTCAAATATTCCATCAAGGGGTTACTGACTTGGTTCAAACCATTATTTCCAAGCCTTTGCAAGCTGCTATGGAATCTTGGATTGGCTGCTTTGTAATTCAGTTTGTTACTCAATTCTTATGGTTTTTTGGTTTACACGGACAAAATATTGTCGCTTCAGTTACTTCTCCTCCAATGTTAGCTGCAATCCAACAAAATATGGCTGCATTCGCGGCTCATAAAGCAGTGCCTAATATTGTTACTAATCCTTGGCTCGGGATGTATACTTTGTTCGGTGGTACTGGAGCAATATTGCCGTTCTTAATAGCAATTTTTATTGTTTCTAAGCGAAAAGATTACCGGGATGTTGCTAAATTAGGTTTGTTGCCAAGCTTTTTTAATGTTTCAGAGCCTATCATGTTTGGTCTTCCAGTAGTTATGAATCCGTATTTTGTAATTCCTTTCATTTTTGTACCATTAATTAATTTAGCAATAGCTTATCCTTTGACTATGGTGGGCTTAGTTGCCAAAAGTGTTGTAATACCAGCTTGGACAATCCCTCCTATTTTAACTACTTGGGTTACTACTGCTGGAGATATTCCTGCAACAATTTTATCTTTACTGCTTTTCATCTTAGATATATTCCTTTACATGCCATTTGTTATTGCAAGTAATAAAGGAATTAAAGTAAAGCCCGAGAAGTAAAACTTTATTATAGCAAAACTCAATTTAGTCTAAAATAACTAGCTTATTTGTTAAGTTAGTTATTTTTTATTGCTTTGATATGTATATTAATTGATAATAAATTATAAAAAGTGGTCATTTTAGACTTAATATTAGGATCTTTCGCTTATAAATTAGGAGATAAATATTATGTTATCAAATTCCAGTCAAACTATAGAAAAAGAACAAACTATCAGAGATTACTTTAATTCTTGGATTAAAAAAGATTTTTCTGCTCTTGATAGTTGGTTTAGCCAAGATGTTTATTACCGTGAATGCTATGGTGCTACTTATGAAGGACTAGATGAGTTAAAAGCCTATATCAATTCAAAGTCTGAGGAGCAGACAGTTTTAAAATGGGATATTTATAAAATTGAACAAAATGATACTGGTAAATTTGTTGTTACTTGGTATTTTGATGCTGTAGAAAAAGAGGAATATTGTTTCGATGGAGTGTCACTAATAGAGTTTACTGGGAAAAAGATAAAGAAAGTTGTGGAATATTCAACTAAACATGAAACCTTTCGTCCATTTAAAGATAAACTCTAAATCAAAGTCTTTCTCATTGAGGTTGACAAACAATAGATGCATCTTTTTATTAAATAATAATTAAAAAGATGTATTTTATTAGTAAAAAAATATGGTATATACCATTTTGATCACCTGACTAATATCGATTAGAGAATATTGAACTATATTGGTGTAGACCAAAGCCATAAAACATACAGCCACAACAATTTCCAACTGCAAAATGGTAAACGGTTCCATTTGCTATGGTATAATGCAAATGTAGTGAAATATTAGTAGGAGGAAATATTATGAATGCTATAATTAACTGGCTAAACAAGCATCTCGTTCCTGTTGCAGCTAAGATCGGCTCTGTTCGCTGGCTTGTTGCATTGCGCGATGCCTTTATCTCAATTATGCCGATTATGTTGGCTGGTTCAGTAGCTAGTGTCTTAAATGCTATTTTTAGGGATGTTCCCACCAACCTAGGATGGACGGGCGTTGTTAACTCAATGCAATGGCTTATCAATATCAATGCGTTGGTATGGACAGGTTCTACTGCAATTTTAGGCCTGCTGTTTGCCTTTACATTTGGCTATCACATGTGTGTCCAATATAAAGTTGAACCGATCGCAGGGGGCTTGCTGACATTAGGTACCTTTATCATGAGCTTGCCTCAGAGCTTTTCAGCTGACTTAAAAAATGTTCTTACTAAGGGAGACATAAAAACATTAACTGATGCTCAAATGGCTGTTAATGGCAAGAATATTAGTGCTTGGGGCTGGTTCAATTTTAATAAGTACTTTGGTGCTTACGGCTTCTTTACCATAATGATTATGGGTGCTATTTCTGTTGCAGTTTACATTGCTTTAGTTAAGAGACATATTACTATTAAAATGCCTGACAGCGTTCCACCCGCAGTTTCCAATGCCTTTACAGGTATTATTCCTGCAACCGCAGGTTTGTTCGTTGTTGGTATTATTAACTATTTATTCAGTCTTAGAAATACAACGGTGATTGATTTAATTGCCAAAACAATTCAAGAGCCGTTAATGAAGATGGGCCAAGGTTATGGTTCATTATTACTCATAGTGTTCTTAGTTCAACTATTTTGGTTCTTTGGTATTCATGGTACCAATGTATTGGCACCAGTTACAGAAAGTATTTGGACCACTGCATTGATTGCCAATACTAATGCCCATAAGATGCAAAAAGCATTACCGTACATGTGGACTAGAAGCGACTTTGACCTTTATGTTTGGATTGGTGGAGCAGGTTCAACACTGCTACTTATCTTAGCCGTTCTTGCTTTTTCCAAGCGTGAAGATGAACGTGCTGTTGCTAAGATTTCACTCGTACCTGGGATCTTCAACATTAATGAACCTATGATGTTTGGTATGCCAATTGTTTTGAACCCAATTTACATAATTCCATTTGTTCTTGCTCCATTAGTTATGGTATCAATTGCATATGGTGCCCTAAGTCTTGGTTTGGTAAACCGAGTTGCCGTACAGACAACTTGGGCAATGCCGCCATTCCTTAATGCAATCATTGCTACAATTGACTGGCGTTCAGTTATTTTACAAATTGTCAATATGGTCGTTGGTTTCTTGATCTATGTACCATTTGTAATTGCTTCTAATAACGTGGACCCTCAAAAAGTTAATAAAGTTTAAGGAGCACTAATTTTATGAAACAGTTGGGTATTTCACTTTATCCTGAGCAAAGTACATTTGAGCGGGATAAAGAATATATGGATTTAGCTCATAAGTATGGTTACAGGAGAATTTTCACCTCACTTTTGCAGTTAAAAAGTGCAAGTGGTGAAGATATACTTGCAAAATTAAAAAAAGATGTTGCGTATGCCAATGAACTAGGCTTTAAAACAGTAGTAGATATTAACCCTGTTTTATTTAAAGAACTAAAAATTGATTACAATGATCTTGTTTTTTTCCATAACTTAGGTGTCTGGGGCTTGCGTCTAGATGAAGGTTTCAGTGGCATGGAAGAAGCTGCCATGACTCGTAATCAATATGGACTCAAGATTGAACTGAATATGAGTCGGGGTACTAATTATCTTGACAGTATTATGGCTTATGACCCAGAGAATGATAATCTAATTGGTTGTCATAACTTTTATCCACAAGAATATACGGGTTTAAGTGAAAAGATTTTTAATGAATATTCACAAAAGTATCGTGATTATGGATTGCATACTGCTGCGTTTATTTCATCTAAAAATGCGAAATTTGGTCCATGGCCTGTTCATGAAGGCTTACCGACACTTGAAAGTGATCGTAAGCGCAGTGCTTTTAGTCAAGTTACTCACTTACGCTTGAGTAAAATGATTGATGACATTATTATTGGCAATGCTTTTGCCAGTGAAAATGAATTAGCTGCTGCAGCAAAAGCTTTTAACAGTGCCTATCCTACTTTGAAAATTGTATTTGAAGATGGTGTTTTACCAATTGAGCAAACGATTTGCTTAAAAGAGCCTCATTTGTACCGCGGTGATGCATCAGAATTCTTATTACGTGATACTAAACCTCGTGTGGTTTATGCTAAAGAAAATATTCCAGCTCATAACAATGATAAAGCCTCTTTTACAAGAGGGGATATAGTTGTTGTTAATGACAAATACCCACGGTATAAAGGAGAACTACAAATTGTGTTAAAGCCGTTTGAAAATGACGGCAGACGTAATCTTGTGGGACACTTATACGCAGATAATTTAGACTTGCTAAAAGCCGTGAAACCTTGGAGTACGTTTATAATGAAACAAAGCTAATTCATTTAGCTTAAATATTCAAGCTGTGAGCAAATTAACTCACAGCTTTTTATTTGTGTACATGTTTTAACAAAATAAAATAGTATAATGGTCCATGTAAGTGATTTCACACTAAGGGAGAAATTGAATAAATGCTGGGTTTTTCGATATATCTAAACCGTGATCTAACGGCTGATGATTATAATTATATACTTGCGATGCGCAATGCGGGGTTAACAACTATTTTTACTTCACTTCATATTCCTGAAGATGATCCCAAAGTAATATTAAAAAGATTAGCAGAGCTCACCAAATGGTGTAAGAACTTAGAAACTGCTGTCATTGCTGACGTTTCTGAAAGTGGTATGGCAAGGCTAGGACTTGCACTTGAAAATGAAGAGCAGATTGAAAGCTTGGGCTTGACTGGCCTTAGAATAGACGATGGCGTGTCACCAGCTACTGTAGCAAAGCTTTCACAGAAAATGCCAGTTGCTCTGAACGCTAGTACTATCAATGAAGATGACGTCACAGCTTTACGAGAGCACGGTGCCAACTTCGAAAACTTGCAAGCTTGGCATAATTTTTATCCGCGACCAGAAACCGGTCTAGATTCGAATTGGTTAAAAGAGAAAAATGATTGGTTACATCACATGAATTTAGCAACAATGGCATTTGTCGCTGGTGATGATGTTCTGCGTGGACCTATTCACGCTGGACTGCCAACTCTTGAAAAGCATAGAGCAGAGAATCCGTTAGCTGCAATGTTGGAATTAAAACGCTTAGCTTGTGACCATGTTTTTATTGGGGATGCTTCTTTATCACCGCAAATGATTGATAGTTTTAAAAATTACACTAAAAAGCAGATTATTACACTTCGCATTGATGAAAACTTGCCTGAACTATTTAATTCTGAATGGCATAATCGTCCGGATGTAGCGCGAGATGTAGTAAGGTTAACGGAGGGGCGTAGCCGTCAGTTATTTGATGTCGCACCCCAGGGAAATTCTGGGACTCGATCAAAAGGGACAATTACCTGTGACAATAAATTATATTTGCGTTATCAGGAAGAATTACAAATAACTAAACGTGATTTACCAGCTGACGAGAAAGTTAACGTATTGGGACACGTGGTAGCTGATGATTTACCACTTTTGAATCAAATAGGTGCAAGGCAAAGCATCATTTTCATTGCTGCAGATGAATAAAATTTGTATGGGGTTTTATACTCTATCTTTATTAAAATTGGTATAATCCATTAAAATATGATTTTTAGTAATTAATTATCATAATTTGCAAATTGGTCTATTGAAGAATATACTTATTTTGTCTTTATAAAAGGAGGAAAAAATGAGTACAGATAAATATGCCAAAATAGGCCAAGAAATCTATGATCATATTGGTGGTATTGCAAACGTTAAATCTTTATACCATTGTATGACCAGAGTGAGAATTACGGTTAGGGATAAATCTAAAGTGGATTTAGCTGGTTTAAAACAAGTTAAAGACATTTTGGGAGTAGTTGATGGTGAAACACTGGAAGTAGTTTTAGGTCCTGGTGTTAATGCTAAAGTTGCTCAAAGCATGGTTAATGCAGCTGGGGTAAATGAAAATGATCCTTTTCCAGATGTAACAGCTAAGGAAAGCTCTTATCAAAAAGACAAGAGCGAAGTTATGGAGAAAGCTGAAGAAGTTCACATGGCCCATAAAGCCAGCTTAAAGAAAACTTGGTGGCGTGTTGTCTTACAACATATTTCGGCTATCTTCATACCTTTAATTCCAGCATTTGTTGGTGCCGGTTTAATTTCTGGTGTATCAGGTATTTTAAGAAATATGTTGACAGCCAAAATGCTGCCGGCAAGCTGGAACCTGGGCATCACCGTTTTAGGTGTGATTGCCAATGGACTATTTGCCTACTTAAATATCTATGTTGGTATTAATGCTGCTAAAGAATTCAAAGCTACACCTGGACTTGGTGGTATCATCGGTGGTGTAGTAATGCTGCCTGGTGTGGTAGCTCCTATGGTAATACCAAATATTTTTAATGGTCAGCCGTTAGCTGCTGGACAGGGTGGTATCATCGGAGTTTTGCTTGCAGTATGGCTTCTGTCATATGTTGAAAAATTTTTCCACAAATACATGGCTGATTCAGTTGATATCATCTTCACGCCATTTTTAACTTTATTAGTAATGGGTCTAATTACTATTTTTATCATTATGCCTTTTGCTGGTTGGGTTTCAAACTCACTCATTGGCGGAATTAACTGGGTCTTAAAGGTTGGTGGACCTGTTGCCGGTTTTATTTTAGGTGCAGTGTTCTTACCAATGGTTATGTTTGGTTTACATCAAATTTTAACGCCAATTCATTTGCAAATGATTCAAAAGATGGGTTATACGCCGTTATTGCCTATTTTAGCAATGGCGGGTGCCGGACAAGTAGGTACTGCAATTGCTTTATGGGTTAAATGTCGTAAGAACAAAGAATTAACTAAGCTGATTAAGGGGGCTTTGCCCGTCGGAATTTTAGGAGTAGGTGAGCCACTAATTTATGGTGTTTCTCTTCCTTTAGGTCGTCCCTTTATTACTGCATGTTTAGGCGGTGGTATTGGTGGTGCCGTTTTAGGAGCATTCGGCAATGTCGGCTCAATCGCTATTGGTACATCTGGTATTGCCTTAATTCCGTTAATTGCCCACAATAAAGCATTAAATTATTGTATTGGTTTATTAGCAGCTTACATTGGCGGTTTTATTCTAACTTATTTCTTTGGCGTACCTAAGAGCGCTGTAGTTGCTAAAAATGAGGATGGCTCTTTTGTTAATCCCGAGGATGATAAAACAAGTCATGAAAGTGTGGCTGTTAATTTAGCCAGTCCCGTGAATGGTGAATTGGAAGAATTATCTGCTGTAAAAGATGATGTTTTTGCTCAAAAAATGCTGGGGGACGGCTTTGCTGTAATTCCTGATAATGATGGTAAAATTGTTGCTCCAGTTGATGGACGTATTTTAACAATTATGGATACGAAACACGCAGTTACAATGGAATCAGATCAAGGTCCATTGGAATTAGTCTTGCATTTTGGAATTGACACTGTTGAATTAAAGGGAGCTCCATTTGAAATAAAAGTAAAAAGTGGACAGTATGTTAAACGCGGTGACGTTATTGCTCAAATGGATGTTCCAGCTATCAAAGCTGCGGGCAAGCCAACAGACGTGATGGTAATGATTAACAATATGGAAGATGTCACAAGTATTTCTCCTATTGCTACAGGCAAGGTTACTGCCAATCAGATTGTTGCAACTGTAAAAACGAATTAATTTACGGATAGAATATGGAAATTAAAAACTTAGAAACTGAAGCGCGAAATCCAGCAACAACACACATTGATACGATGTCTACATTGGATATGGTCAAAACGATCAATGCTGAAGATCAAAAAGTAGCTCTTGCTGTAGCAGGAGAGAGTGATCAAATTGCTAAAGCAATTGATCAGGCTTCCACAAGATACTCTGCTGGAGGACGCTTAATCTATATTGGTGCTGGAACTAGTGGACGATTAGGTGTGCTTGATGCAGCTGAACTAGTTCCGACTTACGGTATTAAGCCAGAAAGAGCAATTGGCTTGATTGCAGGTGGCAAAAAAGCTATGTTTGCTGCTGTAGAGGGTGCAGAAGATTCCATCACGATGGGAGAAACAGACCTAAAAAATCTTAAATTAACGGCAAATGATATTGTTATTGGCTTAGCTGCCAGTGGCCGAACTCCTTATGTTATTGGTGGGTTAAAATATGCCGCTAAAGTCCAAGCTCTAACTATAGCCGTAGCTTGTGTGCCAAATTCAGTGATAGGTCAAATCGCTGAATTTGCAATTAATGCTGTGGTTGGTCCTGAAGTGATAACCGGCTCAACCCGTATGAAAGCCGGTACTGCTCAAAAAATGATTTTAAATATGATCTCAACCGGAGTAATGATCAGACAAGGCAAAGTTTATCAAAATGTGATGGTTGATGTTCAACCAACCAATGATAAGCTAGTTGATCGTGCTTGCCGTATTATTAGTGAAACGGCAGCAATACCGATTGCTGAAGCTCTGAGCTTTTTAAGAAAAGCAGACAATGATGTTGCTCTTGCAATAGTGATGGCTAAAACTGGTAAAAATAAACAGGAAGCTGCACAATTGTTAACTGAACATCATGGTATTGTAAGTGACGTTTTAAATAGTTTGAATTAAAAATTTCAGTTAAGTGTTCCTTAATAGCTAAAGCTATAATTATAAGGAACACTTTTTCTATGACAAATAATATAAAAAAGAAAGATTTTATTGTTAGCTACAAGGAAAGCATCTTCAAATAAAAAGAACTAATTTCGCTTGCATATTGGAAATTAGTCCTCAATAAAATTTAATTTTTTTAATCGAATAAGAAATTTAATTAAAGCTCTGTTACTAACTGTTTTCTTCTTTTAATAAGCTTCTTTCGTAAATTTTCATGAATGGGTAATACATTAAGCCATCAATTACAATTAATAATATTACTAATATCGGAGCCCGCCAATCCATAGTTGATAAAAATGCTCCAATTGGCGCCGGCATTTGCCATGAAAATAGTGCAAATGTCTTTTTCACCAGTCCAAATGACATTGAAAGGTAACTTAAGATAGCGTTAACCGTGGAAGTAAAAATAAAGGGAATGAAAAAGATTGGGTTTAGCATTAACGGGGTACCAAATATCATAGGCTCAGAAATTCCAAATAGTGCTGGAATTAAACCCACTCTGCCCACTGTTTTTAGTTGCTTAGATTTCGAAAATGACATTATAATCGCTAAAGCTAAGACAGAACCGCAGCCACCGATAATAACAAAGTAAACCCAAAAAGGAGTAGTGAAAATTCTTGGTAGTGCTTTGCCTGCTAACTTAGCGCTAGCATTGATAGAGAGATTACCATCACGAATTGGCCCCAGAATACCAGCGAGAGCAGCATCGTGAATACCAAAAAACCAAAAGAGCTGCACTAAAATAGTTAAAAAGATTGTTGCTGGCAAGCTATCTGCAACCTTAAAACTTGGTGATAAGAAGCTGTAAATGGCTTTAACTGCTGTAGTATGGTTCGCTTGACAAATTATAAAAATAATTGCGTCTACTGCCAAAATCACTAGTGCTGGAACAAATGAAGCAAAGCTTTCTGATAAAGCTGATGGTACTCCTTTAGGCATCTTAATACGACCAAAATCGTGCTTACGCATTGCGTGGTACGCTTCTGTTGTTAGAATAGCAATTAAAATCGCAATGATAATTCCACGGCCATCCCAATAGCTAATGTCTGCAAAATTTCCAGTAAAGCCGAGTTTTTTAGGATCAAAAACTAACATGAAAAATCCTGCTAAAGAAAACATAATAGGCGATAAAGGATTTTCTTTGTAATGCTGACATAAAAAGTAGGTAATACCAACGCAAATAAAAACAGACATTGCGCTCATTGAAACGGAACTTAGCCAAGTAAGTATTAAAGCATTCTTTTGAGCAAAGTGAGCCCAAGCTATTAATAAGCCATTACTATGTTTGGTAACAGGTGGCGCAGCACCGATTATGACAAAAATTGAGCCAAACAATGTGATTGGCAGAAGTGTCATAAAAGTATCTCTAATTGCTGCAAGATGACGTTGATTGGCCATTTTATTAGCAAATGGTGTAATGTGTTTATCCATCCAAGAAGTAATTTTTGTAGTTTCCATGTTTAATCTCCTACTTTAGTATTCCTTACGTGCAATTAATCTACCATTTGAATTAATAATTTTTTTGTACCAAAAGTAGGAAGCTTTTGGCTTACGCTTTAATGTAGAAAAATCGACAGCCACTAAGCCATAACGTTTTTCGACCCCGTTCATCCATGAATACAGATCAAATGGGGACCAGGTAAAGTAACCTCTGACATCAGCTCCTTTGTCTTGTGCATTCATCAAAGCATTTATATGATCATTCATAAAAGAAATGCGGTAGTCATCCTTGACTTCATTTACATCAATGTTTTCGTGAAAACCAACACCATTTTCTGTCACAAAGATAGGCAAATGATATTTTTGGTATGCACGAATTAAGCCATCCTCTAATCCTTTCGGATATATTTCAGTGTCCCATTCAGTGTATTCACTATTTGGATCCATTACCTGTTCAAACCAATTTTTGATTCTCATTTGAGTTGAACCTTTTTTACCGGAATTATTAAATACCATTTTCGTTTCGCCGGTCGTATATGGTTTTACTAATGTACGGGCGTAATAATTTAAGCCTAAAAAATCAACTGTATTTTCTGCTATTGTTTTTAGGAGGTCAGGTTTCATGAAAGAAATATCATTAGTTTCACTAAGTTTAGCTATTAGATCAATGGGAAAACTACCTAGTGCAGCGGTATCTAAAACCCAGTTGTTAGCATAATTATCAGCATTACGCATAGCGATTTTGGTTTCAATCGTATCGTCTATGCCATCAATTGGTGAATAACTATGAACAATACCTATTTGTCCCTGAAAATTTCCCTGACGAAATTTTTGAATAGCTAATGCACTGGCATACATCACGTTAAAACCGCAAGTGATCGTGTGTTGTAGATCATGTTCACCCGGCGGATAGTTGCCAATCAAATAGCCATTGACAGTAAACCATTTGGGTTCGTTAAAAGTTGTCCAGAGTTTAACTTTATCGCCAAAAGCTTTAAAACAAACTTCAGCGTAGTGGGCAAAAGCACGGCTGGTGTCGAGATTGAGCCAGCCACCAGCCTCTTGCCAGTACTGTGGCAGATCCCAGTGATAAAGTGTCACAAAAGGCGTTATGCCGTTTTTAAGGCAACAATTAATTAGTTTATTGTAAAACTCAATTCCTTTCGGATTAATATCCCCAGCACGATTTTTGATAATGCGGGGCCAAGACAAAGAAAAACGGTATGCATTTTGACCACCATCCTTCATCATTTTGATATCCTCTTCAAAATGATGATAATGATCGCTAGCAACATTACCGTTTTCTAAATTATTTTCATGTAAATAATGATCCCACATGGATTCAGCTTTATCATCAACATTCCAGGCACCCTCACACTGATAGGATGCTGTAGCGCCGCCCCAAAGGAAATTACTATTCATATTTGCCTCCCTTTCATATGTAAAATACAAAAAAGTCTTTTTCTAGTGCATAGAAAAAGACCAGAAGAACGTAAAGTTCTCTTTACCCTTTATCTATAGTACGTAATTTACGGTTAACGTGTAGAAACTGCCGACCATATCTCGACATTATATAGATATTTGTTTATGTTTTGAATTTTAGCAAAGTAAAAGTATTTCTTCAATGACTTTTTGATCAAGCAAAAGTATCCAAAAATGGCTAAATACGCAATAAAACAATATTCATATAGCTAAGACACTTGACAAAAATTTTTTATTTGCAAGAGCAAAAATTGCTTAAACGCTGAACTCGATGTGGATAATTTTTTTAGAATAGCAATCACCTTCATTTTAGTTTTGCTGAAGTTTACTTAAAACTTCAGTAAATTACTACATAAACTAAGATTCAGGGCTTGAATGTCGTTCGTTAAAGTTGAATAATAATATAGGAAGTAACTTTTTCAGACAACTTTTGGTAAAATAATAAGTTGTTAACAATTTTAATACGGAGGAAATTATGTCTTATAAAGACAATATGATGTTGTTTGCCCTCAATTCCAATGTTCCGCTGGCGGAAAAAATTGCACAGCGGGTGGGAGTGCCACTGAGTAAGTCCAGTGTGCAACGCTTTAGCGATGGTGAAATTCAAATTAACATTGACGAATCTGTGCGGGGCAAAGATGTATATTTGATTCAGTCAACCAGTGTACCGGTTAATGATAACCTAATGGAATTGTTGATCATGATTGATGCTGTGCGCCGGGCAAGTGCACAAACAATTAATATCGTGATTCCTTACTATGGTTATGCTCGGCAAGATCGTAAGACTAGACCGCGTGAACCAATCACTGCTAAGTTAGTAGCTGACATGCTGCAAGAAGCTGGAGCAACCAGAGTCTTGTCACTGGATTTGCATGCACCACAAATTCAAGGATTTTTCGATATTCCTGTTGATAATTTAATGGGTGCACCATTACTTGCTGATTACTTTTTGAGAAACAAATTGCAAGAAGATGCTGTTGTCGTTTCGCCTGATCATGGTGGCGTAACCCGTGCTCGCAAACTGGCTGAGTTTTTGAAGACACCTATTGCAATTGTAGATAAGCGTCGTCCTCGCGCAAATGTTTCTGAAGTAATGAATATCATTGGCAATGTCAAGGGTAAACGTGCAATCATTATTGATGACATGATTGATACAGCAGGCACTATTACACTAGCTGCTCAAGCTTTAATAGATGCTGGGGCTACTGAAGTTTATGCCAGTGCTACTCACGCAGTTTTATCAGGTCCAGCTATCCAAAGATTGAATGATTCTCCGATTAAAAATTTGGTGCTAACTGATTCCATTAATCAGCCAGTAGAAAAGAAGCTGGAAAAAACTCTTATGGTTTCAGTAGGTCCGCTTATTGGGGATGCAATCAAATGCATTCAAAAACATGAACCACTCAGTCCTTTATTTAACACTAGATACGAAAAAGATAAACATTAATAAATTATAAAATTTACTAAGATCTGCTTAACTTAAGCAGATCTTTTAGTTTGGCAGAATTACCACTTAGTCTGCTTTATTGACCCCTTAGTGAAATCCTATTGCATTTAAAATAAAATTAAAGTTTAATAAAAACATACCAAAGATGAAAGGATAAAAGAGCAATGTCACTTAAAGAACTTTTTAAAACCAATATTTTTCGTGGTGTTTTTATTTTAGTTATTTTCTTATGCTATGCCGCTTGTGGAACATTGGCAACATACCTTTTTAAATATGCAATCAATGATTTAACAAGAGGCAACTGGGACAGATTTGTATTTTGGTTAGTCATTGACTTTATTGTCTCAATCCTTACTGTTTTGACCTTACCATTGGGAACATTTTTGTTTAATAAGCAAGTTCAAGAATGCTTACATAATATTCGTTCCCAAATAATGCGGCGGTATTACAATTCTGGCGGTTATAAGGTATCAGAAATACAAAATGAGTTAGGCAATAATCTCAAGATTTTAACAGACGATTATGCTACGCCTTGGATTCAAATTTGGACCAACTTGTTAAGTCTTATTTTCGCAATTGGTACATTGATAACTCTTCACTGGTCATTAATTTTATTTGTTGCTGTAGCGGCAATTATTGTGTTGACTCTACCTAAAATTATGACAAAAAAGTTATCTAATTCCACAGCCGCAGCAGCCAAGAAAAACGCGCAGCTTTTAAATACAATTGAAAATTGGTTTTCTGGTTTAAGTGAATTGCGCAGATACAGTGCAAGTGGCCGACTAGATAGAGCGCTTGGTCAAGATAGTCGGAAACTGGCAGAAGCCAATGTTTATAGAAAAAAAGTACAAGGGATCTCGATTAGTATTAACGGCTTAGGTAATGCTATTGGTCAAATTGGGTCAAGTTTATTTAGTGGATTACTATTTTTTAAGCATATAATCACTTTGGGTGATTGGTTTATAACAGGTAGCTTTGCTTCGACCATTTTTAATGGTCTCTGGGAAGTTATCAACGCAATGACGCAAATGAGATCAACCAAAAAGTTACGTCAGGAAATTGCTGATTTAACAAAACCAATACCTGAAAAAAAGCCTGGAACGGTTGTTTATGGTGTTGAATGTCACAATTTGAAAGTGCAATATCAAAATGGAGAAAGTATATCTTATCCTGATTTTACTATTAATAAAGGCGATAAGGTCTTACTTTCAGGAGATTCAGGCACAGGTAAGTCAACTCTATTCAAAGTCCTGCTGGGACAACTTAAGCCCAAAACTGGTGAGGTCTACTTTACTGCTCAAGACGGGACTAAAATTCCGCCTCAGCAAGCTCGACTAGGTTACATAGCACAAGATGCAACGCTCTTTCCTGATACTATTGCAAATAATATTACGATGTTTAACAGTAAACTGGTTAGCAAACTAAAAGAAGCTGTCAAAAAAGTTCAATTAGTGCCAGATTTAGCCAAGTTTCCAAATCAAATTAATACAATGGTCGATTTAGATCAAGGCAATTTATCAGGTGGACAAAGACAAAAAGTAGTTTTGGCCAGAGCCGAAATTCATGATGAACCATTTTTGTTACTTGATGAAGCAACTAGTGCAGTTGATAGTAAATCTACCAGTGAAATTATTGGCAATTTGCTCGATACCGATAAAACACTTTTAATGATTGCACATAACTTCAGTCCTGAACTGAAAAACAAGTTTGATTATCAAATAAATTTAAAATCAAATAAAAAATTAGGTAATCAAAATGACAATTAAAGAATTTTTTAGGATAAATCCTTTACGCTTTATTGTTTTACTTTTAATCAATATTGGTTTATATGCACTGCCAATTCTTGGTACTGTACTCAGTATTATAGAAACTACGGCAATTCAACAAGGCAATTTTAAAATATTTTTAATTATTAATGTATGTGCTTTTGTATGTTTAATGGCAGATTATCTACTGCAAGGGCTGTCACAATATATTTTGTCTCAGCAGGAAGAGCAATATAATGTTGCAATCAGGGATAAAACCGCTAAACATTTTTATGCAGATCAAAAAGACCATGCAGTAGCACAAGTTCAAAACCGGTTAACGAATGATATAGTTCAAAGTCAGCAAAATTATATTACTCCTTTTTTTAGCTTAATTGGGGGAGTAGTCATTATAGTTTCTACCATTATATTATTGGTTTCATTACATTGGAGTTTGCTTGTTACCATATCAATAATGGTACTAATCTCCTTAATTTTGCCAAAGCTGTTGGAGAAGCCCTTGCAAAATTCAATGATTCAAGTTTCTAAGACCAACCAAAAATATCTAGATTGCCTGGAGAAATGGCTTAATGGACTTGCAGAAATACAACGCTATTTTAGTGGTGCAAAATTATTTAAGGTAACGAGTAAAGCTGCTAAAAATTTAGAAGATGCTAATGTTAAACAGAATGGTGCTATGCAACTACTAACCGTAATAAATGGCCTAGTATCGGCTATTTTCTCTTTGTTTTTATTTTCATTAGTTGGTTATTTGTTTCAACAAAAACTAGTTGTGTTTGGTGCCATTACCGGAGTGGGCAACTGCCAATCATATTTGAGACAGGGAATTCAGATTATAGTAACCTCTTATGGGAAAATGAAGGGGGCCGAAACTCTAAATAAAGAAATTGCTAAAACAGCGACACCAGTAAAAAAGGTGCAAACTGCAAAAAAGGTAAGACCAGTCGCTATTAGCACTCACAATCTTAATTTAAAATTTCCCAATGGAGAAAGGTTGCAGTTTCCTGATATTAATATTGAACAAGGTGAAAAAATACTGTTGACTGGAGATTCAGGAGCTGGCAAATCAACATTGTTTAAACTTATTTTAGGACAAATCAAGCCAAGTTCTGGACAAATCATATTTAAAGATAAAGATGGTTCAAGGATTAATCCAGATATGAGTAAAATTGGCTATATACCGCAAGACCCTGTGCTTTTTCCGGTAACTATTGCTGATAACATGACTATGTTTTCCGATAAATTAAAAAGTGCACTGCCACAATTAGTTGAAAAAGTTCAACTTGCTGGCGATATTGCCAAGTTTGATGATGGTTTAGAACAAAAAATCGATTTAAACAAATTGAATATTTCTGGTGGTCAAAGACAAAAGATTGTTCTAGTACGAGCTTTAGTCCATCAAAGTGAAATTTTTTTGATTGATGAAGGAACCAGTGCTATTGACCAGCAAGCGACAATGCAAATTTTGCGGGAAATCACATCGAGTTCTGCTACAGTAATCTTTATTGCACACAGCTTTAATGATCAGATGAAAGAAATGTTTGACAGAGAAATTCACTTAACGAAAACATAAAGCAATAAAAAGGAGGTAAGATATTATGACAATTAAGGACTTTTATAAGCAAAACCCTTTACGCTTCATGATACTAATTTTGATTACCGTTTTAGAGTGGACTTTACCAATTGTAACCACACAAATACTTATGCTTTTAACCACAGCAATTCAGCAACAGAAATTCCAACAGTTTTTAATTATAAATGTCATTTCATTTATGCCTTTCCTATTTCAATATTTAATACAAGGACTGCATGCTTTCTTTCTATCAAAACAACAAGAGGAATTTAATTTTAATATCAGAAAAAGATCTGTATCTCACTTTTATGCGGATCAAAAAGAGCATTCTGTTGCCCAGATTCAAAATCGATTAACAAATGACCTGAATCAGAGCCAAGAAAATTATTTTGCACCATTTTTTAGTCTAATTGGTGGTGTTATTAATTTAGTATCTGTAGTTGTTCTGCTTATTTCATTACACTGGAGTTTACTTCTCACAATTATTTTGATGGTGGCTATTTCGTTAGTGTTACCAAAATTATTAGAAAAGCCACTACAAAATTCAATGACCAAGATATCAAAGAGTAATAATCAATATCTCGATTGCTTAGAAAAGTGGCTTAATGGCCTTGAAGAATTACAACGTTATTTTGCCGGAGGAAAACTATTTAAAGTAACTAATGATGCAGCTAAAGAGCTAGAAGATGCTTATGTCAAGCAAAATGGGGTTACGCAATTACTAAGTATAATTAATGGATTGGTATCAGTTTCTTTTTCATTAATTTTATTCTTACTAACGGGTTATTTGTTCCAAGCTAAAATAGTAGCATTTGGTGCAATCACTGGAGTAGGCAATTGTAATTTCTACTTAAGGCAAAGTATTCAAATCATAGTTAGTCGTTATGGACAAATAAAGGGCTCCAAAACTTTAAATCAGGAGATTGCCCAAACGGCTGCGCCAGTTAAAAAAGAGCAAGCTGAAGAAGTAGCAACTCCAGCATCACTTAGTACCCATGATCTTAGTTTGCAATTTTCTAATGGTGAAAGCCTAATTTTTCCAGACATTAATATTAAGTCAGGTGAAAAAGTGCTTCTGACTGGTGATTCTGGAGCTGGAAAATCAACTTTGTTTAAACTCATTCTCGGACAAATCAAACCAACTTCAGGGCAGATTGTTTTTAAAGACAAGGATGGTGCTGTGGTTAACCCAGATATGAGTAAAATTGGCTATATTCCCCAAGATCCTGTGCTTTTTCCGGTGAGCGTTGCTGACAACATGACGATGTTTGTAGACAAATTAAAAAGCGCTTTACCGTCATTGGTTGAAAAAGTACAATTAGCGGGTGACATTGCCAAATTTGATGAAGGATTAAATCAAAAAATCGATTTGAACAAATTGAACATTTCTGGCGGTCAAAGACAAAAGATTGTTTTAGTACGTGCTTTAGTTCATCAAAGTGAAATAATTTTGATTGATGAAGGAACTAGTGCAATCGATCAACAAGCGACCATGCAAATTTTGCATGAAGTTACCTCCACTCCCGCTACTGTGATTTTTATCGCTCACAGCTTTAATAAGCAAATGAAACAGTTATTCGACAGAGAAATTCATTTGGTCAAAAATGTTAAATCAAATAGCAAAAGTTAGATTATCATAAAGGGCAAATCAGTATCTATCTATTTCCATATTGATTTGCCTTTTTCTGGTATCTGTGTAATAGTGAGTTCAATATCAATGAACATTCCAAAAATATAAATATTATTACCTGTATATGGTAGTTAAACATTTGAGGAGTGGTTACTGTGAGAACAATTGACAAAGTTTATCAGGTATTAGCGGATAATACTTCTAAAAAATATACAACAACGCAAGTTGCTCAGGAGTTAGGACTAACAAGAGGAGATGTTAGTACTTACCTGACAAAATTATTTCAAAGAGGGAAAATTAATAAAACTGGCACCAGACCATTTTATTGGCAAGCAAAAAGTGATAGCGGCAAATTCGAAAAAATGATAGGAGCTGATGGCAGTTTAAGGAAATTAATTGCCAAATGTCAGGAAACAATATTATATCCTCCTAATGGAATGCCACTATTAATTACCGGTCCTAGTGGAGTAGGAAAATCTTTCCTAGCACGACTAATTTTTGAGGAAGCTAAAAGGCAAAAAGTTATTTCAGCAAAAGCAAAATTTGTTGTTTTAAATGCCGCTGATTATGCTAATAATGCGGAGATCTTATCTTCAGCTCTTTTCGGGTATAAAAAAGGTGCGTTTACAGGTGCAGATCACGACAGTCTTGGGTTAGTTGACCAGGCTGATCAAGGCTATCTATTCTTGGACGAAGTGCATCGCCTAAATTTCGAAAGCCAAGAAAAATTATTTTCTTTAATGGATTCTGGTCAGTTTTATCCCTTAGGAGAGAACAAAAAGCCTCATCGAGTAAAAGTTCGTTTTTTATTTGCAACTACAGAAAATGTAGATAATATTCTTTTAAAAACTTTTCTACGGAGAATTCCACTACAAATATGCCTGCCTAAATACATTGACAGACCACTCAACGAACGTTTACAGATTGTATTGCAAGCTTTTGTGAATGAAGCTAAGACACTACATCGGCAACTAAAAGTTGAACAAAATATATTAAATAATCTTTTGCAAAAAGATCTTCCGGGTAATATTGGTTCAATTCAAAATGAAATTAAGCATCTTTGTGCTTCGGCTTTTGCTGATAATCCTGTTGAAGACCCCATAATAATAGGTCAACCAAACAAAACTTTTCGTTTAATTTCTTCTAATTCAGACGTGATAAGCTTTGGACGAGAGATAGTCAATTTTGTACCAAAAATTAAGAAGGTAACTTCGGAGATTAAACTATTTTTGCAACAAGAAAAAACTGCTGCAGAAATAAATATTATGATTTTTGATATTCTAAATGAATGGTTTAAATTAAAGTCAGTAAATAATGCGGACAACATGAAACGAAGCTTTATCCAAAAAATAGGTTCAAAATATGGTGTAAATGTTGATTTTGCAAATATTAATTGGCAAAAAGTTTCGCAAATAATCGAATTGTTCACATTAGTTTACGATCAGTTAGATGATCAAGATGCTAGTTTGTTTAATTTACTACGTATAAAATTTCCCCGCAGTATTTACTTATTTAACCAGTTTATGCAATCTGTTTTGCCAAATAAAAAAGTAAAAGATTTTACTTATATATTATTTTTTCCTTTATTTGGTTCAATTTATCCTAAAATAGAGGAAATTAATTATAATGCAATTTTGCTTGCACATGGAAAAAAGACCGCAACAAGTATCCAAGCAGTTGTGAATTCTCTTTGTGGTAATTATATTTTTGAGGCTTTTGATATGCCTATCGACAGCTCAATTAAGCAAATTAATAGCAAAGTTCAAGAATATTTAGACCAACAAGGAAAAAACACTGTGGGAACAATTGTTTTATTTGATATGGGGTCTTTGAATCAAATGTTCAAAGAGATCAAATCAATTTCAAACAAAGAACTTTTGGTTATAAATAATATTACGACTGCTATGGCTCTTGATGTGGGTTTGAGAATTCAGCAAAAACAAAAGTTTAAGGAGATTGCAAAGGCTAGTACAAAATATGGAGAAACGACAGGTTCACAATATTATCAAGGCTTTTCAGATCAGAAAAATGTTATTGTAGCATGTATGTCTGGAGATGGCGTTTCTCGCGAAATCAAAAAAATTATGGACAATACATTGTCCGGTAAGTTAAAAATAATTACTGTTGATTATAAAAAGTTACGTCATCTACTTGAACAAGAAGATAGGCTCTTCTTTAGCAATACGGAATTCGTCTTAACAACTACAGAAATTAGAAATAAAATTCCCATTGAGATTATTGATATATATGATGTTTTAGATAAAAGTGGTGCCTTGCACTTGACAACGGTTTTAGAAAATAGTGGGGAAAAATTAACTCAGATTAAAGTTATGATTGAGCAATTCATACGATTTTTTTCAATTGCGGGAATACGTGAAAGATTGCAAATTCTTAATCCAGACGTCGTAATTGAAGAAGTCCAGTCTATTACTAAACGCTATGAAAAATATTATAATATTGAACTTGATGAAAAAACCAGACTAAATTTATATACTCACATCTCATTAATGATTGAAAGAATGGTTTTGACAAAGAGAGAGTCTAAAGATCTTGTTAGTATTAATTCTGAAACTGATAAAGAAAAAGAATTTTTCTCAATTTCTAAAAATATTTTTAAGAGTGTAGAAATTAAGTACAACATCATTATAGAAGATTATGAGATTAGCCTGATTTATCAATTATTGTCACCATTTATATAAAGGCTAGTGCTGAATATAATTTCAGCACTAGCCTTTTTTTATGCTAAAAAAGGCTTTCTATCAAAGATGGCATAATTTTTGCTAGTAGTTAAGTGTTCATTGATATTATCAACTTGAAGGATGTGTTTTATAAAAATGAAATTAATTATTAGGGCAGATGACTTTGGATTTTCTGAAGGAGTTAATTATGGAGAGCTTGCTGTCTTAAAAACAGGATTAGTCAAGAGCATAGGCTTAATGGTTAATATGCCGGGAACAAAACAAGCTTTGCATATAATTAATAAATTCCCAGAAGTATGTCTTGGGCTTCATGCAAATTTGGTGGTTGGCAGACCTAGCGCTGATCCTAGTATTGTTGGTAGTTTATTACAAGAAAATGGTGATTTTATTACCTCTAAGACATACCGCAGGTTATTAAAGGAAGGTAAGGAGGTCTTTACTGATGAAGCTGCTGTCAGAATTGAAGTCGAGGCACAAATTGGCAAATTTTTTCAATTAACGGGAAAGTTGCCTGAGTATATAGATACACATGCAGTGCATTCTGATCATCTTTATTCTGTAGTCAGGGAGTTAGCTAAAGAATACAACATAATATTTTTAGCAACTGATCCTAAATTTAGTGCAAATTTGTCTACTAATCCTATAAGATTGTCTAGTTCTGCAACTTTTTATCAACAAGGTGGGAATCCAGATAATTATATTAATCTGATCAGTAATGAATTGGTGAAAAATAAATTTTCATATATCGTAATTCATCCTGGATATTTGGATGACATAGTTATGGCTAAATCTTCATTCACACAAATCAGAACTCATGATGTAGCAATGATAAAATCAAAAAATACTAAAAAATGGTTTGAAGATCATCAAGTGCAACTTCTTTCCCATAGAGCATTGAAAGAGGTGAAATAATGACTAAGTTTTTGTTTGTAACACACGGTCATATGGCCACTGGAGTTAAAAGCACTCTGGAAATTATAACGGGAAATTGTTCCAAATTGACTGCAATAGATGCGTATGTAGATTCAAAAAATGTTGTTGTAGCTGTCAAAGAGTATTTTGATCAACTCCTAGATGATGAACAATTGATAATGCTAAGCGATATTGAAAATGGCAGTGCAAATCAGCTTCTATACAAGTATTTGTCCAGACCAAAAACATTTTTGATAACTGGAGTTAACTTACCACTGTTATTACAAATAATACTTAATGATAATTCGGAATTGACAGAAAATGATTTGAAGAAAGCTATTGAAGAAGCTAAAAATTCCATTAAATTGTTCAAAGACTATGGTACTGATGATGACGATGAAGGCAGTTTTTTTTAGAAAGAGGTAGAACAAATTGATTAAATTTGTAAGATTGGATGAAAGACTAATTCATGGCCAAGTAGCTGTAAAGTGGATTAAGCAGTTTAATATTACTCATGTAATAGTAGCAAAAGATTCGTTAGTAAAAGATAACTTAATGAAAAAGACGCTCAAAATGGCAGCTCCTGAAGGAACTAAGGTAGCTGTTCAAAGCATTGCTGGTACTGCAAAGATGTTACAAAATCCTAAAGCAGACAATGCCAATATAATGCTAATTGTTGATAATCCAGCGGATGCTTTAGAATTAATCAGACAAATTCCCCAAATAAAGGAAATAAACGTTGGCAATTATGGCAGGAACTCAATCAATCATGAACCTGATGAGCGTAAACAATTGACAAAAAATATTTATGTAAATGGTAAAGAACGCGAAGAATTTAAAAAATTAGTCGAAACTGGTAGATTTATATATTTTCAAACTGTACCTGAAGATAAAAAAGAAGATTTAAAAGATATCTTGGGAGGAAAATAATTATGGAGGTATCAATTGCATTATTAGCTACGCTTTCCTATTTTATCGGGAATGCGATTGATCGTTGCATGGGTTGGCAAACGTTTGAAAGGCCAATAGTTGCTGGAACTTTAACGGGTATTTTATTAGGTGATCCTGAAACTGGAATTTTGATGGGAGCCTCATTAGAAGCTATCTTTATGGGGATGTCACCTATTGGTGGAGCAATCCCAGCAGATCCTTTTCCCACAGCTGTGATTTGTGTTGCATACACGATTGCTACAGGTTCAAAAATGGGTGTGGCAATTGGTTTATCAATACCAATTGGTGCTCTAATGCAGACTGTAAAAACGTTATGGGCTCCGGTTTTAGCTTCTATGTCAGCTTATTGGGAAAAGCTAGCTAAAACAGGTAATGTTAAAAAATTCAGAAGATTATCAATTCTGCAATCAGTTTTTGGGGATCGTTTACCCATATTTTTTGTTTTATTCTTTAGTATTGCCTTTGGAACGAAAGGTCTGCAAAGTCTTTTCGCAATGCTTCCAGATTGGGTGATGAGAGGATTTACTGCTGGTGCTGGAATGATGACAGCAATTGGTTTTGCAATTTTAGTTAATATGATTTGGGATAATAAAATTGGTATTTTCTTAGTTTTTGGCTTTGTCTTAGCTAAGTACTTAAAACTTCCAGCTCTGCCAATAGCAATCATAGTAGCTACAATTGCTATGGTTTATTTCCTGGTCATGAGTAATACTATTTCGAACAAAAATGAAACTATCAAGACTAAACCTAATGCTAAAAACGAAGATGAAGAGGAGGACTTTTTCTGATGAGTAAAATTAATGCACATGATAAAAAAGTTTTGAAAAAAATGTTTTGGGGTTCAGGTCTCGCTTTTTCTGGATTTAATGTTGTTAAAATGCAAGGTAATGGCTTTACTAATACTATGGGACCTGCTCTTGAGGATTTATTTCCTGATGATGCTAAGTCTCGTGGTGAGGCATTAGCGCGAGCCAATGGTGTATTTAATACTAATAATACAATGTTTGGTCTGTTGGGCGGATTAACTTATGCATTAGAGAAAGATCGGGTCAAGAATAATAATGTAACAACGGATACAATCGAAAGTTTAAAAGTATCATTAATGGGACCAACTGCAGCAGTTGGTGATTCATTCATTTTTAATTGCTTACGTGTAATAATTGCCGGGATTGCAATTAGTATTGCTAAAACGGGATCGATCTTTGGACCACTTTTATTTATTGTATTATTTGGTGGATTAGAATTAATGATTCGTTGGTATTTATTAGTAGCTGGTTACCAGTATGGTACTACTTTTATTGATAAAGTATTTAATTCTGGATTGCTTAAAATAATTACAACTGCTTCATCAATGCTTGGCTTATCTATGGTAGGTGCAATGGTGGCTACCACCGTTAATGTTCCACTAAGTTTATCATTTAAGTTTGGCAAAGAAACACTAAAATTAAGTAGTATTTTTGACCAAATTATGCCAGGATTATTGTCTTTAATCCTTCTCTTTACAATTATGTATTTAATGAAAAAAGGTTTTAAACCAATGACATTGGTTTTGGGATTACTAGTGGTATCAATTGTTCTAGCCTTTTTAGGGATTTTTTAATTTTACAATATCTTTTTATAAAAAGTGCTTAGCTTTACGTATAGTCGTAAAGTTAAGCACTTTTATTGTTGAGTTTCATTAAAGCGGTACGTATAAAGATCTGGATTGTAATAAGAAATAAAAACTCCAAGCGGTACTCGTTGATCTTGTGAGGTAATAGTATCTGTATTTGCTAATGTCATTAATAAGAAATCAACATCTAAATTCAGCAATTTTTGTTGTTTTTTGGTTGCCTTGACAGCTTTGATTTCAACAAAATTTTGGATTACCGGTAATTTTAATTTCTTTAAATATGAATATAGAGAACCAGTTATAAGGTTTAAATCTATATTCCTAATGAGATTTGCACAAATAAAATCCTGAGTTAGAGCAATTGGTTTGTTATCACCAGTTCTTAATCTTTCGGTATGATGAAATTTATCAATCGGTGTTGGAAATTCCTCTGCTGAAGGCACTTCGCTAGCATCAGCTAAGCTATAGGAAAGCAGGGTCGAACCTGGAGTCATTCTTTGTTGCTTAATGATATCACTAAGGCTGATGTTATCTGTAAGTAAACGTAAAACACTTTTTTCTTTTACAAATGTTCCTCGTCCAGCGATTCGAGTAACGTATCCCTGCTTTTCTAAATTTTTCATCGCTTTGTTAACGGTCATTCTGCTATAGCCATATTTTTTACTAATTTGTATTTCAGGTGGCAACCGGTCTCCGGATTTAAGCGTACCCCTGTTAATTTTTTCTATGAAGTAGTCTTCTACTTTTTCATATTTAGATTTCACTTGTTTGTCCTTAATAATTTATATTTTTGAATTTATCTTTCTAATATTAATTATATATAATTTGTATAGTTTTAAGCAAAAAAATAATAATAAAATTTAAAAATGTATATACCTTAAAATATAAAATACAAACAAAAATATTATTCCTTTAATAAACTGTAATTTATAAAGCTTATTATACAAAAATATAAAAAAAACACTTGTAAAAATGTATATACAGTAGTATATTTAACATAGTTTTAATGTTTACGCTAACATTTTAATCAAAAAAGTGAAAGGAAGAATGTAAATGAGTCAATTTATCATAGCTACTCATAGTTATTTAGCTGATGGCTATAAGAATTCAATTAATTTTTTCAATAGCTCGATTACCAATGTTCATTTTATTAATGCATATGTTGATGAACAAAGAAATTTTGCAGAAGAATTAAAAAATTTATTGGATAAATTTAAATCAGAGCAAGTAATAATTTTGACTGATATGCCGGGAGGAAGTGTTAATAAAGAAGCGCTCAATTTAATAAAAGATTATGACTGTAAAGTGGTTAGTGGCATTAACCTTTCACTAGTGTTGGAATTAGTAATGAATACAGATAATAAAATATCTGATGAGACTATTAAAACAGCTGTGGATCAGGCACGTAACCAAATTGTCTTTATAAATGATTTATTAAAAGGGGATGACCTAGATGATTAGTTTGTTGAGAGCTGATGATCGGCTTGTTCATGGTCTAGTTGCAGTATCTTGGACGAATCAATTGCATCCAGATATTTTATTAGTGGCTAACGACCATGCAGCAAATGATGCGATGACCAAGATGACAATGAAACTTGCTAAGCCTGCTGGTGTTACTTTAGGAATTAAAGACTTAAAAACTTCTGCCAAAATTTTAAATAGTTCTAAATACGCCAATAAAAAAATCTTTGTTGTAACAATCAATGTACAAGACGCATTTGAATTGAAACAGCAGGTTTCTGGAATCAATAAAGTAAATATTGGAACAGCTGGAATTCACTATGAAGATGCAGTTTCTGTTTTGCCACAGATAAAAATGACTGCAGAAGAATTTAAATATGCCAAGCAATTGAACGATCAAGGAGTAGAAGTTTTTGCACAGGTAACTCCCACTGCTGAGAGTTTAAATTACTCAGGTATTGCAAAAGCTTTTAATAAATAATTTAAAGAGGAAAAAGATTATGATACAAGCATTTTTAGTTGCTCTGGTAGGAGCAACTGTTTATATGGAGAGTCGCCTTGGCGGTCAGCATATGTTGGATAGGCCAATCATAATAGGTCCTATTGTTGGATTAGTTATGGGGGACTTTACTACTGGCTTAATTTTAGGAGGACAACTTGAGCTAGTGTGGATGGGACTGGTTGGAATTGGAACTACAACTCCGCCGGATGTTGTAGTTGGTTCAGCTTTAGCTACAGCTTTGGCAATAAAGACAGGTACGAACTGGCAAACAACATTGACTCTGGCTATCCCAATAGCATTAATTGCACAGATTATTGCCATTGCAATAGGCAGTTTTAATGCAATTTTCACACATTATGCTGACAGACAAATAGAAAAGAAAAATTGGAAAGGAATTGCAATTGGACAATGGTCGGGAACAGCTATGTTGTTCTTATCTAAATTTGTACCAATAATTGTTGGCTATTTAGTTGGTGCACCGGTTATTAAGGTCATTGTGCGTTCAATTCCTAAAGTAATTCAAGACGGTTTAACTCAGTCAGGGAACTTACTTCCAGCATTGGGTATTGCTATGTTAATGCAACTTACATATGACAAAAAGTATGCACCATTTCTTTTCCTAGGATTTGGCTTGGTAGCATTTTTGAAAGTACCAATGATTGGTATAGCTTTATTCGGGCTAATAATTGCCTATGTTTACTATCAATTCAAACCTAGTGAAAATAATGAGGAGGACTTACTGTAATGGATAATTCAGTAACGCAAAAACCAGAAAAGAAATTAACTAAAAAGGATTTACGCAAAGTTATGTGGCGTCATTATCAGCTTCTTGGTTCTTTTAATTATGAAAGGCAAATGTCTCTAGGCTATGCTTGGGCAATGACCCCAGTTATTAAAAGACTATATGGCGATAATGAAGACGAAATGCAAAAAGGTTTTAAAAGGCACTTGGAATTTTTCAATTGCTCAACTTCGACTTCTCCCTTAATTTTGGGAATAAGTTGTGCTATGGAAGAACAGAATGCCAATTCTGAAGATTTTGACGCTAGTTCAATTAATTCTGTTAAAACTGCTTTGATGGGTCCTTTAGCCGGAATTGGTGACTCAATGTTTTGGGGAACTCTTCGGGTAATTGCTGTTGGTGTAGGAGCACCTCTTGCAATTAAAGGGAGTATTTTAGGTCCAATTCTTTATTTCTTAATCAACGTAATACCAAGTGAATTGCTTCGCTGGTTCGGATTTAAATTAGCTTATGAAGGTGGTAATAAATTTTTGGCAGAAGCAAGTGAAAGTGGCACCTTGCAAAAATTAACAGAGGCAGCGAAAATTTTAGGTCTAGTGGTTGTTGGAGCGATGATTGCTTCAATGGTAATTATCAAAGTACCGTTAGTAATGAAATTTGGCGGGACTAAAATCGGTTTACAAAAAACTTTAGATTCTCTAATGCCCGATTTACTGCCATTATTGCTAACCTTTGGTTGCTACGGATTATTGCAGAAGAAAGTTAACGGTACAGTGATCTTAATAGGGTTAATTATCTTGGGGATTTTAGCAGTTGCAGTTGGTTTATTATAAAAGCATATTATGAAAAATACAGTGATCGTGTTGCTACTGTTTGCTGTCTTTATACTTGGCTGGTTTTCCGAAACCAGATTACGCAAAAGATTGTTTAGCGAGTTATTGTCATTTGAAAGAAAAGGCCAAAAAAGCAAATATTTTCAATTGCTTGAAGCTCCAGTAGCAAAAATTTGCTTATCCACTAGATCACGTGAACTTCTACAGTTAGATTATTTCTTGGCGTATGGAGATATAGCAAATGTTAAAAAGATCGTATCAAAATTTATCAAAAAGCCTTCTGATTTAGCTAAGAATAATAATTTATTAATTCGATTAATGCGCAGTTATGTGCTTTTCTTAGAAAAAAACGATCAGGAATCCATACTTAAATTGGAAAACTATTTGAAAGTAAATTGTAAGACAGCAGAAATAGAGAAAGAAATAGATCAATTACATAGAGTTTACCTTGCACCAGATCATAATTTACTGGCAGAATTAAATAATCAGCTCAACGTTGCTAACGAACCACAACAGAAGTTAATAATTTATGAGCGCTTAATTAAGGCAAGTGAGTCTTTGGGATTAAATAAGCAAGCCAAAAAATATTTATTAAAAATGGAAAAGGTTGCAAATAAAACAATTAAAATGGAGGAATTTTAGAATATGACTAAATTAACAATGATGGGACACATTGAAGATACAGCAAGAGTTTTGCAAAGAGCTATTGATGAAAGAAAGGATTATGGTCAAGCTTTTATTGATTTTTGGTTAAAAAATAATTTTAAAAAAGTCATCTTTACTGGCTCTGGTACTTCATATAATGCTATGCGAGTAATACGCAACATTTTTGTTAAACTTCTTAAAGTTGAAGGCGTGGCAGTCGAACCAACAGTTTTTACTTATTCAGAAAGTATAAATCCCAGCAGTGTTTTTAGAAATAATCAGGTGTTAGTCGTAGGATTGTCTCAGCACGGTGACAGTATTTCTACTTGCGGAGCATTGCAACATGCACAAAAATGTGGCTTTTCAACAGTAGGAATTTCAGAACAACTAGGATCAGCAATTACAAAAATTGCTGACCATTACGTTCATCTTGTTTGTGAAGAAGAACAAATAGGACCAGAGACAAGAGGCTATACTGAAACTTTACTTCAGTTTTATATGTTAGCTGTTGAAATTGCATACCAATCTTGTTTAATTGGTAAAGAAAAATATGATCAACTTGTTAAGGACGCACAGGAATTAGTAAATAATTTCCCAACAGTTGTTAACGAAAGTGTAGTTTGGTATGAAAAACAGCAAGAAGAGCTTGTTGAAATGCAAAAAGCTTCAATTGCAGGATTTGGTTATAACTTCCCGACTGCACTTGAGGCACGTTTGAAGTTTTTTGAAACTTTTGGTCGCCCTACAAGTGCATATGAGCAGGAAGAACAACTTCATGGTCCGCTCCGTGCTTATCATGATGATAATTTTATTTTCCTTATTGGAGGAAACAAGGGACCAGAATTTAAACGGATGGTTGATATAGCAGCGTATTATCGTCGTGCGTATACTAGGCATGTCTTTGTTGTTTCAGGTGAAGACTTTGAGACTACCAGTAGAGATTTAAAGTTAAGCGTCAAAACTTCACCGTTATTATCTCCAATTATTTATGTAGTGCCATTCCAAGTTTTGTCTGCTAAGCTTTCTGAGAAAGTTGGGATAGATACAAGTGTTAGTCCAGTAACAGATAATTCAATTTCGGGTCACATGAACGTTTAGGTATAAAGTATTTTTAACACTTAATAAAAGGATTCAACTGAAGTTGAATCCTTTTTTATTGTGTGATATTTCGCTTAGTTTTGTGTGTATTTACAGTTAGCTAGATAATTTCTACTGAACATACAGGAATAGAGCGTATTTAAAATGTATTCGATTGAAACATGTGAAGAAAAATTGGAAAAGCTGACTTTACTATTCTCTTTATTAGGAATTAAAAAAATTTGATCGGCTAAGGACGCTAAATGACTATGTTCATTACTTGTAATTGCTATAATTGGCGTTCTGTTAAGGAAAAATTTTTGTGCACATTCTAAAACTTTTTTTGTTTCGCCGCTATACGATAATATGATAGCTACGTCTTTTTTAGTTGAGAGATTTGTTAACCTAATTTGGTCATCTTCTAACTGTGTCATTTTGATATAAAAATTTATTAACAGCAGCTTGGTTTTAAAATCACACAAACGAATATAGTTATCACCAACACCAATTGCAAAGACACTCTTTGCATTATAAATTTGATCAACTGCAGTTTGTAACTTAGAAGAAGAAAGCAAATTAAAGGTTGCTTTGATGGTTTCAATAGAAAGTTGGCTTATTTTTTTTGCTATTACCAGGTCAGTATCATTTTTTTTAAACGGCATATTAACATCAACGTTATTTATATCGTTGATTTCTTTATCTATGCATTGAATTAGGCTAATTTTAAAGTCCTTAAAGCCTTTGTAATTGCACTTTTTGCAGAACCTGATAATTGATGAGGTAGATGTATGTGTTGCCTGGGCTAGATTGTAAATGGACATATTAATTACTTGTTCTGGCTTTTCAATTATGAATTTGATAATTTCTTCATCATTATTAGTTGTATTTTTAATTCGAACTAAATCTTCTAAAGACTCCATAGTGTTAATCCTCCGTTCAACAACGTAACAATGTTTCAATAAATGCTTCAGTATCAAAAGATTATTGAAAACAAAGTTCCAATTTTCATAAAACGCTTTCAAACGTTTAGCTTATATTATAAAGTAAACATGAAGGTTGCAACTGAAAACTTTAATGATGAGGATTCATGAACTTATAAAACATTACAGTTTTTTTGAAAGGAATAAGAAGTATGAATGGTATTATTGAAAATTTAGAAGAAACACCAGAACAATTATTAAAACTTTTAGATGATAGTCAAAAATTATTTGAACATGTCGTTTCTCGTAAAATAAAAAAGATAATGATTACTGGCTCAGGTACCAGTTATCATTCTGGAGAACAAATGCAGCAATTAATGAGACAAAAAAGTGGTCTGCCGGTTGATGCATATTACCCATTTAAGTTAACGGATGAAATATTTAATGCACAAAAAGATAATTCACACACTTTATTTATAGGAGTTTCCCAAGAGGGAGGCAGCTTGACAACCTTTAATGCAATGAATATGGCTAAAAAACATGGCTGTATTATAGCGTCAATGTCAGGAACCGAAGATGCTTATATCAATAAAGTCGCCGACGAAAAGCTAACTGTCGCAGTGGGAAAGGAAACCGTAGGTCCAAAAACTAAAGGCTATTACACTACAAAATTAAATTTGCTTTTACTGGCAGAATATATTGGCATAGATAATGGTCATATATCTAGAAGTGATTTTGATGAAGATGTTAAGGAACTGAAAACTACATTAAAGCAATTCCCAAACTCATTGAAAAGAGCAATTAATTGGGTAGAAGAAAATAAAAAGGATCTAGCACATGCACATGATATCAGAATTAGTGGTCCTGCATCATTATATGGGGATGTATTAGAATCTACTTTAAAAATTCTAGAGGCGTGTCGGTTACCAATAACTGGATATGAATTTAATGAATTTATACATGGTGTTTACAATGCGATAAATAGTCAATCAACGCTTTTTTTCATTGATAACGGTTCAGAAGGCAAGTTAAACCGAATTATAAAAATTTTGAGTGAGTGGACTAATAAAATATACATTGTTGATGGCTCTAATATTAGTGACCAGCAAAAGTTTGGTTATGATATTAAAGTTCCAAGACAATTTGAGACATTTATTTATCCTATTCTGTTTCAAGTCATAGCTGCTTTAGTACCCGGGGAAAATGGCATTGATCCTTGTATACCAAAAGATCCAGATTTTCATCAAAAAATGGGTAGTCAGGGTAATTAAACATGAATGATCCCAAAATTGAATATGTAATAGCTACTCATAGCAAGTTGGCTACAGGTTTATTATCTACAATAGAATTTATTGCAGGTAAGCAAAAAAATATAACTTGCTTTACTGCTTACGTGGATCATTGCCTTGATTTTGAAAATAAGATTGATGACTATATTTCAAACTCTAAGGCTGATTATATAATTATTACTACTGATATTTTTGGCGGCAGCGTGAATAACCATCTTTTAGAACTAACTAAAAGTGATGCCAGAATTCATCTAATTTGCGGTGTTAATTTGCCCCTAATTTTGTCTTTGATAGTAAATGTTAAAGGAAAAGAAATAGATAATGAAATAAAAAGATCTGTTAGTGAAGCACAAAAGGGAATAATTTATTGCAATGCTTTGGATAACCAAAATGGTTCAAATGAGCTAGACGAATTTTGAAACACAAAGGAGCTGATATGTAATGATACAAATGGTTAGAGTCGATTACCGTTTACTGCATGGTCAGGTGGCTGTTTCTTGGACATCAAGCCTAGGTATAAACGCAATTTTGTTAGTTAGTGAAACTTTGAAGAAAGATAAAATCAGAATGCAGAGTATAGCTTTAGCGAAACCCAGTGGGGTAAAGGTTGTTGCTAAATCAACTTCTGAAGCAATTGCTCAACTGAAAAGTGGAAAAACGGATAAGTATTCACTATTAATTATTTGTGAAACTGTTAAAATAGCGGAAAAAATTATTGAGTCAACTGGATTTAATAGTTTGAATTTAGGAAACGTACCTTTTAGAAAAGGCACGATGAAGTTTAGCAATAGTGTTTATTTAAATGATGAAGAAACAAAAATCTTAAAAGACATGAAGAATAAGGGAACATATATTTTTTCACAAATGATACCTGATGATACAAAACATCAATTTAAATAGAGTGGATGGGGATAGAGTTGATTGTAAAAACAATATTAATTTTTTTATTAACCTTTTTGGGTTACAGCGAGTGGTTTTTGGGTACTAGTTATGTTCAAAGACCGATTGTACTTGGCCCATTAGTAGGATTAGCAATGGGAGACCTCACTTCAGGAATAATTATGGGGGCAACTCTTGAATTGGCCATGATTGGTTCAATTTCAGTTGGAGCTTATAATCCCCCCGATCCCGTTGCCGGTACAGTATTAGGAGTTGCTCTGGCAATTCAAAGTCACGCCAGTGTAGGTGCTGCGCTAACTATGGGTATTCCAATTGCAACCGTGATGTTGGCGTTAAATACAGCATTGGGACAACCAGTAATGCTGATCTTTATTCATAAATGTGATAAAGATGCGACACAGGCAAATACACGTAAATTTACAATAGATATGTTAATTTCAGGATGGGCCCAAAGCTGGCCAGGTCTGGTTTTTATACCCTTAGCTTTTTATTTTGGTTCGGGCGCAGTTGAGAAGATGCTGAATTTCATACCTGATTTTGTACAATCAGGTATGAATATAGCGGCAGGAATACTACCTGCATTAGGTTTTGCAATGCTTTTGAAAATGATTGTAAATAAGAAAAATATTTTGTTTTTCTTCTTTGGATTTTTCATTATTGCCTTTACAAAATTTACTGTAACGGAGGTAGCGATATTTTCATTTATTATAGTTGCGTTCATGCTATTTTACATCCCAGACAATGAAGGAAATGTATCTAGTAGTGTAAGCAATTCAGAAACGGATGGTGACGGATTTGATGAATTTTAAACCACAAT
Organism: Lactobacillus laiwuensis; assembly: GCF_019972835.1. Lineage (GTDB taxonomy): Bacteria > Bacillota > Bacilli > Lactobacillales > Lactobacillaceae > Lactobacillus > Lactobacillus laiwuensis. The sequence continues at coordinate 207,602 of NZ_BPPB01000004.1, read as the reverse complement.
ATAATAGAATAGTTAAAAAGAATGATTTGCAAAAAATCTTCTGGAGAAGCATACCGTTAAACCATTCTTGGAATTATGAGAGAATGGCAAATGTCGGCTTTGCGTGGGCACTACTGCCTCTATTGAAAAAATTATATCCAAAGAAAAAGGATTTTTCTCAAGCTTTAACCCGCCATTTGGAACTATATAATGTAACGCAATACATATCAACTTTTCCTATGGGAATTGCAGCAGCAATGGAAGAAGAAAACTCACTGAATTCAGACTTTGATGAAAGCTCAATTTCAAATGTCAAAACCGCGTTAATGGGTCCTCTAAGTGGAATTGGTGATAGCTTTTTCTGGGGAACAGTTCGCGTTATAGCTACAGGAATAAGTTTACCTTTGGCTTTACAAGGAAATGTTTTAGGTCCAATTCTTTTCTTTCTGATTTTTAATTCAGTACATTACTTGTTTAGATACTATGGAACATTTTTAGGATATGGTCTAGGAACCAACGTGATTTCTGAAGTTGAACAGTCTGGTTTAATGGGAAAACTCACGAAATATGCTTCAATAGTAGGTATGATAGTTGTTGGCGCTATGACCATGGATATGGTAAAAGTTAAGTTTGTTTCTAAAATAGGTAGTACTAAAGCTGGCGGATCAACGGTTCAGTCATTACTTGATGGTATTTTTCCTGGTATTTCAGTTTTGATAATTTTTGGTTTAACTTATTGGTTACTAAAAAAGAAATTAAATCCGTTATGGATCATGTTAATTATGCTGTTAGTCAGCATTGCAGGAGCTTATTTTAAAGTTCTAGGCTGATTAGCAAAAGACATCATTTTAAAAATCGAGTCATAGAACTGTAAAAATTAGTTCAAAATTAGTTATGTACTGTACCCTAAAAGTTGTTCAACTTTTGGGGGGCACATCAGAATTGGAAACCTTTTTTAATCAATATAAACCCCGAATTGTTCAATTCGGGGTTTTCTTGTCTAATAATTTATTTTATTTTTTTGGCTTTCTCAAGTACCTCAAGGTACCATTTTTAACATAACGTTGAAATCTTTGGTATAACGGATCAAAAATTTGGGGCTCATCACTATTTGACATCATGATTTTAGGAAAGAAGAATCGTTCATCACCTTGCAACGTTCCATTCAATGAACGTACGAGGGGGCTTAAATGTGACAATTCGATTAATTGCCCATCGTCTTGCATGATTTCAATTTGACTGTTAGCATTTTTACCAGAGGGTTTATAAGCATCATAAGGTTCATCGAAAGCTGAGTTGGTATCCGTATAATAATTTGGATCAAAACCAGCTTGTTTGATTAAACCTTTTAATTTTGGCAACAAATTTTTGGTTTCTTGATTGATACATACACTGGCTAAAGGCTTTCTGAAGAGATAACGCATTGCTAAATCGGAGAGAATCGGATCATTAGCTTTTGTCCACATTGAAAAATTAGTTTCCATTACGCCATCATCTAGCTTCAAGTAATCATCAAGTGTCCAGTCATTAGCCAGAAATTTTGCTAAACTAGGAGTTACCGGCAAATTGCCTTGCTTATAAATGATTTTCGCTCTTTCAAGTAAATGCTGCAAAATAACTTCCATTGAGCGCCCGACTCTGTGGAAATAAACCTGTTGATACATTTGATAACGAGAAACAATGTAATCTTCAACGGCATGCATTCCTGCCATGGTAAAACAAATTCCCTCACTGTATGGACGAATTTCTTGCAAAATTCTAGATAAATCGAACTTTCCATAAGTAACCCCAGTGAAATAGGCATCGCGCTGCAGGTAGTCCATTCTGTCAGCGTCTGCTTGACTAGAGATCATTTTGACTACTTGTGGATTGGGATAAGTTTTGGCAATGACGCTTGCTACAAGACTCGGAAAATTTGGTGAAACTGTTTGCAAGACTTGGTTAACTTCGGTACTGGGCTCAGTGATAATCTTTTGCCCAATTTTTTCATGATTAGTGCCAAAAAGGTGTTCAAAAGTATGTGAATACGGACCATGTCCAATATCATGTAAGAGACCAGCACATTCTACTAAAAGCCTGTTGCTATCATCCCAAAGTCCATCGCCTGAACGTTGCGATGGGTATTTTTTTGCAAAAATATTACAAATTCTGCGGGTTAATTCATAAACTCCTAGATTATGCTCGAATCTAGTATGCGTTGCACCTGGAAAAACATAGGCAATAGGACCAAGTTGCTTAATCCTGCGCATTCTTTGAAATTCCTTGGTTTTCAGGATATCAAGTATAACTTTGTCTTCAATGTGGATGTATTCGTGAACTGGATCTCTTAAAACTACTTCTTTTTTAAGTTTAGTGTTATGAAAATTTGGCATGTCGAATCCCCTAAAGCTGTTATATTAAACTGTTATTAATAACTTAAATTATAACAAACTTAGACTCTTTAGTTTAACATCATTGTTCTTTTAGCTTATTTTATTAAAATTAAATAATAAGTTTTGCCAGCTTTATCAAATGTGCTCATAATTATGAAGTCATATATAGCATAAAAAGATAGGAGATTAAATGAACTATATAGGTAAAAAATTAAAAAGTTTACGTCAAGAATTAGGATTGACCCAAACAGAAATGGCAGCTGGTGTTATTTCTGTTTCATTTTACTCGAAGGTCGAAAGAGGACTAAATGATATTGGAGTAAATGACTTTTTAGACATTTTGCAAAAACATAATGTGAGTCCACAAAATTTTTTTGGAGATTATAAACTTGAAAAAGATAATAAGAGAAAAGTAATTTCACTAATGAATAGTTTTTTGAAAGCTGCTTATGCTAACGATGATTATGAAATTAATTCAATAATTAAATTATTTGAAAAAATTCAGCCACAAACTCCTTTCATAAAATATACTGTATTGGCTACTAAATTGATAGCAAATACTCATGATGATAAGGCTTTAAAAAGATTGAGTAATGCTGAAAAAAGCAAAATTAAAAAATTGATTTTCCGAAAGGACACGGATGAAAACGAATATTATAGAATAATATTAATGGCAAATTTAATACAAATTTATAACGTAGATGATGCATCATTTTTGATAAGAAATATGATTAGAAAATTTCAGAATTTCAATAAAATGGACAGAAAAATGCTATCAGCAATAAGTGCCCTAATGATTAATTACATTGATTGGTGCATAAAAAAAGGAAGGAAAGAACTTTGTCATGATGCTTTATTATATATCGAAAAGCTGCCAAGTAATATAGAATTAGCTTTTATAAAAATATTAGGTAAGTTTTATGAGGATTTAATTGCAGGGAAAAGAAAAGAAGCTAAACAAATTTTGAATATATTGACAAAATCTGGTTATGAGGTGAATGTAAAAAGAATAGTTAAAATAAATTTTCAAATATGAAAATATAGATACTTTTTTTAATTTGAGAGCTATCATTTGATTAAGAAATATACTAGAAAGGGAGTGTAAATATGGACTTGTTAAGAAACGTAATTATTATTTTACCTGAACCATAGATTAAATCAAAATAAACAAATAATAGGTAGATATGAAGTGACCCCCAAAATTTGTTATAAATTTGGTGGTCACTTCAATTTTTATATTTACCTATTTTTTATGTAAAAAAGTATTAGTTACCTTATTCACAAAGATACCATTATGAATTATAATTAAGTTGTCTATATCAGAGCTTTTTATATGGAGGCTTAATAATGAATAATGAACACAGTTTTAAATGGGATGCTGTTTATGATGTAATAGTTTTAGGATTTGGTGGAGCTGGTGCCACAGCTGCCAGGTTTGCGGCAGATAGCGGTGCTAAAGTTTTATTAGTCGACAGTGCTCCAGAAGGCCATGAGGGTGGTAATACACGCTATGCTGGCCAAATGGTAGAAGCCGGTACGGATTATGAAGCTTTAAAAAAGTACCATGAAAACTTAGCGGCACCTTTGCAACCAGATAAAGAACCCTTCCACAATTTAATTGAAGGAATGGCTAATATGAGTGACTATTTTGAAAAATATTTGGGTGTTAAACCAGTAAGCATGAAAAAATTGTTGACTGGTACTCCTTCAACCAAATATGTGACTGAATATCCTGAATTGCCTTGTGCTGATTCGTATGATGATTACTTAGTTCATAATGGCACAAGTGATGCTGCCTTGTGGAAACTTTTACGCCAAAAAGTATTAGATCGTTCAGAAAAAATTACTGTTTGGTACAGCAGTCCAGCTAAACATTTAGTTCAAGATGGAGCTTCAAGAATTGTTTTAGGTGCTCAAATTGAACGAGATCATGTCTTACGCAACATTAAAGCAAATAACGGCGTGGTTTTGGCTGTCGGTGGTTTTGAAAATAATAAGGAAATGATCCAGACATTTTTGCAGTCTTCTTATTTGTCACCAATTGGCTCTCTGTACAATAAGGGTGATGGCATTAAAATGCTGGAAGAAGTAAATGCGCAGTTGTGGAATATGCGATCATTTGAATCTCTAGGTCAATTCCATGGTCTTTCACCAAGGCAAAAAGAAGGCATTCGGTCGACATATGCTTTAAATGTCTTTTGGTCAGAAATAGCAAAAGGCAGTGCAATCGTTGTTGGTGAAGATGGTAGTCGTTACTTCAATGAAGCAGAACTAAATCGGCATGGTCATATTTATAATCATGGTGATTGGGTAGTGCCATTGAATCAAAACCATCCGTATATGATTTTTGACCAGGAAAAATATGAAGAACTTCTAAATGAACCAGATGATGGTCTTAAAGTGCCTCATTTCTTGGATAATATTATTAAGGCTAATTCAATTGCTGATTTGGCTTCAGCAATTGGCAAGGATCCAGAAGTTTTGTCTCAAACAATTTCAGAGTTCAATTTTATGGCGCAACAAGGAAAAGACTATGCTTATCACCGCGATCCTGCTACTCTGCGTGCGTTTAGTCAAAATGGGCCATTTTATGCAATTGCCTTGAGACAAAATATGCTTAATACTCAAGGTGGCGGCCGGCGTGACGGTCATGCTCAAGTACTAGATCCAAATGGGACTCCAATCCCACATTTATTTGAAGCAGGAGAATTAGGTTCACCATTTGTTAATAAATATACTACTGGTGGTAATATTGCAGATTGTTTAATTTCTGGTAAAATCGCTGGGGAAAATGCTGCTGTTGCTAAACAGGATATGTCTAGAATCGGTACAGCGGATCTAAATAGTGCACCAATTAATGATAATTTTGTTGCTTCAAGTGATGAAGGCGATCAAAAATTCAAAGTTGGCCCTAATCAATATTTAGGATATAGTAATCAAGGCATGGGTGATGGCGTGGTTATCAGAACCACCTTGGATGAATCAGGCAAGATTGCGGATGTTGAAATTTTGAAGCAAACTGAAAGTGATGACTACGGCTCAAAAGCGGTTAAAGAATTACCTCAAAAAATGGTTGAGCAAAACACCTACGATGTCGATGCCGTTTCTGGAGCATCAGAAACCAGCAGAGCAATAAAAGAAGCTGTCAAAGACTCCTTGAGTAAAGCAAAGAAGAAGTAAAAGCTCTTTTTACTATACTAAAAGCTATAAACGATTATGAAATTTTAATAAGTATTTTTCAGAAGACGAAGAACTTCGTCTTTTTTTGTTTGCTAAAAATTTCTTACTTTCGTGACCTCGCCAGCATTAAAACTTTTTAAGCCCGCTGCAGTTTTTAAAACTAAATTTGCCTGCTGTGTTATATCTATCACTTTTCCTAATACTCTTTGTTTGCCCATTGTCAATACCACGTCATGATTCATTAGTGCAAGCTTCTTTTTGTAATCAGGCAGAAAATTGACTTGATAAAATTGAGGAATAAATTCTAATAAATTTTCTGTAATTTGAGCGATAAATTGACAAATTTGCTTTTCACTGGGCATTTTTGTTAGTAAGTTGCCAGCCGTCTTTAATTCATTATGCAAATGATTTTGATAAAGATTACAGCCAATGCCAATAACCGCAACTTGGGGCTGTGGTACTTCAACCAGGATACCCGCTATTTTTTTACCTTTGAAAAGCAGATCATTTACCCATTTGAATTGAGTCTCTAAATGAAATATTTCTTTAATGGCCAAATACAGTTCCCATGCAATACCGGTAGTTAATAATCCTTGATTCTGCCAGTTCAATTGAGGCACTTCGATAACTAATGATAGATAAATGCCCCCTTTTTGTGAAATAAAGTGACGACTTTGTTTACCATAGCCGGAAGTTTGCTCATCACTTCCGTATAGCACGGGACCTGAATATCCCTTAGCAGCTAGTTTTTGTTTTGCATACAAGTTTGTGGAATCGATGCTTTCCCACCAATTAATTTCTAGTTGAAATTTGTTCAACAATATTTTGAGATATTCTTGTTTTTTTGAACTATTCATTAATAATCTATCCTTATACCTAATTAAATTTGTAAAAATACTTTGATATTCAAACTATTTATTTTTAGAGTTTTTTAAAAATACTTGCCTTGATAACGCAAATAAACTAATATTGCAAAAAGGAGTTTGACATTTAGTAAATAATACCATATCATACTCTAATAATTTATTTTGAATATAAAAGTATTTAAAGGAGATGCTAAATGTTGGTATAAAGCGAGATTATTTGAAATAAAAATTTAAATTATAGCTTTATATATATTTATAAATTAGTATCAAGAGTTTATTAGTACAGATTATATAGTTGAGTAAGAGGTGATGCTATTGGAGACAAGTTTAAAACGCATCAATAATCTTTTGTCTACGGTTTATTCAGATATCATGAAAGTCGAAGAACGCGAATTACGTAAAAGTGAATTTAAAGACATTTCACTAAGAGAATTACACGCAATCGATGCGATTACTATGTATGAACACAAGACCAGTTCCCAAGTAGCAAGTGAATTGATGGTAACAGCAGGTTCGCTGTCAACAATGGTCAATAATTTGGTGCGAAAGGGCTATGTCATGCGAATAAACGGTGAAGATGACAGGAGGATAATCCGACTGGGCTTAACTAGTCGGGGTCGTTTAATTTATCGGGCGCACGATTCATTTCACCGCCATATGGTAAAAAAGTTTATTGCAGGCTTTGATAATGAACAGGTGGCAATTATTGAACGTGCTCTGTTGAACCTGCGTGCTTTTCTTGAATTTCCGGCCCGAATTGACAATAAAAGGAGCGTTAACTGATGAGCTTAAGAATTAGTCAAACTGCTCATTACGTTCCCTCTAAGGTAATTACCAATGATGACTTAGCACAGATAATGACTACCTCAGATGAATGGATATCTTCAAGAACTGGTATCAAACAAAGGCATGTAGTTCAAGATGAACAGACTTCTGATTTGGCTTTAACTGTTGCTCAACTGCTTTTGCAAAGCGCTGATCTCAAACCTGAACAACTAGATTTTATTATTGTGGCAACTATGTCGCCTGATTATTTGACACCTTCAACTGCAGCAATTGTGCAGGGCAAACTGCACGCTGGCAAAGCATTGGCATTTGATATTAATGCGGCGTGTTCTGGCTTTATCTATGCTTTGGCAATTGCAGATAAATTGCTAGCAGGACCCTATCAACGAGGATTAGTTATCGGAGCAGAAGTTTTGTCCAAGTTGATAGATTGGCAAGAGCGCTCAACCGCTGTTCTCTTTGGGGATGGTAGTGGTGGCGTGTTAGTTGAAAAAAGTACTCAAGTAAAAGGAATAGTTGCTGAAGATTTAGCAGCTTTTGGAGATCTGGGACCAAAATTAACTGCCGGGTACCAACCTTTATGTTCACCCTATAGCTCGGATAACATTGCAAAACACAAGAAATACTTTGAGATGGACGGTAGAGCTGTTTATGACTTTGCTACTCATGAAGTACCTAATTCGATTAGGCGGGTTTTAGTTAAAGCAAACTGGAAAAAAGATGATGTGCAGTGGTTTTTGCTCCATCAAGCAAATGGACGCATTATATCTGCGATAGCAAAGCACTTAAATATTCCTGAAGAAAAATTTTTGGAAAATATTGCCAAATATGGCAATACTTCTGCTGCTAGTGTCCCAATACTGCTGGATGAAGCAGTTAATTCTGGCATCATTAAGCACAATCAAAAACTGATTTTAAGTGGCTTTGGCGGTGGTCTGACGGCTGCCAGCATTGCCTTAAATTTTTAAAAACAATAAAGATAATTTATTTAGAAAGAGAAATCAAATGACTGAAGAAGAAATTTTTAACAAAGTAAAAGAAATTATCGTTGCACAAACCGGAGAAGACGAAAATGCTGTCACAGCCCAATCCAATATAAAAGACGATTTAAATGCTGACAGTCTTGACGTGTTTGAAGTGATTAATGAACTAGAAGATGAATTTGACATCAAGATTGAAAGTGAAGAAGGTATTGAAACGGTTCAGGATTTAGTTGATTTTGTTAAAAAACAACTGGCAGCGAAAGAGGGTTAACAAATGGAATTAAGTCCATTTATGAAAGAACTGGGTCTTAGATATCCAATTTTTCAAGGAGGCATGGCCTGGGTTGCGGATGGCAAGCTGGCAGCTGCTGTTTCAAATGCTGGTGGCTTAGGAATTATTGGTTCGGGCAATGCACCTGGAAGTGTTGTGGCTGACGAGATTGAATCAGCAAAAGCACTAACCAAAAAGCCTTTTGGTGTAAATGTGATGTTGCTTTCACCTTATGCTGATGAAGTTGTCAATGTTATTTTGGCCAATAAAGACAGTGTTGCAGTTGTGACTACTGGAGCTGGCAATCCGGCAAAATACATAGAAAAGTTAAAAGATGCTGGTATTAAAGTAATCCCAGTTGTTGGTTCCGTTGCCTTGGCTAGAATGATGGAACGTGTAGGTGTTGACGCTGTTGTGGCCGAAGGGATGGAATCAGGTGGTCATATCGGAAAATTAACAACAATGGCCCTGGTACCACAAGTTGTAGATGCAGTTAAAATTCCCGTAATTGCAGCTGGAGGAATAGGCGACGGTCGCGGTATGGCTGCTGCATTCATGTTGGGTGCTGAGGGCGTGCAAATGGGCACTCGCTTTTTAGTAGCAACTGAATCAAAGATACATCCTAATTATAAAAAAGCTGTTTTACGTGCCAAAGATGCCAGTACCCTAGTTACTGGTGAATATGCAGGCCATCCTTCACGGGTTTTAAAAAATAAGATGGCTAAAACGTATATTGGAATTGAAAAGGAAGAGGCGTTAAAGCCGCATCCTGATTATGACAAGTTAGAGGAACTGGGAACCGGTAGTTTGCGAAGGGCGGTAATTGAAGGCGATTCTGAAACAGGATCTTTCATGGCAGGTGAAATCGCCGGCATGGTAAAAAAGGAACAACCTGCTGCTGAAATTCTAGCTGAAGTTTATAGTCAAGCAGACAAACTGCTAAATGGGGAAAGATAAGCAAATGATCTGTTTACTATTTAGTGGTCAGGGGGCTCAAAAAACCGGTCTGACATATGATTTATACCAAACTGAACCGCACTACCGGAAAATCATTGCTAAAGCAAGTGATATATTGCAGTTAGATCTCGCGGAATTTTTATTTGATGCAGAAAAGGCAAATGAGCTGGCACAAACGCGTTATTCTCAACCCGCTATTTTGACAATGAGTTACGGCTTGTACCAAATTCTTAGCGAAAATGCTGATTTTGAAAAATTAGGTATCGGACTTAGCCTGGGTGAGTATAGCGGTCTTGCTTGTGCTAACTACTTAGAATTTGAGTCAGCACTTCGCTTAATAAAAAAGCGCGGTGAACTTATGCAACAAGCAAGCAGTCAAAATCCAGGAGTTATGGTGGCAGTCATGAAGAGTTCTTTAGCAAATGTTGAATTAGCCATAAAGGATGCCCAAAAAAAAGGTCTGATTGGGATAGCAAATGTTAATACTCCTAATCAAATTGTTGTTGGTGGTGAAAAAAATGCAGTTCAAAATTTGCGTGAACAACTTGAAAAAGATGGTGCGCGTGTAGTTCCACTAAAAGTAAGCGGTGCTTTTCACACACCATTAATGAAATCAATTCAAGGAGCTTTGAAAACTGAATTGCAAAAAGTTGATTGGCATAATGGTACTTTCCCAATTTATAGCACTACGACCCAAAAAGAGTTTGCACCTGACAACCTTGTTTCGACTTTGACGGAGCAGCTAGTTTCGACTACCTATTTTGCAAAAACTTTGGCTCAGCATAGTCAAGATATAACTGCGGTTGTTGAATTAGGACCAGGTAAAACTTTACTTTCTTTTGCACGAAAGATTCTTAAAGGAGTTCCAACCTATCAAACAGATAGCGTGGCCAATATGCAAGAAACGATTTCAGCTTTAAAGGAGTTTAATTCATGAAGTTAAAAGATAGTGTGGTCTTGGTCACTGGTAGTTCACGCGGTATTGGCCTGGCAATTGCTCAAGCTTTTGCCAAACAGGGAGCAAAAATAGTTTTAAACGCCCGCAAACCAATTAGTTCTGAAGTCATCGACCAATTTGAAAAAGATCAGGTTGAAGTAATGGATATTAGCGCAGATGTTACCAAAGAAGAAGATGTGAAAGAAATGATTGCCAAAATTATCAATCATTTTGAACATCTAGATGTTGTGGTCAATAATGCCGGTATTGTCAAAGACGGACTGCTCAATCGCATGTCTAAAGCAGACTTTCTAAGTGTAGTTAACACCAATTTGATTGGCACCTTTAATGTCATTAAACAGTCACTGAGACCGATGTATAAGCAAAGAAAAGGCTGTTTTATTAACTTATCGAGTGTAGTTGGTTTAACAGGTAACATTGGTCAGGCTAATTATGCCGCTAGTAAAGCAGGAATTATTGGTTTAACTAAATCTGTTGCTAAAGAAGCAGCATTACGCAATTTGCGCTGTAACGCCATTGCTCCAGGAATGATTGACACACAAATGACTAGAAGCCTTAGTGAAAAAATCCAGCAACAATTAGTTAAGGAAATTCCGCTGAAACGATTAGGCCAAATTGAAGAAATAGCACAAACCGCAGTTTTTTTAGCCCAAAATGACTATATTACTGGTCAGACAATAACGGTAGACGGCGGATTGACAATGCAGTAAGGAGTAAGTAATGACAAGAGTAGTAGTTACAGGTTTGGGTGCCTTAACACCTATTGGTAATGACGTTGCCAGCTTTGAAGCTGGACTCAATAGTCAAAAAGTTGGTTTTGAGCCAATTACTTATTTTGATGCTGATTCAAGTGGGGTCACTCTGGCTGGGCAACTGGACAATTTTGACCCATTGCTTTTTTTAACTAAAAAAGATATTAAACGCATGGATGCATTCACACTCTACGCGATGTATGCAACCGCACAAGCCTTGGAACAAGCAGGAATTGATGATAAAAATACCAATAGTGAACGTTTTGGCGTAATCTGGGGCACAGGAATTGGCGGACTAACTACCATCCAAGAACAAGTTATTAAATGGCACGAAAAAGGTCTGGATCGAGTATCGCCAATGTTTATTCCTACTTCAATTGCTAACATGGCAGCAGGCAACATTTCTATTCGCTATCATGCTCAAGGAATCAGTACCACAATTGTGACTGCCTGTGCTTCGAGTACAAATGCAATTGGTGAAGCTTTCAGACAGATAAAAGATGGCTATGCTGATGTCATGATTACTGGTGGTTCAGAAGCTGCAATCAATGAAAGTGGAATAGCCGGTTTTGCGGCAATTTCAACATTGTCCAGGTCAACGAATCCTAAAAAAGCAAGTATTCCCTTTGATCAAAATCGTAACGGTTTTGTGATGGGAGAAGGTTCAGGTTCTCTTGTTTTAGAATCGCTAGAACATGCTCAAAGTCGAGACGCACATATTTTAGGTGAAATTGTCGGTTATGGGACTAGTTCGGATGCATACCATATTACATCTCCTGATCCAAGTGGCGACCAGGCTGCAAGAGCAATGGAACTGGCTCTTAGTGAAGCTGAAATTAGTCCTGAGCAAGTGGGTTATATCAATGCCCATGGTACAAGTACCAAAGCAAATGATTTGGCTGAGTCTAAAGCAATTAATCAGGTTTTTGGTCAAAATAGTAATGTGCTAGTTTCAAGTACTAAAAGCATGACGGGTCATTTACTAGGAGCAGCCGGAGCTGTTGAAGCTATTGCCACAATTTTGGCGCTTAATTCAGAATTATTGCCGATTAATGTAGGAGTAACCCAGCAAGATCCTGACTGCAAAGTTAATTTGGTCAATAAACAAAATTGTCAACAAAAAATAGATTATGCCATCAGCAATTCATTTGGTTTTGGTGGACATAATGCGGTGATTGCATTAAAAAGGTGGGATGATTAAATGACTTTTGAAGAAATTGAAAAATTGATCGCAGAAATTAATCAAAGTGATATCACCAAACTGGATTTAGATTTTAAGGGTGGTCATATTAAGATTGACAAAAGTCAAGCTACACCAGTAGAAATTGGGGAAGAAAGTCCTGTGGGCCAATCGTCTGCTAAAACACTGCAGGAAACTAATCATCAAGAACTTAGCAATTTAGATACACCTAAGCAGAAAACTTTAAAAATTAAGGCACCACTTGTTGGCATAGTTTATTTACAAGCAAGTCCAGAAAAACCTCAATATAAAAAGCCGGGTGATCATGTCAATAAAGGTGATGTGGTTTGCGTTATTGAAGCAATGAAAATGATGACTGAAATTAAAAGCGATTTTACAGGGACTATTGATAAAATTTTAGTTACAAATGAACAAGTAGTTGAATATGATCAACCACTGATAACGGTTATTCCAGAATGAAGGAAGCAAATATGAGTGAACCAAAAAAGTTACATACTTTAGATAGTGTGCAGATTCAGGCTATTTTGCCTCACCGCTTCCCAATGCTGTTAATTGATCAGGTCTTAGATTATGAGCCCGGTAAATATGCTGTTGCTCAAAAAAATACCACAATTAATGAAAGCTATTTTCAGGGACATTTTCCGAGTAATCCAGTAATGCCGGGTGTTTTGATAACTGAGGCTTTGGCGCAAACTGGTGCAGTTGCATTGCTGACATTATCGGAATTTAAAGGAAAAACTGTCTATTTTGGAGGTATCAAGAATGCTCGCTTTAGAACAATGGTTAAGCCGGGAGATACTCTGAATTTAGAAGTTAAGTTGGATAAGCTGCGTGGAAATGCCGGGATTGGTGAGGCCAAAGCAACTGTTAAAGATAAAGTTGCCTGTACTGCTCAGTTAATATTTGCAATTCAGTAAAGTGTGACATTATGTTTAAAAAAATTTTGATAGCGAATCGTGGAGAAATTGCTATAAGGATAATTCGAGCTTTACGCGAAATGGGAATTAAGTCGGTTGCTGTTTATTCGACGGCCGATAAACATGCCCAACATGTTAAAGAAGCTGATGAGGCCATATGTATTGGTTCTCCTCAGCCAGCCGATTCGTATTTAAATATGCAAAATATTATCAGTGCGGCTGTTTTAACGGGAGCAGATGCAATTCATCCAGGATACGGTTTTTTATCAGAGAGTCCTGAATTTGCTCAAATGTGTGAAGAATGCCATTTAGTTTTTATTGGTCCCAAGTCAAAAACCATTTCTTTAATGGGAAATAAAGCTAATGCCCGGGAAATGATGCGCAAGAATAATATACCTGTTATTCCTGGAAGTGATGGAATTGTTAAAGATGCTCCAGCTGCAATAAAAATTGCCAATAAAGTGGGCTACCCTGTAATGCTTAAAGCCGTTGCCGGTGGCGGCGGAAAAGGAATAAGGCGTGTGACTCAAGCTGCTGACTTAACAGAAGCATTTAATCAGGCACAAGAAGAAGCCAGAATTTCTTTTGGAGACGACAGAATGTATCTGGAAAAAATTATTTCACCAGCCAAACACGTCGAAGTACAGATCATGGCAGATAAAACAGGACATGTGGTAGCACTTCCAGAAAGAGATTGCTCAATGCAACGCAACCAGCAAAAAGTGATCGAAGAAACGCCTTGTTCACAAATCAGTGCAAGAGAAAGAGACTATTTGCAACAGATAACTGTTAAAGCAATAAAGGCAATAAATTATGAAAATGTTGGTACTATCGAATTTTTAATGGATCCTAACCATCATTTCTATTTTATGGAGATGAATACTAGGATTCAGGTTGAACATTCAATTACAGAAGAAGTTGCTCATGTCGATCTCGTTAAAGAACAAGTTAATATTGCCACGGGTAAAGATTTGAGCATTTCTCAAGAAGATGTGCATGTCCATGGCGCTGCAATTGAGGCTCGTATTAATGCAGAGGATCCTAGTAAAAATTTTTGTCCCCAAGCTGGTAAGATCGTAAAAATGGTATTGCCTAGTGGTCTGGGTATTAGGATTGAAAGTGGGGTTAACAGTGGAGATACCGTTTCACCATTTTACGATTCGATGATTGTTAAAATTATTGCACATGCAACTAATAGGCAAATGGCAATTAAGCGTTTGCTTGATGCTCTTAAAGAGTTTGAAATTAAAGGATTAGTTACTAACCGCGATTTTTTGATCGCTTTGCTTAACGATGATAAATTTCAGACCGGTACATATTTAACAACGTATATAGATCAAGAATTTTTACCCAATTATCTTAAGCGACTAGGACATAATGAAAAGGAAGCGCAGGTTAATGGCAATTAGATTTGCAAGTCATCCCCACAGTGCATTAAAAAAGTATCAGGAAAATGTTCCTAAAGGCATTTTTAGAATTTGCCCTAAATGTGACAATAAATTTTATTTTCATCGTGCTGGTAAATATCAGCTATGCCCTAATTGTGGCTACGGTTTTCGAGTGACTGCCAGAGCACGCTTGAAAATGTTGACAAAGGACTTTACGGAATGGGATGCAGATTTAGCGACTACTGATCCACTCGATTTTCCAGATTATCAGGCTACAATTAAAAAAATGCAGTCCAAAACTAAGCTTAAGGATGCGGTTTTAACCGGTCAAGCCAATATTGCCGGTTACGAAACTGCTTTGGGTATTATGGATCCGGTGTTTATAATGGGCAGTCTAGGAACAGCTACTGGTGAGCGAATAACTCGCTTGTTTGAACAAGCAACCACCAAGAAATTACCAGTTGTTTTGTTCACCGCCTCGGGTGGTGCTAGAATGCAAGAGGGAATTCATTCACTAATGCAAATGGCTAAAATCTCGCAGGCAGTTAATGACCATCGCGCAGCACATTTGCTTTATGTCAGCGTGATTATGGATCCCACAACTGGCGGAGTCACTGCCAGTTTTGCCTCGCAGGCAGACATTATTTTAGCTGAGCCTAAAGCTTTATTAGGTTTTGCCGGACGCAGAGTCATTGAACAGACTATTAATAAAAAACTGCCACCAGATTTTCAGACAGTTGAAAATGCTTATCAAAATGGCTTTATTGACAGTATTGTTCCCCGAGATGAGCAGGTAGCCAAACTCGCTCAGATACTTAAAATTTTTACGGCAGAAAAATGGGAGGCTCAAGTTCATGGCGAATGACAAAATTTTAGCCATCATGGATGGGGCAAGAAGTGACCATAAAAGTAACATGCATCGTCTGGTAATCCAACTGTTTCCCGATTTTTTTGAAATGCACGGAGACCGTACAAGTAGTGACGATGCCGCCATTAGCGCGGGTTTTGCAACTATAAATGATATGAGTGTCTGCGTCATTGCAACTAATAAGGGCCAAGAATTAAAAGAGCGCATGGCAACTAATTTTGGCAGTCCCTTACCCCAAGGTTATCGTAAAGCATTGCGGGTAATGAAAACAGCTGCCAAAATGAGTATTCCCATTGTCACTCTTATCAATACCCCAGGCGCCTATCCGGGAGCAGAGGCAGAAAAGAATGGTCAAGGACAGATTATTGCTACTAATATTAGTGAGATGTTGCAGTTAAAGGTACCAATTCTAACTATTATTATTGGTGAAGCCGGCTCAGGTGGAGCGTTGGCCTTGGCCTGCAGTGATGAAGTATGGATGCTGGAACACAGCATGTATACAGTTTTGTCACCTGAAGGATTTGCTTCAATTATGTGGAAAGATGCTAAACTAGCCACAAAAGCTGCAGAAATAATGCACATTGAACCTGAGTGGTTAAAGAAACAGGGCATAGTTGAACGGGTTTTGCCTGAACGAGTTTTAGAAAACCAAGCAGAAGGACTAAAAGAATTAATTGAGCAGAAGTTGAAAAAATTTCAGAAGATAAATTTAACCGATTTACTAGATAAAAGACATGCAAGATACCGCAAGTTCTAAAAGAATTTAACCTAATTAATAAAAAATATATTGCTTTAAATATTTAATTAGTTTTTAATTAAAATAGAATTTTAACAGAACTAGCGCGAAACGAGAAAAATCATGTTAGAGAAAAAACCATACTTATTGTCACGCTTAGTTAGTGGCTTGGGCAACTCGCTTTATGGCATGGTTTTTATTTGGTGGATCCAAATTCAAACCAAAAGTTCAACTATGGTTGGCATTACTAATGCTATTTTCACAGTAACTGCTGCTCTTTCTATTTTTTATGGTCCTTTTATTGACAGTCACTCTTTTAAGAAAACCAGCATCTATTCTATGGTGATACAGGTAGTCTTATTGTTTATGCTTACAGCTGTGATTATTTATTTTAGCCAAAGTTATATTTTAGCTATTATTATTGCTGGATTACTATCAATTTGTGATGAATTTTTTAACCCTGCTGATCGCGCTATTTTAAAAGAATCTCTTCTGGATGAAACAGAAATGACCAGTATTATTTCCAAGATTAATATCGTGGATCAACTGGTAAATGTTGGTGGCATTGCACTTTCTGGTTCATTACTGGCTTTTATGGCAAGCGGAGACATTATTTTAGCTTGTGCCTGCTTGAGTTTACTGGGGCTTTTATTGTTAATTGCAGCTCTGAGAAAAATACCTGTTCATAATGCATTTAAAGAAAAAGAAAGCCAAGCAGAAGGCCTAACTAAATATTGGCAAAAGATTTTCAGTGGCTACAGTTACATTAAGGAAAATGTCTTTTTATTGCACTATCTTTGGTCTGGCTTGCTTTATTCGTTTGCACAACCTGCAATGATTTTAATTTTACCTCGTATAGCCGCAAAAGCGGGACAGCCGGCACTTTATAGCACTTTCTACATATGCATACTGGCGGGAATAATACTGGGAGCCTTAATAGCCGGCAAAATGAAAGCAAAAATTATAACAGTTGGCTGGGCTTGGACTATTAGCGCCATACCGCTTATTTTGATGTTGTTTTCTTTAAAAAACATGGTACTTCTTTGCACATTGCTTTTTCTTTTTGGTCCTGTTACCAGTATTCATAACGTTCTTGCAGAATCTGTCATTCAGACTTCCACAGCAGACAATTATTTGGGGCGAGTTTTAACAACAATCAGAACTTTTGCCAATATTGGTGGACCCGTTTCGTCAGTTGTTTCTGGCATAATTCTTGATCATGTTGGTGAAAAATTTATTATTGTTCTTTGTGCAAGCTTAATTATAATAGGTGGTATAAATATTTTGCTGGCAATACCTAAAAAAACTATTTAAAGTAATTATTGGCGTTAAAAAATAATTTGTTTTATAATAATTTCTGCTAAAATTAAATGAAAAATCAAGACATATTTGTCAATCAACATGGTTGGCTTTTTTATTACAAAGAATCAAGTATATGACTAATGTAAAAATCGATTTTACTAGCAAAATAATCCAAGGCAAAGATAGTGAAACTTTCAAGAAAAAAGCTGCTGGCGAATTAATTGAATCTGCAGGTAATACCAGAGTTTCATATTTGGAAGATGGCAAAATTCCCGTTAAGATATTAATTAAAGAAGGTAATGTGATTATTAGACGGGGAACTGACAGAAATAACTACTCACAACTCCATTTTGTTGTTGGTGAGCACAAAGACTGTCGCTATGTTGCTCAAGGCTATCAAATGGATCTGCAAAGTACGACTGAATTTATTAAATTTTTCCCTAAAAATAATGGTTCAAGTGAACTTCAGATTGAATATAACCTTTATAGTGGTCTATACTTAGTAGGTAATTATGCCGTCACATTGATTTTTACTTGAACGCCTAGTAAAATAAGAAAGACTGTTTAAGAGAGAGGAATACATTGTGGGATTAAACGACTTTAAAAATAAAAATCGCAATGAATTATCAATGATTGAAGTTGCTCGCGCAATTTTAGAAGATAACAATAAGAGAATGGCTTTTGCAGATATTGTTAATGCAGTGCAAAAGTACTTAGGCGTCAGCGATGAAGAAATAAGGGAACGTTTGCCCCAATTCTACACTGACATGAATACCGATGGTGAATTCATTTCGATGGGTGAAAATGTGTGGGCTCTTCGTTCATGGTTTCCTTATGAATCTGTAGATGAAGAGGTTAATCACCCTGAAGACGAGGATGAAGAAGATACTCGGACACACCATAAAAAAGTTAATGCCTTTTTAGCAAGTGCTACAGGTAGCGATGATATCATTGACTATGATAATGATGATCCGGAAGACGAAGACTTGGATGCCACTGCTGATGACGAGCCGGATGATTTTGATGATGACGATGAATATGTCAATACCGATGATGACGATGATGAAGACTTGCCAGATGGCATTGAGGGTCAGTTGTCTGAATTGAATGATGATGACGATGACGATGACGATGAATAATTTTCTTGACTTTGTCTCCCAAAATAGATAGTATTTTATTTGGGCACGTTATGTGCGTTTAAGCTCCCGTATGGGAGCTTTTTTATTTTTGATTATTCTTATTTTTTGCAAAGGAGTTTGGGCTAATGACAAAATATATCTTCGTTACTGGCGGTGTCGTTTCTTCACTAGGTAAGGGCATCACTGCCTCTAGCTTAGGTCGATTATTAAAAAACCGCGGTTTAAAGGTGACAATGCAAAAGTTTGATCCCTACATTAACATCGACCCCGGAACAATGAATCCTTATCAACATGGTGAAGTATTTGTTACTGACGATGGTACTGAAGCAGACCTTGACTTGGGTCACTACGAGAGAATTGTAGACGTACGCACAAGCAAATATTCCAATGTTACTACCGGTAAAATTTACAAAGAAGTTCTCGAAAAAGAACGGCGCGGGGACTATCATGGTGCCACTGTGCAAGTCATTCCCCACATCACAGATATGATTAAGCAAAAAATTATGCGTGCAGGTCTTACGACAGATTCAGACGTTGTTATTTCAGAAATTGGCGGTACGGTTGGTGATATCGAATCAACTCCTTTTATGGAAGCCATCAGACAGATGCGGCGTGAGGTAGGCGAAGAAAATGTCATGTATATTCACTGTACGTTAGTACCTTATTTACATGCGGCACAAGAAATGAAAACTAAGCCGACGCAACATTCTGTCGCTGAACTGCGCAGTATTGGTATTCAACCCAATATGTTGGTTTTACGGGCAGAAATGCCAATTGATCAGGAGCATAAGGATAAAATTTCCAATTTTACTGATGTGCCAGTTGACCGTATTATTGAATCAATTAATGCGCCATCGCTTTTTGACTTGCCGTTAGCTTTCCAAAAACAAGGGATGGACCAAAAAGTGTGTGACTTCCTACATCTCAAGAGCCCTAAGGATGAAGCTGATATGGCTGAATGGCAAAGGCTTGATGAAAGAGTTAAAAACTTGCAGCACACTACCACGATTACTCTTGTTGGCAAATATGTTGAACTTGAAGATGCCTACATTTCCGTTACAGACGCCTTGAAGCATGCTGGTTACGCCTACAATACTGATGTCAAAATTAATAAGGTGCAGGCAGAAGACGTGACTGAAGATAATATTGCCGATTTTATGAAAGATTCTGATGGTTTAATCGTTCCCGGTGGCTTTGGCTCCCGCGGCTTTGAAGGAATGATTACCGCAATTAAATATGCCCGTGAAAATGATATTCCGTTTTTAGGAGTTTGCCTGGGGATGCAGATGGCAACAGTCGAGTTTGCCCGTGATGTTTTGGGCTACAAGGATGCTAACACTACTGAAGCAGATCCTAAGACTAAGCATAATGTAATTGACATTATGGCGGATAAACGTGATGAAGAAAATATTGGCGGAACGTTGCGTTTAGGTCTTTATCCTGCAACTTTGAAGAAGGGGACAAAAACTGCTGCAGCTTATGACAATCAAGATGTTATTCAAGAGCGTCACCGTCACCGTTATGAATTTAATAATGAATATCGTGAAGACTTCGAAAAAGCGGGTATGACTTTTGCCGGAGTTTCACCAGATAATCATCTAGTTGAAATTATTGAATTGACTAAAAATAAATTCTTTATCGCTGCCCAATATCACCCGGAATTTTTGAGTCGACCTCAAAGACCAGAAGGTCTATACAAAGCATTCATTGGTGCTGCCTGTGATCTTCCTGAAGAAAAGCTTTAATTGGCATATTTGGATAATACAAAAACCAGATTTTTGGGCTGGGGAAGGCGAAGGTCTTCTCTTGTTTTTTCTGTTAAATTCCTATAACATTATTATGACTAAACGAAATAGAAAAGGATTTTTTCGCCAATGAAGCAAATGATAATTCATGGTGGAAAGCCCCTGCAGGGTGATGTCTGGATTGGTGGTGCCAAAAACTCGACTGTTGCATTGATTCCAGCATCAATTTTGTCGCGTACACCAGTAACTTTGGAAGGCGTTCCAAGGATTGCAGATGTTGACAACTTAATGGATCTGTTAAGTGAAATGAATGTCGCAAGTGATTTTCACAACACGACATTGCGTATCAATCCAGAACACATTAAGATGAGCCCATTGCCAAGTGGTAAAATCAAGAGTTTGCGTGCATCTTATTATTTTATGGGTGCTCTTCTTGGTCGTTTTGGTAAGGCTGTTGTGGGCTTCCCTGGTGGAGATGATATTGGTCCCCGCCCCATTGATCAACATATTAAGGGATTTGAAGCCTTAGGCGCATGTGTAAAAAATGAGAATGATCAAATAAAAATTACTTCACCTGCAGATGGCCTGCATGGTGCTACAATCCATCTGGCAATGCCCTCGGTGGGTGCCACAATGAACATAATTATGGCATCTGTTACTGCTAAGGGACAAACTATTATTGATAATGCTGCTAAAGAACCTGAAATAATTGATCTGGCTACGTTTTTGAATAATATGGGTGCTGTTATCAGGGGTGCTGGAACCGATTCAATTAGGATTGAAGGCGTTGAGCATTTAGAAGCCAAGACACCTCATACAATTATCCCTGACCGGATTGAAGCCGGCACTTATATTTCGTTAGCTGGCTGTATTGGAAATGGTATTCGCATTCATAACATTATTGAGGAACACTTGGACTCATATTTAGCCAAAGTTGAAGAAATGGGTCTAGTGATAGATGCTACTGAAGATTCTTTATTTGTCTATCCTGCTGGTGACTTGAAGATGACGCAGATTCGCACCTCTTCTTATCCTGGATTTGCGACGGATTTGCAACAACCGGTAACACCACTTTTGCTTTCTGCTAAGTCCGGTGAAGGTGTCATCATTGACCAAATCTACCCTAAAAGAATTGGTCATATTGAGCAATTACGCAAAATGGGTGCGGATATTAAGGTTGAAGACAATATTATTTTGGTTCATCCTACTGCTAAACTTCATGGTACTACGGTTTCTGCTGGCGAAATTCGTGCAGGAGCCTGTTTAATGATAGCCGGTTTAATGGCCGATGGTACAACTGTTATCAACAATGCTGGCAATATTTTAAGAGGCTATGACCGTGTGCAGGAAAAACTCAGCCTACTTGGTGCGGATGTAAAAATTCAGGATGTGCCTGAAAAATAAAATTTTAATAAATCAATTAAAATAAAAGACTTGGAGTTTGACTGCTCAAGTCTTTTTTGTGTTCTCACACTAGTTCAAGTTTCTTCACACTAAAAAATTCAGAAAAAATTATTTTTTAGCCTTTGATCATTCAAAATCAGTTAAAGCAAACAAAAGATTTCGTATTAGCGACAATTCACAGTTTTCTGAGGTAAAAAAGCTCTGAATAGTTGAAAAATATAGTTTACAATGACGTTTGAAGGTGTTTGCGGTTTAACAAATTGTTTAAATATAGAGGTCAACATGCTAAAAGATAAAATTTTACGTTATTTGGATGCTAAAACCAAAACAATAGATTTGCAAGAATTAAATGCAGATTTAACAGCTGGTGGTGTTGCCAAGGCTTTGAATGCAAAGCGTAATACGGTTAGTTTGTACTTAAATCAACTAACAAAAGAACATAAATTGGTAAAAATTGAAACTCGACCTGTGCATTTTATTCATAAGGCAGAATTTGAAAGGAATAATTTTCGTCTCAAAAACAATATTTATCAATCTGTAGCGAAAATAGAGCAAGAAAATAATAATAAAGATGTTTTAAAAAGACTAACACAAATAAATCCCAGTCTGAAAGAAAGTGTTGAAAGAGTGCGAGCAGCTGTTTTATATCCAAATGGCGGGTTGCCTTTGCTTATAACTGGGGAAAGTGGAACAGGCAAAAGTTATTTAGTTAGTTTAATCAATCAATTTTGTCGTACACAAAAGCTCATTAAGCCAAATGCCCCTTTTATTACTGTTAATTGCGCTCAGTATGCAGATAACCCAGAATTATTAACCAGTAATTTATTTGGTTATAAAAAAGGGGCTTTTACCGGTGCTGATTTTGATCATGATGGAGCTTTTGTAGAAGCTGATGGTGGAGTTTTGTTTTTAGATGAGGTTCATAGGCTGGGTTCAAAGGGACAAGAAAAGCTATTTACGTATCTTGACCAGGGAATTGTATATCCGGTTGGTGAAACGCAAAAAGGCAAAAAAGTGAATGTCAGATTATGCTTTGCTACCACGGCAGACCTGGATACTAATTTTTTGACTACTTTTATGCGCCGAATTCCGGTCAAAATTACTTTGCCACCTCTAAGACAAAGAAGCAGGGAGGAACGACAAAATCTAGTTTTTACTTTGCTTAAAAATGAACAGAAAAAAATTGGAAAAACGCTAAATGTAAGTAGTCAGGTTTTGAAAATGCTTGCTAATTATGAACCCACTGGAAATATTGGTGATTTAAAGAATGCAATTAAGCTGACGATTGCAAGAGCCAATGCAGAAAATAAAAATGAAAAAGAAATATCAATTACCGCTTCATTTTTACCTGATGAGGTTTTGAGTAACAGTAAAATTGATACCTATCATTCACAAAGCAATTCAATTGTAATTAATGATGACACTGAATTGGAAGATCTAATAGCACGTAATACACCTGAAAAACAAGTTTTTCTAAAAAGTTTAAAAAGAATATTATCGACTTATGTGCAAAGTAATCATGATTTACATCAATGTGAATCAAAACTGAAACAGGTTGTTTATCAGCTATTCGATACATTGCTTTTTGAAAAAGATAATAGTAAACAAATACCCTTTTTATCTTATGTAATCGAAAGTGTTAAAAGACTCTTCGACCAATTAAAAAATGCTTATCAATTGAAAATTAGTGGCAATGCCATTTATGCGGTTAGCTATTATCTATTTGAAAGACAAAAAATTCGCTTAGATAATACAGAATTGAAGGATATGCAGGATTTAAGTGATCTTAATAAGGATGTGCAACAGAGATATTCTGACGTTTATCAATATGTTAATCGCTTGATAACTCTGATTAAGGATAATCTTGACATTGACCTAAACGAAATTGACTACGTTTTACTAACTATCTATTTGAACAAATTAGAAATAATTACTAAAACAGGTTTAATTAAAGCAATTGTCATTGCACACGGTTATGCTACAGCGGGAAGCATTGTGAATGTTGTTAACAGATTACTTAATACACACACTCTAGATGCATTTGATATGCCAATTAACGTTAGCACGCAACAAATAGCTAACCAAATAATTGACTACAGTGAGAACAATGACATTTCCCATGGATTAATTATTTTAGTAGATATGGGATCCTTAAAAGAAATAGAAAAACTCTTTCCCCGTCAAATAAACGCTCCAATTTTACTTATGAACAATGTTTCTACTCCACTGGCATTGGAAGTAGGAGAGAGCGTTTTAAAAAAGCGCAGTTTTAGAGAAATAAGTGAAAATGCCAGAAAAATAAGTCAACTGGATATTAAATTAACCTACCCAGAAAGAAATAAAGTTAAGGCCATTTTAACAACTTGTTATTCAGGAATAGGAACTGCAACTCACGTAGCTCGATTGCTAGAACGATGCTTGCCACCGACTAAGAAAATCAAAATTATTCCTTATGATTTTCAGGCTTTGCAAGACACTCATAAAGTTCAGGTAATTAAAAGAATGTATGACGTTGTGGGAATTATAGGCACTGAAGATCCCCAAATTGAAGGAATTGATTTCATTCTCTTGGAAAAAATACTATCTGATAAGGGAACTGAAAAATTTAAGGAATGGCTTGCGGGTTCATTTTCAAATGATGAAATTAGCGGTATTTCAAATAATCTAGTCAAAAACTTTTCCTTAGAACAAACAATCAACATGGTTACTATCTTGGATCCATCAAAGGTAATAGAAAATATTACTATTTTTATTCAAGAACTGGAAAGGAAATTTTCCTTTTCACTATCAAACCAAAAGAAGTTTACTTTATATGTTCATGTTAGCTATTTGATTGAACGCTTAATCAGGAAGGAAGAAAATAATTTAAATCCAGAGTTTGAAGAACAATTTGCAAAGGAGCATGGTCAGGACCTTGAAAAAATAAATTCCGCATTCGGTGTGATAAAGGACAATTATAGTGTGAAAATTCCACGGTCAGAGTTAATCTATGTTGATCAAATCATTTTTAACAGACAATAAAACCAAGTGACAACTGCATTATTAAGTAGTTCTTTTTTTCTTGCAATCTTGGCATAGTTATTGCTATGTAATTTTTGAAGTGAAGTAAGTTTAATTGTTTACTATTTTTCAAGAAGGAGAGAAAAATGCTATTACGTAATATTTTAATCGTAATATACGGTTTTATAATTAACTTTGATAAGGAGGGGCCTAAGCTTGGAATTTCTCAACCAGTTGTTGCTGGTTTAATTGCAGGTTTGATTATGGGTAATGTAGAAACAGGACTCTATATCGGTGGTACCTTGCAGTTAATGACACTTGGAATTACAAGTTTCGGTGGCGCCTCTGTCCCTGACTATCAGACGGCAGCTTTAATTGGTACTTACTTGGCGATTGCCACAAAGCAGTCTGCTGCGATTGGTATCACACTTGCGATTCCAATTGCTTTGCTGATTGTCCAGGTTGATGTTTTAAAATGGTCAGCAAATATTTTCTGTCAACAGAAGGCTGAAAAGTATGCCGATCAGGGAAATTACCACATGATTAACTGGATGCAGTATCTTGCTACATTGTTTACCAGTTTTGTTTCCGGTATTCCCGTTCTTTTAACAGTAATTTTAGGGCCTAAGATTGTTGGCAGCTTCATTAACTATATTCCTGCTTGGCTTTCAGGTGGTCTTAAGACCGCTGCAGGAATACTACCAGCAGTTGGTATTGGAATGCTATTGCAATATTTACCAACTAGAGATTACTTCTCATATTTGATTATTGGCTTTGTTTTAGCAATTTATTTAAAGATGCCGATTATCGGTATTTCCTTAATTGGTTTTGCTATCGCTTTAATCCTATATAAAAATCAATCAAAAAAGCAAAACACAACTGAGGAAACTGTAAATGGGGGAGCTAACGAAGATGAGTAAAATGAAAAATATTTATAGAAAAGTAATGAATCGTTGGATTATATTTGGCGCAACTTCATTAAACTATGAAAAATATGAAGGTTTAGGGTACACATATGCTATGTTGCCTTTTATTGAAGAAAATTATCAAGATGATTCAGAGGGTAAGAAGACTGCTATTAAAACCCAGCTGCAATTCTTTAATACTACTCCATATACAGCACCATTTATTATGGGTGTTGACGTAGGTATGGAAGAAAAAGGTAAAACTGAATCTCTTGAGGCGGTCAGTGCTTTAAAGACTGGATTAATGGGACCTTTGGCTGGTATAGGAGACAGTTTGTTTGTCACTATTCCTTGGACAATTTTTGGAGCCATTGCTGCCAACATGGCGTTACACGGTAATCCTTTTGGTTGTATTATGTGGATCGTTGCTTCAATTCTTTTACGACTAACAGCTTATCCACTATTTAACGTAGGGTATAGATCTGGAACCAAGATGCTTTCCTCATTAAATACCACTTTAAAAGCCCTGACTAACGCCGCATCTGTGTTGGGACTGATGGTTGTGGGTGCTTTGGCTGCAACTATGGTTAAGGTCAATTTGGCATTTACTTTTAAACAGGGAAAACTGACGATGACTGGAAACAGCATACTAGATCAGATTATGCCTGGATTGTTACCTGCAGCTGTTGTTGCTCTGATATATTACCTGCTTGGTAAAAAGGTAAAACCTCTTTACGTAATTCTAATTGTATTGGTTGTTTCTATAGCGTTGAATGCTATGCATGTTTTAGCATAGAGGTAAGCAAGATGACAGAAAGCATGGAAGGAATTATTCACGTAAGAATTGATGATCGGATGATTCATGGGCAAGTGGCTACTCAGTGGAGTGGTCGATTGAATGCCACAAGAATCATGGTAATTAACGATAGTATTGTAAATGACGATATGCGTAAAACAGTTGTGCGACTTGCTGCACCTGCTAACGTTAGTACGTCAATTTTAGGCAGACAGAAGGCTTTAACTAATATCAAAAGTGGAAAATACAATGGACAACGTGTTTTACTGATTTGTGTGTCCCCAATGGATGTCAACTATTTAATTGATAATGGTTTGCCAATTAAGTCTGTAAATGTTGGTAATTTGGCACAAAGAGATGGAACAGAACGTATACGTCCTTCGGTTAATGTAACTCCAGAAGAAAAAGAGGCATTTAAAAAGTTAATAGGACGCGGAGTTGAAGTCACTGTAATACCTACACCACAGAGTCCTACCGTTTATTTAAAAGATTATATTTAAAAAGGATTTGAATTTAATGTTTAACGTTATCATTGCTACACATGGTAATCTTGCTACCGAGTTTGAAAAAGTATTAAAATCCTTTTTTGGCAAAATAGATCATTTAAAAGCCATCAATCTAGGTGATCAGGGGATAAACATTTTTTCCAAAAAAATAGATCAAGTTATTGTACCCTGCTTAAATGAACCCACAATCATATTCTGTGATATTGCAGGGGGAACCCCTTTTAATGAATTAGCCAAAAGAAGTATAAATTGGCACAATCAATTTGCATTATTTGGTGGGGTGAACCTGCCAGTACTGGTGGAAACATTAAATATGCGGATGCAGGGAAAAAGCATAAACGAAGTTATTGGAAAAATAACTGCCATGTCTGCCTTAATCAGGTTTAATATGAAAAATGCTAAAAAGGCTGAAGACGAATAGAGGAAAATTATTAGATATGCAAAAAATATTTTATAAACCAGAAGATCGTTGGTTTGGCGATTGTATGCCGTTCTTTAATGAAGAAGATCAAACTTTTTATTTGTTCCACCAAAGAGACACACGCAAGCCTGAACCTTTAACTGATCCATTTGGCTGGTCACTCGTAACTACGAAAGATTTTGTGAATTTTAAGGATTATGGTGAGGTTTTACCTAAAGGTCCTCATGATGCTATAGATCAGTTTATATATGCTGGTAGTGTCACAAAAGGAAAAGATGACAAAATAGCTTTTTATACAGGGCATAACCGTCAGGCAAAGTTAGCTAAAAAAACTTCAGAAATTTTAATGTCTGCTACTAGTAAAGATTTAATTCATTGGAATAAAATTGGCCAGGCTAGCAGTTTAGTACCACAAAAGGGTTATGATCATAATGATTGGCGTGATCCAGTTGTAGTTTACTCTAAGAAAAGGCACTCATACATTTTAGTTTTAGGTGCAAGACTTCCAAGTGATAAAAAGAAACCAACGGGAAGATTAGTATACTTTGAATCTCCAGATATGAAAAACTGGGCTTTTAAAGGAGATTTTTGGACACCTAATGAGTTTAATATGATAGAAATGCCAGATTTGTTTGAAATAGGAGAAAATTGGTATCTTTTATTTTCAGAGTACTCAGAGGACAAGCGGACAAAATATAGAATTAGTAATGATTTATTTGGCAACTGGCACTCATTAAATGATGAGTTTTTTGATGGCAAGGCATATTATGCTGCCAGATCAGTTGGTAATGAAAAAGCAGGTCGATATTTGAGTGGCTGGGTAGCAACAAAAGAGAACAATGATGATCTCGGTAATTGGGATTGGGGTGGCGCTTTTGTTCCTCATCAGATTGTTCAAAGAAAAGATAAGACACTGGGTGTAACCTTGCCGCAAACAATAATTGACAATTTTGCAAAAGTTGAAACAATTCCATCTTTTGAAATTGGAGAAGCCAACGGTAAAAAAGAGCATACTGTAATTAATGAAGTTCCGGAACAATTCTTAGTTGAAGCACAGCTCGAAGTAACAGATGATACTAAAGAATTTGGCATAAAGGCTTTTGTTAACGATGAAACCAGAGAGGGCTATCAATATAAAGTTTCTAAACCTGAACATGCACTTAAATTTTCCAGAACTCCTAATTATCCGTGGCCACAATATTTTGATGTTGGTCTAGAGCGTCCAATTGCACTTGAAAAAGGCAAAAAATATGATATTAAGTTGATTGTTGATGCTAGTATCATCATAATCTATATTAACAATATTGCTCTAAGTGCTAGAATGTATCATAAAACAGGAAAAGAATTCAGCTTTTTTGTAACTGAAGGTAAAATTGCTGTTTCTAATGTTAAGTATTACACTGAATGGCAAGATACTGTCAGATAGTTTGAGGTAACAAAATGATTTTTAATGGCTTGCAACATGTAGGTATTCCAACAAAAAAATTTGCTGAAAGTAGAGATTTTTATCAAAGCTTAGGTTTTAAGTTGGTGAATACTGAAGATAATCAAGGTAGCCGAGTGGGATTTTACCAGTTAGGATCATTAATGCTTGAGAGTTGGGAATCTCCTCAAGAAGCTCCAGGAAAAGTAGGAGCAATTAATCATATTGCGCTTGATACCAACGATATAAATCGTGCATTTACCGAAGTTCAAAAATTAAATGTACAGTTTGTTGAAAATGGAATTCAAAGTTTGCCATACTGGGAAAATGGTATTAAGTATTTTAACTTCTACGGACCAAATAAAGAAATATTTGAAGTCTGCCAGAAGCTATAATAATACTCGGTTCTCGCCTGCTAAATAGTTAAGATATTATTTGGCAGGCTTTTTTAAGAAAATTTTTTCGGATCTAGATTGAGGGTTATAATAAATAATATCTAAATAAAAAAATAATTAAGGAGATATAAATGTTACTAGGATCAATTGAAGCCGGAGGTACAAAATTTGTATGTGCGGTCGGTAATGAGAACTATCAAGTAAAGGATCAAACAACTTTTCCGACTACAACGCCTGAAGAAACTATGCAGAAAACTGTGGATTACTTTAAACGGTTTGACGTTGATGCAATCGGAATTGCATCTTTTGGACCAATTGAAATACGGAAAACGGCACCTAATTATGGTTTCATTACTGATACTCCAAAAAAAGGTTGGAGTAATACTGACTTTGTCGGTTTTTTGACTAAAACAATTAAAGTCCCAGTTTTCTTTACTACTGATGTTAATGGTTCTGCCTTTGGTGAATATGTAATGTCGCAGCTATCTAATGAAGATGTTGATTCACTTGTTTACTACACGATTGGCACTGGTGTCGGCGGCGGAGCTATTATTAACGGTAAATTGGTTGGATCTTTAGGTCATCCCGAAATGGGACACGTTAAAGTTAAGCGCCATCCAGATGACTTGGATTTTGCTGGTGTTTGTCCTTTTCATAAAGATTGCTTGGAAGGCTTAGTTTCAGGTCCTACATTTGAAGCGCGTCTTAATAAATCTGGAAAAGATGTGCCGCTTACCGATCCTGTGTGGGATATTATGAGCTACTATGTAGCACAGGCTGCCTTGCAAGTCACTTTAATTTTACGCCCGGACAAAATTGTTTTCGGTGGAGGTGTAACCAGTGAAAAATTCCTGAATAAAGTCCGTCGTGATTTTGCGACATTACTGAACGATTATGTGCACGTACCACCATTGGAGCAATACATCACTATGCCGGAAATTAGTAATAATGGTTCTGCGACTGTTGGTGATTTTGCTTTGGCAAAAAGATTATTAAGAGAATAAACTAATAAAAATGTTCTTAGCATATTGTGCTTAAGAACATTTTTTGCTTTTTGAGACAATCAACTTTAGCATACAGTACTTTCAAATTTTACTTTGTACGCAGGATATCTTGACTCTTCGTATTCAAATGGAATACCTTTTTTGGTATAGCCTATGCTGGTAAATTTTAAGATTGGTTCACTTTTATCTATCTTTAAATAAAGGTAGTCGGGCGATTCCTCTCTAACTACTTCAATTGTGCGCTTGGCCTTATTTAATTTAAGTCCATTGTCTTTTAAAGCTGTAAATAAAGATTTTTTACTAAAATCCTGATTTATTAAGTTGCCATCAAATTTTAGAGGAATATAGGACCTAGCAACACACATTGGTGTTTCTTTTATATAACGTATTCTTGACAGAACAAAAATAGGATCGCCTTTTTCAAGATTTAGCTTTTTAGCGATATTTTCATCAGCATATTCCACTGATTGCTGTAAAACTTTCGAAGAAGTTGGCTTTTGTTGATGCTCTGCATCTTCAAAAAAGCCAATAAATGTGCTTAGCTCATGATCTACATATTTATCTTGGCCAGTTACAGCCTGATTAATTATATAGCCTCGACCATAGTCTTTAGTTATCAGACCATCTTGTTCTAATGAAGTTAAGGCTTTTCTGATTGTTGGCCGGCTTACTTCGTATTTTTCTGATAAACTTCTTTCAGAAGGAATTAAAACGGTTTTGTCTGCCACTTTAATGTATTGATTGAAAATCTTTTCTTTAATTTGTTTATATATCATTAATAACCACACCCAATGTGAGCATAAATTTTGGAACCTGGTCCAAGTTTTGTAACTTGTAGAATTATATAACAAGCATAGCTATTGACAAAACTGTTAGTTCTAATAAACTAACAAATTTCATTTAATTTTAGCGAAATTTCTTATATATTTAAGTGTATACTTCAATAGTAGGTCATAGCAAGATAACTAGCTCTATCCTATTTTAATACTCTTTTTCAAAGTTAAACTAATATAGTAAATATTAATTCTATCATATATAAGACTCATTTAGTGATTTTCGGTTGAACAAAGAAAAAATGTGTAAAACAGCAAATAATGCGTTTTGCACATTTTTTATTAATAACAATTCTTTACTTTAGGATATTTAGATAAACTCCTGCAATAGCCAGAACGAAAATTCCTAAGATTAACCAGATTACCTTAACCTTTTTCTTTAACAGGTAATACATTAAAAAGGTCAAGCCAAGAGGCAGTAGTCCAGGAAAGATATCATTAAGAATGCTCTGAACATTAATTGTGCCACCAGCAGTTTTAAATATTGCAGAAATCTTAAAGTTGACTAATGAAGAGGTCATGGAACCAATGGACATTAAACCAACAATAGAAGCGGCTAACGTAAATTTTTCAAGATAATTTCCTTCGTAAGCTTTTTCCATTGCCTTGGCACCCATGCTATAACCTAACCTTATGCCACCATAGCGACCAATAAAATGTAAAGTAGTATAAATTAAAAAGTAGAGAATCGGTCCTAAAATGTTACCTTGAGTAGCAAGAGAAAGGCCAATTCCTGCAGCAATTACTCTAAATGTTCCCCAATATAAGGTATCTCCGATCCCTGCTACAGGGCCCATCAGTGCCGCTTTTAAGGAGGAAATTGCCTCAACGTTAAAATCTGGGTCAACGGAGTTTTCTTCTTCCAAGGCTAATGACATTCCCATAATAAATGTAGCTATGTGTGGCGTCGTATTAAAAAGAGCTGTATTTCGTAATGCAGATTCATAGAGCTTATCATCATTACCGGCATAAATTTTTTTAAGAGCTGGCAAAATTGAAAAAGTATAGCCCATTCCCTGCATGTCTGTATAAGATTCTGATCCTTGCAAAGCAAAAGAGCGCCAGAATACCCGATTTAAATCCTTTACTGTTAATTTCTTTTTAGCCATAAAAAATCACCTCTATTTAGTGTTGATTATTCTTTGCTGCTTTATTTTTTTGAGTTATTAAAAGTGCAATGAGTAAAGCAAGTACTGAAACTCCAATTACTGGCATCTTTAAATATGAACTAAGAATGAAGCCAATAAAGAAGTAAGGAGCAACCTTCTTATCCATCATCATTTGTATTAACATTGCAAATCCTACTGCTGGAAGCAGACCAGCCGCGACTGAAAAAGAAGTCATTATCTTTGTTGGTAATAAAGCTATCAAAGATTGAGCAGCTTTTGTTCCCAGTTGAAGTACTAAGAAAGTCAAGATTCCAGAAGGCATTCTGAGAATTAATGGGAAAAAATGCCATCTTTGCATACTCTTAAAATCATGTCTTTTAATTGCGTCTCTACCTTTTTTGATAGTGTAAGAGTTAAGTGTGAATGCCAGCATGTTAAGTCCTTGAGCAACTATGGCAAACGGCATTGCTAGCGTTACTGCAACATTAGTACTTGCACCACTTTGGATTGCTAAGGCCGTTGCGATTGCGCTGGCTACTCCAACATCCGGAGGTAAAGCTGCACCAATTGTAACTATACCAATAAACATTGCCTCTAAAGCTGCACCAATGATAATGCCTTTTTGTAAATCGCCTAATATAAGACCAACGACAGGTCCAATAATAATAGGACGATTCATCATTGATGCCCCGAGATATCTTTCATCAAGTTGCGAAATATAAGCAACAAGAGCTATAAGTAAATTTTTTAGTATCATTTAAATTCATCCCTTTCAACTTAATTTAGAATTAAATTAATAAAAATCTTTTTTAGAAGTTGGTGTGCCTTGAATGTAAATCTTAAAGCCATCTTTTTTTATCTCTTCTAATGCTGACTTTTCTTCTGGAGTTACATAAATAGATCCGGAAATTTTTTCTTTATTATCACCACTTTTTAGATTACCTAAGTTAATATCAAAGTTTTCTTTTCCCTTTAATTCTTTGACTATTTTGCTGGCATCAATTGGGTTGCCAACTACTACCATAACTTTACTTTCTTTTACCTCTTGGTATGTTTTACCAAAATCTTTAGGATCAATTATTTTAGCTTCGACCCCCGATGGTTTGGCTAAAAGTAAAGCCATTTTTTGTAATTGATCATTAGCTGCTGTCTTGTCTACTGCTATGATTATGTCAGCATTAGCTGCCTTAGACCAAGCCATTGCAACTTGTCCGTGGATAAGACGGTCATCAATTCTGAATAGTGAAATCATGTTTTACTCCCTTCAATTTGTAATCGCTTACGCATTATATATTACCTTTGGTAAATAATAATGTCAACAAAATATTGACACATTGTAATATAAATGCTAATCTTTACTCGTAAAAGTTAACCAAAGGTAATTTTTAGGAGGAATAAAATGTTTAACTTTGATAAAAACAGATTTTTGAAGACTCAAACAGGGGCAGTGAACCAGAAGGATAATATCAATAGTGTTATTGATGAATTGCTACCTGAAATTGATAATATCTTCTTCATCGGTTCAGGTGGTGTAGGAATTTTATTTGACTCTACCATCGAATTTGCAAGGACTAGAAGTGCTTTCCCATTTCAGCGGGTCTTAGCAGCTGAATTCATTGCATCTCCCAATAAAACTTTTTCAAGCAAATCTTTAGTTGTTATTCCCTCATTATCGGGAACGACTAAAGAAACATTAGAACTAGTCGATTTTTGTAATAAGAAACATGTTAAAACTTTGGCACTTGTTGGCAGTCCAAACACACCACTTGAAAAAGAGGCAACCTACACTGTTTATAATGACGTTTTAGATGATACAAGTTCTGAAAGTTATTATTTACAGGGCTTGATGATAGTTCTGCGCGTTATGTTAAAAAAGGGTGAAATAACAACTGAAAAATATGATTCTTATTTCCAAGATTTTGCTAAATTGCCCGAAGAACTATTAAAAGTAAAACAACAGGCAGAACCTATGGCAAAAGAATTTGCTCAGAAATTTCAAGATACCCCATATCACATTATTACTGGTGCAGGTGACTCATTTACTGAAGCATATTATTACGGTATGTGTATTTTAGAAGAAATGCAGTGGGTAAAAACCAGACCTGTACAGGCTGCAGACTTTTTCCATGGAACACTGGAATTAGTTGAAAAGGGTGTTAGTGTCATTGTCTTTGAAGGAGAGGATTTTTCAAGACCAATTGTTGATCGTGTTCGTCACTTCTTACCAGAAGTTACAGATACTATTACTGTGATCGATACGAAAGACTATCAAATGGATATTTCAAATGAAACTAGAAAGATTATTTCCCCTATCGTATTAGCCACAATTTTGGAAAGAGTTAGTGCATATCTTTCAGATCAAAGAAAGCATCCCCTGACTGTTCGTAGGTATTACAAGAGAATCCCTTATTAATTTGATTAAAACCTCAGTTTTTAGTTAGTCAATTAATAAAGATCTAGTAAGGAGCCGATGGTAAAAATGAAAATTTTATGCATGAGTCATGGGACAATGGCACAAGGCGTTGTCCAGTCGGCCAAGATGATAGTTGGTGATGTAAAATTCCTCGATTACATCAATGCGTATGTAGATGGCAATGATGATATTGAAAAGAAGATAGTAGATTACTTAAAGCAAAATCGTGGGCAAACTATTATAGTATGTACTGATATCTTTGGTGGCAGCGTTAATAATAACTGGATGAAGTATTTGAATAAAGAGGGGAATCTGTATTTAATTGCTGGTTTATCTTTGCCTTTAATTATTGAATTAGTTTTAAAAATAGAACAAAAGTCTCAAGATAATATCAATAAAATTATAAAAAGATCAATCAAAAGCGCAAAAGACAGCGTTAAATTTTGTAATGAAATTAATCTTGATATTAAACGAGATGAATTTTAAAAAAGGAAGTAGAAAACAATGATTATTGGGACAAGGGTAGACCATAGACTTGTTCACGGGCAAGTTGCATTTTCTTGGATTTCTGCTATTGGCGCTAATTGTATTTTGGTTGCGAACGATGCAGCAGCAAATAATGATATGCAAATGACTGCATTAAAATTGGCAGCACCCCAGGGTGTAAAAGTCGTAGTTAAAACTATTGCTGATTCTGTTAAGCAAATAAATTCAGGTGTTACTGATAAATATCGCCTTTTCATCGTTCTAAAAACGGTTACTGATGCTTACCAGTTGTTAAACGGTTGCCCACAAATAAAGGAACTTAATGTAGGTGGGACTAGTAAAACTTCTGGTTCTGTCCAAATAACTTCTTCAGTGTTTTTAAATGATAAAGATATATCTGATCTCAAACAATTAGCACAAAAAAACATAGAAATATTTGCCCAAATGGTACCAACAGATAAAAAAATAGATTTGATTAAAAGATTATAAATACTAAGAAGGAGGTTTGAAAAATGAACACATTGACTCAATCAATTTTGCTAGCCTTAATTACAGCTCTTGCTCCAGCCGACTGGTTAACTGGAACTAGTAACTTGTCTAGACCACTTGTTACCGGAGCACTAACCGGATTAGTTCTGGGCGATTTAAAGACTGGAATCATAATGGGTGCAACTATTGAACTGGCATTTATGGGTGCAATTACTATTGGTGCTTCTAGGCCGCCAGATGTTCCTGCTGGAGGAGTTTTGGGCACAGCCTTTGCAATATCAACAGGCAAGGGAGCTGGTTTTGCTATTACTTTAGCCTTTCCGGTTGCTGCACTGTATTTGATTATTGACAATTTATTAACGATTGTAATTTTACCTATATTCTTGAAGAAGGGTGATAAATATGCTGAACAAGGTGATAGTAGACATCTGAGCAGAATGAACATGTATGGTTTTATCACAGTCAAATGTATACCGAGAGCGATTTTTGTCGGGCTTGCTTTTTACTTAGGTGGCCCGGTAATGACAAAATTGCTAAATATGATCCCTGATTTTGTTCAAAATGGTATAAACGTTGCAGCTGGAATAATGCCAGCATTAGGTTTTGCCTTATTGTTGGAAATGATTTTAAAGAAAAATGTGGCAATTTACTTTGTACTTGGATTTGCACTGTACAGTTATTTGAAAATACCAATTTTGGGAATTTCTATCTTTGCGTTCTGCCTAATGTACATCGTATTGCATCTTGAAAATAAAATTGATGCTAATAAGTTAAATAATAATCAAGGAGGGGATGATGATAATGAGTTCTAATTCTGTTACAAAAGCTATTACTAGAAAAGACTTAAAAGGGATATTTTGGCGTTCCCTCACATTAGAAGCTTCTTGGAATTTTGAAAGACAACAAAATATGGGCTATAGCTACGCTATGAATAAGGTTCTAGACAAGTTATATCCAGAAAAAAAGCAACGAAGTGAGGCTCTTCAAAGACATATGGCTTTTTTCAATTGCTCACCACCACTTTCTACGTTAGTAATGGGAATTACTACAGCAATGGAAGAAGAAAATGCCAAAAATCCTGATAATTTTGATCCAGAATCAATAAATAATGTAAAAGCCGCTTTGATGGGACCTCTTTCAGGAATCGGAGATTCGTTCTTTTGGGGCACTTTAAGAATTTTAGCCACTGGCTTAGGGACTTCTTTTGCATTAAAAGGCAGTATACTAGGTCCAATACTATTTTTGTTAGTCTACAACGTCCCCGCGCTACTAGTACGTTGGATTGGTTTAGTCAAAGGGTATGATTTGGGAGCATCGATGCTAAAGAGTGCCGAGTCTTCTGGTTTGCTTGAAAAATTTGCATATGGCGCATCAATTCTTGGCTTAATGGTTATTGGTGGCATGTCGGCAAGTATGGTGACAATCACCGTTGCAGGTAAACTGGGTCAAGGAAATGATGCCCAAACATGGAACGCCATGATTAACGGTATTTTACCGAATATGTTGCCTCTTGCGTGTGTGCTGTTTATCTATTGGTTATTGAAGAAAAAGGTATCAACAATTACAATACTGGTCGGAATTTTTGTATTCGGCATTTTAATGGCTTATTTAGGAATTTTAAAGGCATAGAAGAAAGGAAAACTGTAATGTTAAAGTTTGACGCTGAAAAGTTTGTAACTGAAGGGGAAAAGGCATATAGCTTACGGGCCGATATTGAACAAATTGCTCTGAAAGTGCAAAAAGAAGGAATTAGTAATATATTTTTCACTGCCTCTGGTGGTTCAAACGCTGTGATGCAGCCATTTAATTATTGGATGGAAAGTAAGTCATCAATTCCCAGCTATTTGCTGACAGCTGCGGACTTTTTAGCTGTAGGAAGTAAGAAGCTAAATAAAAATAGTATAGTTATTCTACTTTCTAAATCTGGTGATACTAAGGAAACTGTTGCTTTGGCTAAAAAGATGGAACAATTGGGTATACGAACTATTTCAATTGTTAACAAAGATAATACGCCACTAGCACAGCACTCAACTTATGCCGTTAATACTTTTGGCTACCATCCTCAAGAATTAGCTTTTTATTTCTTGATTGGCAAAATTATGCAAGTGAATAATGAATTTAATGACTATGAGCACTTTGCTGATGAACTTAAATCATTGCCAGGAGACATGAACATTGTTGCCCAAGAGGTTGACAGTAAGGCAAAAGAATTTGCAGAAAAATATCAAAATGCCGACTATCAAATTTGGGTTGGTTCTGGTGATCTGTGGGGAACAACTTATAGTTATTCAATGTGTGTATTAGAAGAATCGCAATGGCTTAGAACCAAATCGGTTAGTTCACCGGAATTTTTCCATGGTACATTTGAATTGGTTGAGAAGGATGTTCCAGTGGTACTGCTTGAATCAGAAGGAGCGACGAGACCGTTAGATGAGCGAGTGGCTAACTTTGCTACTAAATACACAGACCAATTCACTAAGTTTGATATGAAAGAATTTACTTTACCGCATATTTCAGCTAAATTTAGATCAATAGTTGAGCCATCAGTAATGTGGGCCGCTTTACGCAGAGTGAGCTTGCATTTAGAAAATATTAGAAATCATCCTCTAACTAAGCGTCGCTATTATCGTGTAGTGGATTATTAGATAGTGAGCTGTTTAAGATGTCAAAAAAATACGTTGTTGGTTTAGGAGATAATGTAGTAGATTACTATCAAAACCAAAATGTAAAATATCCTGGGGGCAATGCAGTTAACTTTTCTGTTTTTGCGCCAAAGCAACTTGTTGATTCATACTATGTTGGTAGTCTAGCAAAAGATGATGATGGGGAATTAATATTAAATAGTTTAAAAGATGAAAATGTAAATACCTCATTTTGCAACCGAATTAATGCTCAAACCGAAAAGACTTTTGTAAACATTGTGGATGGGGATCGTCAATTTATTGACAGTATCAGAGGTACGAGGCAGTTACCATCACTAGATGAACCTGGTTTAATGAAAATGTTGGATTCGGCGCTGGTGGTATATAGTGCGTGCCATGCAAATTCTGAAAATGTTATTGCTAAGCTTCACCAAAGAGGTATCCTAATTGCTTATGATTTTTCTGAAATGGCTAAATATCATACTACTGAGTATTTAAATCAGGTAGCCAAAAATGTTGATATTGCACAATTTTCTTTATCAGAAGCAAAAACTGAAGATATGGAAAGAATATTAACGCAGTGCATGAGACTTAATACTGCTTTGGTCTTATTTACAAATGGCGGTAAGCCTCCTTTGCTGTTTGACTGTAATCAAAGAAAAAAGTATGTTGGCCAAGTTCAATATGATCCTGAGCCTATTGATACTATGGGTGCAGGAGATACATTTTTTGCCAACCTCGTGGTCTATTTGCTCACTAAAGCTAAAAGCTTAAAAAATCTCTCAGGAGCAGATATAAATGAGAGCCTAACTAAAGCTGCTCTAGCTGCTGCTAAAACGATTAGGCAAAAGGGATCATTTGGACATGGCACAAAAATAACTAAATAGACCTGTAAATTTTCTTCTGTTATATTTTTAATGAAGTAAACATCAACCAAATAAAAAAATATTTTATCAGAACCTGCTAGCTTAAATCTGTTAAATCTAGCGGGTTTTTATGACTTAAAATTAAATAGTTATTAATAAAATATTGTAAAAATATTTAAAATAGGTATAATATGTTTTAAAAGGTATTATTTATAGACAGGAGGATATTGTTTTGATTGTAGCAATGCATATGGATGATCGTCTTGTACATGGTCAAGTTGTCATGACTTGGATTCCAAGAGTACAAGCAAATGTAGTTTTAGTAGCGAATGATGCCGTTTTTAACGATAAAATTCGTCGAAGTACTATGAAGTTGGCTGTACCAACGAGTACCAAAATAGGTTTTAGGACAATTGATGGAGCTATTGAATTTTTAAATAATCCACAAAATAGTTCTTATCGCGTCATGGTTCTAACTAATAATCCTTTTGATGCTGAAAAAATTTGTGAGCATGTGAGTGGGGTTGAAAAGATAACTATTGGTGGAATTAGAAAAAATGCTCCAATGATCCGTGACAATTTGAATTTAACGTTGGAGGATATCGATTCATTTAAGAGAATTATGGCTAAAGGAATAAAAGTCGGTATGCAACCGACGCCTAACCATAAATTTGAAGATCTGTCAAATACTTTTAAAAGTATTACTGATAAACAGTGATTATGTTTGAAAAGAAAGAGGGTAGACTATGATTCAGTCATTCTTGGTTGCGTTAATTGCAGGTATTGGTCATATTGATGAAAGACTTTTCGGTATGACCATGATGGAAAGGCCACTTGTAATTTGTACGCTGGTGGGGTTAGTTTATGGAGATGTTAAAACAGGCTTGATTTTAGGAGCTCAAATTGAACTTCTTTCGATGGGTGTTGTAGGAATTGGAGCCAATGCCGCACCACCTGATGTTATTTTGGGTGGTGCACTCAGTACTGCGCTAGTATTGCAATCGCATACTGACCCTAAACTTGCACTTGCTCTGGTAATGCCGATTGCTGCATTCGCAATGGCAACAAAATACATCACTTATGTGCCTTTAAATCAGATTTTAAGCCAAAAGTCATTAGAAGCTGCTGGCAGAGGCGATACTAAGACGATGGAAAGAAATCAATGGCTGGGTTTATTTAATTATTTCATTTTCCCATTCTTGATCGCTTTGGTAGCTATGCTTTTAGGCGCACCGGTATTCAAA
Organism: Lactobacillus laiwuensis; assembly: GCF_019972835.1. Taxonomy (GTDB): domain Bacteria; phylum Bacillota; class Bacilli; order Lactobacillales; family Lactobacillaceae; genus Lactobacillus; species Lactobacillus laiwuensis. The sequence goes on along the minus strand of NZ_BPPB01000004.1, from coordinate 167,266 downwards.
TCTTTGGTGAAATTTATTCCAGATTGGCTTACAGGCGGATTTGCCTTAGCAGCAGGTATTTTACCGGCATTAGGTTTTGCATTGCTTATGCAACTGACATTTACCAAAAAATTTGCGCCATACCTATTTTTAGGCTTCATCTTGGTAGCATTCTTTAAGCTTACTAACATTGGAGTTGCAATGGTTGGTGCAGTAATTGCAGCATTAATATTATTATCTAACAGCAGTGGAGTCGAAGGGAAGACAGAAGACAATGAAATCTAAAGAAGAAATGTTTAAAGGAAAAAAGTTAACCAGAAAAGATTTAATGTCAGTATTTTGGCGCGCTTTCTTGTTACCAGCTTGTTATAGTATGGACCGGATGCAGGCTCCTGGATTCGCCTATTCAATTATTCCTGTGTTAAAAAAGCTCTATCCTGATAAAAAGGACTTGAGTAAAGCTTTGACCCGAGAATCTGAAGTGTACAATACCACTTATGCTATGTCGCCTTTTATACTAGGAATTACAGCTTCAATGGAGGAAGAAGCAGCTACTAATTCCAACTTTTTCATTTCAACTATTAACAATATTAAAGTTGCCTTGATGGGGCCAATGGCAGGAATTGGAGACACATTTTTCTGGGGAACATTCAGAGTTATTGCAGCAGGTGTCGGTACTACTTTAGCTTTAAAGGGAAATATCCTAGGACCAATCTTATTTTTGATTTTATACAATATTCCTCATTTCTTGACCAGATATTATGGGCTGTTTCTTGGTTATGATCTAGGAACTAAAGCAATTGATTCTCTATCTAGCGGCAGTGGTTTCCAAAAGGCGACTAATGCTGCTTCTGTCATGGGTCTGACAGTAATTGGCGGCATGATAGCTTCAATGGTTAATATCAAGTTTGCTTATGTCTTTAAGTCGGGTAAAACAGTTTTGAATCTACAAAATATTGTTGATCAAATATGTCCAGATTTATTGCCATTAGCAGTTACATTCTTCATATACTGGTTACTGCAAAAGAAGCATGTTAAAACTTCTTGGATTATGATTGGCTGCTTCGCTTTCGGAATAATTTTCAAATATTTCGGGATTTTTAAGTAAAAAATGCTATTAAAGTGAGAAAGGGATAATTAATAATGAAAACTTGGTCAATGATTGATTATATTGATGAAACAGAAGATGCACTTAAAAAAATGATTGCCAATAGAGGGCAATTGTACAACAATTTTGCACAAACTTTTGCAGATAATACGAATAAATACCACAACATTTATTTGGTTGGCTCAGGTACATCTTTCAATTCTTGTATTACAGCACAACCTTTTATGGAAAAAATCTTGAAAAAGCACATAATTCCGGTAAATTCATATAATTTTGCTCATTATGAACAATTGGCAACAAGTGCTGATCTAGTCATAGCTATTACCCAAGAAGGAGAGAGCACTAACACAATTGCAGCTTTAAAGAGAGCAAACAGCCTGAATTGTGATAATTTTGTGATTACTGAAGATCGGGATAATTCTTGTTCACAAGTAGCGCAAAACAAGATTGTTTTGGCCTGCGGCTTTGAGCACGTTGGCCCTAAAACAAAAGGTTATAGTGCATCAATTCTTACTTTTTATTTAATTGCACTGGAAGCGGCTAAAAAGTCGGGCCAATTGACCGCTAAAGAATATGACGAATATATTGATCGTCTGGAAAAAACGGTCAATAACTTAAATGAAATCATCAAAGAAAGTAAGAATTGGTTTGAAGAAAACTCAGCTGATTTGAAAAACTGCCATCACGGCTACTTATTGGGTTATGGTAATAATAAAGGCACCATCATGGAAGGTGCATTAAAATCTCTAGAAACCGTTAGAGATTATTTCCAACCTTTCGAAGTAGAAGAATTTTTACATGGCCCTATTGCTTCAATGCATGAAGAAACATATACTATTATTGTTGCACCAGTAAATTATGGCTATGAAAGAGCTAATAAGCTTTTCAAGGCCTTGAATGAACAAACTGATCATGCATATTCTATTGGTTCACAAGAAGGAATATCCTCTAACCACGTATTAAAAGGATCATTTTTAAATGATGCAGATTTCTGCCCGTTAGAATATTGTATACCGTTGCAATTATTTGCTTATCTACTTTATACTGGTCAGGGTAAGGATCTTAATGTCAGGAATTATCCGGATATAAAAGATGTTTTAATAACTAAAGCAAATAGCGTTAAGTAATTTTAATTGAAGTGAAGTTGGTTTTCAAAAGAATGAAAGCAAAAAATACTTTGTATTATCAAGTAATGTTAAAACTAAAGCAAAAAATACAGGATGGTGAATATCCGGTCGATTCCAAGCTTCCTACCGAAAGTGAATTACAAGATGAATTTGGGGTTAGTCGCGTAACTTTAAGAAAGGCAATAAAACAGTTGGCTACTGAAGGACTAATCGAAAAAATTCAAGGTAATGGCAGCTATGTCAGGAAACCTGGAAAAGTAAAAAAGCTTCTGCGGATTAATTCTGTAGAAGGTTTCTCTTATACGGCTAAAAAGAACGGCTTTTTACCTTCATCCAAGATAATCAATTTTGCCCAAATTATTCCGTCACGCAGAATTCAAAATATTTTTCGCTTAAATTCGTCAACTTGTTTAAACATTAAAAGGGTTCTATTTCTTGATGAACAACCAGTAATTGTTGATGATAGTTATATTTTGGCTCCATTCTATGAATTTTTGCAAAAAAGTGACATTGAAGTATCTTTATATGAAGCATTAAAAAAGAATCCACTTATTAAAAAAATAAGTCCTCAAGAAACATTAGTCAGTGCAACTGAAGCTGATAAAGAATTATCTGATTTGCTTGCTAAGCCTTTTGGCTGCTCATTATTGAATATTGACAATGTACTTAAAAATCAGGATGGCAAGATGGTTCAGTGTAGTGAAGAATTCGTGGATCCTGATGTTTATCAAATAAGAATTAGGTAACGACAGATTCCATTAAAATTTGTACTTTTTGCTAAATAGGCAATATAAAAGGCTCAACTACGTTAGTTAACGTAATTGAGCCTTTTTTAACTTTTCTTTAGAGCTTGATTATTAAATTAGTCTAACAAGTCAAACTTAAGTATTGCTAGATTATGGCCTTCATTTACCATGTTACCCAGCAGTTCAATGGTGTTGTCGTAAACTTGATCAGCCATCTTTTGGTTGGCTGCAGTTAATAAATCTTCAGCTTCTTTACCTGACAGACCTGCAACTTTTTTATCAGTTTCATGTTGAATGAAGTGACATTGGGCCAATGATTTTTGCTCAAAGTCATTTTCTAGTTCACCGTAGACCTTAAAGTTAGTGTCACCTAATTGTGCTGTTAATTTGTTCAACCAGAAAATTTTATTCAAATCAAATTTAGGACCAGTTTGGAAGCTGGCTGGCGTGTCGTTGACATTCGTGTAGAATGGGACGAAGCTGTTAAAGGTATTTGGACCAAAACAAAGCCATTGCACACCGGCAATCTCTTCTGGAACATCATTTCTAACTTGCAAAATATGGGTTTCGAAGTTACGGTTTAGTGCAATTGGACGGTAGGTTTTCTTTTGCTCAGGCGTACCCTGATCACCGTATGGATCAAATGGGGTATCTTGATAGTGTGAACTTTCAACAAAACAAATATCCTCAATACTAATCTTGCGGTTTGCGTAGCAAATAAAAGGTTGATCCTGATCAGTTGGCTTGCCGCCGAATTCTGGATCAAAGTAATTGTGAACAAACCAGGCACGAGGATTGTTGTAGTGGGCATCCTTAATAGTTGAACTACCAAAGATATGACGCATGTTGTAACCTTCACGGTCAGGGTTGAGGTGATATTCAGCGATTAAATCTTCTAAGGTATCATCAGCTAAAAAACCATCTTTATCAAAGTAGAATTCATCAATGTTTAAACGGTTAGGAGCAACAACGTAGGCATCATCAGGAATACGACGTGCAATCCAGTGGTGACCACCAATAGTTTCTAGATACCAAACTTCATCGTGGTCGGCAAAAGCCATACCGTTCATTTCGTAAGTACCATATTTTTCCAGTAAATAGCCGATGCGCTTAACGCCATCAAGCGCGCTGTGAATATAAGGCAATGTTAAAGTAACAAAGTCTTCTTCACCAAGTCCACCCTCAGTAACCAGTGGATCAATCCCTTGAATACGTGCGTTAGTGGTAATAGTTTCAGTAGCAGTCATTGCCACGTTTTCTGAATTAATTCCGGCTGCAGCCCAGATGCCGCTTTCGCCAGAGACATCAGGTGCACTGGTATAACGTAAAGGCTTTTCAGCTAAGTCTTCATCATCAATCTTTTGGTGACTAATGACACTTTCATAATGTTTTGGTTGTTTTTCCGGTGTAATAAGTTCAAAACCTTCAGGAATTATTTCACGGCCACCGTCTTCACTTCTGGCAATCATAGCTGAGCCGTCAATGGTGGCATTTTTACCGACAAGAATAGTCGTACATTCTGCTTTTTTCATCTTATCTGTCCTTTCAAATTACTTAATCTATATTGTATTAAAAAAGGCGGGTTGTTTGCAAAAAAATAAGTAAACTTAAGCCTAAATTATTATTACTTTTTCGAATTAAAGATTTTAACTAAAATATAATTTTGGTGTTTACTCAAAATGTAAAAGATGTTTTACTAAAAATGTCCGATATGTTTGACAGGAGAGTGAACTAGTGAAAACAGAATTGCTCAATTGCGTAAAGAGCAGGGATACTCACAGGCTCAATTAGCAGAAGCTGCTCATGTTACTCGGCAAACGATCAACGCTATTGAAAATGATAAATATGACCCATCTTTAGGACTCGCTTTTTAGTTAGCTAAGATATTAGAGGTAACGGTTGACGAATTATTTTTAATATGAAGGCGAAAAAAATGATTAATACAAAGAAGAATATTATTTATGGTGCGTTTTCATACTGCTACCTTGATTGGCAAAAACCGGTAAATTATTTTTGTGCTATATCGCTGTGGCATTGTCCGCAGTGGTGAAATGAGAGAAATAAGCTGATGACTATAGAAAAAATTTTACAAGAAAAACTGCAAGCTGACTTAACAAAGATCACGCACGAGTCACAAAACAGCACTTTTGTTGGTGATAGTGCAAAGTTTAAGCAAAAAATTTTTGTCAAAGTCTTTGCACAAGCAGGAAAATTCTTAACCGAAAAAGCTGTTAATGAGCAACTAAATACTCGGGTATTAGACTCTTTTGTTGTCAAGCAGACGCAACAATTTGTTTTGGTCATGAAAGATTTGGCGCCTTCTGATATTAAAGAAGAAATCAATCCTGATATGGCATTTAACATGGGCAAAGAATTGTCTCACTTCCATCAAAAAGTCAAACCATTTTCTGGCATATACCTAAATAATCGGTTGTTTGAGAAAGCAAAATTTGACAGCAATAGTTTGCAGAATGAAGAAATTAAAAGCAGATTGCTGCAAGTGTTAGCTTTATTTACAGCACAAAAAGCGGATATTGCAGAAGATCTAACAGCTCATGCAACTACTGTTTTACATGGGGATGTAGGTTTACGTAATTATAAAATTGTTAGAGGGCAACTGAGTTTAATTGATTTTGAGCGCGCTCGCATGGGGGTAAATTATCAGGACTTCATTAAACTTTTTTACCAAGATTTTAGATTAAATCAAAAACTAATTGCTTCCTTTATAAATGGGTATAGAAAATGTGGTGAAGAAGTAGCAGTTACTCCTTTGACGCAGTCCTTTCTAATTTTTATAACTGCGATTGGAATTATGAAATATACTGAGAAATTGCTGACAAGCCATTTAAGCAAATTGGTAAACAAATGCTGGCAACCTGTTTTTCATTTTTAGGTATCGGCAGTCAAGATAACAACAAAGTTAACATGCACGTTTTAATATTTACAAATTAAAAAAGTATCTTCTTATTTTGAAGATACTTTTTTGGTGCAAACAAAATTGTCTCAAGGGTAAAAACAATTTTATTTACATGATATTTGCAGTTTGAGTTTTTTGTTTTGCCTTTCTATCACCCCCTTTAAGTAAGAAATTCAGAATAGTAGCTGACAAGCTGGTAATTACGATCCCATTACTTAGAAATAATTGGACAGTAGCCGGCAGGTTTTTGAAAAATTGGGGATAAATAGTAACGCCAAGTCCAAGTCCAACTGAGATGGCAATAATTAGCACATTATTGTTATCACTGAGGTCAACTTTAGCTAAAGTCTTAATGCCTTGAACAGCAATCATGGTAAACATGACCAGCATGGCACCACCTAAAACTGGGGTAGGAATGATTGTTACCATAGCGCCAATTTTAGGCAACAATCCCATAGCCATCAGTAAGCCGCCTGCCCAATAAATCGGACGCTTGGTTTTAATACCGGATAATTGCAAAAGACCGACATTTTGCGAAAAAGTGGTATAAGGAAAAGCATTAAACAAACCGCCAAAAATCTGAGCGATACCTTCTGCACGGTAGCCTTTTTTCAAGTCTTCTTCGGTCACGTCATGGTGCAAAAGATCACCAATTGCAAAGAATACTCCGGTAGACTCAACCATTGACACTAAAGCAATAATGATCATTGTCAGGCTGGAAGACCATTCAAATTTTGGTACGCCAAAGTAAAAGAGTTGAGGTAAGTGAAACCAAGATGCTTCCATGACAGGAGTGAAGGAAACGAGACCCATGCAAGCGGCAATGACAGTTCCGGCAACAAGACCGATTAAAACTGAAATTGATCTGATGAATCCTTTAGTCCAAATTTCTAATGCCAAGATGATAAACATCGTGCAAAAAGCCAGAAAGAGATTTTGACCACTGCCAAAACTTTTAGCAGCAGAATTGCCACCACCCATATTTTGAATTGCCACTGGAACAAGTGTTAAACCAATAGTGGTGATTAAAGTCCCTGTTACGACAGGGGGAAAGAATTTTTTAATTTTAGCAAAAACGCCTGAGATTAAAACGACAAAAATGCCGGCAACTATAATGGCACCATACATGTCGTTAATTGAGAATTTCTGCCCAATCATTTGCAAGGGGGCAACTGCTTGAATGGCGCAGCCCAAAATGACTGGGAAGCCAATACCAAAGTACTTATTGCGCATTAATTGCAAAAGTGTCGCAAGGCCGCACATGAAAATGTCAATTGAAACTAGATAGGTCATTTGTGCAGGAGAAAATTTTAGTGCATTACCAATTAGAAGGGGTACAGCGACTGCCCCGGAATACATTGCTAATAAGTGCTGTAAACCTAAAACCGCTGCTTTTTGCTGGCTAACTTCTTTTTCTGCCATTATTTTTCCCCCACAAAATGTACTTGATTGTTAGCTAAACTAGCGATTTCTGCTAATGCTTCAAGGCGATAGCCGTGTTCTTTAAGCCAGTCGCTACCGCCTTGGAAAGTTTTTGCGACTACGATACCGACGCCAGCTACTTCAGTACCAGCTTGGTTAGCAATATTAATCATGCCTTTAACAGCTTCTCCATTTGCTAGAAAATCATCGATAATTAGCAGGCGATCATCTTGTTCCAAAAATTTTTGTTCAACACAAATCTGGTTGGTGACTTTTTTAGTGTAAGAATAAACATCTGCCCAATATACCGCGTCATTTAGTGTTGCAGGTTTTTTCTTGCGGGCAAACACCAGAGGCACATGCAATTCGTAGGCTGTCATTACTCCGGGAGCGATTCCAGAAGCTTCACAAGTCAAAACTTTTGTGATGCCACTGTCCTTAAATAGTTGACTAAATTCTTCTCCGACTTTCTTCATTAGTTCGGGATCTACCTGATGATTTAAAAACGAGTTGATTTTTAAAACGTTACCGGGTAAAACTTCTCCGTCACTGCGAATCCGGTCTTCTAATAATTTCACTTTTTCCTCCTTCATCACAAAAAGGGCTTTTTCTACCAAAACTATGGTAAAAAAAGCCCTTTAAAGCAGCAAATAGCCGCACAAAATGCTATATTATCCATAGTTCAGAATTTACGGTTCTGAGTAGAAACTGCCGACCTCATTACGGCAATATATAGATATTTATTTTCCTGTTGCAAGCATTGTAACAGAGTCGCATAATATGTGCAAGACCAATTTTAAAAGTGAATCTCGAATTATTTATATGATTACTTTTAAAAATATTCGTGAACTAATAGTGCTACGCTAAAAAATTGTTGACCACTGAACTATTTCTTAGTAAAGTTGATATTGTATTGAAGAAGGTTAGTAAAGGAGCTTGGATGTCGGTGAAAAAGAATATTAGTGATTTTGATGAAATTATAGTACTAGATTTTGGTAGTCAATATAATCAACTAATCACACGCAGGCTGCGGGACTTTGGGATTTATTCCGAGTTGTTGCCGCATGATATTAGTATGGACCAAATAAGGCAGATTAACCCCAAGGGCATTATTTTTTCAGGTGGGCCCAACAGTATTTATGACCAAAACGCTTTGAAAGTAGATCCTGCAATTTTTAAATTGGGCATTCCTATCTTAGGCATTTGTTACGGGATGCAACTAATGGCTTCTTATTTAAACGGCAAGGTTGAAAAAGCGGATAATTCTGAATACGGTCGTGCCGACATTGAAGTTGAAGATACTAACTCCATTTTATTTGCTGGGTTGCCCAAAGATGAATACGTGTGGATGAGTCATGGTGATTTGGTTACTGGTGCGCCTGCTGGCTTTGAAACGGTTGCTTCAAGTAAAAATTGCCCGATTGCCGCTATTGCTAACGATCAAGCTAAAATGTATGGTATTCAGTTCCATGCGGAAGTGCGCAATACGCAGTATGGTCTTGATATTTTGCGTAATTTTGCCTTTAAAGTCTGCGGCGCTATGGCTGACTGGTCAATGACCGATTTTATTGACCTGCAAATTGCTGAAATTAGAAAAACTGTAGGTAATAAAAAAGTAATTCTGGGACTATCAGGTGGAGTAGACTCCAGTGTCACGGCGACACTTTTACACAAAGCAATTGGCAATCAGCTGACGGCTATTTTTGTGGATCACGGTATGTTGCGCAAAAATGAAGGCGATGAAGTAATGGCTGCCTTGAACCGTGATTTAGGCGTTAACATTATTCGTGTAAATGCCCAAGAGCGCTTTTTAAATAAACTGAAAGGTGTCACCGATCCAGAGCAAAAACGGAAAATCATTGGCAAAGAGTTTATTGAGGTGTTTGCGGACGAAGCCAAGAAAATTAAGGATGTAGACTTTTTAGCCCAAGGCACCCTGTACACCGATGTAATCGAGAGTGGCACGAATACTGCCCAGACGATTAAGTCGCACCATAACGTTGGTGGGTTACCTAAAGATCTGCATTTTAAATTAATTGAACCATTGCGCAAGTTATTTAAGGATGAAGTGCGTGAACTGGGTGAAAAATTAGGTATTCCGCATGATTTGGTTTGGCGTCAGCCTTTCCCAGGACCTGGTCTAGGCATACGCGTTATTGGCGAAGTAACTGAGGATAAACTCAAACTGGTGCGTGACAGTGATGCAATTTTGAGGGATGAAATTAAAAAAGCCGGTTTACAGGAAAAAGTGTGGCAATACTTTACCGTCTTACCCGGTATCAAGTCTGTTGGTGTGATGGGTGACGGTCGTACTTACGACTATACCATTGGTATTCGTGCCGTTACATCAATTGATGGGATGACCGCTGATTTTGCTCGCTTGCCATGGGATGTTTTGCAAAAGATTTCAACGCGTATTGTTGATGAAGTGCCAAACATTAACCGCGTAGTCTACGATGTCACCAGTAAGCCACCATCAACAATTGAATGGGAATAATAAGATAAATTAGCTTTGCTAGCTACTAGGCTTTCAAAGCTTTTTATTTTCACTCATAATTTTTATTAGCGAGCGTGTTTAATATTTTTAATTTATAAAAAATGTTAAAATAGTTCCTTTAGTTGTTTAAAACAAATTTAATATCATAAAATAATTTTAAAGATTGCATTAATGTGAATTTTTGAGGAAAATAAAAGTATAAATGCGTATTAATTAGGGAGGTGTTTTTAATGGTAACTAGATTAGGCATAAATCCACATACTTTGTCTTATTATATTGATAATTCTGGTGTTTCCAAAGATTATTTACAAATGAAAGTTCAGAACATTGATGCTTTTTTAGATGGCAGTAAAAACCCTACTTTTAATCAGCTTTCAAAAATTGCTAAACTTATTGATGTGCCGACTGGTTTGCTGCTTCTTTCAGATCCAGTTGAGGCCAATAAGAATACACTTAAATTTAGAACGATTAATTCAAATCGTATTGAAAAGATTAGTAATGAACTTAGAGATACGATTATTGAAATGCAAACAAAGCAGGAATTTCTCCGAAATGAAATAGATTATGAACTTGATTTTATTGGAAAATATTCAGTTAAAAGTGAATATCAGCAAGTTGTAGATGATATTCGCAATTATCTCAATATTCCGATTAACTATCAGAAAAATGTGGGAAAGAATGCGTTGAAATATTTTAGAGATAAAATGAGTCAAATAGGCATTTTTATCTTCTTTAATGGATCGGTAAAAAGCAACACGCATCGAAGTTTGTCGCTAGATGAGTTCAGGGGTTTTGTCTTAAGTGACAAAAAAGCACCTGTTATTTTCGTTAATTCTAAGGATAGCGAAGCAGGTCGATTATTTACACTTGTTCATGAATTAGTTCATCTTTTTCTTGATCAGGAAGAAATACTCAGTTTAGTTGATGCAGGATCATACAAGTTTGATCGCACAGAAGCTTTTGTTAATAAAGTTACAGCCGAAATATTGCTGCCAGATGAAGAAATTAGAAAACTAAATAATTACGATATTGAATTTTTAGCTCACAAATTTCCTGTTAGTAAATTTGTCATTGTACGTAGATTATATGATATGAACATTTTGACAAAAAAAGAATATGATGAAAAGGTTTCACAGTTAAAAAAAGAATTTGCAAAAATTCCGCCAAGAAAAAAATCTAAGGGCGGAAATTATGATAATAATATCAGGTTTCACTTTGATCAGACTTTTGTGCATTATATTGAAAATGCCATAAAACAAAATAAGATTACTTATACTGACGCTTTTAATATTGCTGGTGTCAGTTATAAGTCGTTTAAGATTCTGACGGGGGGCAGAATGTAATGGAAAAATATTTGCTGGATACTAATATCTATATAAATTTTTATGAACGGTATTATCGGGTAAAGTATTTTCCAAGCTTTTGGGCTAAGCTACCCGCCATTTTAAATAAATATGTTGTCATTCCCGAAATTGTGGTTGATGAAAACTACCAAGACCCTAAATTTAGAAAATGGTTGGACAAAAATTATTTAAAAGAAATAATAAACCATAAAAACTATGCAATGCAATGGGCACAAGTACTACAATATATTGATGACTGTGAATATTATAAAGAAGAAGCTTTATCAGCTGACAGAGGATGGGCACATGAGAAAATTGCAGATCCTTGGCTTATTGCTATTGCAAAAGAAGAAAATTTAACAGTTGTAACAAGCGAAATTCGTAATCCTAATTTGCATAATCCAAATGGTAATAAGGCTGCAAAAATACCTGATGTGTGCGATGATTTAGAAGTTGGTTGCATTGATATGAATGATTTCTTTGAAAAAATCAATTTGTGCATTTGAATTTTTAGACCGAGCTAATTATTTACTAAACTAAAAATATCAAGAGTTGAAAAACAATCAGACATAATATTTTGAAAACAAATTGGTGCTAAACTAATTTGTAAAAATTAATCTTGTTCTGGTTGTTTTTCATATATAAGCTTTTGAAAAAAGGAGCAGCAAACATGAAAAAAAATACAATATTTCAACACGGGACTATGCAAATGCTAGTTGAAGGTTTATTGGAAGGCACTTTACCCCTGCGAGAATTGTTAAAACATGGCAATATCGGCATTGGAACTGGTGATGGCGTTGATGGTGAATTAGTGATATTAGACGGTGTTGGTTACAAAATAGATGTTAGTGGTCCGGCTGTGAAACTGCCAGATGACTTTAAATTAACATATGCTGACGTTAGTTTTGCCGATTATCACAAATTAAAAAACTACCAAAATATTGGATTGGCGGAAATGCTAAAAGATGTTTTGACCAAAAATACTGCCCAAAATCAATTTTTCGCAATATTGACTAAAGGTGTTTTCCAAAAAATTCGTACAAGTTCTTCTAAAAAATCACGTAAGCCATATCCGTCTTTAGGAGAAATAGCTGAAAATCAAGTGGAGTTTGAAGCTGAAAATATTTCAGGCACAATGATTACTTATTACACCCCAACTGTTTTTCAAGGTGTTGGTGTTTCAGGATTTCACAATCATTTTTTGGCCGACGATTTAAGCTTTGGCGGTCATGTTTTGGCAACTACAATGAAAGATGTAACAGTCAGCGTTCAGCCAATAGAAAACTTTGAATTGCATTTACCGATAGATAATCAGGAATTTTTAAATGCCAATTTAAGTGACACCAGCAAGTTGGACAATGTTATTTCGAAGTCGGAATAATTTTTAACTATTTTTTAATATAAAATCATGCTATAGTATTAACTTATAAGTAGATCAGGTATTAAATTAATCTATAGGAGCATCTATTGGATTTAGGATTAAATATATATAAACAACATGAGTCAGTTGATAACGAACAGACACTTGGGAGAATTTCCTTAAATTCTTCTGACATGTATAAAGTGATGCGTTTAGATGGCAGTGAAAATAATGCCATTCCTAAAAAACGGTCAGAGCAATTTCTGGTGGGTGATTGGGTAACCTTAGACCCACAAATAGATTTTGATTTAATTAATGAGCGCCTTCCGCGTTATAGTACATTAGGTCGAATAATCGGTGAAGAATTTCATGCTCAAGAAAAAGATTCGGCAAGCAATATTGATCAGCTGTTTATTTGTTTTTCAATGAATAAAAATTTAAAGTCTTCACGTATCAACCGTTTTCTTTATGCTTTAAAAAAAGAAAATGAGTATCAAACATCAATAGTTTTAACAAAATCAGATCTTTTCCCAGAGAGCCTGAACCTTGCCCAACAAATTGCTGATAAATTAAAAATACCAGTTTTTTGTACTTCATGTATCACTGGAAAAGGATTGGCTGAATTAAGTTCAAGTATTTTGCCAGGGCAAACTGTTTCTTTTTATGGTAATTCAGGAGTTGGAAAGTCAAGTTTGATTAATGCCATTGCTCAAAAAGAATTGATGTCTACAAACCGTATCAGTGCAAAGACTGATAAAGGCAGGCATACAACAACGAGCTCAAGATTAATCCCAATTGAACTTGGAGACTTTGTTCTAATTGATACACCGGGAATTAAAAGTATGGGCGTTAGTGGTGGCAATCTGAAGCAAGTTTTTCCTGAGATTGCCGATCTCTCTGAGAAGTGTCGCTTTAATGATTGTAAGCATATAGATGAGCCTAACTGTGCCGTTAAAGAAGCTGTTAACAATGGAACATTAGAGCGAAAAAGTTTACGATCAGTTCATAGCTTTGGAAAAAGAAAGTCAAGTAACTAAAGGGTACTTAGATCAAAAATTGGCAAAGAAATTAAATAAAAAGGCTGAGTTTAAAAAGGCAACCATTAACTACCATCATTATCATAAACCGCCAATGTAAAATTTTAATCACTTTAACACTAATTCTTTTTAAAGAATTAGTTTTTTTATAACCAGCGATTATATTTCATCTGCTAATTTGACACCTTTACTCATTCATTTTATTATTAGATAAATTTAATAAAATTGATTTAGTATGAAATGAAAGACGCAAGCATATGACATTAAGGGGACTGATTAGCTCCAATAAACAACGAGCAATTTTTATTATTTTACTTTATTTTATTTTCGCTGTTACCGGCTCACTTGACCAATATTTTTTTCAATTTGCAGTTAACGGACTAAGCGTTGGCAATTTGCCCGTTTACATTCGCTGGCAATTAATTGAATTTATCCCGGTAGTTTGTGGTGTATTTATTCTACCTTTAGCGACTTACCTTTTTAACGCACAGATTCAGGAATATCTTGATCAAATAAGAGGGCAAATGGTAGACCATTTTTATACTGAAAACGATGCGACTGTGGCGCAAATGCAGAACTATCTGCAAAGCAATCTCGATACTTTAACCAGCGATTTTGCTCTGCCATGGGTTAATGTTCTTAGTAATTTATTTATCATCTTGCTTTCTGCTGGCGTCCTTTTTAGCTTAAATTGGTCTTTTGTTTTACTAACTGCAATTTTTGTTCTAATAGATTTAAGCTTGCCCAAAATAATGGCGCGCATGACTTCAGAGGCAAGTAGAAAAGTGATGAAAAATACTAGCACTTTTTTAACTGGTATCGGTGAATGGATCAATGGTTTAAATGAACTGCGGCGGTATCATGCTTGGACGATCTTAAATAAAGAAATGAGCAGCTACGCTGAGAAGTTGGAAAAGTCTAAAGTCAATCAAACCAACAAAAACTGTGCTTCCAATACAATTAATGGAATTGGTAATACTTTAGGGCAAATGTCGATTGCCTTTTTAGCAGGCATCCTATTTTTAACTAGTCAAATAAAAATTGGGGCGGCATTAGCTTCGACTTCTTTTGCTTTTGGTATTTTTTCAGCTGTATCCTCTATTACAAGTGCTGCCGTCAAGATTAAATCAACTAAAAATATCAATCAAACTACGACTAGCCTGATTTCTAACACTAAATCAAGACAAAAAGGTTCATCTACTCAAATTGCCCAAATTGAAATAAAAAATTTGGCGCTTAAATATCCTAATGGTCCAATAATTAAATATCCCGATTTTGTGGTCAATAAGGGTGAAAAAGTTTTGCTTGCAGGCGATAGCGGAACTGGCAAGTCAACACTCTTTCAAGCTCTTTTGGGTAAGATCAAGCCCTATCAAGGGCAAATTATTTTTAGAAATAAAGCAGGGCAGATTTTTCAACCAAATTTAAACCGGATTAGTTACATTGCTCAAGATCCGCAATTGTTTCCAGGAACAATTGCGGAAAATATCGTGATGTTTCACCAGCAGTTGTTGGATCAAGTACCTAACTTAATTAATAAAGTGCAATTGCAGAGCGACATTGCGAGATTTCCCCAAGGAACTGATACCCAAGTTGATTTGGATAAAAATAATTTATCCGGTGGTCAAAGGCAAAAGATTATCCTTGCCAGATCAGAAGTTTTCGCTGATGAAATTATTTTGCTGGACGAAGCGACAAGTGCCATTGATAGTAAAGCAACTAAGCAAATTATTGCTGAACTTGTTCACACTAATAAGACTGTGATCATGATTGCTCATAATCTTAATTCTGAAGTTAAAAATATGTTTGATAAAACGATTCGGTTAGCAAGCCAGAAGGAGAACCACAATGACTTTTAAAAACTTCTTTCATACCAATCGAATTCGTTTCATATTCATGGTGCTTTTTAGCCTCTTGCAACCCTTTGTTTTAATCGGGGCATCTTACTTAAATATGTGGGAATTTACCGCCTTGCGCCAACATGACGGTCAAGCGTGGCTGTTAATCATTGCTTTTACTACGTTAGCTTATCTCTCATCGTATGCTTTTGACTGGGGTTCCGAATATTTACTGACACGACAAGTTCAAGAATTTAATCACACGTTAAGAAGCAAAATGGTAAGTCACATCTACCATGACCGTAAAAATTATCAAACTTCGCAAGTTAAAAATCGTCTGACCAATGATCTTAATACGGTTAATGATCAGTCTTTTAACTTAATTCCGGTCATTTGCAATTTTCTGGGTTATGTTATTTTCTCTGTAATTGCCCTGCTAACGATGCACTGGAGTTTGTTGTTGCTCATCCTAATTTCGGTAGCAGTTTCCCTTGTTTTACCTAAAATAATTGAAAAGCCGCTGCAAAGAGCCACGGAAAAGGTTTCTCATCAAAATAGGCAGTATTTGGATCTGATTGAAAAATGGCTAAGTGGTATTGCTGAGTTAGAGCGGTATCTTGCCGGTGATAAATTAACTAGCGTGATGCACAAGGGTGCCTGTGACTTAGAAAAGGCCAACCTCAAACAGACAAGGGAACAACAAATTCTATCCATTATTACTAACGGTGTTGCGCAAGTTATGATCCTGATTTTGTTCGTCTGGACTGGTATTTTAATTAAAGGCGGTCTGGTTACGTTTGGTGCAATTGCAGTTATCGGTAATTTTAGTCATTATATTTCGCTGGCAATCGAATACTTGCCATTCTATTTTGGCTTAATTAAGGGCACTAAAACTTTAAGAAATAAGGTTACCGCAGCAACTGTACCAGTAAAAACTGATGAGCAAAATTTGGCAACACCTTATGCTTTTAGTACAAATAATTTGGCAATTAGTTTTCCTAATGGTGAAACTTTGAATTTCCCTGATATCACTGTCAATTGTGGCGAAAAAATTTTACTATCAGGTGATAGCGGAACAGGCAAGTCAACTTTGTTTAAACTAATTTTAGGGATTTTGCCACCGAGTTCGGGAAAAATAGCATTTAAGAATCAAGAGGGAAAAGTGATTAAACCTGATTTGGCTAAAATTGGCTATATTGCCCAAGAACCTGTTTTATTTCCCAGCACTATTAAAAACAATATCACTATGTTTGATTCCAAGTTAAATCAACTGGCTGAACCTGCTGCAGTTGCCGTTGGATTAAAACCAGATCTGACACAATTTGCTCAGGGGTTAGAAACCAAAGTAAATTTGCAAAAACTGAATGTTTCAGGTGGACAAAGGCAAAAAATTATTTTGGCGCGCGCGCAAATACATGACAGCAAAATTCTGTTAATAGATGAAGGCACAAGTGCAATTGATCAGGAAGGGACCAGAGCAATCCTGCAAGAACTTCTTAAAATGCCAGGCACTGTCATTTTTATCGCCCATAATTTCGATGAAAAATTGCAGCAATTATTTGACCGCGAGATTCATTTAAGTAAATAAGTTAATTTTGAACACTAAAGGCGTTGACCAAAAATTTGATCAACACCTTTTTTATTTTTGTGTCTTAATTTTATCTTTTTGTGATTACTATTTTGTCTCTTATTATAAAATGCGCTACAAATTTTATTTGAACTAGTATGCTTAATTCAAATTAAGGAAGAGGTGTCACTATGTTAATTGAAACACAAGGATTAACTAAAAAATTTGGGAATAAAATTGCCGTTAATAAAGCTGATATCCGAATAAAGCAAGGACAATTAGTGGCGTATTTAGGTACGAATGGTGCAGGCAAGTCAACCACAATAAATATGTTAACAGGACTATTAAAACCAACTTCAGGTATCATTTCAAAAGCCTCAAATCTTAAAATTGGAGTAGTTTTTCAAAATAGCGTTTTAGATAATGTTTTAACAGTCAAGGATAACCTTTATTTAAGGGCACAGATGTATCGTAAATTTTCTAATGAGTGGCTTGAACACCTAATTGATTTGATCGGCATCAAAGAATTTTTAAATCAAAAATTTAGCACTTTATCAGGTGGTCAAAAAAGAAAGGTAGACATAGCTCGAGCATTGATTTGTAACCCGGATTTGCTTTTTTTAGATGAACCGACTACAGGACTTGATATCCAAACAAGAAATGCTATTTGGAAATTATTGACTAAACTGCAGCAGCAACAAAACCTTACTATTTTTTTGACAACTCATTATTTAGAGGAGGCAGAAAATGCTGACCAAATGTATATTTTGGAAAATGGTAAAATTCTTGCCAGTGGCTCTGCAGCTGAAATTAAGACCGAATTTGCCCCTAATAAATTGATTCTTACTGTTAAGGAAACCAAAATTTTACAGATTAAACAAAAAGTTATTCGACTCAGTCAAGATCAAGTTGCGATTGACATATTATCCCCTCAAGAAGCAATTGAAATTTTAAAAAACAATCAAGAAAATATTATCGATTTTTCATATCGCAAAGGAACAATCAATGATGCCTTCCTTCAGATTACCGGAAAGGAGATACATTAAATGTTTGCATTATTTCGTAGAAATTTGAAAATTTATTTCTCTAACATTCCTGCTGTATTCATGTCATGCTTGGGTGCACTGATATCTTTCTTTATTTATATTGGCTTTTTGCAAAACAATTTAAAATCCAATTGGCAAAATTTACCTCACGTTACTAAAATGTTAGATTTATGGATGATAGCTGGCATTGTTGCGGTTTCTGGTATTACTACTGCTTTCCAGGCTTTGGGGCAACAAGTAAGTGACCGCGAAACGCGAGCCGACGCTGATTTTAAGCTAACAGGCATATCACAGTTTGCACAAAATTTTGCTTACATTTTATCCGGTACAGTTGTTAGCTTTTTTATGCAAATCATTACTTTTATCGTAATGGCATTGTACTTTTCATTAGTTGATCACGTGACGATTCCTCAAAAAGCACTTTTACCCGGATTGCTTTTTATTTTATTAGGCGCTCTGGGGGCGACTTTATTAGATGAAGTTATCGCTTTTTTCATGCATTCCAGCACTACTTTTAATCGGTTTTCTGCCGTCCTTGGCGCTGCTGCTGGTTTTGCCGTTGCAACTTATTTACCTTACGGTATATTGGTTTCTGGAGCACAAAATTTGGTAAAATTAGTACCAAGTAGTTATGAAGCAGCTGCTTTAAGAGGTGTTTTACTTAAGCAGACACTAGCAACTTTTCCAACCAACGTAAAACGGCATTTAATTAATTATTTAGGAATACAGTATAAAATTAATAATAATAGACTAAATAATATGTTTGTTTTACTTTTAATGATTGCAATACTAATTTTAGTAATTATTTTGCTTTCATTTATCACTGACAGAAGGCGCAATAAGTAAAGTGAAGATTGAATTTAAGGCCGATTCTGCTTTAAACAAACAAGACATTGAAGTTGAAATTAAAGCAGCTCAAAAAAGTGAAGTAGTTAATGATTTAATTAATTATTTGCATAAATTTGGTGAAAAAAGGTATGATCTTTTACCAGTTAAAGTGGAAGACAGAATAGTAACCATTAAACGAACAGAAATTATCAAAGTAGAAATCCAGACAACAGATATTACGTTTTATACTACTAAAAACATGATAAAAACAACTGGTCGATTATATCAGGTACTAGAAAAACTGGGTGATGGGTTTATCCAAGTTTCGAAACATGGCATTATCAATATTAATTTTCTGGAATCGATAGAAGTAGGCTTTGCAGGAAATATGATCGCACTTTTACAAAACAATCTAAAAGCTGATGTTTCCAGATTGTATTTGCCTGCATTAAAAAGAGAGTTGGGTCTGTAAAATGAGAAAATTAAGTAATTTCATTAACTATTTCTTTACCGGTGTGGGCTTTGGTGCAGCTACTTATTTGCTAATATTGACTTTTGCTTCTCCTAGTATTCCTACCCGTTTAGGTGTTATTTCCGTTTTTATTATTTCAGGGTTAATAGGCATTTTATCAATGATTTTTGCGATAGATGTACCACCTGCTATTGCCTTTAGCGTTCATATCATAGGGACATTTTTGCTGGTGTTGTTAATGTGCTGGATAAATAAGTGGCCGATTAATTTTTGGTTGGTTGGTGTCTTTGTCTTAGTTTATATTGTTATTTGGCTAATCGTTATTTTGTCACAGAGGCAGACTGTAAAAGAAATTAATTCGAGTATTAAAAAAAGAAATGCGAAAAAATAAATAATTTTGAAATATATAAAAGCCTTGGAATAGAAAAATACTCCAAGGCTATATTTTTTGTTCTATAAAAGTCTTTAATATAGATTTTTATACTTTAATTAAGTTTGATTTCTCTTTTGCACATAAACATAAACCGGCCAGCCGCTAAGGGTCAGTAAAATACCTGTAAGTGATAAAAGTGGCTGGGTTAACGTTGTGGTAACAACAATGAATAAAGCACCACAAATTCCTAGAATCGGCGGAATGGGATACCAGGGAGTTTTATACGGTCGTAAAAGATCTGGTTGTTTTTTACGTAAGATAAGGACGCCTAAAAATAATAAAATTGAAAAAATCCAGGAAACATAAACCAACATGTTGGTTAATGAATCAAATGTACCAGAAAAAATCATAATGGTTGCAATTACGCATTCAAAAATCATGCTGTTGGTAGGCACAATTGTTTTAGAATTTAATTTGCTGAAAAAGTTTGCAGCTGGCAATTTCTTTTCTTTGCCTAAAACATAAGGCATTCTGGATCCCAAAAGAAGGTGGCCATTAATGGCACCAAACACTGAAACTAAAATTCCTGTAGCAACCAAAGTACCACCCACGCTGCCGAATAATTTTTTGGCGGTAAGTAGAGCAGTTGTCTGGTTACCTACAACTTTTGACCAGGGAATAACTCTAACATAACTCCAGTTAAGAAGAGTGTAAATGATCGTTACTCCAAAAAGTCCCCAAATAATAGCTTGGGCTAAAGTTTTTGCGGGATTTTTGATTTCACTGGCTAAATTGCCGATACTTAACCAACCATCATAAGCAAAAAGCACAGCTAAAAGAGCTTGTCCGAAGGCCATAGCTCCCGAAGCAGATGTTATTTTAGGCGCTGGGGTACCTGCTAGCTGATTAGGTCCACTATAAAACAAAGCAAAGATTATTATTGCAGCAATCGGCAATAGCTTAATAACTAAAGTTATTTTTTGTACCTGACCACTCAATTTTGATCCGATCCAATTGATCAAAAGAATTGCCAGCATCACGATTAGAGCAATCACTGTAGTAGATAAGTCTTTAAAATGCGGTATTTCTTTTAGTTGGGTTGCAAATACGATTGAAAGTGCAGCGATATTTGCCGGATAATAGACGATTATTAGCGACCAGCCAAACAAAAAGGCAACTTTGGGACCGTATATTTCTTCCAGATATCTGACGGGTCCGCCATCTTTGGGATATATTGACGCTAACTCAGCTATGCTTAATCCTGCCATTAGAGTAATGAAGCCGGCAAATGGCCATACTATGATACTTAGCCAGGCATTGTGAGTTAAAGCTGAAATGTTAGCAATTTTGAAAAAAGCACCGCCACCAATCATGGTGCCCATGACAGTGGCTAGAGCGGCGAAAAAGTTGAGTTGTCTTTTCATATTTTTACCTTACTTAAATTGAATGATAAAAGTAATTATATGCTTTGATAGACAAAATTAAAAGATGATGATTTGAAAATTAAAAAAACTTTTTCTGAAAGCGTTACGCAGTATTTGCTAATTTATATTTACATAACCCATTTGATCGGGTAAAATAAACATGACTATCGGATAGTTATTACTAATGATTATTAAGTAAGCTAAACCTGTTTGTCACACAATTTAAATCATCAATTTGGTTCTTGTGTGCAAGCAGGTTTTTATTTTTTATTGAAAGGAGGAGAATTGAGTGTTTATTAAGCGTGGGATTAACAATAACGTCTCTTTTGTAGTCGACGACAAAGGAAAAGAATTAATTGTTACAGGACGAGGTATAGCTTTCGGAAAACATGTTGGCGATGAAGTTGATGAAAGCAAAATAGAATATTATTTTCCAGTATTACCTCAAGAGATCTCCTCAGCTATGGCAAAATTGTTGGTTAATATACCAGTTGAATACTATGCAATTGCTAATGACATAGTTGATAAAGCAAAATCCCTATTAAAACAAGAGTTAAATCAAAGTCTAATCGTAGCTTTAACCGATCATATTTACAGAGCAGTTGAACAGGCTAAAAAGGGCATAAAAATTTCGAATCCATTGATTTTGGATATAAAAAGAATTTATCCTCAAGAATTTGAAGTTGGTCTTTTTGGTATTAAATTAATTCGTAATATGACTGGTTGCATTTTGGCTGAAGACGAAGCAGCCACAATTGCTTTACATGTAGTGAACAGTGAGTTGGAAAATAAGGGAGATTTTAACGGTTATCGTGTAGTTGAGATAGTTCATTGGGTTACGAATTACGTTTTTGATTATTTTAAAATTGATTTTGCTGAGAAAGCAGATCCACTGTATTATCAGCGCTTTGATACTCATGTTCGCTTTTTTGCTCAAAGAATTTTAGATAATGATTATAAAGAAAATGACGTTAATTCTTCTCTGTTAGTTGTTTTGTCTGATAAACAATATCAAAGGGAAAAAGATTGTGTGAACAGTCTCAGCGATGATTTTGCTCAAAAATTTGGCATCACCATTTATCAGGAAGAACGCGCCTATTTAGTACTTCATATTCACAATATGTTGAAAAACATAATCTCAAAGGAGAAATAAAAATGGGAAAATATACCTCATTGAGTAAATTTATAGTAAAAAATATTGGTGGAAAGGACAATGTGGTCTCTCTAATTCATTGTTTTACCCGCTTACGCTTTGTTTTAAAAGATGAAAGCAAGGCGAATACAGAGGCTCTTAAAGGAAACGAAGAAATAGTTGACGTGATCCAGGCTAACGGACAATATCAAATAGTGATTGGCATGCACGTAGAATCAGTTTTTGATGAGATTAATGGTCTCTACCATTTTAATGGAGGAGAAAATGTAGCAGACGAAGAGGCTCTGAAGGAAGATACGAAACTAATTGATAAAAAACAATCCTTATGGGATAAAGCAGTAGACCTTTTATCTGGTATCTTTGTGCCGATCTTGGGCGTTTTATGTGCAAGCGGTATGGTTAAGGGACTGCTGGCAATTTTGACTACAGCAGGTGTCTTAAAGAATACAGATGGTACATATATTATTTTATATGCTATTGGAGATGCATTATTTTATTTCTTCCCAGTATTTTTAGCGGTTACGGCTGGTAAAAAATTTCATGTTGATCAAATGACCTCGCTTGTTATTGGTACGGCAATTATTTATCCTACTTTAATACAAGCAATGTCAGGAAAAGCTGCAGCAACAGTCTTGTCGGGTACGATTTTTCAAACTAAGGCATATTTAACATTTTTACATATACCTGTTTTGCTAAATAACTATACTTCGACTGTTATTCCTATTATCCTGGCAGTTTGGGCAGCTTCTTATGTTCAACGTTTTGCGAAAAAAATCAGTCCGGCATCCGTGGCGAATTTTCTTGTACCATTAATAACCATATTGGTAATTGTGCCACTGACTTTATTAATAGTTGGTCCAGTATCAATTTGGTTGTCAGATATTATTGCATGGATTGTAAAAGAGTTATATAAACTTAGCCCAATTTTGTTAGGTGCGTTTATTGGAGGAATGTGGCAAATATTAGTAATCTTTGGCGTGCACAATGCCATTATCCCAATAGTATTGAACAATTTAGCAACACAAAAATTTGATGTTATTTTTGCCGCCAATATAGCCTGTCCTTTTACTCAGCTTGCAGCACTTTGTGCACTGGCTTTGATCCTTAAAGATACCAAGCAAAAGCGCAATACTATTGCTTCAATTTTTCCAGCAATTTTTGGGATTACTGAGCCTGCAATATACGGTGTGACACTGCCACTGAAGAAACCATTTTTCATAAGTTGTATTTCCTCAGCTATTGGTGGTATTTTAGCAATGTTAATGGGAGTTAAATTTTATCAAATGGGTGGACAAGGTATATTTGCTTTTCCTTGCTTCCTTTCTCCTAATGCTACTAATTTTTCCGGTATTATTAGTGCAGTGATAGTAGTATTAATTTCCATGGCAATTTCATTTTGCTTAACCCTCATTTTTTGCAAACCAAAAAAGCAAACAAATAATATTTAAGAAAAGGAGCATTGCAAATGACCGAAATAAATTTAAAGGGCAATCCATTCTACTTGAAAGATGAACAGATTGATAATATTAAATTGCTCATGTCTAAGATTACAGTCAGAGAAAAAGTGGGCCAATTATTTTGCTTATTGGGCAATTATTCAACCGAACAAGAAATAAAAGAGGTTATTGAGAACTATCGGCCTGGTGGCATGATGTTTCGTCCGCAAAAGAGTTCCAGCATTCAGGCTTTACAACGTTATATTCAGGAAGTTTCCCCAATACCGCTCTTGCTTGGAGCCAACCTTGAATCTGGTGGGGACGGTATAGGTACTGATGGGACATTTTACGGCAGGCAAATTGAAGTAGCGGCTTCCAATGATAAAAAGAACGCATACCGCTTGGGATTAATTTCTGCTCGTGAAGGTGGCGCTGTGGGATGTAATTGGTCATTTGCTCCAGTAGTAGATTTTAATAAAAATTTTGCTAACCCGATCATAAATGTTAGAACATACGGTGATAATCCTGATACTGTTATATCAATGGCTCAGGAATATATGAAAGCATGCCAAAGTTCGGGTATGGCAGTCGCAATTAAGCATTTCCCAGGAGACGGCGTTGATGACCGCGACCAGCATCTTCTGACATCAGTTAACTCACTAAGCGTTTCTGATTGGGATAAAACATATGGCAAAATTTACCAAGCTATGATTAATAATGGAGCACTGACATTGATGGCCGGTCACATTTATCAACCTGCTTATACGAGATACTTTAATCCAGATGTCAAAGATGAAGATATTTATCCTGGTTCTCTATCATACGAATTGCTTCATGATTTATTAAGAGAGAAACTAGGATTTAATGGTTTGATTTCAAGTGATGCTACTAACATGGCCGGTTTTAGTTCACAAGGAAAAAGAGCAGAGCTGTTGCCTCAAGCAATTAATGCTGGTTGTGACATGCTTTTATTTACCAGAGATTTGGATGAAGACTTTAATTTTGTACTTGATGCAGTGAACGAGGGCGTAATATCAACAGACAGATTGAATGATGCTGTTACTAGAGTATTAGCTACAAAAGAAGCATTGCACTTATTTTTAAAGCAAAAAAATAATACTTTGGTTCCTGAAAAAGAGGCTTTAAAAGTTTTAAAATGTCCAGAACATGTTAAATGGGCTAAAGAATTAGCAGATGAATCAATTACTCTGGTTAAAGACAAGCAAGATGTTCTACCTTTAACATTGCAGAAAAACAAGAAAATTCTTGTTTTCGTTATAGGTGATGTTGTCAGTGCCAGTGGCAAACCTCCTGTTTCAAGTATTTTTATATCAAAAATGAAAGAAGAAGGATTTAATGTAACTGTATTTGATCCTGAAAATGAAGACTTAAAGGACTTAATGGTTAATGGTTCCGTCAAAGAGCTAAAAGCCAGGTTTGATACGGTAATATATTTTGCTAGCGTTAAAACAGCCAGCAATCAAACAACTGTCAGGTTAAATTGGCTTAAACCAATGGGCTACAATGTTCCGTGGTTTGTACACGAAATTCCTACTATTTTTATTTCAATCGCTAATCCATACCACTTGCAGGATGTTCCCATGGTAAAAACTTATATCAATGCATATACAGCAAATGAATATGTTCCAGCAATTTTAGTAGATAAGTTATTAGGTAAATCTCCATTTAAAGGTAAGAGTCCAGTTAATGCATTCTGCACTTATTGGGATACACATATCTAGGGAGGGAAATATGCTTAATTTTTTCAAGAGAAATGAAACTATTTATTCCCCATGCTCAGGTCTTTTTAAAACAATTGCTGAAGTTAATGATGAATTGTTTGCCTCTAAAAAAATGGGTGATGGTTTTGCGGTAGTTCCTGCGGATACGGAGATTTATTCTCCAATTACGGGGGTGATAACTATGTTGGCTCCAAGCAAACATGCTATTGGCATTGAAAGTAAAAATGGAACAGAAATAATGATACACATGGGTATTGACACCGTTGAGCTTAACGGAAGCCCTTTTAACATTAAATTAAAGAAGGGTGATAAGGTCAAAAGAGGTCAGTTACTTGCCAATTTCGACTATAAGCAGGCAAAAGAAGCGGGCAAGGAAACCGACGTAATTGTGATCATTTTAAATAATAAGAATATTGATTTTGATCAAACTAGTATGAGTCAGGTTAATTCACAAACAGAGATTGGATCTTTGCCTAAATAATATTTTAGGGGGATATACATAAATAAAATTAATAACACATTTGAGGGTAATTTCAAATGTGTTATTATTTTTGGTAGAAATAAATTATTTGAAAATTATGCTAATTAAGAGGTTTTAGAGTTTAAATGAATAAAGTTACAGTTATTGGCAGTATTAATTTAGATACTAATTTGCGCGTAAAACAAATGCCTAGACCAGGTGAAACTGTACATGCTTCCGGACATTATTCAGCTGCAGGTGGCAAAGGTGCAAATCAGGCGGTTGCTGCGGCAAGGTCAGGATGTGAAGTTAGCTTTATTGGTGGTGTAGGTGCCGATGCGCCGGGAAAAGAAATGCTGGGCTTACTTAAAAGTGAAGGCATTAATACCCAGGGTATTATCACAACTAAAAAAGAATCAACTGGACAA
Organism: Lactobacillus laiwuensis; assembly: GCF_019972835.1. Lineage (GTDB taxonomy): Bacteria > Bacillota > Bacilli > Lactobacillales > Lactobacillaceae > Lactobacillus > Lactobacillus laiwuensis. The sequence continues at coordinate 140,963 of NZ_BPPB01000004.1, read as the reverse complement.
GCATTTATTACAGTAGATGATAGTGGTCAGAATTCAATTACTATTTATGCTGGTGCAAATTATGCTTTTGGCCCGGCTGAAGTTGTGCAGAATCAGGATTTGATTAAAGATTCTGATTTTCTTATCGCACAATTTGAGACCCCACTTGCAGCAACAATTAAAGGTTTCAAAATTGCTCATGAGGCAGAGGTAAAAACAATTTTGAACCCAGCTCCAGGAATGACTAAAATCCCTGCTGACTTGTTGAAGCTTACTGATATCATTACACCAAACGAAACAGAAGCTGAAACCATCACTGGGATTAAGGTGACTGATGAAAGAACTGCACAAATGGCTGCTTCTAAGCTTCATGATCAGGGTGTAAAAATAGTTATTATTACAATCGGTGCTAAAGGAGCATTTTACGACTATCAGGATAAAAGAGAACTGATTCCAGCTTTTAAAGTCAAGGCTGTTGATACTACAGCTGCCGGCGACACTTTTATTGGTGCAATGACAAGTATATTGCGACCAGATTTTTCTAACTTAAGAGACGCAGTTCTTTTTGCTAATAAAGCTTCATCAATTACTGTGCAAAAATATGGTGCTCAGCCCTCAATTCCTTATGCAAAAGATATTAAAGTTGGTAAATGACGACTTAATTTTGAATTTAAGTTTCAGAAATTAAGATTACTTTATTTAGTATAGCAAAAACGCCTTTTTAAACTCTATCTTTAGTATAATAAAAGAGTAATTGAGAGTTTGCTGAGATATTTCAACAGTTTTAAAAAGAAAGGCACTTAATTATGACAACAAAAATAGGTATTATTGGAGACGGTCATGTTGGTTGTACCGTCGCTCATGAATTGATTATTTCAGGTTTAGTCGATGATTTAGTAATGATCGATGTTAATGAGGGCAAAGTTAACGCTGATGCAATTGACTTTGAAGATGCAATGGCCAATCTGCCATATCATACCAACATCATTGTTAATGATTATGATGCACTAAAAGACGCTGACATTGTCATTAGTACATTAGGGAAAATATCATTAGAAACAAAGGGTGATCGGTTCCAAGAACTTGAATATAATAAAAAGCAATTAAGCCCGATTACAGAATCTATCAAAAATAGTGGCTTTAACGGTATTCTGATTGTTATTTCTAATCCTGTAGACGCAATAACCAGTCTTTATCAGCAATTAACTGGTTTACCCAAAGAACATGTTTTGGGCACTGGTACTTTACTTGATACAGCAAGAATGAAAAAAGTTATTGCAAAAAAGTTTAATGTTGATCCTCGTTCTGTGAGTGGTTTTGCATTGGGTGAACATGGCGATACTCAGTTTACAGCCTGGTCAACAGTAAAAGTATTTGAACAGCCATTAACTGAATTGGCTAAAAATGAATCATGGCAGCCAAGTGACTTAGAAGATGAAATCAAATTTGGTGGTCAAAATGTGTTTATGGGCAAGCATTACACTAATTATGGTGTTTCGGCTGCTGCGGTGAGAATTGTGCGAGCCGTTTTAACAGATTCACGTACAGAGTTGCCTGTATCAAGTTATCAGGAAAAGTATGGTACTTACATGTCTTATCCTGCAATTGTGGGCCGAAAAGGCATAGTTCACAAAATTAATTTACAGCTAACTCCAGCTGAAGAAAATTTGTTGGAAAAATCTGCTGCAGCAATTAAAGAAAAATCACAGGCATAAGAAGATAAAATAAATAGACCAAACGCGCTAAACGAGCGCGTTTTTATTAGCCAAAAGAAAGAAAATGAGAGTAATATTAAGCAAAGTTATTGACAAAAAGTAAGTAAAGGCATAGCATAAGAAACACTGATAGTTATTTTAGAAAGAAGTGCAGTTAATGAAACAAATGCAAAGACTGGAAAAGAAATGTATTTCATTAGATCATTTGCAAAATATTTGTTTCTTTTAGTATTCGCACTCAATTTTAAGATAATAAGTATTTAGGACCTGCGAATAAAGTATCTGCAGGCCTTTTGTTTTTTTAGAACTACTGTGACAAATAATGAGACTTATGAGTCCATTTAAGTACTGCAGGGGGAGGTTAAAATGAGCTGGCAAATTATTAATCAAAGTTTGCCTATTTTTGCAAAAGCTTTTCAGCTGACTATCTGGTTGTCTGCTGTTGGCATAATTCTTTCTATTGTAGTGGGAATTTTCTGCAGTTTAATACAATATTTTAAAGTACCAATCTTGAGTCAACTAATAACAGCTTATGTAGAGTTAGCAAGAAATACACCTTTATTAATTCAATTGTTCTTCCTATACTATGCCTTTCCAGTTATTGGGCTAAAAATGTCAGCTCAAACTTGCGGCATTATTGGTCTGGTATTTCTTGGTGGAGCATACATGGCTGAAGGTTTTACAGGTGGTTTTGCCGGGGTCAGTTCAACTCAGATTGATGATGGTAAAGCTTTAGGGATGAATAATCTGCAATTAGCCCGTTATGTCGTCTTTCCGCAAGGCTTTGCGCTAAGTATGCCTGCCTTAACAGCAAACATCATATTCTTGATTAAAGAGACTTCCATATTTTCAGTAATTGCTATTCCTGAATTAACTAATACAGCTCTAGACCTAATTGGAATGTATTACCGGACAAATGAGTACCTTTTAATTTTGGTGATTGCCTACGCAATTATTTTAATTCCAATTATTTTACTGTTAACTTATTTAGAAAGGAAGGTACGCTATGGCACATTCGGCGATTAATGTTTTCTTTAGCGGCAACAACTTTAGCAGAATTTTACAAGGCTTGTGGACTTCTGTTTGGATTGCAGGCGTTAGTCTGGTTATTGGTCTTGTTTTAGGTACATTCCTAGGTGTATTGCGCACTTTACCTAATAAAATAATTCGGTTTATTTTGCGGCTATATCTGGAATTCTTCAGGATAGTTCCCACCATCGTACTATTATTTTTGTTCTACTATATTTTACCGCGCAGCTTTCACATCAATTGGCCAGCCAGTTGGATGGCAGTTTTAGCCTTTGCCTTATGGGTTGCTGCTGAGTTTAGTGATATCGTTCGTGGAGCAATAGAATCAGTTCCTATTGCGCAAAAAGAATCAGGGTTAGCTTTGGGCTTAAGCAAAGTGCAGCTTTTTCGCTACGTTTTGTTGCCCCAAGCTGTACAGCTGGAGTTACCAGCAACTATTAATCTGGCTACAAGAGTAATTAAGACTACCTCTTTACTAATGATGATCAGCATTATGGATGTCATCGCGATTGGACAACAGATTATTGAAGCTAATAACCAAAAATATCCGACAGCTGTATTTTGGATTTACGGTTTGATTTTCTTTTTATATTTCATAATAGATTATCCGTTATCAGTATGGTCTAAACGGCTAGCAGCAAGGCAGGACAGGTGAGATAAATGACAAAAGAAGTTTTACGCGTTGAACATCTAAACAAGTTTTATGGTGATTGGCAAGCTTTACATGATATTAGTTTTACGCTTCATCAAGGTGAAGTGCTGACATTATTAGGTCCTTCCGGTTCTGGTAAAAGTACTTTAATTAGGTGTTTAAACGGCTTGGAAGGTTTTAAAAGTGGCTCACTTTACTTTAAAGGACAAAAGATTGAGACTGATGCGAAAAATTGGCAGGCTTTACGCCAAAAAATCGGCATGGTTTTTCAAAGTTATGATTTGTTCCCTAACTTTACCGTTCTTGAAAACATTTTGCTGGCACCGGTAAAAGTGCAAAAAAGAGCTGAAGAAGAAGTCAAAAAAGAGGCTCTGCAGCTGTTAAAACGAGTAGGATTGGAAAAATACGTTGATACTTATCCTCGAGAATTGTCTGGTGGACAAAAACAAAGAATTGCTATTGTCAGAGCACTGGCCATGCACCCCGAAGTAATGCTGTTTGATGAAGTTACAGCTTCTCTTGATCCCGAGATGGTTCGGGGCGTTTTACAAATTATGACCGATTTATCCCGTGTTGATCATATGACAATGATTATCGTAACCCACGAAATGAACTTTGCACGTCAAATAGCAGATCAGGTTTTATTTCTAGAAAAGGGCAAAATTTTGGAAAATACACCTGGTAAAGAATTTTTTGAACATCCCCAAACAGATCGTGCTCGTGATTTCTTGACTAGTATGGACTTTTAAGGAGTAAAATATGAAGAAAAATAAAAGCAGAAATATTATTATCGGTGTTTTAGTAGTTTTAATTATTGCAGTTGCTGCATTTTTTGGTACCAAGTCATCAAAAAATAATAGCAGTAATGCCAATGAAAGCAGCGTGACTACGATTAAAAAGCGGGGAGTTTTACGAGTTGCCGTATTTGGTGATTTGCCTCCTTATGGTTGGGTTGATGATCATGGCAACCGTGTTGGTTATGATGTCCGTCTTGCACGTCAAATGGCTAAGGATTTGGGTGTTAAAGTAAAATTTACCCAGGTTAATGCGAATAATCGCGTAGATACTCTTAATTCAAATAAAGCTGATATTGTTTTAGCTAACTTTACACAAACACCTGAGCGTAAACAAGTTGTTGACTTTGCTAAGCCATACATGAAGGTATCAGTCGGAGTTATTTCTCCTAAGAATGCACCAATTACAAACGCTTCTCAGCTAAAGGGTAAAAACTTGATTGTCAACAAGGGCACAACGGCAGAAAATTACTTTACCAAAAAGGGCGGTGTAGACTTATTGAAATTTGATTCAAAAACGCAGCAATTTAACGCTTTCAAAAATAAACGCGCTGCTGCTTTAGCAGATGACAATTCATATCTTTATGCTTGGGTAAAGAAGAATCCTAATTACACTGTTGGAATTAAGAACATCGGCCCTAATCAATTCATTGCTCCTGCGGTCAAAAAGGGTAATAAGTCTCTTTTAAATTGGACGAATAAAGAAATTACTAAGTTAGCAAATAAAAAATTCTTTACTGCTGATTATAATAAGGAATTAAAACCATACTTTGGCAAAGAAGTTAAGCCGAGCGACATTGTTTTAAATTGATGCAGCTGCTATAATAAATAAGTCTTGAATTTTGCCTTTAAAGATGATAAGGTATTAAACGTTAATCGATTAATCTATGACTTGCAATAGGAGTCATGGCAAAGGAGAAATAAATATGAAACAAGATATTCATCCAGATTACCAACAAGTAGTCTTTATGGATTCAGCAACTGGTGCTAAGTTTGTTGCTGGTTCAACATTGAAGCCCAAAGAAACAGTGGATTATGAAGGTAAAACTTACCCACTAGTTCGGGTTGAAATTACTTCAGATTCTCACCCATTTTACACTGGCAAGCAAAAGTTTGCTCAGGCCGATGGTCGAATCGAAAAGTTCAACAAGAAGTATGGTATGAACAACAAGTAATATCTTCAATCTGGTGGAAGGCAGTCCCATTGGGGCTGCTTTTTTATGTAAAGCACAATTGTTATACTACCTAAATAAGGAGTATAATTATTACTTTAGCAAAAACTCTTTTCGGCTAGGAGATAAAAAGATGAAAATGCAACTGGCAGAAATAGCCAAAGCAATAAATTCAAAGTGTGAAGGCAATGATCAGACCGTTATTACTTCTGTTGCCTTCGATTCTAGAAAAATCGCTGCTGGCGGCTTATTTGTACCGCTAAAAGGCGATAGAGACGGTCATGATTTTATCAATAGTGCAATTAGCAACGGGGCAAGTGCTACATTGTGGCAAAAGGATCATCCAAATAAACCTGATAGTATTGCAGTTTTAGAAGTTGATGATCCGTTAACTAGTATGCAGGAACTGGCGCAGTATTACTTAAATAAGGTCAACCCCACTGTTGTTGGTATTACCGGGTCAAATGGTAAAACGACTACTAAAGATATGACAGCAGCAGTTTTAGCGAAGAGATTTAATGTTCATAAAACTGATGCCAACTTCAACAATGAAATTGGCGTGCCTATGACTATTCTAGATATGAAACCAAATACAGAAATTTTGGTTTTGGAAATGGGTATGGATCATGCTGGACAACTGCATCAACTAAGTGAATTGACCCATCCTGACGTTACAGTTATTACTATGATTGGCGAAGCTCATATTGAATTTTTAGGTTCACGTGCAGGAATTGCCGATGCTAAAATGGAAATTACCGACTTTTTACGTGAAGATGGCGAACTTATATATAATGGAGACGAACCGCTTTTACGTGAACGGGCGGCAAAAATACCACAAGTAAAAGTTACCTTTGGTTTTGCCAAAAATGATACAGTTTATGCAACAGGCTATCGCAGTTACAAGCATCATGCTACCTTTACAATTAATAATTCTGCTCATAAATTTACTATTCCGATGATTGGCAAGCACAATGTTTCTAATGCACTTTCGGCGCTTTGTGTCGGCAGGCACTTTGGTGAAAGTGATGAAGAAATCGCTAGTGCTTTGGAAAAATTTACTCCCACTGCTGATAGGATGGAATGGGAAAAAGGCGATGTAGGAGAAGACATCATGAGTGATGTCTATAATTCCAATCCGACTGCTGTACGTGCTGTAATAACCAGTTTTGGTCAAATTCAGGTACCTGCAGGAAGTCGCAGAATCGCTGTTCTGGGTGATATGTTAGAATTAGGGCACAGGTCAGCTGATCTTCATGCTGGTCTAGCAGATTGTCTTGATCCCCAAGTGATTAATGAAGTTTATTTATATGGGACAGAAATGGCGCATTTGGCGGCTGCGCTTAAAGAAAGTTATCAGCCTAAAAACTTGCATTATTACACTCAAGATCAGATGCAACGATTGATTGCAGATTTAAAAAATGATATTAAGCCGAACGACATTGTTGTTTTGAAAGGCTCCCACGGGATGCACCTGGAAAAAGTAGTAGAACGGCTTAGATAAGGAGAATTTAGTGAAATTTTCAGAATTAGGATTAAAAGATGAGCTTTTAAAAGCGATTAAGCGTTCAGGCTTCGAAGAAGCAACACCGATTCAGGAACAGACAATTCCTCTAGCTTTAGCGGGCAAGGATGTAATTGGACAAGCTCAAACCGGTACTGGTAAGACTGCAGCGTTTGCGCTTCCTATCTTACAAAATTTAGATAAACATAATAAGGTTATTCAGGCTTTAATTATTGAACCTACTCGTGAACTAGCTATTCAAACACAAGAAGAGCTTTTCAGGCTGGGGCGTGACGAGAATGCACGGGTACAAGTTGTATATGGCGGTGCTGACATTGGTCGGCAAATTCGTTCCCTTAAGAACCATGTGCCTGCAATTTTAGTAGGTACGCCGGGACGCTTACTTGATCATTTAAAGCGAAAAACGATTGATTTGGAAAATGTTAATACCATTGTTTTAGATGAAGCCGATGAAATGCTGGACATGGGTTTTATCCAAGACATAGAAAGTATTTTAAGTTACGTTAAAAATCGTAAACAAACTTTATTATTTAGTGCCACAATGCCTAAGCCAATTTTGAACATTAGTGAAAAGTTCATGAATAACCCAGAGATTGTGCGCATTAAGACTAAAGAATTAACTGCCGACTTAATCGACCAGTACTTTGTACGGGCAAAGGATTCAGAAAAATTTGACATTATGTGCCGCTTGATTGATGTTGAGAGTCCCGATTTGGCAGTGGTATTTGTTAGAACTAAACGGCGCGTTGACGAGGTTACCAGGGGACTTCAGGCACGGGGATACAATGCTGCGGGGATTCATGGCGATCTCTCTCAGGCGCGGAGACTTACTGTATTAAAGAGATTTCGCGCTGGCAAGCTGGATATTTTAGTGGCAACAGATGTTGCTGCACGTGGTCTGGATATTTCCGGTGTAACTCATGTATACAATTACGATATCCCCCAGGACCCTGATTCTTATGTTCACCGCATTGGTCGTACTGGTCGTGCTGGTCAAAATGGTAGTTCCATCACTTTTGTTACGCCAAATGAAATTGGTTATATGAGAACGATTGAGCAGTTAACCAAGAAAAAAATGACGCCTCTTCGTCCACCATCTGATGATCAAGCCTTACGTGGTCAATTGAAGGTCGCTAAATCCAAGATTGAAGATATTATGAAAGAGGACTTATCCAAATATACCGATGATGCAAATGAATTGTTAGAAAACTATTCAGCAGTTGATTTGGTATCTGCCTTTTTGAAGAATTTGTCCAAAGACTCTGCAAATGTTGAAGTCAAAATTAGTTCGGAAAAGCCTTTGCCATATAAGGGCAATGGTCGTGGAGGTCGTGGTCATTATAGCCGCGGAAGGAATAGTCGTGGCTATCGCGGTGACCGTAACCGTAGCCGTGGCAATTATCGCGGAGGACATTCTCGCCGTTCTGGTAATGGCAAAAACTTCGTTATTAAAAATAAAAAAGGTTAACATTTTTACTAAAAAAGAGTTGTGGCAATTTACAACTCTTTTTTAGTATTATATTTTTGATATTAAGAGGAAAACAAAATGATCGTTGGAGTCGGCATTGATGCCATTGAAGTTGAACGTGTAGAAAAAATTATTGCCAAAGGGGATAATTTTGCTCGTAAGGTATTAACTCCCAAAGAATTCGAGCAGTATCAAAAACTATCAGGTAGACGTAAAGCGGAATATTTAGGTGGTCGCTTTTCTATTAAGGAATCCTTTGTCAAAGCTATCGGAACAGGTTTTGGCAAAGGTATTGGCTTGCAAGATATAGAAACGCTGTGGGATGAATTGGGGCATCCAATTACTACTTCCGCTAAATTCGATGGCAAGATTTTCCCAAGTATTACTCATGATCGGCATGAAATAGTTACATTAATTGTTTTGGAGAAATAAAATGGTTCCTGGAATTCACAGACCTGCAGCAGTATATGTTGATTTAGCTGCAATTAGACAAAATATCAAAGAAGAAATTAAACATTTAAGACCTGATCAAAAGCTGTTTGCTGTAGTTAAAGCAAATGCATACGGTCATGGTGCAGTACGAATTGCTCAAGAAGCAGTCAAAGTCGGTGTTAGTGGTTTTTGCGTTGCTATTTTAGACGAAGCGTTAGAATTGCGGAGAGCTGGAATTATTCAGCCAATTCTGGTTTTGGGAGTGACTCCCGTAAAATATGCTTCGCTAGCAGCTGTCAATGGTATTTCTTTGACAATTCCTAATTTAAAATGGTTACAAGATTCTGAGTCAGAACTAAGTCATAATCACTTGCAATTAAAAATTCACTTAGCGGTGGATTCTGGCATGGGTCGCATTGGCTTTAGCGAAGATGACGAATTTATTGCTGCAAACGATTTTTTACTAAATAATCCGAATTTTAACGTTGAAGGAATGTTTACCCATTTTGCTTCAGCTGATAGCAGTGATGATTCCTACTTTCTGAGTCAAGTTGACCGTTTCGCACATTTTAAAAAATTATTGAAGTTAAAGCCAAGATGGATTCACGTTGATAACACTGCAGCCAGTGTTTTTAATAAGAGGGTTCACAGTGATTTAGTCCGTTTTGGCATTGGCATTTATGGTTTAAACCCGTCATCAAATCCAGCAGGCCCGGATTTAACAACCGCAATTAAATTGAAACCAGCAATGTCTTTTGTTAGTGAATTAGTTCAGGTTCATACCATTCATAAGGGTCAGGGTGTAGGTTATGGTTCAACTTATATTGCTGATCAAGATGAGATTATCGGGACCGTACCAGTTGGATATGCGGATGGCTTTATTCGTAAATTTCAGGGCTTTAAAATTAAGGTGGGATCTGAGTATTGTCCTATTGTTGGACGCGTTTGCATGGATCAGTTAATGGTTAAATTGCCTTGCGAAATGGCAGTAGGAAGCAAAGTAATTTTAATTTCCAATGATCCGCAAGCGCCCAACAGCATTAAAAAAGCTGCTGACTATGTTGACAGCATTCATTATGAAGTTGCTTGCTTACTGGATGATCGTTTACCGCGGATTTATTATAATTAATAAAAGAGGCAAGCAAAAAGCACATCAAGCTGATGTGCTTTTTATAATGATGATATTTAATTGTTATCTTCTTGATTGATATAAACACCTGGATTTTCATCGCTCATCAGTGTCATTCCAGCTTGAAGATCCTCAATTTCAGCAACAACATAACTTTTACGTTCAAGACGTCTAACAATTTCTTTTAAAGTGTCTTCAGTAAGTCCTGCCGGTAATGTAAACAAGATACGTCTCACAGCATTGTCCGTTTCACCGGCTGTAGATGCATCAAGACTCATTACACCTGCTATTGCACAAAATTTACTGATAATTTTGGTCATTTTAGCCAAATTTCCACGAGAATTATCAGTTAACACTGTAAGTACATACGATCCCGTCTTCACATTCCATGCATCTGATAACATGTCAAGCAGTCTTGAGTGGGTTAAAATACCATAAAATTTATTTTCTTCATCTAGGACTGAAATATAAGGTAAGTCTTTGATTGTGAAGAAAACTTTAAAAAACGGTGAATTAACCTTGATGGTTTTAGTAGCATTTTTTAATAAATACGTAACTGGTAGACTCATGTCCTTTCCCTGAGATTTATGGCGGTAAATGTGCATTTTATAAATATTACCGCGGAAAATAGTGCCGGTATCATCTAAAATCGGTACACATCTAAACCCAGAATCCTCCAGAATTTTTAATGCTTCTTCAAGCGTAGCGTGTTCGTTAACTGTAGTTAAATAATCTTTTTTTCTAACTAAAGATTTGATAAGCATGAAACTGCCTCCGTTGTAAAAATAATCCCAACAATTATATCATAAACAAATCAGGGATTAAATAAATATGAAAGGAAAATAACTATTCAGATAGATTTTAGCACTTGCGGTACATTTTAAAAAGCTAAATTAGTTAATGAAATCAAAGTGTAATAGTCTTTGAAAAAATTAAGTCTGTTGATTGTGCTATCATTATTACGATAAAAAATAAGGGGAAATTAGATGAAAATTATAGCAGGACTAGGCAATCCAGGTAAAAAATATGATGGAACAAAACATAATACTGGCTTTATTGCTTTAGATTATTATTTACAAGAAAATAACTTAAGCCTTGAAAGAGAAAAGTTCGAAGGAAAGTATACGAAGCAAAAGATCGCTGGCGCTGATGTTATCTTGCTGGAACCACAAACTTTTATGAATGATTCAGGAAGATCTGTTGCGCAATTTGCCCACTTTTTTAAAGTAGATCCACAGGATATTTTGATTATTCATGACGATATGGACATGCCTTTAGGGAAAATCCGCATCCGTGCAAATGGCAAATCCGGGGGTCATAATGGTATTAAAAGTATTATACGTGATCTGGGCACTAATGACTTTAACAGGCTGAAAATTGGTATTAGACATCCAAATAATGTTACAGAAGCCAGCGTCGTTTCATGGGTTTTATCACAATTTAATACTGAGCAAAAAAAGTTGATGGATGAAGCTTTTTCGACGGCTAGTGAAGTCATAACTGACTTTATTGCTGGAAAAAGCTCGCAGTACTTAATGAACAAATATAATTAAAAATGCGTTTAACAAATATTATTGAAAAAGATCATGATCTGCTAAGTTTTATTGCCAATATTAGCAAAACAAAAAATTCTTTAATCACTGGAGCAAATGCCGGTGCTTTTGACTTGCTCTTATGTCAAATAGTAAAAACTTTGAGTAAACCGTTAATTTTGCTGGAGGAAAACGAAAATAAAGCACAAAAAATATACAGTGAATTAAATGCTATTATGCCTGAGGAGAGTGTACAAATTTTTCCGGTTGACGCATCAATTGCAACTCAAACTGCTGTTACTTCACCTGACGAATTAAGCAGCCGCATTCAAGCACTTAATTTTTTACTAAGTCAAAAACCGGGCATTGTTGTTGCCACACCACAGGGACTGCAATATAAGTTGTCTGCTCCAGAAAAATATGAGGCAGCAAGACGCAAATTCGTTCCAGAAAATGAATATGACCTGGCTGAACTGACTAGCTGGCTTGTACAGGTAGGATTTCGCCGTGAAAACTTAGTGGCTAAACCAGGAGAATTTGCGTTACGGGGAGATATTTTGGATATATATCCTCTTGATAGAGAAAATCCCGTTAGAATTGAATTTTTTGGTGACGAAATTGATACCATTAAGGAATTTGATTTAGCTAGTCAACGCAGTCAAAAACAAATTGACGAAATTGTTGTAACTGCCGCCCAAGATCGAGTTTTTTCTAATAATGATTTCAAACAAGCGGCGCAAAAGATAAAAAAGGCTATGGCAGATTCTCCCGCACCTGAAAAAGATGTTAAGAATCATTTTGCAGAATCCCTAGATGAATTGGAAAACGGATCTTTACCGCAAAATTACGCTTTTTTGACAGATTTTTTAATAGCTGAACCTAAAAATCTATTAGATTACTTGTCAGATTCAGGAATAGTAATGCTGGATGACTGGCCTTTAATTGAGCAGTCTGTTAAGTCTGTCGATGAACAAAACGCAGGTTTCATTGACGATGAATTGAAAACAGGAGCAATGATTCCGGGACAGGAATTGCGCAGTGACTTTCATAAAAACTGGTCACAAGACAAACATAATCATATTTATTTTTCATTATTTCAGCGCAGTATAGGCCGTATAAAACTAGGACAGTTATTTGATTGGCAGACTAGGGAACCTCAGCAATTTTTCAGCCAAATGCCTTTGATCAAGTCTGAAATAGAGTCATATCAGAAAAAAAGGCAGACAGTTATTTTACAAGCCGATAACAACAAAAGGGCCAAACAAATTAGTCAAACAATGGCTGAATTTGGCATGGATGTTCCTGTTGTACAGTCAAACGACTTAATGGAAAATCAAACTCAAATTTGCGTTGGCGGTTTTGCCAGTGGCTTTAGTTTGCCTAATAATAACCTGGTTTATTTAACTGAGCGAGAACTTTTTAATAAGGTAACTCACCATAGTCGACGAATCAAAACTATGGAGAATGCTCAAAGACTGCGGAGTTACACTGAACTAAAGCCAGGAGATTATGTTGTTCATGTTAATCACGGAATTGGACGCTTTGAGGGCATAAAAACGTTAGAAAACAATGGTGTAAAAAGAGATTATATTACCATTACTTATCAACATGGTGATCAGCTATTTGTTCCAGCAGATCAGCTGAAACTGGTGCAAAAGTATGTTGCTTCAGAGGGCAAGAAGCCACACGTTAATAAACTTGGCGGTAGTGAGTGGGCCAAGACAAAAAGCAGAGTACAATCTAAAGTTGAAGACATAGCCGATGACTTAATTGATTTGTATGCAAAAAGAGAATCAGAAAAGGGATTTGCTTTTTCAAAAGACGATGACCTGCAGCGGCAGTTTGAAGATGCTTTTCCTTATGTTGAAACGCCTGATCAGCTGCGCTCAATTAATGAAATTAAGCACGATATGGAGCAGGAAAAGCCGATGGATCGTTTGCTTGTGGGAGATGTAGGCTTTGGTAAAACTGAAGTGGCTTTAAGAGCAGCATTTAAGGCAATAGAAGATAACAAGCAAGTGGCTTTTTTAGTACCTACAACAATTCTGGCGCAGCAGCATTATGAAACGATTCAGGACAGATTTAAAAATTTTCCCGTTAATTATGCTGTACTTTCCCGTTTTCAAACCCCTGCTGAAGCTAAAAAGATAACGGAAGGCTTGAAAGAAGGCAAGATTGACTTAGTGGTAGGTACGCACCGTTTGCTTTCAAAAGATGTAAAATTCAAAGATTTAGGCTTGCTCATTGTTGATGAAGAACAAAGATTTGGCGTAAAGCATAAAGAAAGGCTAAAAGAACTGAAAGCAAATATTGATGTTTTAACCTTGACTGCAACGCCAATTCCACGGACTTTGCACATGTCAATGGTTGGCGTGAGAGACTTGTCAGTCATGGAAACCCCACCATCTAATCGTTATCCTATTCAAACCTACGTGATGGAGCAAATACCAAGCGTAATTAAGGAAGCTTGTATGAGGGAAACTGCGCGCGGTGGTCAAGTTTTTTACCTGCATAACCATATCGGTGACATCGATGACGTGGTAACAGAATTAGAAAATCTCATGCCAAGTGCTAGAATTGTTAGTGTCCACGGCCGTATGAGCAAAAATCAAATGGAAGATATTTTGTATCGCTTTTTAAACAGAGAATTTGATATTTTAGTTACCACAACAATTATCGAAACTGGCATTGATATGCCTAATGTCAATACTATGTTAATTGAAAATGCAGATCACTATGGTTTAAGTCAGCTGTATCAATTACGTGGCAGAATCGGACGCAGTGCTCGTTTAGCATATGCTTACTTTTTATACCAGCCTAATAAAGTTTTAACTGAGGTCGGTGAAAAAAGGTTGGATGCTATTCGCGATTTTACTGAACTGGGTTCTGGCTTCAAAATTGCTATGCGAGATTTAGCAATCCGTGGAGCTGGCAATATGTTAGGTGCACAGCAACATGGCTTTATTGATAGTGTTGGGTATGATTTGTATTCTCAAATGCTGTCTGATGCAATTAAAAACCGTAAAAGTAAAAAGAAAGTTAAAAAAAGTAATGCTGAAATCAATTTGGGCCTTGAAGCATATATTCCTGATCAATATATTAGCGACCAGGAGGAAAAAATAGAGTTTTATAAAAAGATCAAAACGGCTGGTACTGCTGATATCGAACAAATTCAAGATGAATTAATCGATCGTTTTGGTAATTATCCTGAGCCTGTAGAAAATCTGCTAGCTGTTTCACAGCTAAAAGCTGAAGCAGATTTGGCTCAAGCACGCAACATAACTAAAGTTAATGATCATGAAGTAAAAGTTGAGTTTGCTAAAGAAGCGTCTAGTGAATTGCAGGGCCCGAATATTTTTAAAGCTCTTGAACATGTAACATATAAGGTTAAAATTAGTTTTTCTCCAGCAAAAAGACTAGTTGTATTGTTAGAATTGCCTGAAAACATCCATCACCGGCAATTATTTGCTAATTTAGTAACATTTATGTCAGCAGTCAGTGATATCATACAAAAATAAGGAGAAAGAAATGAGAATTGATAAATTTTTAAAAGTTTCAAGATTAGTTAAAAGGCGTCCAATAGCTAAAGAAATGGCAGATCAAGGTCGAATCAAGGTAAATGATCACGTCGTAAAATCCAGTTACGATGTTAAGATTGGAGATATTATTGAAGTTGGTTATGGCTCGAAAGAAGTCAAAGCTAAAGTCTGTGCCATTAAAGAAACTACGAAAAAAGCCGAAGCAAGTGAATTATACGAATTGATAAATTAGTTTTATCTTTAATGACATTTATAAGTGGTCTTGTTATAATTAAAATAGTATTCGTTTTTGGTAATAGAGGTCAAAGTTATGAACGGTCCACGTATATATAATTCACTTAGTCCGGAAGAGCAGGTAGCTCGTCTGAAACGTAAACAGGAAAAAAGAGCAAAAGAAGTACATCGTGTTAGACGAAACCGGATTATTGCAGTTTTTGTGGCTATTTTTGCCTTTCTGGGCGTGCAAATTGGAGTTACTCATGCCCAAACGGAACATATTAATAGTCAAGTACAAACATCTAAGAAGGCTCTTAAAAAAATAAACAATCAAAAGCAGATTTTAATATCAAAAAGAAACGATTTAAAAGATCCTGATTACGTGGCTAAACTGGTGCGGTTCAAGTTTTTGTATTCTAAACCAAACGAAACAATTTACAATTTACCTGAAGGAAAAAATAATAATTAATGAAATACCAAGTTGGACAGAGAGTGACAGGAACTATTAATAACATTAATGACTTAGGCATTTTTGTTACGCTTTCTCATCATAAGACGGGATTAGTTCATCATAGTGATTTTGGCAATAATTGGTTACGTGAAAAAAATAATTATCATGTTGGTGAGCACATACGACTAGTAATTATTCATAACTATAAAGGTAAAATTGGTCTCTCCAAAATGAGAGTTAATGATCCCGATTTAATTGATCATACTAATTCTTTTTCCGACACTAAAAAAGCTGATTTTACCAGAGTATTGTCTACAACAGTATCTGATGCTAAAAAAGAAATCAAAAAATTAGAAAAAGATTTGATTAGTTATGCAAATTGATCACTTTTTTAAAGAAAATCATTTGCCGTTAACCGGTAAAACGCTTGTTGTCGCGGTTAGCGGAGGGCCAGACTCTTTGGCCCTGCTTGATCTGCTTTATCAAATAAAGAAGCGATATCAATTTAAGTTGATAGCAGCTCATTTAGACCACAAACTCAGGTCTGATTCTTTGGAAGAAGAAAGAGTAATTTCTGCATACTGCAAGGATAAAAATATTCAGTCAGTTAATGAAATTTGGCCTCAAAATTTACATCCTGCTACTGGGATAGAAGCTGCTGCCAGAAAGTACCGCTATAATTTTTTGGTAAACGTAATGCAGCAAAATCAGGGCGATTACTTATTAACAGCACATCATATGGATGATTTGCTTGAGAATATTTTGCTCAAGTTTATACGGTCTGGAAATCCTAACGAAATGAATAGTTTAAGGGCAGTTGGCAAAGTTCAAGGCATGACTTTATTAAGGCCACTTTTAAGTAAGAAAAAAGAGGACTTATTGTTATACGACCAGAAACGACAAATATCTTACGTGATTGACAAGACTAACTACGAAGATGACACTCTGCGAAATAAGCTGCGCCACCATGTAATTCCTTTGCTCAAAAAGGAAAACAAGCAAGTAGGTCAAAATGCTCTTAGGTTTAGCGAAGAAGTTAGTTTGCTAACTACAATAGCAAATAAAAGTTTTGCTCGGTTGCAGCAACCGGAATTTTTTTTAGGAATAGCTTACCGTTTGGAAATAAGTGCTTTAGCAGATTTGGCCATTGAAGAAAAAACTGCATTTTGGCAGAATTTTATATGGCATAAGTGGCATGAACGCGTTAATAAGAATTTAGCCAATTTCACTTTAATTGAGTACCAAGGTTTTTTTTATCTTTTTAATAAATTACCTGCTTTACCTATATCCCAAAAAGTCAGCATTGGTCAAGAATTTTCTTTTAATAATCGTAGATTTTTGCTTTCAATAAAGCCAGAAAAGTCCCAAAAATTAATTGGTCAGTTTGTTGCAGAAAATCAAAAACAAATTAGGGTAGGTCCAATCAAGCCTGGGACAAAATTGTTATTGCAAAATGGTAATCATACAAAGAGTAAGAAAAAATTTGCTCAAAGTAGTATTCCAAATATATTGCGACCCTATTGCTTGACTATTTATGTTGGTAATAAAGTCGTTTTTATTGAAAGAACTTACTCTAATCAAATGATCAGTTCTAACGAGACAAATTACTTTTTGTATGAAGACATTTAATAAGAAATTTTAAATTATTAGAGCACAACCTAAATTTGTGATAAACTTTTATTCGTATATCTCTAGAAACTTTGTGGAGGTTTTTTATGAAAAATAACCGGAATCGGCTGTTTTCAAATGGTCTTTTCTATATAGTTGTTTTTCTCTTGTTATTAGGAGGAATCAACTGGGCACTTGGTGGATCAGATAATTCTGGTAGCAGCGAAAATATCAGCTACTCTGAATTTGTCAGTGATTTGCGCAAGGGAAAAGTTAAGAATTTTAACGTTCAGCCTGCAAATGGTGTTTATACTGTTTCAGGTAGTTATAAGGAAACACAGGAAAGTAAAAGCCAGTCAAAAAACAGTTTTGACTTTTTTAATGGCAATTCAGGCTCAAAAGTATCACGTTTTTCAACTACAATGTTGCAAAACGATTCGAGCGTGTCTAAAGTACAAGATTTAGCTCAAAAGAGCAGCACTAAGATGACGACTCAAGGGGAGTCACAGTCTGGTAACTGGATTTCCACAATTGTAATGCTGGTGCCAACTATTCTCTTTATCGTGATGCTTTGGATGATGGTTAGTCAAAGTGGCGGTGGCCGAGGTGGCAACGGCGGTATTATGAACTTTGGTCGCTCTCACGTTAAACCTGAGGATCCAAAGAAAAATAAAGTTCGTTTCTCTGATGTTGCTGGTGAAGAGGAAGAAAAGCAAGAATTAGTAGAAGTGGTTGAATTCTTAAAGAATCCGGCTAAATTTACTAAACTCGGTGCCAAAATTCCGTCTGGTGTTTTACTTGAGGGGCCTCCGGGTACTGGTAAAACGTTGCTTGCTCGTGCCGTAGCGGGTGAAGCGAATGTACCATTTTTCTCAATTTCAGGTTCTGACTTTGTTGAAATGTTTGTTGGTGTTGGTGCTAGTCGTGTACGTGATTTATTTACTAATGCCAAGAAAAATGCTCCAAGTATTATATTTATCGACGAAATTGATGCCATTGGACGTAGACGTGGTGGCAATGCCAGTGGCGGTGGCAATGATGAACGTGAACAAACTTTAAACCAGTTATTAGTTGAGATGGACGGTTTTGAAGGTAATGAAGGCGTAATCGTTATTGCAGCTACTAACCGTTCCGATGTCTTAGATCCGGCTTTACTAAGGCCGGGTAGATTTGACAGAAAAATTTTGGTTGGAACTCCTGATGTTCGCGGTCGTGAAGCTATTTTACGTGTTCATGCCAAGAATATGCCGTTAGCTGATGACGTTGACTTAAAGGAAATTGCTCGTCAAACACCAGGTTTTGTTGGTGCAGACCTAGCTAACTTACTTAATGAAGCTGCACTGCTTGCAGCCAGACGCAATGGTACCAATATTACTGCTGCTGATTTGGATGAAGCTGAAGATCGCGTTATTGCCGGTCCTGCTAAGAGAAATAGCTTGATTTCTCAAAAAGAAAGGCGTCGAGTTGCTTTCCATGAAGCCGGTCACTCTATTTGTGGTTTAGTGCTTAGTGATTCCAGAACGGTGCGTAAAGTCACCATTGTACCTCACGGCAGAACAGGTGGTTATAACTTGATGTTGCCTAAAGATGATCAGTTCCTGCTAACCAAAAAACAGTTAATGGAACAAATCGTTGGTCTGATGGGTGGTCGTGCTGGTGAAGAAGTGGTAGTTGGAGACCAGTCAACAGGTGCTTCTAACGACTTTGAACAAGCAACACAAATTGCTCATAGTATGGTAGTTAACTACGGAATGACGGATTCATTAGGAATGGTTGAACTGGAAAAAGAAGGCGAAACCAATCCGTATGGCTTTAAACCATATAGTGAAGCAACTTCTGCCAAAATTGATGAGGCAGTTAAGAAGTTACTTGATGAAGCTCATACCAAAGCAGTTGAAATTGTAAAAAATAATCGCGAAAAACATCGCATTATTGCTGAAGCTTTGCTTAAGTATGAAACTCTAGATGAAAAGCAGATTATGTCTCTCTACACAACGGGCAAGATGCCTGAAAAAACTGAGCAGGAATATCCTAGTGAATCAAAGGCTTCAACTTATGAGGAAGCTAAAGCAGCTGCTGAAAAGAAAGAGAATCATTCTCAGAAAAAGAACTCTGTAAATTCTGAAAAGACACAGGAAGAAAGAGATAATTCTTTAGAATCACCTGCCCAAAAGAACGAGGAAGCAGAGGAAAGCAATCCTGAAAATCCAGAAAAGTATGAATTTCCAAAAGAATCAGAACTAGATAAAGAAGAAAAAGAACATGAGTTAAATTCTTCAGAGTCTGAAAATGAAAATTATACAGGAAAGCAAGATTCTAGTGATACTGATCAGTCATCTAATGATCATGATCATCCTCAAGAATAAGTAATAGGGCCTACAAATTAGGCTCTATTTTTTTAGGAGAATAAAATGAATGATTATTTAGTTAAAGCAATTGATAAATCGAAAAACTTGCGCCTATTAACAATAACTGCCAAAGGATTGGTTCAAGAGGCACAAACTCGTCATGATACTTGGTCAGCTTCTTCAGCTGTTCTTGGACGTAGTTTAATAGCAGGTGTTTTACTGGCAGGAGCAGAGCTTACAGACAAGGAAGAGTTGACTATCAGACTTTTAGGCAATGGTCCAGTAGGTCCAACGATAGTCACAGCTAAATCAGATTTAACTGTTAAAGGTTACGTTAAAAATCCCCATATTGCATTACCACCAAAAAAGAATGGTCATATTGATGTTAAAAAAGCAGTTGGCGAAGGTTGGCTTGAAGTAACTAAAGACTTGGGCTTAAAGGAACCATATACGGGTCAAGTACCTATTGTTTCCGGTGAAATTGCTGAAGACATTGCCTATTATTTAACAAAATCAGAACAAATACCTTCAGCTGTTGGTTTATCTGTATTTGTCAATCCTAATAATACTATCGGTGAAGCAAGTGGATTTATGCTGCAAGCATTGCCGGGTGCTTCAGACAGTTTAATTACGAAAACTATTGAACGTATCAACAATTTACCGGCACTTTCTACTGCATTTTTAGCTGGTCTGACTCCTGAAAAATTGGCAACTATGATTCTAGGCGATGACTGTAAGATTTTAGAAAAAGATGAGGTTGCCTTTAGGTGTGATTGTTCTAAAGAAAAATATGGTAAGATTTTAGGAACAATGAAAAAAAGTCAAATCGAAGCCATGATAAATGAAGATCACGGAGCCGAACTGACTTGTAGTTTTTGTGGCAATAAGTATCATTTTTCCGAAAAAGAATTAAAAGCGATTTTGACTAAAATTAAATAATAAGTTATCGTCGTATTAGTGATAAGTATGCTTTGATTCATTTTAGTCAGAATTTTGAGGGAAAAGAAAATTGGTTGGGAAATATCTACGACAGGTAATTAATAGAATTGGAATACCCAAAATAACATTATAGTTCTTAGGTTTTTTAAGATTAAAGATGCGGTCAGTACCAATTTTGCTATAATGAAAGAGATGGATGAAAAGAAAAGGAGAAAATTAAATGCTGAATGTGTATATTGTTCGTCACGGCCAAACAGATACTAATAAAACTTTTGGTATTAACGGGTCAGGAACAAATCTACCACTGAATGAAAAAGGTAAAAAGCAGGCAGAAAATTTAAGAGATAGTTTTGATATTAACAAAATTGATTGTGTGTATAGTAGTCCTTTAAAAAGGGCTCGTGAAACTGCAGAAATTTTAAACCAAGGCAAGCATGAAATTATTGTTGATGACCGTTTAAGCGAAATGAACTACGGCAACTGGGATGGTCAAGATGTACAAGATATAATTGAAAAATATCCTCAAGTATTTGATGAATTAGGCTATTTTAAAGAAAATTATAGTGATTATTGTACAGGAGAAACATACCAACATTTAGCAAATAGATTAATGGATTTCTGGCATGACTTAATCAATAATCACAAAGACGAGTCAGTTTTATTGGTCTTTCACGGAACAGCTTCTCGTTCATTGGTTCAGAATGTTTTAGGCATCCCCAAAATAACTTTGGTTGGTGAAATACAAAATGCTGGTGTAATTAACATTTCAGTTGATGAAGCTAGCAAAAAACCGTTTTTGCGTTATTATAATAGAGTTGCACCTGGAAAATTTTTTATCGAAAAGTAATTAAAGATTTATATAGATATCAAGGGTTAACTTTTTGTTACGAAAAGTACCATGAATTTTGCTTATAGAATCCTTTTTGTTAAGATATTATGGTGTTTTGAAAGGGTGATTTAGTGGATAACAGTTGGAAAATTCGTGATATAACTATTCCCAATCGTGTTGTGGTGGCGCCAATGGCTGGAGTGTCAAATTCTGCCTTTAGAATGATTTGTAAAGAATTTGGGGCTGGTTTAGTTGTCTGTGAAATGATCTCAGATCATGGCATTATTTATCGTAATAAGAAAACTATGTCAATGATGAAGGTTAACCCGCAAGAACATCCTATGAGTATTCAAATATTTGGTGGTACTGAAGATACTTTACTTGAAGCAGCACAATATATTGACCAACATACTGCTGCTGATATTATTGATATTAATATGGGATGTCCGGTTCCTAAAGTAACGAAAACAGATGCGGGATCTAAATGGCTGCTTGATTCTAATAAAATTTACCAAATGGTACATAAAGTTGTCCAAAATGTGCAAAAACCAGTTTCTGTCAAAATGCGCATTGGCTGGGATCGCAAGCATATTTTTGCAGTAGAAAATGCTTTAGCTGCTCAGGAAGCCGGTGCCAGCATGATCGCAATGCATGGCAGAACTCGTAAGCAAATGTACATGGGAGAAGCTGATTGGGAAACGTTGCACGATGTAGCTCAAGTGCTTGACATTCCTTTTGTGGCTAACGGTGATATAACGACGCCGGAATTAGCTAAAAAAGCTTTGGATGAGATTGGATCAACTGCAGTTATGATAGGTCGGGCAGCCTTGGGCAATCCCTGGATAGTTAAAAATATGGTGCACTATTTAGAAACCGGTGAGAAACTCAAACCGCAGACTGTCCGTGAAAAGGTTGCTACAGCTAAACACCAATTAAAAGGTTTAGTTGAATTAAAAGGGGAAAAGATTGCAGTTCCTGAATTTCGCCAGCAAGCATCCTATTATTTAAAGGGAGTTCCCCGTTCTGCACGTACTCGTGCTAAAATAAATGAGGTTTGGACGGCACAAGAAGTTTATGATTTGCTTGACAATTTCGTTGATGATTATGAAAAAAGGCAAAAACAAAGGGCTGTCAGAAGTGAAGTTAATTAATAATGGAGGAAATGTAATTGGCTAAAAATGAAATGAATGACCAATTAATCGTTCGACGCCAAAAATTAGACGAATTAAGAGAAAATGGCATCGAACCTTTTGGAATGAGAAAGTTCGATCGGCAAGACTTAGCGCGGTCTTTGAATAAAAAATATTCTCAAGATGATAAAGACGAGCTAAATAAAGAATTGCCTAAGACCAAAATTGCTGGCAGAATGCTGGCTAAAAGGGGTAAAGGTAAAGTCGGTTTTGCGGATCTCTATGATCGGACAGGCAAAATACAGATTTATGTTCGTAAGGACATTGTCGGTGAAGACAATTATAAGATCTTTAAGAAGTCCGATATTGGTGATTTCTTAGGCATTGATGGTGAAGTTATGAAAACTGATACCGGTGAGTTAACGATTCGCGCAACTCATGTTACCTTTTTATCCAAAGCTTTACGGCCATTGCCTGAAAAATATCATGGTTTAAAAGACGTTGAACAAATATATCGTCAACGTTATCTTGATTTAATTACTAACCGTGAAAGTTACGAGCGTTTTGTAAATCGGACTAAAATTATCCAAGCTATCCGTGATTATTTGAATAGTAAGGACTTTTTGGAAGTTGAAACTCCCGTTCTGCACAATATTCCAGGTGGTGCCGAAGCACGGCCATTTATTACTCATCACAACGCTTTAGATATTGACTTGTACATGAGAATTGCTTTGGAATTACCTTTAAAGCGTCTGATTGTCGGTGATATGGAAAGAGTTTACGAAATTGGTCGGGTATTCAGAAATGAAGGCCTTGATACTCACCATAACCCTGAATTTACTGAACTTGAGACTTACTGTGCTTACTGGGATTTCCATGATGTTATGGATGAAGCAGAAGGAATCATTCGTGCAGCTGCCAAAGTTGTATCAGAAGATGGTAAAGTTACTTATCAGGGTACAAACATTGATTTGGGTAAGCCTTTCCGTCGCGTTCATATGGTAGATATGATTAAAGAGAAGACTGGTGTTGATTTTTGGCAAAAGATGAGCGTTGAAGAAGCTACAAAAATTGCTGAAGACCACGACATCAAGGTTGAAAGCTTCTGGAAAGTTGGTCATATCATTAACGCCTTCTTTGAAAAATATTGCGAAGAAACAATTGTTGACCCTACTTTTGTTTACGGTCACCCAGTTGAAATTTCACCATTGGCTAAGAAAAATGCTGATGATCCTCGGTTTACCGATCGTTTTGAAATTTACATTATGGGCGAAGAGTACGGCAATGCCTTTTCTGAATTAAATGACCCTGATGACCAGCGCGAACGTTTTGAAGCGCAAATGGCAGAGCGTGAAGCTGGAAACGATGAGGCTGATATGATTGATGAAGATTACCTGCGTGCTATGGAATATGGTATGCCGCCAACAGGTGGTTTGGGCATCGGAATCGATAGATTGGTAATGCTTTTGACAGATGCACCTGCAATCAGGGATGTGCTTTTATTCCCAACAATGCGTCCTGAAAAGGTTGAAGATATTGATCGGGAAGTCAAGGAAGACTTGAAGAAAAAGAGCAAATAATAATTAAGGAAATATTTTAAAGATGAGTTCTAAAAGAATATTACTTTTAGGACTCATTTTTATTTTGTTTACAGTTTGTATTCCATTTGTTCATTATATTCAGAGATCTTTTTGAGCAGATTATCTTTAACAGACTGATTTGAAAAATAAAAATACCAGTTTTGCAGTAACTTTAATTAGGAACTTAATCAATACCAACTGTTACGGTCATATTCTGCAAGTTGGTGATAGATTTTCTTGTTACAGCAGTTAATAAAAGAATTAAATTCAGGAGTCGATATTTTACAGAAATGAACACCTTGAAAAAAGGTAAAAGCTATCCGTTGTTTCTCATCATAAATAAATGGTCCTTGCAGATTTTGAAAAACCATTTAATTAAGGCAAAATATTAGGAGTATTATTTACCGTAAAATTGGGATGACTTAAAGCGGAGCCTAGAAAGTCGCTGCCATGAGCAACGCTATAAGCCCAACTTTTATTTTTAACATAACCGCGAAAGTCTGTTTTTTAAAATAGGCAATTCCCCAGTTGAAAATGGTTTTGCGGTCAGCCATATTTAAATTGGTTGTTTTTGATCGTTATCGAGAATGAGGGACCAAGTAATGCGCTAAACGTTCTGAGAAAGATCAAAACATTTTCAGGCTGATCGATGTCCTTAAAAAGATTTTTGAACTAATAAAATTTCTAACAATCTTTGCTTTCTGCTTAGACGTAAATGAAACTTTAGTAAAACATCGGGCAAAAAGAGTATAAACAATGTCATCCCGCAAGTAAGGATCCAAATTGCCAATATTTTATAATATGAAGTCAATTTAATTATCCGTAAAGCTTAGTTTACGGGGCTCTAATTGAACCATTCTTTCCAAATATTTTTGCATTTTGTATCCTTATGACTTTTTCCATTAATTACTTTTTTATAATCTAATTCCGACAGGTATTTTTTGTAAAAAAATTGCATCTAAAAAGCGTGAAATCTAAAAAAAGTTACATATATAAACTCTAAGCTGACAAGCTTTCCCGTTAGAATGCTAATTTCAGCGATTTATTTTGATAAAAAAGGTTGCAAATTGAGATTGATTTGCTATAATAATATTTGTCTTGCGGAAGTAGTTCAGTGGTAGAACATCACCTTGCCATGGTGGGGGTCGCGGGTTCGAATCCCGTCTTCCGCTCTCAAGAAAAAGACTCACCAAAAGCGGTGAGTTTTTTTAATAAACGGGAAATAGCTCAGCTTGGTAGAGCGCTACGTTCGGGACGTAGAGGTCGCAGGTTCGAATCCTGTTTTCCCGATAAAGAAGATTTTGCCTTTATATCAGATGGCTTAAACGCTGGTATAAAGGCATTTTTTGCTTTTTCAAATTTTCTGAAACTCGCTCAAAATTGGCTAAAAAACTTCATATTTGGAGTAAAAATGGTAATTGCAGTTGATAAAATAAGTTGCAATATCTATTTTGTGTACTACAGCTTTTATTTAGGTCTTTTCTTCAGACTGAAAAATTCGTTTTAAGAAAAAAGTTCAAGTTTATAATTTCAATAGAATAATCAGTATGATTGCTATAACTAGCGTTTAGTTCAGCTTCTAAGGCATTATTCTGTATTGTACTCATTGCAAAACTTTTATTGTTTTACAGTCAGTTTATGTTTCATATCATTTCATCACTTTTTGATTTTGTGCGTCAAAAATAGACGGGGTATTAATCCGACCTTATATTTAAGTTTTACTTAATCTTTTTAAAACTCGTATCAAAGGTTTATTATTCTGAATCTGATTATTTCTATATTCATGAATAAGCTGTTTTTCTTGTTTACTTCTAGGCATAGATAATTTTCTGATTTGTTCCTCAGAAGGAAGAATTAATTTAAATTTATTTTCCACGTTGATTCTCTCTTTGTTCTTGATTACAAATTTCTGTCATTAGCCATTTTGAATCACTCAAAGCAATAATAAATAATACAAAAAACTAGCTACAAAAGCTAGTTTAGGCTATATATTAAAATTAGTTAAGTGAAAACAAGACATTTATTTTTTGAATAAGGTTAACATTTGTTAGCATAAACAGCTATAATTAACTTTTTCTAATTTTAATAATAAAGAAGGATAGGGTCGCACGAACTGCTTGTATTTGATATAATGATTGCAAAGTTTTTTGACACTAAGATTTCTGCTGTAAACAGAATATTTTACAAATTGTCAAAAAGGTTTATAGTGTATACACGTCATTTTTTAAAGGTGGTGCAATGATGAAAAAATCTTATACAACCAGTGCAAATCAAGTATTAGAAATTGCACGTGAACAAGCACAGAATTTTCATCATCGTTTAATTGGTACTGAACACGTACTACTTGCGATGGTAATTGAATCTGATGGTGAAGCCGGCAAAAATTTGCGGGCTTGGGGTGCAACACCGAAAGCGATTCGTGAAGAAATTGAACGTTATACAGGCTATGGTTCAGCTGGTAAAACCAGTTACATGCAAATGTCACCGCGCCTCAGCATGGTTTTGGCATATGCTGGCACTTTAGCAGAACGTGAGGGTTCCTCTAAAATTAGAACCTGCCATATTCTGTTAGGCATGGTGCTCAATGAACAAATATTGGCATCTGTAATCTTACGTAATTTAAATATTGATCTTGATGGTCTGCGTAATGACATTTTACACAGTTTAGGTGAAGACGAACAAGACATGGATAACAGTGATCAATCTGATGATAGTAGCTGGTCCAGTTTTAATGGCACTGAAGAAAGCACTAATAAAAATTCAAGTACGCCAACTCTTGATCAGGTTTCAGTTAATTTAAACGAACGAGCTGAAAATGGTGAAATAGATCCTGTTATTGGTCGAGATCGAGAAGTAGCTCGAGTTATTGAAATTTTATCCCGGCGTAATAAAAATAATCCGGTTTTAATTGGGGAACCGGGTGTTGGTAAGACGGCAGTGGCAGAAGCGATAGCAACTGCCATTGTTGCGAAAAAAGTCCCACACGATTTATTAAAAAAGCAAGTGGTGTCACTTGACTTAGGTGGTCTTGTTGCCGGCACTAAATACCGTGGTGAATTTGAAGACCGCATGAAAAAAATCATTAAAGAAATCACTGCAAATGGCAACATCATTCTTTTTGTGGATGAAATGCACACACTCATTGGAGCCGGTGGCGCTGAAGGCTCAATTGATGCAGCTAATATTTTAAAGCCATCTTTAGCGCGTGGCGATATTCAAATGATTGGTGCCACAACTTTTGATGAATATCAAAAATATGTTGAAAAGGATCAAGCATTAGCACGTCGTTTTCAAATTGTACGATTGAATGAACCTTCTCGCACTGAAACGCTGGCAATTTTAAACGGACTGAAATCAAAATATGAAAAATTTCATCACGTAAAAATATCACAGTCTGCATTAGAAAATGCTGTTGATCTTTCAAGTCGCTATATTTCTAATCGTTACTTACCGGATAAAGCAATCGATTTGATTGATGAGGCAAGTGCTGCGGTTAAGATTAAGTCAGGTAAAGGTTCTAACAATCAGTTATTGCAACTTAATGACCAAATTGAAAAAGTTATTAGTGAAAAAAATCATGCTGCTGTTAATCAGAACTTTGTCAAGGCTGCGCAACTCCAAGAAAGACAAAACAGTTTACAAAGAAGACAGGACGAATTAACAGCCAAATTTGATTTGGCAACTAACAAGGATGCTACAGTGCAAGCAGAAGATGTTGCAAAGGTAGTTTCAAATTGGACTGGTGTTCCTGTTACCCAAATGAATCGTGATGAAACCAAGCATTTGGCTAACCTTGAAAAAGACCTGCATAAACGGATTATTGGTCAGGAAAAAGCAGTTTCTGCTGTTAGCCGGGCAGTGCGCCGTAGTCGCAGCGGTATTAAAGATGAAAATAGACCGATTGGTTCCTTCTTGTTTTTGGGACCGACAGGTGTTGGTAAAACCGAATTGGCAAAAGCAATTGCCGCAGCCATATTTGGTTCTGAAAACAATTTGATTAGAATTGATATGTCTGAATATATGGATCAAATTGCTAATAGTAAGTTAATTGGTTCTGCTCCAGGATACGTTGGCTATGATGAAGGCGGTCAATTGACTGAACAAGTTCGTCGGCATCCATACTCGGTCGTACTATTTGATGAAGTAGAAAAGGCCCATCCAGATGTATTTAATTTATTGTTACAAGTTCTGGAAGATGGCTTTTTGACTGATTCCAAGGGCCGGAAGATAGACTTCAAAAATACAATTATTATTATGACCTCTAATCTGGGTTCCCGTTCGCTGTTTGAAACTAAGGCTGTAGGATTTAATGCTGATAATACGAGTCAGATAAAACTGCGTCAGGATCGCGTTCGTGAAGCATTAAAGCAATTCTTTAGACCTGAGTTTCTGAATAGAATTGACGAAACAGTCATTTTTGATGAGCTTAATCAAAAACAATTACGTCAAATTGTTACTCTTTTAACTCGTAAACTAATAGATCGTTTGCATAAGCAAGGCGTACAGCTCAAAATTTCTCGTGCGGCTCTAGATAAAATTGCAAAAGATGGTTATAATCCCGAAATGGGCGCAAGACCCCTGCGTCGTGCAATTCAAAAAGATATTGAAGATGAAATTGCTACAATGTTGATCAAGGGCGATCTTAATAGTGGTGATATTCTTAAAATTGGTTGCAGTCACAATCATTTAAAATTTGAAGTTAATAAAGAAGATAAAAATAACTTAGTAGGGGCAAAGTAAATTAATTGACACACTTGTAATAGTTTGTTATAGTAGTGCGTGATTAAAAGGCTGATTTTCAGGATTTTGCTGATCTATTGTCCAGCAAAATAATAAAGGACAAAAACGACAATTGTTGTTTTTGTCTTTTTTATGCATAAAATTCCGGCTTTTTGAATTTGTAATCAAAATGTAATATTAGCTTTCTCTGACAGAAAGGGTGTTTTCTCCTTGTTAAATGGACACGTAGTGAATTTTGGCAAACATCGGACAAGACGTAGCTTTTCCCGCATTAAAGAAGTGCTGGATCTGCCTAACTTGACAGATGTGCAGACCGAATCATACCAATGGTTTTTGGATGAGGGTATTAAAGACGTTTTTGACGATATCATGCCAATTAGTGACTTTTCAGGTAAGCTTTCCCTGGAATATTTGGGCTATAAACTGCAAAAGCCAAAATATACCGTTGACGAAGCACGTGATCATGATGCAACTTATGCTGCTCCCATGCACGTTACTTTAAAATTAACTAATCAAAAAACCGGTGAAATCAAAACGCAGGATGTTTTCTTCGGTGATTTGCCTTTAATGACTGAATCTGGCTCATTTATTATTAATGGTGCTGAAAGAGTTATCGTTTCACAGTTGGTTAGGTCGCCAAGTGTTTATTATTCTGGCGATTATGATAAAAATGGGCGCCAAATATTTGGTACTACAGTAATTCCTAACCGTGGTGCCTGGCTTGAATATGAGACTGATGCTAAAAATGTTTCCTATGTTCGTGTTGACCGTACCCGTAAGTTGCCTTTGACTGTTTTAATCAGAGCGCTTGGAATTGGTTCAGATGACGAAATTTTAGATCTTTTTGGCCAAAGTGATACATTACAATTTACTTTGGATAAGGACGTCCATAAAAATCCCGCTGATTCTCGTGTAGCAGAAGCATTAAAGGATATTTATGAACGTCTACGTCCTGGTGAGCCCAAGACGACTGATTCTTCAAGATCACTGCTTTATGCACGTTTCTTTGACCCACGTCGTTACGATTTAGCACCTGTTGGTCGCTACAAGGTTAACAAAAAGTTATCTTTAAAGAGTCGCTTATATGGTCAAACTTTAGCAGAAACGCTAGCAGATCCTGATACAGGTGAAATTATTGCTAAAAAAGGTACTGTTGTAACACACGAAGTAATGGATACACTTGAAAAGTATCTTGATCGTGATGACTTTAAGATGGTTACTTACCAACCATCTCAAGAAGGTGTATTACCTGATCCAATAAACGTTCAGGAAATCAAAGTTTACTCCAAAGTAAATCCAGAACGTGTTGTCAAATTGATTTCTAATGGTCATATTGATAAGAAAGTTAAATATCTGACACCAGCTGACGTTCTGGCATCAATTAATTATTTCTTCCTATTACAAGATGAAATTGGTACAACTGATGATATTGATCACCTTGGTAACCGTCGTATTCGTCGCGTGGGCGAATTGCTGCAAAATCAGTTTAGAATTGGTTTGGCGCGGATGGAACGTGTTGTTAGAGAAAGAATGTCAATTCAGGATCCTTCAACTGTTACACCACAACAATTGATTAACATTAGACCAATTGTAGCCAGCATCAAAGAATTCTTTGGCTCATCACAATTGTCTCAATTTATGGACCAGCACAACCCGCTAGGAGAATTAACGCATAAGCGTCGTATGTCAGCTTTAGGGCCTGGTGGTTTAACTCGTGATCGTGCAGGATATGAAGTGCGGGACGTGCACTATACTCAGTATGGTCGTTTATGCCCAATTGAAACTCCTGAAGGACCTAACATTGGTTTAATTAACTCACTGGCTACATATGCAGTGATTAACAAATACGGTTTTATTGAGACACCATACCGTCGTGTTTCCTGGGAAACACATAAAGTTACTAACAAAATTGATTATCTTACAGCTGATGTTGAAGATAACTATATTATTGCTGGTGCTAATACTCCTCTAAATCCAGACGGCTCATTTAAAGATGATCTTGTTTTAGCACGTCATAAAGAAGATAACGTCGAAGTCAGTCCAGATAAAATTGATTACATGGACGTTATTCCTAAGCAAGTTGTTTCGGTTGCTTCTGCATGTATACCTTTCTTGGAAAACGATGACTCTAACCGTGCATTAATGGGCGCTAACCAACAAAGACAAGCTGCACCTTTGATTAATCCTCACAGCTCACTTGTTGGTACTGGTATGGAATATCGTGCGGCTCATGACTCAGGAGCTGCTGTTTTGGCAAAAGCTGCTGGTACCGTTGAATACGTTGATGCTAACACAATTAGAGTCAGACGTGATGACAGCACATTAGATAAATATACACTGGAAAAATATCGTCGCTCAAATAATTCAAAATCATACAATCAAACTCCTAACGTTAATTTAGGTGATAAGGTTGAAAAAGGTGAAGTTATTGCCAATGGTCCGACAATGGATCATGGTGAGCTGGCTCTTGGTCAAAATCCTGTTATCGCCTTTATGACTTGGAATATGTATAACTACGAAGATGCTATCATGCTTTCTGAGCGGCTTGTTAAAGACGATGTTTATACTTCAATTAGTATTGAAGATTATGAATCCGAAGCTCGAGACACAAAGCTTGGCCCTGAAGAAATTACCCGTGAATTGCCAAATGTTGGTGAAGATGCACTTAAAGATCTTGATAGTCAAGGTATTGTTCGTGTAGGTGCTGAAGTACATGATGGAGATATTCTGGTTGGTAAAGTTACACCTAAAGGTGTCACTGAATTATCAGCCGAAGAGAGACTTCTTCATGCTATCTTTGGTGAAAAAGCACGCGAAGTTCGTGATACATCATTGCGTGTTCCTCATGGTGGTGGCGGTATTGTCCGCGATGTCAAAGTTTATACCAGAGAAAATGGTGATGAACTTTCTCCTGGTGTTAATACTTTAGTAAGAGTTTATATTGCACAAAAGAGAAAAATCCAAGTTGGAGATAAGATGTCTGGTCGTCACGGTAATAAAGGTACTGTTGCCGCAGTTGTGCCAGAAGAAGACATGCCATACTTACCAGATGGAACTCCAGTAGATATTTGCTTAAACCCAATGGGTGTTCCTTCACGTATGAATATCGGTCAGCTTTTGGAATTACACCTTGGCCGTGCGGCAGATAACTTAGGTATTCATGTGGCAACACCAGTATTTGATGGTGCAAGTGAAGATGATGTTTGGGATACAGTTCATAAGGCCGGTATTGATAAAGATGGTAAAACCGTTCTTTATGATGGCCGCACAGGTGAACCATTCCATAACCGTGTTTCTGTTGGTATCATGCATTATCTGAAGTTGACCCACATGGTTGATGATAAGATTCACGCACGTTCAATTGGGCCTTACTCATTAGTAACGCAACAGCCTCTCGGTGGTAAAGCACAGTTTGGTGGTCAGCGTTTCGGTGAAATGGAAGTTTGGGCCCTTGAAGCTTATGGTGCTGCATATACTTTGCAGGAAATTTTGACCTACAAGTCAGATGATGTTGTTGGTCGTGTTAAAGCATATGAAGCAATTGTTAAAGGAGAAAGAATTCCTAAACCTGGTGTCCCAGAATCATTCCGCGTTCTTGTTAAAGAACTGCAATCATTAGGACTGGATATCCGTGTTCTTGATATGAATCATAAAGAAATTGAATTACGTGATATGGATGATGATTCAAATGAACATTTAAACATTGACACCTTATCCAAGATGGCGGAAGAGCAACAACGGAAGAAGTTAGCCGAAGAAACCGCTGATTCTGAAGATAATAAAACGGAAACAGAAGAACCAAATGTCCCCGTAGATCAATCTGACGATGATAATAAGATTTCTCAATAAGTAGGAGGTTAAACTTTTGATCGACGTAAATAAATTTGAAAGCATGCAAATTGGTCTTGCCTCTCCTAATAAAATTCGTAGCTGGTCATACGGTGAAGTTAAAAAGCCGGAAACTATTAATTATCGAACTTTAAAGCCGGAAAAAGACGGTTTATTTGATGAACGAATTTTTGGACCGACAAAAGATTGGTCATGTGCATGTGGTAAATATAAGGGTGTGAGATACCGTGGGATCGTTTGTGATCGCTGTGGTGTTGAAGTTACCTCCTCTAAAGTTAGAAGAGAGCGGATGGGCCATATTGAATTAGCTGCACCTGTTACTCATATTTGGTACTTTAAAGGTATTCCATCAAGAATGGGACTTATTTTGGATATTTCTCCCAGACTTCTTGAAGAAGTTATCTATTTTGCGGCTTATATTGTAATTGATCCAGGAGATACCGACCTTGAATTTAAACAGCTTTTGACTGAAGCTGAATATCGTGAGCAAAAAGCTAAATATGGCAATCGTTTTACTGCAAAAATGGGTGCAGAAGCAATTCGTGACTTGCTCCGTAAGGTTGATTTAAATAAAGAAGTTACCGATTTAAAGAAAGAATTGGAAACTGCAACTGGTCAAAAACGGACTCGGGCCATTAGAAGACTTGATATTCTTGATGCGTTTAAAGATTCCGGTAACAAGCCAGAATGGATGGTTATTGACGCAGTACCTGTTATACCACCAGATTTAAGGCCGATGGTTCAACTCGAAGGTGGCCGTTTTGCAACCTCAGATTTAAACGACTTATACCGGCGTGTTATCAATCGTAACAACAGGCTAAAGAGGCTGCTTGACTTAAATGCTCCTAATATCATTGTGCAAAATGAAAAACGGATGTTGCAAGAAGCCGTTGATGCATTGATTGATAACGGCCGTCGTGGTCGTTCTGTAGTAGGACCGGGTAACCGTCCACTTAAATCTCTGTCACATATGCTTAAGGGTAAGCAGGGACGTTTCCGTCAGAACTTACTGGGTAAACGTGTTGATTATTCAGGCCGTTCAGTTATTGACGTTTCACCAAAATTAAAATTCTATCAATGTGGTGTTCCTCGTCCGATGGCTCTAGAATTGTTTAAACCATTTGTAATGCACGAACTCGTTAAACGTAAGATTGCTACAAATATTAAGAGTGCTAAGCGTAAAATTGATCGCGAAGACGATGACGTCTGGGACGTACTTGAAGATGTAATCAAGGAAAGAACGGTATTACTAAACCGGGCTCCTACCTTACACCGTTTGAGTATTCAAGCTTTTGAACCTGTTTTAGTGCCGGGCAAATCTATTCGACTGCACCCTCTTGCCTGTGAAGCATATAATGCTGACTTTGATGGTGACCAGATGGCCATTCATGTGCCATTATCTGACGAAGCTGTTGCTGAATCGCGGATGTTAATGCTAGCTGCTCACCATATTTTGGCTCCTAAGGATGGTAAGCCTATTGTTACTCCATCTCAAGATATAGTTTTGGGTAACTATTGGTTAACTCAAGCTGAAAAAGGTCGTGAAGGTGAAGGAATGATTTTCAATTCACCTGATGAGGCAACCGTTGCTTACACCAACGGTGACATTCATTATCACACTATTATCGGAATGTCTGCTGATTCAATGCTTAAGAAAGCATGGCCTAAAGGTTATGAACATGGCATTTTTGTTACTACATATGGCAGAATCATTTTTAATCAAATTTTCCCAGAAGACTATTTCTACGTTAACGAGCCAACTGAAGAAAATTTAAATAATCCACTTGCAGCCAAGTACTTCTTGGAGCCTGGTGAAGATATTCATGAAAAAATAGATACTGTAGCAAACGATTTACTTTCTACACCATTTAAGAAGTCATTCTTGTCCGATTCAATTGCTACAATTTACAAGTATTACAAAGTTCAAAGAACTTCTGAATACCTTGATGATTTGAAGACTTTGGGATATACCAGTTCAACTACTTCTGGTATTACAATCGGTATGACTGATGTTCCTGAAATTCAAGATAAAGATGAAAAAGTTGCTAAGGCCCATAAACAAGTTGATGTTGTGTCCAAGCAGTTTAGACGTGGCTTGATTACTGAAGATGAGAGACACGACCGGGTAATTAGTATTTGGAATGATTGTAAAGACCAAGTTCAAGACGAAATTGCTCAGATTTATGACCCGCGTAACCCTATTACTATCATGGCCGACTCCGGAGCTCGTGGTAACATTTCAAACTTTACTCAACTTGCTGGTATGCGTGGATTGATGGCAACACCAAACGGTGGGTTGTTCGAAATTCCAGTTACTTCTAACTTTAAGGAAGGTTTGTCAGTTCTAGAATTATTCATGTCTACTCATGGTGCTCGTAAGGGAATGACCGATACCGCCTTGAAGACTGCTCAGTCTGGCTACTTGACTCGTCGTCTAGTAGATGTTGCACAGGATGTTATTATTCGTGATGATGACTGTGGGACTGACCGTGGCATTAATGTTCATGCAATTATGGAGGGTGACGAATTAATTGAACCGCTCTATGATCGTTTACTTGGCCGCTTTACTGCCGAAACAGTGAAGGATCCAAAGACTGGTGCTACAATTGTTGGTCGCAATGTCATGATGGATGAAGATATAGCACATCAGATTTGTGATGCTGGTGTAACTAACGTGAAGATCCGTTCGATCCTAACTTGTGATACACCACACGGTGTTTGTCGCAAATGTTACGGTATGAACCTTGCCACTGGTGAAGAAGTTGAAGTTGGTGAAGCAGTTGGTACTGTTGCTGCTCAATCTATTGGTGAGCCTGGTACACAGCTTACTTTACGTACATTCCACAACGGTGGTGTTGCCGGTGCTGAAGATATTACTCAAGGTCTTCCTCGTGTGCAGGAATTGTTTGAAGCTCGTAATCCTAAAGGACGTGCGATAATTTCTGAAGTAGATGGAGTAATTGACTCAATTCAGGAAAATCCTGCTGAACATACTCGTGAGATTACTGTCAAAGGCAGAATCGATACTAGAAGTTACAGCGTGCCTTATACTGCTTCAGTTGCTGTTGCCGAGGGTGATGAAGTTCATCGTGGTGACAAATTGACTCTTGGTTCCATCGATCCAAAAGAATTGATTCAGGTTACTGATACCTTAACTACTGAGGAGTACATTCTGGTTGAAGTCCAAAAAGCATATAGAATGCAAGGTGTTGATATTTCTGATAAACACGTTGAAGTATTGACAAGACAAATGTTGCAAAAAGTTCGTGTGCTTGATCCAGGTGAAACTGATCTTTTACCGGGTGAGGTAATGGATATTAATCAGTTTAAGGACCGTAACAAGTCTGTGATTATTTCAGGTGGTATTCCTGCAACTGCACAAAGTGTAATTTTGGGTATTACTAAAGCCGCTCTTGAAACCAACAGTTTCTTGTCAGCCGCTTCCTTCCAGGAAACAACTCGTGTATTAACTGATGCTTCTATCAGAGGAAAGAATGATCCGCTACTTGGATTAAAAGAAAATGTTATTATTGGTAAGATAATTCCAGCTGGTACTGGTCTTCCGATTTATCGTGATATGGAACCTGAGTCAGATGTAAAGAAACCTAAATCTGTTTATTCAATTGCTGATATTGAGAAAAAGATGAAGGAAGCAGACCAAGCTAAGGAATCATAATCTAATTTAATTAAAAACTGTTCCGTTAGAAATTACTAACGGAACAGTTTTTTGTTTACCCAAAATTTTTACTTTAAAATCTTTCCAAATAACATATATGATATTGTCCATAAAATAATGCCAACAACCAAAAAGACCAAATATTTTCGCTAAATCTAGTATTGATTTAGTTTGGAACCAACCACTGAATACTAAACAAGGATATACGGTAACCAGCATGATTAGAAAGTGAGCGACAGATTGTCTTGTTAACGACCAACTTTCGACATCATAAATAACAGAGGTTGCAGCAACTGCAGTTATTATTAGTCCCGTGATAAATGTCGATGTGACGCTATAATCATCGATATGTTGTAATTTCATAATTCCTGAAAATATACTCATAATGATAAAAGGTATGGCGCCCCGTGTTACTGCAGATAAAATTTAGTGCATCGTTTTTCCTCAATTAATTTTATATATAAGATTTTATCATGGTCTAAAACATAAAAGAAGGTAAATTGTAAAATGAAGTTGAACACTTGCACTGATTAGAAAATAAGTGAAAAAACTGGATCATATTTAATGAGAAAAAGTGCCGTATATATTTTATAATTTGGAATTTTATGAATAATTAGTGATATTATGATTAAAAAATGATATAATCAGAAAAAATCATGAGAGGGATGTTGAAATTGAGGGAAAATGATTTTTCTTTAAAGAGACTTGTATTATTAGCATTATTAACTGCGATTAACGTTGTTGTTAGTCGAATTTTCATTATTCCAATGCCCTTGACTCATGGAAATATTAATTTGTGTGATGCAATTATTTATTTAGTGGCACTTTTGTTTGGTCCTGTAGCTGGAGGTGTAGTTGGTGGTCTTTCAGGATTTTTACTTGATCTTCTGGGTGGATATGGCCAGTTTATGCTATTTTCTCTTGTTGTCCATGGTTTAGAAGGCTTCTTTGTTGGATTAGTCTTTAAATACTGGAATTTAAGAAATCAGATAGTCAAGGGGGGAATTGCCGGAGTAGTAGGAGTATTTTTTATGGTAGCCGGCTATTTTATCACTAATACAGTTCTTTATACGTGGGCAGCTGGCTTTGCCAGTCTTTTTACCAATACAATTCAAGGAGCAGTTGGGGTAGTATTAGCCCTAGTACTGCTGCCAAGTTTTCAGAATTTGCTGGCAAGATACAGTTAACACATGCTTGAAAAAATAATTTTTATGGTTTATAGGAGCTGCCATCTTATTTTATTTAAGATGCAGCTTTTTATTTACATAAAAGTTGAATGATTAATCCAATGTAAATAAAAGGAATAAATGCTATAGGCTGTTTCTCATTCATTTCGCTGCTGAAAAAAACGATTAGCAGAGTTATTGAAGCAATTAAAAAAGTTAAATTGGCTAATTTAGAGCTAAAGTAAAAGGATAAGATTAGATAGACTATTAAGTCTCCACTACCGCATTTTTTTCTAATTGTTTCAAAAAGCAAAAGCAAAAAGACGGGAAAAAACCGAATAAAACCTATAATACTAATACTGTTTAAATTATTCATTATACGTAGAACCGAAATAACAAGTGCAGGAAATACCAAGATAATATCAAATTCCTGAACTTGATAATCGCTGATTGCAGTTAATAGTAGGCTAAATAAAACAATTGCTGTATATATCCCCTGGATGTTGCCGAAATTTATTTTATAAAAAGCGAAACCGCCTAAAAATTCTGTTAAAAAATATTCACAGGGAATGTGAATTTTACAATAACGGCAACGACCTTTAAGTATTAAATAGGAAATTAAAGGTATTTCATCTAACAAGCACAGCTGTTGATTACAATTAGTGCATTTTGAGCGACTGAAGATAAAGTCTTCTTTGCCGAGTCTTTCGATAATTACACATGCATGAGAAGCTAGGCATGTGCCAATCAAAAAATTGCTAATTCCAAAAATCCATTCCATAATTATTTACCTCGCCTAATCAGATACGCAAAAAATTTAACTTGCTTTTTTATTAATAAAAATAATTTGCTTTTTTGCGACAAGCGAGTACAATAGTCATTGTGTATTTTGAAGATTATCTAGGACTAAAAAAAGAAACTCCTGGATGTGTGAACAAAATAATAAATTTTTTAGGAGGAAAATTTAATGCCAACCATTAACCAATTGGTAAGAAAAGGCCGTCACACTAAGACGACTAAATCAAAGTCACCAGCTTTAAGCTATGGCTACAACAGTATGAAGAAAGAGCTAGTAGCTAATCCAGCACCTCAAATGCGTGGAGTTGCAACTCGTGTCGGTACTATGACGCCAAAGAAGCCAAACTCAGCTTTGCGTAAGTATGCTCGTGTGCGTCTTTCAAACTTAATTGAAGTAACTGCTTATATTCCAGGTGAAGGTCATAATTTACAGGAACACTCTGTTGTTTTAATTCGTGGTGGTCGTGTAAAGGACCTTCCTGGTGTTCGTTACCATATTATTCGTGGTGCCCTTGATACTGCTGGTGTTGAAGGCAGAAAGCAAGGCCGTTCTAAATACGGTGCCAAGAAAGATTAAGGAGGAGTTAAATAATGCCTAGAAAAGGACATGTAGCTAAAAGAGATATTTTAGCGGATCCAGTATACAATTCAAAGCTCGTAACTAAGTTGATCAACCATTTAATGATTGATGGTAAAAGAGCTAAGGCTTCTTCAATCCTTTATGATGCTTTTGACATTGTTAAAGAAAAGACCGGCAAAGAGCCACTTGATGTTTTTGAAGAAGCTATGAATAATATTATGCCTGTTTTGGAAGTTAGAGCTCGCCGTATTGGTGGTTCAAACTATCAGATTCCAGTTGAAGTTCGTCCTGAAAGAAGAACTACTTTAGGTTTAAGATGGTTAGTTTCTTACGCTCGTTTACGTAATGAACATACTATGGATGAACGCTTGGCTAACGAAATTATTGATGCTTCAAACAATACTGGCTCAGCTGTTAAAAAGCGTGAAGATGTTCACCGTATGGCTGAAGCTAACCGTGCATTTGCACACTATCGTTTCTAATTTTTTAGGGAAAGGAAAAAATCTATGGCTAATAAGCGTGAATTTCCATTAGAAAAAACACGTAACATTGGTATTATGGCCCATATTGATGCGGGTAAGACTACCACAACAGAGCGTATTCTTTATTACACTGGTAAGATCCATAAAATTGGTGAAACCCATGAGGGTGATTCACAAATGGACTGGATGGATGAAGAAAAAGAACGTGGTATCACTATTACTTCTGCAGCTACTACTGCACAATGGAAAGATTACAGAATTAACATTATCGATACCCCTGGACACGTTGACTTCACTATCGAAGTTGAACGTTCCTTGCGTGTTCTTGATGGTGCCGTAACTGTTCTTGACGCTCAAGCTGGTGTAGAACCTCAAACTGAAAATGTTTGGCGCCAAGCTGAAACTTACGGTGTTCCTCGAATTGTTTTTGTTAACAAGATGGACAAGATTGGGGCAGACTTTGACAAGTCTGTTAAGTCTTTACACGAACGTTTAAATGCCAATGCTTTAGCTGTGCAAATGCCAATTGGTTCTGCCGAAAGCTTCGAAGGTGTTATTGATTTACTTAACATGGTAGCTGATGTTTATGATGAAGATAAACTTGGCTCTAAATGGGATACTATTCCTGTTCCTGATGAATACAAAGAAGAAGCGGAAAAGCGTCGGGGTGAACTGATTGAACAGGTAGCAGATGTTGATGATGACATCATGGAGAAATACCTTAACGGTGATGAGATTTCTGTTGATGAATTAAAAGCTGCTATTCGTAAAGCTACATTGGATTTGAAGATCTTCCCTGTATTTGCAGGTTCAGCTTTCAAAAACAAGGGTGTACAAATGATGCTTGATGGCGTTGTGGACTATTTGCCATCTCCATTAGATGTTAAACCTTATGTTGCTCATGATCCAAAGACTGGTGAAGAAGTTGAATTAGTTGCTGGAGATGAAAAGCCATTCTCCGCATTAGCATTTAAGATTGCTACTGACCCATTTGTTGGTCGTTTAACTTATATTCGTGTTTACACCGGTTCACTTGAATCAGGGTCCTACGTTTTAAATGCTTCTAAAAATAGCCGTGAACGTGTTGGTCGTTTGTTGCAAATGCATGCCAACTCCAGAAGTGAAATTCCTGAAGTATTTTCCGGTGATATTGCTGGTGCCATCGGTTTAAAGAACACTACAACTGGTGATTCATTAACTGACCCTGATCATCCATTGATTTTGGAAAGTTTGGAAGTTCCAGATCCAGTTATTCAAGTTTCTATTGAG
Source organism: Lactobacillus laiwuensis (assembly GCF_019972835.1). GTDB lineage: Bacteria > Bacillota > Bacilli > Lactobacillales > Lactobacillaceae > Lactobacillus > Lactobacillus laiwuensis. The sequence goes on along the minus strand of NZ_BPPB01000004.1, from coordinate 100,339 downwards.
CCTGAATCTAAAGCTGATCGTGATAAACTTGACATCGCTTTGCAAAAGTTGACTGAAGAAGACCCGACTTTTAGGGCTGAAACAAATGCCGAAACTGGTCAGACTTTAATTTCCGGAATGGGTGAGTTGCATCTGCAAATCATGGTTGAGCGTATGAAACGTGAATTCCATGTTGAAGCTAAGATTGGTGAGCCACAAGTTGCTTATCGTGAAACCTTTACTAAACCTGCTAAGGCACAAGGTAAATTTGTCCGTCAGTCTGGTGGTAAGGGTCAATACGGTGATGTCTGGATTGAATTTACACCAAATGAAAGAGGAAAAGGTTACGAGTTTGAAGATGCCATTGTCGGTGGTGTTGTTCCTCGTGAATTTATTCCAGCTGTTGACGCAGGTTTGCAAGAATCAATGAAGAACGGTATTCTTGCTGGTTATCCATTAATTGACGTCAAGGCTAAGCTTTATGATGGTAGTTACCACGAAGTTGACTCTTCTGAAGCTGCTTTTAAGGTTGCTGCATCATTGGCATTGAGAAATGCTGCTCCTAAAGCAGGTGCAGTTATCCTTGAACCTATTATGAAGGTTCAAGTAATTACACCTGAAGACTATCTTGGCGATGTAATGGGTTCAATTACAGCTCGTCGTGGTACGATGGACAATATGCAAGATCGTGCTGGTGCTAAAGTTCTAAATTCAATGGTTCCACTTGCCGAAATGTTTGGCTATGCAACTACTTTGCGTTCTTCAACACAGGGTCGTGGTACATTTACAATGGTCTTTGATCACTATTCACCAACTCCTAAGTCCATCCAAGAAGAAATTATTAAAAAGCGTGGCGGCAACGCAGAATAATTTTTAATAGTTAAACAAAAATAAATACAATAATTGAGCTGTTGGCTTTGCCAATAGCTCTTTTTTATTCTGTTTAAAACTTTTTAATTAAGCTTATTAGGAACCAAAAGTTTAAAAATCTAAAAGTATTTTTAAATGGAATTTTGGGACCACATTAATCTTTCTTACACTTATTAAATTTATTATTATAAATTTAGGCAAATTTGTTGAAATTATTCTAGTTGGAGCTTATTTTGTTTACTGCTAGTAATTACATTTTTTAATTTTTATAAAAATTGTTAAAGTTCTAGTATTTTAGCGTTAATATCAAGAAAAGTATCCTTTAAGCCTTGATATTCAGGCATAAAACAGGTATACTATTTTTTGTGTGTCTAGGGCGTATTCTGCCTTAAAGCACATTTTGTTGTAAAGCGTTGATACAAAAGGTTGCGGCACACCAGGCTGCATTGCCACAGAGGTGGTGCCGGGAATTTTTGTGGAAGCTAGTCATCTTTTAAAGAAGACGTTGAGGAGGTAATTTAATGGCAAGTCAATCAATTCGTATCAGACTTAAGTCATACGAACATGGTATTCTCGATGAATCAGCTGCTAAAATTGTAGCTACTGCAAAGAGAACTGGAGCTGAAATCTCAGGTCCAGTTCCATTGCCAACAGAAAGGGTATTGTTTACTGTTTTGCGTTCACCACACATGAACAAGGACTCACGTGAACAATTTGAAATTCGTACGCATAAGCGTTTAATCGATATTTTAAATCCAACACCTAAAACTGTTGACTCTTTAATGAAGCTTGATTTACCAAGTGGTGTTGACATCGAAATTAAACTTTAATTTTAAAAAGAAAGAGGTGTAATCATGACCAAAGGAATCTTAGGAAGAAAAGTTGGTATGACCCAAATCTTCACTAAAGATGGTATCCTTGTGCCCGTAACTGTTGTTGAAGCAACTCCTAATGTAGTTATGCAAGTTAAGACAGTTGAATCAGACGGCTACGAAGCAGTTCAATTAGGATATCAAGATAAGCGTGAAGTTTTGAGCAACAAACCAGAAAAAGGTCATGCTGCAAAAGCAAAGACTTCGCCTAAGCGCTTCATACGTGAAATCCGCGGAGTTGAGCTTAAGGACTACGAAGTCGGCTCAGAAGTTACTGTGGACACATTTAAGGAAGGTGACGTAGTTGACGTCACTGGTACTACAAGAGGTCATGGATACCAAGGTAACATTAAACGTTGGGGCCAATCACGTGGACCAGAAACTCACGGTTCAAGATACCACAGAATTCCTGGTTCAATGGGTTCCATCATTAACCGTGTACCTAAAGGCAAGCGTTTGCCAGGCCACATGGGAATGAAGAAAGTTACCATTGAAAACTTAGTAATTGAAAAAGTTGTAGCAGATAAGAATGTATTGTTAATCAAGGGCAATGTTCCTGGTGCTAAGAATTCATTGCTTACTGTTAGATCTGCTGTTAAAAGTAATAAATAGGAAGGAGGACTAGAATGGCTAATTTAAAGGTTATTGATCAAAAGGGCAAAGATGCTGGTGAAGTTACTTTAAATGATGAAGTGTTTGGTATTAAGCCAAATGAGAGCGTAGTTTTTGACGCAATTATCAGACAAAGAGCTGGCAGACGTCAAGGCACCTCGAAGGTTAAAAATAGATCCGCTGTTCGTGGTGGTGGTAAGAAACCTTGGAAACAAAAAGGTACAGGACGTGCTCGTCAAGGTTCCATCCGTTCACCACAATGGCGTGGTGGTGGTGTAGTTTTCGGACCAACTCCACGTTCCTATGTGTACTCAATGCCAAGAAAGCAAAGGCGCTTGGCTATTAAGTCTGTTCTTTCTCAAAAGTTGATTGATAAAGATTTAATTGTTTTAGATCAATTGACAATGTCAGCTCCTAAAACAAAAGAATTTAAGTCAATCTTAGACGGCTTAAAAGTTGAAGGCAAAGTTTTAGTTGTTTCTGAAGATAAGAATGTTCAATACTCAGCTAAGAATTTGCCAAATGTTAAGGTAATCACTGCAAATGGTTTGAATGTTGAAGATGTTGTCAACTATGACAAATTAATCTTGACAAAAGAAGCCGTTGAAATGATTGAAAAGAATGTTGAGGGGGCTTCGACGAAATGAGTGCACACGATATCATTTTAAGACCTGTCATTACTGAAAAGTCAACGAACTTAATGGATGATAAGAAATACACTTTCAACGTGCTTTTAACTGCAACCAAGACTCAAGTTCGTGATGCTGTTGAAGAAATTTTTGATGTTAAGGTCAAAAAAGTTAATATCATGAATGTTCGTGGTAAGGATAAGCGTGTTGGTCGCTATTCAGGTAAAACTGCTCGTACACGTAAAGCAATCGTCACCTTAACTGAGGATTCAAACGACATCAAAATTTTCAAAGACGATAACGATAATAAAGAAGAAAACAAGTAATAGGAGGTCAGTCAATTGGCTATTAAAATTTATAAGCCAACCACAAATGGTCGCCGTAATATGACTACTTCTGACTTTGCTGAAATTACCAAGAGCAAGCCAGAGCGTACTTTACTTGAGTCACAATCACACACTGCAGGTCGTAACTCTTATGGTCATATTACTAGTAGACACCGTGGTGGTGGACATAAGCAAAAATATCGTATTATTGATTTTAAACGTAATAAAGATAACGCCAAAGCTGTAGTTAAGGCAATCGAATACGATCCAAATAGAACTGCTAATATTGCGCTTCTTCACTATACCGATGGTATTAAAGCTTATATCCTAGCACCAAAGGGTTTAACAGTTGGTGATGTGGTAGAATCTGGAACTAACGCAGATATTAAGCCAGGAAACGCTTTACCATTAAAGAATATTCCAACTGGTACATCAATTCACAATATTGAATTAAGTCCTGGTAAAGGTGGTCAGCTTGTTAGAAGTGCTGGAGCCAGTGCTCAAGTTTTAGGTAATGATGGTAAGTACACCTTAGTTAAATTACAGAGTGGTGAAGTTCGCAAGATTTTATCAGTTTGTCGCGCAACTATCGGTGTTGTAGGTAATGAACAACATTCATTAATCCAATTAGGTAAAGCTGGCCGTAGTCGCTGGTTAGGCAGACGCCCACAATCACGTGGTTCAGTAATGAACCCTAATGATCACCCACATGGTGGTGGTGAAGGTAAAGCTCCTGTAGGTCGCCCACAACCAATGACTCCATGGGGCAAGAAAGCTCGCGGTATTAAGACTAGAAATAGTAAGAGAGCCAGCGAGAAGTTAATTGTACGTCACCGTAAAGGTAGCAAATAATAGAAGGAGGGTAATTTAATGAGCCGTAGTATTAAAAAAGGGCCTTTTGCTGATGCATCTTTATTAAAGAAAGTTGATGCACAGGCAGATACAGATAAAAAACAGGTTATTAAAACCTGGTCACGTCGTTCAACTATTTTTCCTTCTTTTGTTGGTTTGACTATAGCTGTTTACGATGGTAGAAAGCATGTCCCAGTATATATTACCGAGGATATGGTTGGTCATAAGTTAGGTGAATTTGTTCCGACAAGAACTTTCCGTGGACATAAGACATCTGACGACAAGGCTACTGCAAAATAAAGAAAGGAGAAACACTTAAATGGCAGAACAAGTTAGTTCAGCTAGGGCAGAAGCAAGAACAGTTCGTATTGCTCCAAGAAAAGCACGTTTAGTCGTTGATTTGATTCGTGGCAAAGACGTTGCTGAAGCATTGGCAATCTTGCAATTTACGCCTAGAGCTGCTTCCCCAATCGTTGAAAAAGTTTTACGCTCAGCAATTGCAAATGCAGAACACAATTATGATCTTGAAAGCGCCAATCTTTATGTATCTGAAGCATACGTAAATGAAGGAGCTACTTTAAAGAGATTTAGACCACGTGCCAAAGGTATGGCTTCTCCTATTAATAAGAGAACTAGTCATGTAGTTGTAGTAGTGTCAGAAAAGAACGATTAAGGGAGGTATATTAATGGGTCAGAAGATTAACCCAAATGGTTTTCGTCTCGGCGTAATTCGTGACTGGGAATCTAAATGGTATGCTGACAGAGGATACAAAGAAACTTTAAATGAAGATCTGCGTATCAGAAAATTCATTGATAAAAAGTTAAAGAATGCCTCTGTTTCTACTGTTGAAATTGAACGTGCAGCCAACAGAATCAACGTATCAATCAATACTTCTAAACCTGGTATGGTAATTGGTAAAGGTGGTTCTGAAGTTGAAGCTTTAAGAAGAGAATTAAATGCTTTGACTAAGAAGCAAGTACACGTTAATATTGTTGAAATTAAAAAACCAGATCTTGATGCCAAATTAGTGGCTGAAAGCATTGCTAGTCAACTTGAAGCTCGTATTGCTTTTAGACGTGCTACTCGTCAAGCCACTCAAAGAACAATGCGTGCTGGTGCTAAGGGAATCAGAGTACAAACATCTGGTCGTTTGAACGGCGCTGACATGGCAAGAAGAGAATGGCATACAGAAGGTCGTGTTCCATTACAAACTTTAAGAGCTGATATTGATTATGCTTGGGTAAATGCCTACACCACATATGGTGAAATTGGTGTTCAAGTATGGATTAACCGGGGTGAAATCTTACCTTCTAAAAGTAAGAAGCCCGAAAAAGCTGCGAAGGGAGGAAGCAAATAATGCCTCTAGTACCAAAAAGGGTGAAACACCGTCGTGAGTTTCGTGGTAAGATGCGTGGCGCTGCTAAGGGTGGTAAGACCATTGCTTTTGGTGAATATGGATTACAAGCCCTTGAGTCCCACTGGATTACTACACAACAAATCGAAGCTGCCCGTGTTGCGATGACTCGTTACATGAAACGTGGCGGTAAGGTTTGGATTAGAATTTTCCCTCAAAAATCATACACTGCAAAGGGTGTTGGTGTCCGGATGGGTTCCGGTAAAGGTGCACCTGCAGGCTGGGTAGCTGTAGTCAAGAGAGAAAAGATTATGTTTGAAATTGGTGGCGTTGATGAAGCTACTGCTCGTGAAGCTTTAAGACTTGCTGCAACTAAGCTACCAATTAAATGCAAATTTGTGACTAAAAGTTCGGAAGTAGGTGGCAATTCTAATGAAGGCTAAAGAAATCAGAGCATTAACCACTGATCAAATGTTAGACAAGGAAAAGCAATATAAAGAAGAACTCTTTAATTTGCGTTTTCAACAAGCAACGGGTCAATTAGAAAATACCGCTCGCCTAAGTAAAGTCCGTAAAAACATTGCTAGAATTAAAACAATTCTTAGCGAAAAAGCATTGGAAAAAGATTAGTGGAAGGGAGTTATTAACTTGAGCGAATCAATCGAAAGAAATCATCGTCACGTATATCAAGGCGAAGTAATTTCTGATAAGAATGACAAGACTATAACTGTTGTTGTTGATACTTATAAGAATCACCCTGTCTACAAGAAACGTATCAAATATTCAAAGAAATATTACGCACAAGATGATAAAAATGAAGCTAAAGTTGGCGATACTGTTCGTATCATGGAAACTCGTCCATTATCTCGTACAAAGCGCTTTCGTTTAGTTGAAATTGTTAAAAAATCTGTTTAATTTTGCGGATTTAGTGAGGGGAGGATTATATAGTGATTCAAAATGAATCCCGTTTGAAGGTTGCTGATAACTCAGGTGCCAGAGAACTTTTAGTTATTAGAGTCTTAGGTGGATCAAGACGTAAGACTGGTAACATTGGTGATATTGTGGTTGCAACTGTTAAACAAGCAACACCAGGTGGCGTTGTCAAAAAAGGTGACGTTGTCAAGGCCGTTATTGTTAGAACAAAATCAGGCGCACGCCGTGAAGATGGATCATACATCAAGTTTGATGAAAATGCTGGTGTAGTTATCAATGCAGATAAGAGTCCACGAGGTACTCGTATCTTTGGGCCTGTTGCACGTGAGCTGCGTGAGCACGACTTTATGAAAATCGTCTCTCTTGCTCCTGAAGTCTTATAATAAGTGAGGTGCACTGATGTTTGTTAAAACTGGTGACAAAGTAAAAGTTATTACCGGAAAAGACAAAGGTAAAGAAGGTATTGTTTTATCTGTTAACGTTAAGAAAAATCGTGTGGTTGTCAAAGGCGTTAATAAGATCAAGAAACATCAAAAACCTTCTCAGACTAATGCTAATGGTGGTGTAGTTGAATCTGAAGGATCAATTCACGCATCAAACGTTAAAGTCATTGCTAAGTCAGAAGGCAAAACCAATGACAAAAAAGAAGAAACTAAGAAGTAGAAGGGAGGACACAAATGGCAAATTATTTAGCTCAAGAATATAAAGAAAAAATTGTTCCTGCATTGCAAGAAAAGTTTGATTACAGCTCAGTTATGCAAGTACCAAAGATTGAAAAAATAGTTTTGAACATGGGTGTTGGAGACGCTGTTTCTAATGCTAAAAACTTAGATGAAGCTGTAGAGGAATTGACTTTAATCTCAGGTCAAAAGCCATTGGTTACTAAAGCCAAAAAGTCAATTGCTAACTTCCGCTTGCGTGAAGGTATGTCTATTGGTGCTAAGGTAACTCTTAGAGGCGATAGAATGTACGATTTCTTATATAAGTTAATCAGTGTTTCACTTCCTCGTGTTCGCGACTTCCGCGGTGTATCAAGCCGTTCGTTTGATGGTCGTGGTAACTACACTTTAGGTATTAAGGAACAATTGATTTTCCCAGAAATTGACTTTGATAAAGTTAATAGAACTAGGGGTTTAGATGTTGTTATCGTTACTACTGCCAATACAGACGAAGAAGCTCGTGAGCTTCTAGGTCAGTTTGGTATGCCGTTTGCAAAATAATGGAGGACATTAATGGCTAAGACATCACAAAAAATTAGAAATCATCGTCCTGCTAAATTTTCTTCACGTGAATATACTCGTTGCGAGAGATGTGGTCGTCCACGCTCCGTTTATCGTAAGTTTGGTTTATGCCGTATTTGCTTGAAAGATTTAGCTCACAAAGGTCAAATCCCAGGCCTCAAAAAGGCTAGTTGGTAATACGGATTGGAGGATAGCATAAATGGTCATGACAGATCCGATCGCAGACTACTTGACTAGAATTAGAAATGCCAATATGGCAAAACATAATTCTGTTGAAATTCCTGCATCAAACATTAAAAAATCTATTTCAGAAATCTTGAAACGCGAAGGCTTCATCCGTGATTACGAAGTTACCGATGATAATAAACAGGGTATGATTAAGATTTTCTTGAAATATGGTCCTGACGGCGAACGTGTCATTTCAGGCTTAAAGAGAATTTCTAAGCCGGGTCTTAGAAATTATGTTAGTGCCGAAAACCTACCTAAAGTACTTAATGGTTTGGGTATAGCCATCGTATCTACTTCTGCAGGTGTGATTACTGACAAAGAAGCAAGACAAAAAGATGTTGGTGGCGAAGTTATCGCTTACGTTTGGTAATTCTGACAGAAAGGAGAGCAATCAATGAGCCGTATCGGTTTAAAAACAATTGAAGTCCCAGATAGTGTCACTGTTACCAAAAATGGTGACAATATCACTGTTAAAGGACCTAAGGGTGAATTGACTAGATATTTTGATCCAAAAATTACCTTTAAACAAGAAGATGGCAAGATCAACTTTTCACGTTCAAATGAAAATGATAAAGCACTTCATGGAACTGAAAGAGCTAATCTAGCTTCTATGGTTGAAGGTGTAGTTGATGGTTACAAGAAAACTTTAAAATTAATTGGTGTTGGTTATCGTGCCACTGCACAAGGTAACAAATTAACTTTAAATGTCGGTTATTCTCACCCAGTTGTAATGACTGCACCAGAAGGTGTTTCAGTAAAAGCTACTTCAGCAACTGATATTGAAGTAGAAGGAATTTCTAAGCAAAATGTAGGACAATTTGCTGCTGAAATTCGCGATGTACGTCCGCCAGAGCCTTATAAGGGTAAAGGTATTCGTTATACTAATGAATACGTACGTCGTAAGGAAGGTAAGACAGGTAAATAGTAAAAATTTTGAGGTGAAATTGTGATTTCGAAACCAGATAAGAACAAATTGCGCTTAAAGCGTCATAAACGTATTCGTAGCAAAATTTCTGGTACTGCTGAGCGCCCACGCTTAAGCGTTTTCCGTTCAAACAAAAACATCTACGCTCAATTAATTGATGACGTAGCGGGTGTAACGCTAGCAAGTGCCTCAACTTTAGATGATTCTGTATCAAAGGATCAAACTAAAGTAGAACAAGCTCAAGCTGTTGGTAAAGGTATTGCCGAAGCAGCAAAGGCTAAAAACATTACTAGTGTAGTGTTTGATAGAAGTGGTTATTTATACCACGGCCGTATTTCAGCATTGGCAGATGCCGCTCGTGAAAACGGATTAGAGTTCTAGGAAAGGAGATAAATACATGGCAAACCGCAACGATTCTCGTAATAATCGCAGAAATAAAGACGACATCGAAGATCAGTTAGTAGCAATTAATCGTGTCACCAAGGTTGTCAAAGGTGGTCAAAGAATGAGATTTGCTGCCCTGGTAATTGTTGGCGACAAAAAAGGTCGTGTAGGCTTTGGTACTGGTAAAGCTCAAGAAGTTCCAGAAGCAATCCGTAAGGCCGTTGAAGCTGGTAAAAAGAATATGATCAAGGTTCCTAAGGTTGGTACTACTATTCCTCATGAAGTAATTGGTCATTATGGATCAGGTAGTATCATGATTAAACCTGCTCCAGCAGGTTCAGGTGTTGCTGCCGGTGGTGCCGTTCGTATCGTTATGGATATGGCAGGTATCGCTGATGTTACTTCTAAGTCACTTGGTTCTAATACTCCTATCAACGTTGTTCGTGCAACAATAGATGGATTGAAGAAACTTAGAACAAGTGAAGATGTTGAAAAGCTTCGTCACGCTGAATTAGATTAGGGAGACTGAATAAATGACTGAATTAAAAGTTACTTTAATTAGAAGTGCTGCGCACCGTCTGCCTAACCAAAGAAAAGTTGTGAAAGCTCTTGGCTTAGGTAGAATTAATAGTACAGCTACTTTACCAGACAATGCTGCAACTCGTGGTGCATTAATGAAAATTGCCCACCTGATTTCAGTTGAAGAGATTAATAAATAACTAGTTGAGGAGGTGCCAATTAATGAAGCTTCATGAATTACATGCTGCTGAGGGTTCACGCAATACAAGAAAACGTGTTGGTCGTGGTACTTCAAGTGGTTTTGGAAAGACTTCTGGCCGTGGCCAAAAGGGACAGTTGTCTCGTCAAGGCGGTCATACCCGTCTAGGTTTTGAAGGTGGTCAAATGCCATTATTTAGAACCATGCCAAAACGTGGATTTAAGAACGTTAATCGTAAAGAGTATGCAATCATTAACTTAGATGACTTAAACAAGTTTGAGGATGGCAGCGAAGTTACAGTTGCTGGTCTTAAAGAAAAAGGTTTGGTAAAGAAAGAATTATCAGGCGTTAAATTGCTTGCAAAAGGTGAGTTAAAAGTTAAGTTAAACGTAAAGGTTAACAAAGTTTCCGCCACTGCTAAAAAAGCAGTTGAAGAAGCAGGCGGATCTGTTGAGGTGATCTAATGTTTTCGACCTTGAAGAACGCCTTTAAGGATAAAGAAATAAGAAATAAAATTTATTTTACACTCTTTATTCTTTTGATATACCGAATTGGAGCGAATATTACTGTTCCAGGTGTCAACGCAAAAGCGATTACTCAAGTTGCACAAACTGGTTTAGTTCCGATGCTGGATACAGTTTCTGGTGGGGGACTAGATAATTATTCAATTTTCTCATTAGGTGTTTCCCCTTATATAACTGCACAAATTGTTATTCAGCTGTTACAGATGGATATTGTTCCAACACTAGTAGAGTGGGGCAAACAAGGTGAAGTTGGACGACGAAAGACTAATAATGTAACTCGTTGGCTTGCTTTGTTTGTGGCATTTATTCAAAGTATAGGAATTACGCTTGGTTTCAATGCATTAACACAAATGGGCCTAGTTAAGTCACAAAATTGGCAGTCTTATGGCGAAATTGCAATAATTATGACGGCTGGAACGATGCTTTTAACTTGGCTTGGTGATGAAATTACTGATAAAGGTTTAGGTAATGGAGTTTCAGTAATTATTTTTGCTGGTATTATAGCTCGGCTACCTCGTGGCCTTTGGCAACTTTATAAAGATGGCGTTATCAATAATAACGCTAGTGATCGTTGGCAAGGGATTTTGTTCTTCATCGCGATTATCATTGCAATACTTATCGTAACCCAATTAGTTACATGGGTAGAACAGGCAGATCGTCGAATTCCAATACAATACACAAGACGAGCAACTATTAGTGGCTCTGAAAGTTTTTTGCCATTAAAGGTTAATGTTTCTGGAGTTATTCCAGTCATATTTGCTAGTTCATTCATTATTACACCAGCAACAATTTTGATGGCCTTTCAGAAGTCTCAAGGCGATCAACAATGGTATAAAATAATGACCAACATATTTAGTATGCAAACTACCCCTGGAGTCATAATCTACACTGTTTTAATTATCTTGTTTACATTCTTTTACGCTTTTGTTCAGGTTAATCCTGAGAAGCTGGCTAAGAATTTACAAAAACAAGGTGCGTACATTCCGAGTGTTTGGCCCGGTAAAGATACACAGGATTATGTATCAAAGGTACTAATTCGGTTATCAACTGTAGGATCTGTATTTTTAGGTCTGGTAGCATTATTGCCACAGCTTGCTACTAATTTTTGGGATTTACCAAGTTCAATTGGATTAGGCGGTACTAGCCTTTTAATTGTTATTGGTGTTGTCTTGGAACTATCTCGTCAAATTAACGGATTGTTAATGAAGAGAGAATACGTTGGATTCATCAGATAGGAATGGATAAATGATTAATATATTTCTTTTAGGGTTGCCTGGTGCTGGCAAAGGTACGGTATCAGAACAAATTGTCGATAAATATCATCTAACTCATATTTCAACTGGGGATATGTTTAGAGAAGCAATGGCTAATGAGACTAAAGTTGGTCTTGAAGCTAAAAGTTACATTGATAAAGGTGATTTGGTACCAGATGAAGTTACTGCAAAATTAGTTGAAGAGCGCTTAGGTCAACCAGACATTAATGAAGGCTATATCTTAGACGGCTTTCCGAGGACAATTGTTCAAGCAGAGCTTTTCGAAGATATTGCTAAGCGCATGAATAAGCAACTAACAAATGTAATTTCACTTGAAGTCAAAGAAGAAACTTTGATAAGACGTTTATCAGCACGCTTTATGTGTAAAAAGTGCGGTGCAACATATAACAAGATTACGAAAATGCCTAAAGTTAAGGAAACTTGTGATCGTTGTGGTAGCCATGACTTTTACCAACGTGAAGATGACAAACCTGAAGTAGTACAAAATCGTTTAAAAGTAAATGAAAAGATGAATGCACCGCTGAAAGACTTTTACCAGAAAAAAGGTTTGTTCACTGTTGTAGATGGTGAACAGACACCTGAAGAAGTGTTTAAGAATGTTGATGCGGTTTTAAGTAAAAAGCAATAATTTGTATATTTACTTTTCCGTGTTATAATTTCAAAGTATGACTGTTTAAATGCGGAGGAACGGCTTTGGCAAAAGATGATGTCATAGAAGTAAAGGGTAAGGTTGTTGATACCCTACCTAATGCTATGTTTAAAGTTGAATTGGAAAATGGAGCTGTGATTTTAGCACATGTTTCCGGTAAGATTAGGATGCACTATATTCGCATTTTACCTGGAGACCGTGTTACTGTGGAACTTTCTCCTTATGATTTGACTAAAGGTAGAATAACTTATCGATTTATAAAGTAATAACGGAGGGAAACATGAAGGTTAGACCATCTGTTAAACCAATGTGTGAACATTGTAAGATAATTAAAAGAAATGGTCGTGTAATGGTTATTTGCTCTGCAAATCCAAAGCACAAGCAACGTCAAGGTTAAAATAATAGGAGGTGCAATTTATGGCACGTATTGCTGGTGTTGACTTACCAAGAGATAAAAGAATAGTTGTTGCATTAACATATATTTACGGAATTGGTGAACCAACAGCACAAAAAATTTGTGCGGATGCTGGTGTTTCTGAAGACATACGTTCAAAAGATTTGACTCCAGATGACCAAGAGAAGCTTCGTGCAGAAGTTGATAAATACCGTGTTGAAGGTGACTTACGTAGAGAAGTAAGTATGAACATCAAACGGTTAATTGATATTGGTTCTTACCGTGGTATTCGTCACCGTAGAGGACTTCCGGTTCGCGGTCAAAATACCAAAAATAATGCCCGTACACGCAAGGGTAGTAAGAAAAATAAATAGAAATTTTAAGGAGGTTTATTGATGCCTAAAACAGCACGTAAACGTCGTGTGAAGAAGCACGTTGAAAAAGGCGTTGCTCATATTCATTCTACGTTTAACAATACTTTAGTCATGATTACTGACGTTCAAGGCAACGCGATTGCTTGGTCTTCAGCTGGGGCATTAGGCTTTAAAGGTAGTCGTAAGTCTACACCATTTGCTGCACAAATGGCGGCCGAAGCAGCAGCTAAGAGCGCAATGGATCAAGGCATGAAACATGTAGAAGTTTCTGTTAAAGGTCCTGGTGCTGGTCGTGAATCTGCTATAAGATCACTACAAGCGACTGGACTTGAAATCACCGCTATTCGCGATGTTACACCAGTTCCTCATAATGGTTCTAGACCACCAAAACGTCGTCGTGTTTAATTTTGTTCTTAATGAAGGACATTGCGTTTTGAAAGGGGCCTAGTAATGATTGAATTTGAAAAACCAAATATTACCGTAGTAGACCAAGAGAAGTCTTATGGTAAATTTGTTATTGAACCACTTGAACGAGGCTTTGGTACTACTTTAGGTAACTCATTACGTAGAGTTTTACTGACATCTATCCCAGGTACAGGACTTGTTTACGTTCAAATAGATGATGTCTTACACGAATTCTCAACCGTTCCAGGCGTAAGAGAAGATGTCGCTAAGATAATCCTGAACCTTAAGAAACTTGAATTAAAGTCTTTTTCAGATGAACAAAAGATTATTGAAATTGACGTAGAGGGTCCGGCTACTGTAACCGCCGATGATCTTAAAGCTGACGCAGACATTCAAATCCTAAATCCTGATCAATATATTTGTACTATTGCTGACGGTGGTCACTTGCATATGCAAATTGCTGTTAAAAATGGTCGTGGCTATGTTGCAGCAAGTGATAATAAGAGTGAGGATATGCCAATTGGGGTTATTCCGGTTGATTCTTTATTTTCTCCAATAAAAAAGGTTAATTATCAAGTTGAATCAACTCGTGTTGGTAAAAGAGACGATTTTGACAAGCTCACTTTAGAGATTTGGACAGATGGTTCAATCAAGCCTAACGATGCCCTCAGTTTCGCAGCCAAAATATTAGTTGCACACTTTAAAGTGTTTGAAACTGCTGATGCAAATACTAAATTCAATGATGTAATGGTTGAAAAAGAGGACGATACAGCTGAAAAGAAGCTTGAAATGACAATTGAAGAGCTTGATCTTTCTGTTCGTTCATACAATTGTCTTAAGCGTGCCGGTATTAATACGCTGCAAGAATTGACTGATAAAACAGAAGCAGATATGATGCGTGTACGTAATTTAGGACGTAAATCGTTGGAAGAAGTTAAAAATAAATTAGCTGACTTGGGACTATCATTACGTCAAGAAGATTAATTAAAGAAATAAAGGAGGTAAACTGATGGCATACCGTAAATTGGGACGTGACAGTGCACATAGAAAAGCAATGCTGAGAGAAATGACTACTCAATTAATCATGAAGGAACGCATCACTACTACCGAAGCTCGTGCTAAAGAAGTTCGCAAAACCGCCGAAAAGATGATTACTTTAGGCAAACGCGGAGATTTGGCTGCAAGAAGAAGAGCAGCTGCTTTTGTTCGAGATGAAGTTGCTGATATTCATGAAGAAAAGGATGCAGTAGTTGTTAAATCAGCTTTGCAAAAGCTTTTTAGCGATATTGCACCTCGTTACAAAGATAGAAATGGTGGATACACCAGAATTATGAAGCTTGCCACAGCTCGTAAGGGTGATGCAGCTCCAATGGTTATTTTAGAATTAGTTTAATTCAAATAATCCAAACTTAATAGCTATTAAGAATTATCCGTGAGAGTGAGAATAAGCGTTAAGATGATGACGAAAGTTTAGTCTAGCTTAGATAATTATATTATCCCTCCTCATGGGTGATTTTTTTTGCTCTTTTTATTTTGTTTAAGCACCAAAAAAGTAAGATAATTTTTTAAAATGAATTCAGAACGAATTAAATCTTATTAGGTAATAGAAATGATAATTTTGATCTATAAAGGTTTCAATCAGTATTCAGAATTGTTGTTTTTTTTGGTACAATTGAATCAGACTTTTAGGACGGTGAGAGTATGGCAACCGATAATATTATTAAAATAAAAAATGTAAGTTTTTCCTATCCAGAGTCAGACGCTCCCGCTATAGATAACATTAGTTTCAATGTAAAAAGGGGTTCATGGACTTCAATTATTGGTCATAATGGTAGTGGTAAATCAACAATTATCCGCCTAATTAATGGTTTGCTAGTACCAGATGAAAATGGTAGTCCTTCAATTGAAGTAGATGGAATAAAACTAACGGATGATACAGTTTGGGAAGTTCGCAATAGAGTAGGCATTGTCTTTCAAAATCCTGATAATCAGTTCGTGGGAGCAACAGTGGCTGACGATGTTGCATTTGGCTTAGAAAATCGTGGCATTCCTCATTCAGAAATGGTTAAAATAGTTCCGGAAGCGATTAAAGCTGTGGGCATGAGCGAATACACAAATGCAGAGCCTGCAAATTTATCGGGTGGTCAAAAACAAAGAGTGGCTATTGCTGGTATATTAGCTATTAAGCCTAAAATTATTGTGTTAGACGAAGCTACTTCAATGCTAGATCCTGAGGGAAGAAATCAAATACTCTCAATTGTTAAGGATATGAAAGAAAAGTATGACTTGACTGTAATTTCCATTACTCATGACATTGATGAAGCTAATATGGCTGATCAAGTTTTAGTAATGAATGATGGTAAATTAATTACACAAGGAAGTACTAAAACTGTTTTTAGTCAAGTTAGCCTTCTTAAAAACATAGGTCTAGATGTACCGTTTTTTGAGCAAATTAAAGAAAAATTGCAGCAAGATGCAATAAAATTACCTGATAACTTAGATTCAGAAAAAGAGTTGATTAATTATCTATGTCAATTAAATTCAAAAATGTAAGCTATATTTATTCTCCCGAAACTCCACTTGCAAAAAAGGGGTTAGATAATGTTTCTTTTGAGTTAAAAGATGGGACTTTTAATGCAATAATTGGACATACGGGTAGTGGGAAATCGACTCTTATGCAGCATTTTAATGCTCTTATTAAACCTACAACAGGAAAAATAGAAATAGCTGGTACAACTATAACGCCAGAAACTACAAATAAAAATTTAAAGGATTTAAGAAGACATGTAAGTTTAGTTTTTCAGTTTCCTGAAACGCAGTTGTTTGAAAATACTGTTTTGGATGATATTGCCTTTGGTCCTAAAAATTTTGGTTATGAGAATGAAAAAGCTCTTGAAAGTGCTAAATATTGGCTAAAAAGAGTGGGTTTATCTGAAGAAATTGGTAAAAGATCACCATTTGAACTTTCTGGTGGCCAAATGAGAAGAGTAGCAATAGCTGGAGTAATGGCGTATGAACCAGATATTCTTTGTTTGGATGAGCCAGCGGCCGGACTTGATCCGGAAGCGCGTAAACAAATGATGGCACTATTTTCTGATTACCAAAAACAAGGACACACAGTAATATTAGTTACACATAATATGGACGATGTGGCTAAATATGCCGATAATGTTTTAGTTATGGAACAAGGTAAACTTATTAAGCAAGACACACCTACAGAAATTTTTAAAGATCGTAAGTGGTTGCAAGAGCATCATCTAGAAGAACCCAAAGCTTCTCTATTTGCAGGCAAATTAACTAACTATAAATTTACCGAAATGCCATTAAGCATTAATAATTTAGTTAAAGAAATAGAAAATAATTTGAAGGGGTGATTGCGTGAGTAAAATCTTAATTGGTCGTTATGTAGCTGGTGATTCGATAGTCTATAGAATGGACCCTCGAGGGAAATTACTCGCAACTATTCTCTTTATTTTATTTGTCTTTTTGGCTAATAATCCAATTTCATATCTTATAGTAACTATCTTTAGTTTAGCTGCAGTTGCTGCTACAAAGCTAAAACCTAAAATTTTTTGGGATGGAGTAAAGCCATTAATTTGGCTAATTTTGTTTACTTCTTTTTTGCAACTATTTTTTACTGTTGGGGGAACTGTATACTGGCGCTGGACAATTTTTGCCTTATCAAGTTACGGCTTTACTAATGCAATTTTTATATTTATTCGTTTCACTGTAATTATTTTAATATCAACAGTAATGACAGTTACAACTAAGCCACTCGAAATTGCTGATGCGATCGAATGGCTATTAAAACCGCTTAAATTGATTCGTATTCCAGTAGATAAGATAGCACTTGTAATGTCAATAGCACTTCGCTTTGTGCCCACTCTATTTGATGAAACTTTTAAAATAATGAATGCTCAGCGCTCACGTGGTGCAGATTTTAATAACGGTGGATTAGTTACTAGAGCAAAGGCAATCACACCACTTTTAGTGCCACTGTTTATTAATTCTTTGGAAACAGCAATTGATTTATCAACTGCGATGGAGTCTCGCGGATATCGCGGTGATAAGGGAAGAACAAAATTTAGAGTATTAAAATGGTCTAATGTAGACTTTATAAATTTGTTTTATTTTGTTTTATTATTAGGACTTCTATTAGTATTTAGGACACATTGATGACAACAAGATATAAAATGACAGTCGCTTATGACGGCCATCTATTTCACGGATTTCAGTATCAACCACACCAAAGAACTGTGCAAGGTACAATTGAAACAGCATTATATAAAATGACAAAAGGCAAAACCGTGATTGTCGAAGGTTCAGGCCGTACAGATGCTGGTGTTCATGCACTAGGTCAAGTAATTCATTTTGATTATCCAGGTAAACAAATTCCACCTGAAAGAATGATTTGTGCATTGAATTCAATGATGCCACTAGATATTATATTTAAAAATTGCGCAGTAGTCGATGAAAAATTTCATGTTAGATATAGTGCAAAAGGTAAGTGGTACCGGTACTGTGTTAGTCTGGATAGGTTTGTTGACCCTTTTAAACGTTTCTATACAGGACACTATCCTTATCCAGTTGATATAGAAAAAATGAAAAAAGCTGCTGCTGATTTGCTGGGTACTCATGATTTCACTAGTTTTGCTGCTAGTGGTGGCCAAATAAAAAACAAAGTGCGTACGATGTATTACGTAAATATACAAAAAGATCAAAGAAATAATGAAATTATCTTTGATTTTATTTGTTCAGGATTTCTTTATAACATGGTTCGTATTTTAGTAGCTATGTTATTAGAGATTGGCAGAGGTAAACGTCCTGTAAATGATATTCCCCGGGTAATATCTGCTAAGGATCGAGAACAGGTGAGAGAAACTGCTCCAGCAAGTGGACTATTTTTGTATCATGTTTTTTATGAAAATATACCGGAAAAGTACAGGCTTGATAGGGATTAATATTGACTTTTTAATTAAAAAGACTTATTATATTTAAGTATGTTTGTCCACGATAGGCCCCGGAATCTTATTGTTTTCAAACAACGTATAAACGGAGGAAATTAAATTGCGTACTACACAATTAGCGAAACCTAATGAAATTGAACGTAAGTGGTATGTTATTGACGCAACAGATGTATCTTTAGGTCGTCTGTCAACTGCAGTAGCAACTATTTTAAGAGGTAAGAACAAGCCTCAATATACACCAAACGTTGACACTGGTGATAACGTCATTATTATTAATGCCGCTAAACTAAAGTTAACGGGTAAGAAAGCTACTGACAAGATTTATTACCATCACTCTGATTACCGTGGTGGTATAAAAGCCACTCCAGCTGGAGACTTGCTGGCTAATAATCCAGTTAGATTAGTTGAATTGTCAGTTAAGGGTATGCTTCCTAAAAATACTCTCGGTCATCAAGAGTTTATGAAGATGCATGTTTATGCTGGTGCTGATCACAAGCATGAAGCACAAAAGCCTGAAGAATTAGACATTAACAAATTAATCTAGGAGGTTAAATAATGGCACAACAAGTTGCATATGCAGGTACCGGTCGGCGCAAGAATTCTGTTGCGCGTGTTCGTTTAGTACCAGGTAGCGGCAAGATTACTGCTAATAACAAAGATATTGATCAATACATTCCATTTCCTAACTTAGTTAAGGATTTGAAACAACCATTGACTTTGACTGAAACTGAAAATCAATACGACGTTAAGGTTAACGTAAATGGTGGTGGTTTCTCTGGGCAAGCCGGAGCTATTCGTTTAGGAATTGCACGCGCTCTTCTAGAAGTTGACCCTGATTTTCGTGGTCCTTTAAAGAAAGCGGGATTCTTGACTCGTGATCCAAGAATGGTTGAACGTAAGAAACCTGGTCTTAAGAAAGCTCGTAAAGCTTCACAATTTAGTAAACGTTAATCAGTACGATTATATCAGCGTTTTAAAGCACTTCATGGTTTATACCATGAGGTGTTTTTTTATAATTTTTTTGCAAAATTTACACCAACCAAATTCACACCATTACTTTAAAAATCAATACGCACTACTGACTTTGATAATCCTAATTTGAAGTAGTTTAATGGTTGTATATATGATGTTGCAATCATAGTGAGGTATAAAAATGGACACAAAACCAGTAATAGATGTGCTAAATTTAAGTAAGCGATATGAAAATTTCAGCTACAAATTAACAATTTAAAAATAAATGAAGGTAGTATTGTTGGTTTAATTGGTGAAAATGGGTCAGGTAAGTCAACTTTTTTGAATTTACTATTAAATCAAATAAAAAGTGAAATAGGCAATGTAAAAATTTTTGGTTTGGATTATGTTAAAGATGAATGCCAGATAAAACTTAACTTAGGTGTAATTTTGGAGCAAAATTATTTTCCAAACTCATTTTCTGTTCAACAAATTGAGAAAATGCTAGAAAAAATTTATCCCAGGTGGGATAAAAAACTCTATTACAATTTAATTGATGAGTTTGATTTGCCTACCAATAAGCCTATTAGTAATTTTTCAAGAGGGATGCTTGCTAAATTTAATTTTGCTGCCACTCTTTCTCATCATCCTAGACTCTTAATTGCTGATGAAGCAACTAGTGGGCTTGACCCCATTGTAAGGAGAGAAATCTTATCTATGTTAAAAAAATATGTAAATAATGATCAAATGACGGTATTATTGTCTTCACATATCTTAAGTGATTTAGAACAAGTTGCTAACTATTTTATTTTTATGGAAAATGGCAATATTTTATTAAAGGGTAGTAAAGGTGAGTTGCTTAATCATTATGCAATTAAAACAGAGATAACAGACCTTCCATTGAAGAACATCAAATATAAACTATACCAAGATAACATGGCTCAATATCTAGTTGAAGTATCACAAGAAAGTGTTGATTATATAGATTATGCTTCATTAGAGGAAATATTCCTATTTTTAGTAAAAGGAGTTAAGATAGATGAGAGGACTTATTTATAAGGATTTTCAACTTATACTAAATAAGCTAAGTGTAAAAAGTAGATTGCTAATCATATTAGTACTACTTTTGGTGACAATTTTTGGTAGGGAGTCTGGAACGATTTTTCTCTCAATAATGGGACCGATTAGTTTAGCATCAATGCCAACTGGTCTATTGATTGCTGACCAAGAAAGTGGATGGAACAGATTCGTAGGTGTTTTTCCTATTCCCAAAAGAAATATAGTTTTGGCTAGATATATTTTTTGTATTTCTTTAATTGTATCTATTAGCTTTATAACTTTAATTTTAAGCATTGCCACTGCTCTAATTTTCCAACAATTTAGCCTGCTAATTCATATATTGATATCGATAGTTGGCTTATTGATTGGTATCATGTATGTAGTACTCTTACTCCCAGCAGTTTATGCTTCAGGTACGTTTGGAAGCACAATTGTGAATATACTGGTTTTAGTCCTTATTATTGGAGGGGTTTATATTTTGCAGAAAACGACTTGGGGTCTATCGTTCATCGCTTGGATTGGTAATACTAATTCTTTCCTGCTAGTAATAACAAGCTGTATCTTAATTGCCGTAATATCAATCGTTTCAATGATAATTTCAACAAAAGTATATTCCAACACATTTAAGTAGTTAGGAGTTTGAACTATTATGACTAAAAAATTATATCATCAAATAGCCGTTGCTTTAGCAATAGTTTCAATTGTACTCGCAGTCGGGATACTAATTTGGGGAGAAAAAGGGACTGCTTTTATTGCAATTATTCCCGCCTTAATTGCAGATTTAATAGAACGTAAGGGAAAGAAAGCAAAATAAGTAAGCGTAAATCTATTGATTGTTGAAAATATGCTTTTTGTTCTTAACTTTTGAATATTAGAAAGACACTAGCTGAATATAAAAGTGCCTTTCTAATTTATGTTCTATTGAAATAATTAACTGGAGCACTCTACAAAAATTTAACCAAAGTAAGTTATTAAATGCTGTAAACTTTTAGTATTTATCTGCTCAATTCATATATTTTTAAAAGTGAAATTCATACCATTCAGATGAAGTTAATTGAAACTTATTGAAACAGCACTTTCAGAAAAGCGAGAAGACACCTGATATTAAAATCTTTTAAAATTTAGTTAAACCAGATCTTAAGAAGGTTCGTAACGCTTTACGATTTAGTAAGCGCTATTTACTTATTCTTAGTGTATTGCATTATTTATTATAATAATTATCAAAGGTAGGATTATGACAAAAATTGAATTAACACGTTTTCGTATTAAAAAAGGTAAAGAATTAAGAGCACAGGAATGGATGGATTTTTTAAATAAACATCATCAAGATACTGTGGCAACAATGGCTGGAGAAAGAATGTATATTGAGACTGTATTTAAAGAGGAAAGTTCGGATGGTTACACATACTTTTATTGGTATTCTATCCAAGGAGAAGGAGGCAGTGCTGTTGAAGATTCGGAAAGCTATATTGATCAAAAACACTTAGAGTATTGGGAGGAGTGTATAGATACTGCTTATAAGCCGGTGAATATGAAAGTGATGGAAAAACTAGTAGCACCTAAAATTAACAGCATTATAGATGCTGATTAAGTGAAAATGTTAAGTTGCCTGAATAAAAGAAGAATGAAAAACGCCAGATATAGTCTGACGTTTTTATTATTTGGTTTTTATTCATATCTTAAAGCAGTGATTGGATCTAGTTTTGCTGCTCGTTTGGCAGGTAATGTTCCTGCTAAAAAGGTAATTAGGCAAATGATACCAATAATTAGTAAGCTGCTAGACCAGTTGAATTGAATTAAAGTAAAGCCATCTAGACCTTTTAAGAATGATTTAGCAGCAAAATTGTTTAAGGCATTGCCTAAACCCATTGCTAATAGTAATCCCAATGAAGAGCCAAGCAAACCAATTAAGATTGCTTCACAGCTGAAAATGGAAAATACTTTACCCTTGCTGAGTCCTAATGCCTTCATAAGACCAATTTCTTTTGTACGATCTCTCACTGACATGTACAGAGTATTGACTACTCCAAAGCTGGCAGCTACCAAGGCGATAGCTCCAAAAACAATTAAAACCCCAGTAACTGCGTTGAATGTTAGGAAAAGTTCATTGACTGCTTCCTTAAGAGTCATACCGGAATATCCTTTTTTAGTTAGATTATCTTCAATTTTTTTAATACTGCTAGCACTCTTGTTAATAGGGGTAGCCATAACACTGGTATACTTATCTTTTAATGCTTGCGGAAGTCCTTTTTGGTTGGCGGCAATTATTTTTTGCCCTAAGCCATTACTGTAAATGGCAAAACCTTTTGATACTATACTGTCATTTCTTATTCCAACAACCGTAGCAGATATTTTTGCTCTTTTCTTAGTAAGGGGTGATTTTGTGACTAAAGTTACTTTTTTACCAAGAGCATCTTGTGCATTTTTGAAGCCATAAGATTTAACCATTGGTTTAGTGATTAGAATCTGAGATTTTTTTCCGCTAGTAGCAACTTGGTGACCAACTTTTAAGTCGTAGTTGATCCCTTCGGTTATTTGCGCAATTATAAGATATTTAGTTTTATTAGGCCCTTGGACATAGTCAACATCACAGTCCTTTAACGCTTTAAAATCTTTTAAGCCTTTAACTGATTTGATTTTTTTAACGTCGTTTTTGTCCATCATACCATCAGCGTTTTGACTGCTCTTCTTGGTATTATATTTTTGAGGTTCATTCGTATCTTGACTGGAACTCCCAGGCAAAATAGACATTTGCTCAGTTTTACCTACATTGCCGACCTGCTTTTTCAAATAATCATTAACACCATTATTAATACCCATAGTAAAGGCAATAGTTAAGGAGCCAATGAAAACAGCTATAATGGTTAGGAATGTCCTCCCCTTATTGTGCCATAAGTTTGTAGCCGCAGAATTTAGAATATCATGGAATCTCATTGCTGTGTTCCTCCCACTATTTGACCATCTTTAATCTGAACCTGACGCGCACATTTTTTTGCTAAATCAGGATCGTGAGTAACAATTATTAAGGTAATATTTTTTTCTTGATGTAGTTTAAATAAAATATTTTCAATATTTTCGCTAGTAGCTGAATCCAAGTTTCCTGTCGGCTCATCTGCAAAAATGATTTGGGGATCATTGACTAAGGCCCGCGCAATACAAACACGCTGCTTTTGACCCCCTGACAAGTCACTTGCTTTATTTTTAACTTTACTTTCTAGGCCAACTGCTTTGAGGGCTGCCAATGCCTTTGATCTGCGTTCTTTTCCTGTGATTCCACCTATTTTTAAAGGAAGCATCACGTTTTCTAAAACACTATCTTGAGCATTTAAGAAAAATTGTTGAAAAACAAAGCCAAAGGTTTGATTGCGCAATTTATTTAATGCTTTGTTTTTAATTTTACTTGTGGGCTCATTATTTAGCCATACGCTACCAGTAGTAGGGTGGTCGAGGAGCGCCAAGATGTGCATTAAGGTAGACTTGCCTGAACCACTTTTGCCAATGATAGCAACAGAATCACCTTTGTTAATCTGTAAATTAATTCCTCGTAAGGCTTCAAATTTGGTTGCTCCCTTGCCATAGGTGCGGGTTACCTCACGGGTTTCAAGTAAACTCATAGATTCTCCTTCTTTCATGTGTTACTGTAATATATATATAATACACAATGATTAAAAAAAGGCAAATATTTTTTAAAAATTTTTCAGACTAGGCAAACCAGGATTCCATAATTTTTATCTCTGGTTTTTCAAAGTTAATTTGTGTGAGCGCGCCATAAGGTAGAGCGGTCCTTGGATAAGCGTGGCCAATATTTACATTATATAAAATTGGTGTATTGAACTTAGCAGTTTTTTTCAACAAGATTTGTTTATATTCTGCAAAGTACTTTTTATCTTGAGGTTTGCCTACTAAAATTGCGCGAACATTTCCCAAAATACCAACTTCTTCTAATTTAGCTAATTCTTGACAATAAAGTTCAGGAGCTGGTTTTTCTTCACATGTTTATATAAAAAGTATTTTATCTTTTGCTTCTTCTGGCGTGAGTATAAGCTGATACTGGTTAATAACAGATGGTTCGTCTGGATATCGATTTGTTGTTAAGTCATCATAAAGGCTATCGATGCAGCCACCCCATAGTCTACCTTGAACTTTTCCATGCCCACCTAAAACTTCATAACCGGTGTCTTTGTGGCTTATTCTTTCTTTACCAACTTGTTTAATTGAGAAATCAGTTCTTTCTTCATACCAGTTCTCACTTGCAGGAATCAGAGTAACAGGTAAATTTTCAAAGTAATGTATTAAAGTCTTTTTTGTATAAGGCAAAAGTTCATTAGCCAGTTCTGCAAAATCAGTTAAAAAGCTCGGTCCATAGAATGTTTGCAAGCCCATTTTGTAAAACATTAGATGATTGTTCGTAGTATCAGAGAAACCACTAAATAACTTGGGATAATCACAGACAGTTTTTTTAAATTCCTGATCTGCCATTAAATAGGGCAAAGTTCTGTAAGTGTCATCTCCGCCAATAGCAGCAAAAATACCTTTAATTTTTGGATCTAGAAATGCTGCTTTTAAATCAGCGGCACGTTCAGCTGGATGACTTTTAACATAAGTACTACCTGAAAGGGCATGTGGCATAAATACAGGATTTAAGCCAAGTTGTTTCATGTGCTTGATTCCTTGTTTTAGTTCATGGGAAGCAAAACTCTCACCTAGAGTACCAGCTGATAAACTAACAATTGCTACTTTATCACCTACATGTAATTGCTTGGGTTTTATTAGCATAGTTCACATATACTCTTTTTAACGGGTTTATTTTTTAAAAAATTATACAATAAAATTCTATTCTTAAAAACCTTTTAAAGAAGTCAAAAGATTAAAGAAGAATAGATTTTTATCATTTTATGTTATGCTAAGTTCTTTCAAGGAAGTACCAGATAGTTTATCAAATTACTGTTTCAGGTAAAACCAGATTAAAAGTAATTATAAATGCATGCAATTAGAGTTACTAGCTAACAACAGATGGTAAAGCATTAAGTAAAAGGATACAAAGCCTGATGAACTTTATCAAAAATAATTCCAAGAAAAATTTTCTTCTGGCAGATTCAACAGAAGGAAATATTACTATTAAATAAAATTTATACCCATTGTTTGTTATAAGCAAATTGAGTCCTAAACGCCAAATAGCTTTCAGGGCTATTTTTTATATCTATATATTTCATATAGGAAATGATACAAGTTACACAAAGATTTACAAAACGGGCAGATTGTGCTTTTTTTAATAATTAAATATAAAAATATGTCGCCTCTATGTACATGTATACTGGAGAAAGCGATTACGTGGTGCTAAGATGATCAGCAGGAGATGAAATTATGAAATTAGAAAAAGCAATGACAGTTCTTGGATGGATTGCTTCTATAACGGCTATCATAATGTATGTGTCTTATATACCGCAAATTATTAACAATTTACATGGCGTTAAGGGTAGTCCAATTCAGCCCTTAGCAACGGCAATTAATACATTTTTATGGGTAATTTATGCCTTGTTTAAAAAAGATCGTGATATTCCTTTAGCTGCTTGCAATGCTGCAGGTGTTGTTTTTGGATTAATCACATTTTTCACTGCACTATAGTTTTGTTAAAGTTTGAGAGGTAAGAAAATGGTAAAAATTAAGATTACTAATCCACAAGAAAAGATTAAAATTCCTGTTCCAGTTAAGTTTTCGGCCCCTGATGATATAACAGGGAATTATTGGGTTGTTAAAAATAATTCTGGAAAGACTTGTGTAGCACAGAGGTTACATAATGATCCAGATCATAATTTTGTTGCTATTGTCAATTTCTCTGGCCCTGAAGAAGAATTATCCTTTGATCACGAAATTGAGGAGGACAAAGTTAAAGGTATCAAAAAGATACCTACAGCTAAAGAAAATGACGCTTATGTACATTTAAATACTGGCAAGTTTGATTTTGAACTTTGTCGTGGTACTGCTCAAGGTGAAGGTTCATCTAAATGGGGCTTACGACATTTCATGGCCGTGGATGAAAAACGGGATTTGTTGCCATCAGGAAATAATGCCATGGGTGGCTTTTATGGTCCCTTCTTCACTCCTGATAATGGTTTGATCAATCCGGCTGAACATATAATTGTAGATATCGAACCAGTTGAAGATGGTCCTGTTATGAAAGAGTATCGTTTATCAGGCAGAATACCTGACGGTTTAAAACCAGAATTACACGGAAAGCGTTTTGCTTTGGACTGGTCTTTTTATTATGATGTTCCTTTCTTTTCGCGCGTTTACCATGTAGATCATTTTCAAACCACAGTTAATCAACGATCTATTGTCGACAAAATCACTGTAGGTGATGAATTTGAAAGTGGAATTGGACAATTAGTATTTGATCGCTTTGCCACGTATGACGGTGTATGGTATCGAGAAGGAGATCCATATTCTGGTCAACTGGCAAATAAAGTACAAGAGTTAGTTCATGATGGTCAAAAACGGAGTGATCGGTTTGAAGACTTTAGAAAACAACTTACCGGCAATATGGCTAATGCACATTGGGATCTGTATTGGCGCTTATTCTCTGTTTGGGAAAATGCATTGTCTCAAGATGAGATAGAGACTAATTTACATGATGTGCGTCAGAAAGCCTTTGTATTGGCTGAGTTAAATGATCGTCCGTGGTTATTTAGTGCTGATCCTGTTAATGTTAGTGAAGTTAGCGATCAGACTGTTTTTGCTGGACCCGCAACTAAGAGTGCTGAAATTAATACTCAAACCGGTCAGGCCATGGTTTGGCAAACTGAACATGCATCAAATGCTTTCCAAATTGTTCAGAGACCACAATCAGGCTGGCAAAATTGGGGAACTAATGCAGAAAATGAGTGCCCCTCACTACCAGTAGGTAGTTTGATTCATACTGCGTATGGACCTTACGAGAATAATTGGCGTGAGATAGCAGATAGTTTGGAAGCCTTAGCCGATGTAAGAACAGAAGTAAAGTAAAAAAGGTTTAAAACATATAAGCAAAAAATGCCGAGAAATCCTGCTATTTTAAGCTAGATTTCTTGGCTTTTTATATAATTAAATTAGTGCTAAACATATTTAAAAGATATTTGGCAAAATCTAAATTTTAAATAACACTTTGCAAAAGAAAAGAAGTTATTTAAAACATATAGTGCAAACACTATAAGCATAAAAATAGCCAAAAATTGCCAGTTCTTGTATACTAATGTTAAGCTTTTATGGGAAAGAGGATGTTTAGTTTAGAAATAAAATTTTTAAACTAAAGACAATTTTTTAAAAAACGTTGTTAATTAACAACTAATTTTTAATAATCATGTAAGCAGAAAACTTCGGATAAGTATCAGAGGCTTTCTGCTTTTTTTAAAATAAACTAATTATTGTCTTTAATGCATAAATCAAGTTTGGCTTTTTATAAATTGCTCAATTACGATAAATATGGCTTTTCTATTTAAACAGCTTAATTATAAATTTAATCGAATAATGGAGGAGATAGCATGTCCCAAAAATCAGAACTACTATTCAAAATAACCCCCAAGTCCGGTTTAACTGATGCTGAGGTAGAACGAAAGCGCAGTAAATTTGGTCCTAATGAGTTGCTCGAAAAGAAAGCAATTCCACTGTATAGAAAAATATGGCACCATTTAAAAGATATTTCGTCCTTAGTTCTTTTATTGGCGATAGTATTAGCGACATATTTGGCTTTATTCCAAAATGGTGGGTGGACTAAAACAATTGTAATCAGCTTGATTTTAGTTATTAATGTGGTAATTGGCTTATATCAGGAAGCTTCAGCCGAAAAATCGCTGGCAGCTTTGAAGGCAATGAGTTTGCCCACAGCTAAAGGTAGACGTGATGGTCGAGATATTACAATAGCTGTTTCCGAATTAGTGCCAGGTGATTTGATCTATTTAAATACCGGTGATCAAGTTCCAGCAGATTGTGTTATTTTAGACGAGACTAATTTAGCAGTTGATGAAGCAATTTTAACTGGTGAAAGTTTGCCCGTTTCCAAAAAAAATTATCGTCTCAAAAGCAATTTAACTGACGATGAACGCGTCTTTTCTGGTACTGCAGTTGTCAGTGGTAGAGCACTTGTTCAAGTTAGTGCTATTGGAATGGCAACGGAGATTGGTAAAATTGCCAACCTTTTGAATAAAACTGAAAAGAGAGAAACACCTTTACAGGGCAAGTTAGATAAATTATCCAAATGGATGACTGTTTTTGCCGGCTTGGGTGGACTTGTAATTTTCACATTGAGCTTAGGAATGCAGAATAAGACTTTAGCAGACAGCTTGATGATTGGTCTTTCTTTAGCAGTTGCAGCTGTTCCCGAAACCTTGCCGATTATTGTGACAATCAGTTTATCTCGTGGTGTCAAAAAAATGGCTGAGCGCAATGCTATTATTAGACACATTGGTGCTGTGGAGACTATCGGTAACGTGGATGTTATTGCTACTGACAAAACTGGCACTTTAACTCAAAATAAAATGACCATTACTAAATATTGGACACCTGAAACGGGTATTAAGAAAGCGGCCGATTTACCTAAAGGCGGACAAAATTTATTGAAAATGCTAGGTTTAGCTAACAATGCCAAAATTATGGAAAAAGATGGCTCGGAAGAAGTTGTTGGCGATGCTACCGAAGTTGCGATTGTAAACTGGTTACACCAACAGGGCAGCTCACGGCAAGAGCTGGAAAATGAAGCACCTCGTATAGCAGAAGATCCCTTTGATTCTAATAAAAAAATGATGACGACGGTTCATCGCTTAACTGATGGACGTCAATTAGTAATCGTTAAAGGTGCTTGGGACAGGCTGCACTTAGATAAAAAAGAACCAGTTAAATCTGGTCAAAAAGCTCATGATGATTTTGCTAAAAATGCGTTAAGAGTATTAGCAGTTGGGTATAAGGTAATAGCTTCTAATGCGGATCCAACTGATTGGGCTGTAAATAATTCCAATTTAAAACTTGCTGGTATGATCGGATTAATTGATCCTCCTCGACCTGAGGTATCCAGAGCTGTTACTAAAGCAAAACAGGCCGGCATCAAGACTGTAATGATTACTGGTGATCATCTTGTAACCGCCAAAGCAATAGCTGAAGAAATAGGTATTTTAGATTCTGATCAAAAAGCAATTACAGGGTCAGAATTACAAAAAATGACAGATTCTGAATTGAAAGATTGTATTCAAGATATAAGAGTTTTTGCTCGTGTTTCTCCCAGTGACAAAATCAGAATAGTTCAAGCTTGGCAAGATCTTGATAAAACAGTTGCAATGACAGGCGATGGCGTGAACGATGCACCGGCTCTTAAAGCAGCGGATGTTGGAATTGCGATGGGCATGACAGGTACAGAAGTGGCAAAAGAAGCTGCTGACATGATTTTAACGGATGATAATTTTGCCACGATTATTAAAGCTGTGGCAGAAGGCAGAACTGTTTATCAAAATATTATTAAGGCTGTTGAATTCTTAATTGGTGTCAATTTCGCGCAAATTTTCTTAATGGTTATTAGTACAATTATAGGTTGGGGTGCACCACTTTTAGCAGAACAATTATTAATTATTAATGTACTTGCAGATGGAATACCTGGATTCTTCATCAGTAAAGAGCCTGGTGAACCAAACATAATGGACCAAAATCCAATAGGTAATGATGAAAGCATTCTTGGCCGTGGATTAATGCAAAGAATGATTATTCGCGCGATTACTTTCACGATTTTAACTTTGAGCACGTATGCTTATGGCAGATTTATTCTTTCAACTAATAACCCACAAGCTGGGATGACCATGGTCTTTTTAGTATTAGCACTGGGATCAATGATTGATATTTACGCTATTAAGGATTCTCAACCAATCACACTGCAAACTTTTAAAACCAATAAAATGCTTAATTGGGGACTACTACTCAGCATGATACTGGTTTTATCGCTGACACTCCTACCTCGTTTGCGACAGTTTTTACACTTGGCTTTGTTACCAGTTCAAGGCTGGCTTGTCGTTTTGGTTGGTAGTTTAATTCCTGTTTTTGTTTTGGAAATGAATAAACGTTTGACTAACAACATTCAAATGGAAGTAGAAAAAAATACTTGCTAAAGAATTGATTTTAAAATAAGCCTTGAAAGTTGTCTAACTTTCAAGGCTTATTTTTTTCATTATTGATAAAAATTTTTTTATAGTTAAAAAATCAATTATTGTTGACATATAATTGTAATAAAGTTACAATTTTGTTACAAATTATTATTATAGTTTATTTTTGAGGTTAAAAAATGAAACACAAGTATTTTAGAACAATTTTATGTTCTGCAGCCATCCTTTTTTATTTTACAACATTGACCACTTTAACTGTGACCAAAGCAGAAAGTAGTGAAAATGCTAAGTCAGTAGCAACTAGTCCTACAACCGACCCAGGTATGACCGTTACGCCTGCTAAACGGTTTTCTAAAGAAGGTTACGTATTTAAATTAGCTAGGAATGCTACTGTTTATCACGAAGTTAATGATTTCATTAGTCATACTTCTAAGCCGTTTGGCAAAAGCTGGGTTAAGAAAATGGCAGATAAAAATATAAAATTTAAGATTACTGAATTTGGTACCGGTAGGGTTGAATTGGTCGCTCACATAGTTGATCAAAGTGGTAAAAATCAAGGCTGGGTTACCTTCTTTAATGGCGATCTTTATAACATAAATGCTAAGAGAAAAGCTTTACAGCCACTGATCAAAGCCGAATTAAAAGTCATGGATTCGCAGTTTGAAGGCAAAAAGCCATCACTAATTCAAATTAAAAATGAGGCTAAAAAGCTACATGGTCAAAACAAAAAAATTGCCAATAAATCAATAAAGGAAATAAAAGACTGGTTTGCTTATAAAGGTGATTTATCGTTTACACAATATCCATCACTATTAGTTGGTAAATAGTTGTTGTTTATAAAAATGCGTTTAAAAGTATTAAACTTTTAAACGCATTTTTGTTTCAAATAGAACAATTAAAAGACTAATAACTCAAATCAACTGGTAATAATTTTTAAGCTAAAGCCTTTTGTTTTTTGGTTTCTAAAACTTTAAAGTCATGTTGAATAGGCTGGGTAATTTTAGTCGTTGTAGCAGGATCCAGAACAAATTTTGTCATTGTTGGGCAATCCTCTGGTTGAATATATAAACTTCTGCTTGAAACATCATATCCTGCCCAGTAACCTGAATAATCACATTTGTCCTCACCTTCTTGAAGATGCTCTAATCCCCGTGGAATCATGACCGATTTGAATACATTATATAGTTGAGGAGTTCCCTGATCTGAATGAAATGGTGCTAAAAATTTAGAAATAAATGTTCCACGAACAAAACGTGATGGTGCGGTATAGTCACCAGGTAATCCTAATAATCCAGAACCACTTTCAATTTGTTTAATGTCTAGCTGATCGCTTATTTGGTGATGACCCAAATTGTGATTGGTTAAATGTAAGTAATTCCGCAAATTGTCGAGGTGCCAAGGATATTCTGGACTGTTGGTCATAACGCCAATACCATCATATATTTTAAAGGCCCCATTCTTAACCGGTTCCAAAATAACGCTTTTACCACTTGGATCACAGAAAGTGTAGTGCATTGGAATTGGAGTAGGAATGCCAGTGTCTGCATTTTCCCAATCAGGATAATTGGTTTTTTCTTGGCCAAAATGCTTAAAAGCTTCTTTTATTTCAGCGATACTGCCAAAATTACTTAAAACATATGCAACAACTTCTTCGCCAATTATAGGTTTTAATCCGCGCTTTTTAAGACTTTCTACTGTATCCCAAGAAGCCTCTTCTAAGAATTGTGCATCACCAACTATACCTGCACTATTTATACCATCATTAAAGAAAAGTGAATCATTGACGTTGATACCCATAAACGGATATTTAGTCGTCCAGCTTTGGTGCAAACCCTTTAATTCATAGTTTGCAGGAAAAGTAGTCATTTTGCTATCCGCACTAGGTTTAAAGGGATCAAATGTAAAGTCCATAGTCCGTCCCCAAAATACGTCACCACTATCAGATTTAATTGCAATAGTTGTACACATGCTTAATACCTCCCGTTATTTGTTTTCCCCTTTTAAGGGTAATTTAATTTTATCATATTTTTAAAATACCTCTTAAAAAAATATTTCTGTAAATAAGAAGTACTAGTTCATAGGTGTTTAGCAGTAAAAAAATAAATTAATGCCAATTTCCTGCTACAAAAAATTGTTATCTTAATGTTAATTACTGTCACTTAATAAATATTCGAAAGAATGAAATGACTAAGACTAATGTTAAATTTACTTATTTAATTGTTATAGTCAATTTTTTAACTCAAATTTTGCGGGACAAGCTAACGCAACTCATATTTGATAGATGGATCAGGAATTATTTTACTTTTGATGTTATCTAAAGTTATGAATAAGTTAATAATCTATCGTAATAAAAAAAGTGAAGTTTAAAACTTCGCCTTTTTGTGTTAGAGAAAAATTTACAAACTATCTTGAATATTGTCGGCTAGGTAATTGTATAACATGCCCGCCTTTAGGTCCTTAGTGTCAATTCCCAGCGCTTCCGCAATTGCATATGCAAATGCCCAAGCAGTTGCCGGACCACGACTAGTAATGACTTTATGTTCGTCATCAGTTACAGTAATATTTTCCTTGAAGTGACCACTTGGCGCATCCTTTTTGGTTTGTTTTTCAAACCCCGGATAACATGTATAATTAGCGTCAGATATAACGCCATAACGGGCGAGAGCAATAGGGGCAGCACACATTGCGGCATCCCATTGGTTAGCGTTATGCCGTTTTATCATTAGATCTGCCAGTTTTTCATTATCACGTAAATTTTCTGCTCCGGTTGTACCACCTGGAAGAGCTACTACGTCATAATCCAATAGACTATCAGCAACAGTTTTATCACAAGTAAGTTTGATATTGTGTGCACCATTTACCGTTGTACTAGTAAGTCCAACCATATCAGCTTGAACGCCTAAGCGACGTAATACATCAATAACGCTTAAACCTTCAACTTCTTCACAACCATCGGCAAAAATCACAGCTACTTTTTTCATTTGTTTTACCTCACAATTCTTTTACTTTATTATAAACTAGCTTAATTCTAGGTAAAATAATAAATCAGTTAATTTATTTAAATGTAAAGTTGGACGTGGACTAATTGGCATTTTTACTTTCTTGGGCGCTAGCCAAAGAGAATCCAGGTTAGCATTTTCGGCACCCTGAATTTCATCGACTAAGTTTGTCCCAATTACAAGACAAGTAGCTGGCGTCAGATTTTGCTGCTGCAATATAGTTGTCAAAACCTTCTTATCTGGAAACTTACATGCAAAATAGTCTTTAAAATAAACTGCGGAAAAATAATTTATTAGTTCTGTGCTCTGCATGCGGCATGAAGCCACATCTTTTTTCTCTTTTGTCAGCAAAATCAAGTTAACTTTATTTTTCACTTCATCTAAAAAAGGCAATACATCTTTATTTAGCTGATCTTGTTTTTGTAACTGGTTATCAAAAGCGCCTTTCGCAGAAATCCAGTCATTTTTAAAGAATTCCTGCAAAGTTAATTTGATGCGCTCATCAAATCCTAGTAATTTAGTCTTTTCTTGTAATGAATTATATTGTATGCGCTCAGTTGGACCATATTCTCTGCCGGCCAACTTCAAAGTCTGCCTGAGTGCATTTTGTTCTGCAACTTTTTCGTTTAATAAGCTTCCTTCAAGAATAAAAATTAAAGTTTTATATTTTGCCAAGTGTACTTTCCTTTCATTAACTAACCCTCTGCATTATAACGATTAGCTAACCCAAATTAAAGACAAATATTCATGAACATGTTTTTACTCATAATTTTCTGAGTTCTCACACAGCCACCTAAGTTGTTTTATTATTTTTACTATAGTTCAAGAAATTGTAATTAATATGTTAAAAATTATTGTGTTTTACGAAAATTATGATACTATTTAGACAAATATCTAATTAGATATTTATCTAAATAGAAAGGAAAAGAAACTAATGTGAGTTTTGAGTCTAGTTTTAAGGCCTTGTCAGATCCAGTGCGCCGCAAAATATTGCAGCTTTTAAAAAATGGACCAATGTCGGCAGGAGATATTGCTAATCATTTTAATATGACTAAAGCTACTATTTCATACCATCTTAATATGCTGAAAAAGGCTGATTTGATTGAAGAGGAACACGAAAAAAACTTTATTTATTATTCGCTAAATACTTCTATTATAGAAGAAATTATGGGTTGGCTTGTTGATCTGAAAGGAGATCATGATGAAAAAGAATAGTATTCGTCAAACAGAATTAATCTCGCTTCTGCTAATCTTATTTCCAGTTTTGACTGGAGTATTTTTATATAATCGTTTGCCGCAAAAAATGGCCACACACTTTGGGATGACTGATATGCCAAATGCTTTTAGCAATAAATTATGGGTTATTATTGGTCTGCCTTTTTTGGGAATTATGCTTCAAGTAATGGTATTTTTGATCTTACGCAATCAAAAAGAAACCAAAAATCTTGATTTTAAGATAGTTAATATTACCCTTTGGCTTGTTCCTGTTATTACTAATATCGTAAATCTGTCACTTTATGCCTATGCACTGGGTCATAAAGTAAAAGGCTCCTTTGTGCTTAGTGCTTTTTTGGGACTGTTCTTTATTATTTTTGGTAATTATCTGCCTAAAGTTAGTCCCAATCATGTCGTTGGCATTAAATTACCATGGACTTTGAATAATACGGAAAATTGGCGTAAAACACACAGATTTGCCGGATGGATCTTTTTTATCAGCGGCATGGTTCTGCTTCTAACTTCTTATTGGGAAATGTATTGGACGGTTATATCCGTCACTATTATAGTTATTTTACTTCCAACTTGTTACTCGTATCTATTGAGTAAGATAGGATATTAAGTAACTGAGACATGAATTTAAAACAAAATATTTATTTTAGAGAAGAATTGGCTTTATTATCGACTAAAGTTAATTCTTTTTTTGTGTGCAAAAACTATAATGTTTCAGTAATTATTAGTTAGAGACTAATTTGTTAAATCAAACTTCATTATTAAATAGACAATGGGTCAGAATTAAAATACCTGCTTAAATTATTTTTCAAGAGCATTATAATAGAAATTAACTTTTAAAAGGGAGTTAATTTGAATGGCAGCTATTTTTTCACTGATCTTTATACTAATAGGGGGTGTAGCCAGCGGTTTGTTGTCGTCAGTGGCTTCAATGGCTTCTCTTGCATCATATCCGGTATTGCTGGCAGTTGGTATTCCACCAGTTTATGCCAATGTCACAAATGATGCTGCCTTGATTTGGACTAGTATTGGTTCGACTATTTCTTCAACAAAGGAGCTTAAGGGACATTGGCACCAAGTCGCGTTTTACTCTATATTTACTATTGTAGGTTCTTTAATTGGATGTCGTTTATTGTTAGCTTTTCCATCGAGTGTTTTTGAAAAAGTGGTACCAATTTTTATTGCTGGTTCAGGTGTTATGGTAATTGTTTCAGGTAAGCATCATAGTCTAGAACCGCATAAAAGACCACTTTGGCAGGAAATTTTTTATATTGCTGCATTATTAGGGATGGGTGTTTACACCGGCTATTTTGGAGCCGCCGGTGGTGTAATTGTGCTAGTTTTATTAACTTATATTACTGATGAAAAGTTTATAGTTGTCAATGCAATTAAAAATGTCATCTGTGGACTGGCGAATCTTGTTGCTCTAATAGTTTTTATTTTTACTTCTCGAATATACTGGATGCAGGCAATTCCTCTTGCTATTGGGATGTTTATTGGCGGTTATTTAGGAATGGATATTTTGCGTAAAGTTCCAGCCAAATATGTTCGTATCTTTATTGCAGCACTAGCATTTATTCAAGCTGGGTATTTCTTTTATGAGGCATATATGTTATAGTTTAAAGCACGTTAAATGAAAGGAGAATGCAAATTGGCAACAGAAATTTATATTGTCCGTCATGGCGAAACAATGTTTAACCAGTTAAACAAAGTTCAGGGATGGTGTGATTCTCCGCTGACAGTCAAGGGTATTAATGATCTAAAGGTAACTGCAAATGCCCTGAGTCAAGTTCATTTTGACAACATGTATTCTTCCGATTTGAAGCGTGCAATTGATACGGTTCACTTAATGAAGGACGCCAACCAGGTTTCAGAAATAGGCAAGATTAAAAAATTGCCAGAATTTCGGGAAGTATTTTTTGGTTCTTTCGAAGGTGATGATATAGAGGAAACCTGGAATGAAGTTGCACTGGCAGCTGGAGTTGGGCCGCAAACAGATGTAACCAAAATTATCAATCAGGTTGGAATTTACGAATTTCGTGAGGCTACAAAAAAGGCTGATCCGCGTCATTTGGCAGAGAACAAAAAAGAGCTGGATGAACGAATGGTAAGGGCGATTAACGTTCTCCATGAGCTGACTAAAAATGAAAAAAGGGTTTTAATAGTTTCTCATGGTGATTTCATCAAAACCTTAGCCATTAAGTATTGGAACCAAAGTGATGGTCTCCATGATATTGTTTTTCCTAATAACGGTAGTGTTACTCGGGGAATTCTTCGTGATAACGGTAATTTTGAAATTGTAGATTATAATGTAAATGCTGAAGATATGTAAAGTCCTGCTTAAAAGTAGGGCTTTTTTTACCTTTAGTGCTTGAAAGGAAAAACATGAAAGATCATACTACAAAAAAATTTGCCTATGTAACTGCACTTAATGTTGTTATTACAGTTGCAGAATTTATTGGTGGTTTCGTATCTGGTTCTTTGTCTTTATTATCTGATGCGGTACACAATCTGAGCGATGTCGGTGCAATAATTATTTCGTTTGTGGCACATATCATCAGCAATAGACGCAGTAATAAGCGAAAAACTTTTGGCTATGACAGGGCTGAAACTTTGGCTGCCTTTACCAACGGTATTATTCTAATTTTAATTAGTATTGTTTTATTTGTGGAAGCTATTGAAAGATTTTGGAAACCAACAAAAATCAGTGGCGGCATAATGCTGATTGTTGCCATTATTGGTTTGATTTCAAATGTAGTTTCAATGTTGGTAATGCATCAAGGTGGACAGCAAAATCTAAATGTGCGATCCACTTTTATGCATATGCTAAGTGATGCTCTTTCTAGTGTAGCGGTGGTAATTGGCGCAATTTTTATTTATTATTGGAACATTAGCTGGATTGATCCGGTGATGACTTTATTAGTGTCGGTCTTCGTTTTTCACGAAGCTTGTGAAATAACTGAAAAGGCAGCAAATGTGTTAATGGAATCTAATCCTGACATTGATCTGGATGAAGTTAATAGGATAGTTTTATCTTTTCCTGAAATAAAAAATATTCATCATGTGCATGTGTGGCGTTATAGCGATCGCTATATCATGCTTGATGCGCACGTTAACGTTGATGCTGATTTAACAGCTGGTAAATTTGAATTTTTAACGCAACAAATTAGTGCAAAATTACAAAAATTAGGAATTAATCATATCAATTTTCAAGCAGAATGTGAACGAGGAAAAAATGATAAAATGATTGTAACTGATCGTAGTCAAGAGTAACCAGGAGAATGAAAAATTTGAAAGTAAGTATTTTTACTGCCGTTATTGTTTTGATAGTAGGCTTATATGATATTGCTTATGCTTATAATAGACGCTATCGTAATCATAATCACGGAGTAACTCCTTTTATGATATTGGGAATCATTTTTACAGTTAGCGGCTTAGCTTTAATAATTATGCATTGGGTGAGATAAAATGGTCAAATTAGTGCTTTTAAGACACGGTGAAAGTACCGCTAATAAAGCCAATGTCTACACGGGTTGGAATGATGTTGCTCTAACTGATAAGGGTCGAAAGCAGGCTGAAAGAGCTGGCAATTTGATTAAGAGTATTATCGATTTTCACCCTACTCATATTCACACATCAGTGTTAATGAGGGCAATCATTACAGCAAATATAGTTGCAGATATTTGTAATTTCTTATATTTGCCGATTACCAAAACCTGGCGTTTGAATGAAAGGCACTATGGCAATTTACGGGGCATTAATAAAGACGAATCGCGTAAAATTTTTGGTAAAGAACAAGTGCTGGAGTGGCGGCGTGGATTCTATGCAATTCCACCTGAAGGTAAAAAAGTAACATCCAGACGCTATGCTAATTTTGATCCGCATTTTTTGCCGCGAACTGAAAGTCTTTACCAAACACAACAGCGAGTTATGCCTTATTACTATGACAATGTAGCTAGCAGATTAAAAAAAGGGGAAGATCAATTAATCGTTGCTCATGGTTCTAGTTTACGAGCATTAATTAAAGAATTAGAAAGTATTAATGATCAAGAAATTATTAATCTTGAAGTTCCAAATGCACAGCCAATAGTTTATATATTTGATCAGCAAATGAATATTGTCGACAAAAAGATTTTACGTTGCTTTTAGTTCATAGTAAGGATTTCTACAAATGTATGTTAAAATTTATTACGATATCATTTAAAATTTACATTTTTAGTTTGGAGTAGAGGCATGCGTAAAATATTTTTATTACGAGGCGCACCCGGCTCCGGTAAATCTTCATTTATTGCTCGTCATCACTTACAGCCATATGCAATTAGTCGTGATCAAATTAGATTGTTGCTGGCGAATTTAACCTATTATTATGAAGAAGATACCGATTGCTTACACCAAGTAATTCCGCGTTATGCAAATGAGCAAACGGAAAAAGTGGTGGATTACCTCGTAGAAGAAAAAATGAAACGTGGCGAAACGGTTATTGTAGATAGTACGCATATCTTTGCGGAGAATATTGAGCATTATCAACCCTGGGTCGAACGTTATCGTTATGAATTGTTTGTTGTCGATTTAATGTATCATAAGAGCTTGCGTAGTTTGTTAAATCGAAACGAAGTTCGCAGACAATATGATTGGGTAAAGCCAGATGTGATTAGGGAAATGTTTTTATCTTATCAAGATAATCTGGATGTGCCGGAATGGGCTCACGTTATTAATCCCAATCAATTGGGCAGAGCACTTTCGCAAAAAGAAAGCAATTTAGATCATTTTGCTCATGTGATTGCAGTTCCTGATCAAGTGAATGAAGACAATTTTCCCCATGTACACATTTCGAATTTCTATTTTTCGTTTAACGATTTGTTTACCGAAAAGTATGGCACCTACCGCAATGTGGTTACGATTGGGAAAACTAAAGAAGAGGTAGTCAATGACTTTCGATTGCCATTTTTTGTTTTTAAGTTTCATCACAAACATTTTTTAATTTCGGCTTTTCCGATTCGAAATGAAATGCTTGATCCGATTAAAAAAGTTAAAAGTGTGTGGTCGTACTCTACTGGTCTGGCTAATCCAGCGGATTTCTTGGAATCATTTCCGCAAAGCCGTCCGCAGCATGTGCACCAATTTAATTTATGCAAGTTGCATCCCGATAGACTGCTACATATTTGGTAATAAACTTAAGAAGAGTTTCATGTTGATGTGAAACTCTTTTAGTTTGTTTTTGCTTTTTGGACAGGCATTGCTAGTAATAAAAAAAGAAGTATAATAAGTTTATTGACTTTTGATAGCGCTTTTAAAAAGGAACAGATAAAAATGAAAATTAAAGAACTCAAGCAAGAATTTAGTAATATTTATCATCAAGAACCAACCGGCTGTTATTTTTCGCCTGGTAGAATTAACTTAATTGGTGAACATACTGACTATAATGGTGGTCATGTGTTTCCTTGCGCAATATCTTTAGGAATCTATGGTGCAGCTAGTCCCCGTGATGACGCGAGATTTTGCTTTTATTCTGCAAATTTTGCCGATATGGGAGTAGTAGAAACTGATATGCACCAGTTACAGTTTGCCAAAGAAGATTCCTGGGCAAATTATGCTAAGGGAATGCTTCATTTTATGCTCGAAAATGGGGCAAAAATTGAGCATGGACTTAACATTTACATTAATGGCAATATTCCTGATGGTGCTGGGTTATCTTCGTCTGCAGCCCTAGAAATGTTAATTGGTATTTTATTGCAGGACCAGTTTAAACTAACTTTTTCTAAGTTAGAAATTGTTAAAATGGGAGTCAAAACCGAAAACGACTTTATTGGAGTCAATTCTGGCATTATGGATCAATATGCAGTTGCTATGAGTAAAAAGGATCATGCCATTCTGCTTGATACTGAAAAGGTGGAGTCTGAGTTAGTACCCCTTGACTTAAAGGATAATGTCATTGTTATTATGAATACTAACAAGAAAAGGACCTTAGCAGACTCAAAATATAATGAGCGTAGAGCAGAATGCGAAAAGGGACTGCACTTTTTACAGGAGAAACTGTCAATTCAGTCGCTGGGTGAATTGGATAGTTTAGTTTTTGATGAAAATAGTTACCTTTTGCCAACAGAAAACCTGCTGAAACGCTGTCGTCACGCAGTCTGGGAAAATGAACGGACATTAAATGCTGAAAAAGCACTGCAAAAGGGTGATTTAAATGAATTTGGTCACTTAATGAATGCTTCACATGTATCTTTAGAGTATGACTATGAAGTGACGGGTAAAGAACTTGATACATTGGTACATACTGCCTGGAAGCAACCTGGAGTTTTGGGTGCAAGAATGACTGGTGCCGGTTTTGGTGGCTGTGCGATAGCTTTGGTTGCCAAAAATAAAGTTGAAGCTTTTGAAAAAAATGTCGCAGATATTTACCAAGAAAAGATTGGCTATTTACCTTCATTTTATATTGCAGAAACTGCTGATGGTACAAAAGTTTTATAATATTGGAAAGTTGAGATGGATAAAACGAATCTAATTGATAAATTTATTACGCAAGTTATTGCTCACAGCGATTTTACGGAACTTGATCGTATTTATTTGAGAAATAGAATTTTGGCCCTTGTTGGTGATGAGGCAAGAAAAGCAACAACCAGTAAAAAAGGCCTACTGGATCTTAAAGACGAGTTGATTCAAGTTGCCCAAAACTCAGGGAAGTGCTCAGCCAATAATTCAGCTAGGGATGTCCTTGATGCACAATTAATGAATTTGATTGTCCCTAGACCAAGCATTGTTAACCACGACTTTTGGCAAACTTATGAGCGTTCACCACAAAAAGCGATTGCTGATTTTTACCAATTGGGTAAAGATAGTGATTATATTAAAACTAGAGCTATTGCAAAAAATATTTATTTTACAGCTGCAAGTAAATACGGCGATCTAGAGATTACGATTAATCTTTCCAAACCAGAAAAAGATCCCAAAGAAATTGCGGCAGCCAAGAATGCCAAAGTAAAGTCATATCCAAAGTGCCAATTATGTATGGAGAATGAGGGCTACCTTGGTCATATAAATTATCCTGCGCGCACCAATCACCGTATCATTCGCTTTCATTTAGGAGATGAAACCTGGGGTTTTCAATATTCTCCTTATGCATATTTTAATGAGCACTGCATTTTCTTAGCGCCAAAGCATGAACCAATGGTAATAAATGAACAAACTTTTGCTAATTTACTGGAAATTGTGGCTAAATTTCCGGGCTATTTTGTTGGTAGCAATGCGGATTTGTCAATCGTAGGCGGTTCGATTTTAGCGCACGAACATTATCAGGGTGGCAAGCATCGCTTTCCGATGGAAAAAGCACCAATTGATAAAAAACTTAATTTTAAGGAATTTGATGATGTCGAAGCAGGTATTGTCAAGTGGCCTATGTCTGTGATCCGTTTACGTGGTCTAAATAAAAATAGCTTAATCAAATTAGCAAATAAAATTTTAATAAACTGGAGAAAATATAGTGATGAAAAAGTAGCAGTTCGGGCATTTACTAACAGTATACCTCACCATACTATTACCCCAATTGCACGTTTACATGAACAAACTTATGAACTTGATTTAGTCCTAAGAGACAATCAGACTTCAGATAAATATCCTGATGGAATTTTTCATCCCCATGCTGATGTACAACACATTAAAAAAGAAAATATCGGCTTAATTGAAGTAATGGGATTAGCGATTTTTCCGCCACGATTGAAGCCCGAGTTGCTTGAGGTAAAAAAGTTTTTGCTTAACCAGCCTAACAGTATTGCACCTATGCATCTTGAGTGGGCTAAGGAAATTAGCCGTAAGTATGAAGTCACTAATGCAAATGTAGATCAAATTCTGCAAAAAGAACTAGGTCTTGTTTTTGCTCGCGTTTTGGAAGACGCAGGAGTTTTCAAACAAACTTTAGAGGGCAAAGCAGCTTTTATGCGTTTTGTTAAGAAAGTAGGTCTATGTTAAGTTTTTAATTTTATTTAAGTAATCATATGAATAAAGGCAACAATAAGAGCATTTTTTAATAGGGGAAAATTAGTTTTTTTTTAACTTTTTTTCATACTATTTTAGTTTATAATTGATATTATACATGATATAGTTATTCAAAGATATATTTGTTAAGAAGACTTTGCTAATGCTAAAACGAACCCAAAAATTTATTCTTATTTTTCTAATTATTTATTTTCTTTTGATTACCTGGCAGTTTTTTATAGCCGCTAAATCTGAAGCAGGATTAATACCATTAAAGGGCAAAGCAGTTGAAATTTCTGTTATGCTTTTCTTTTCAATTCAACCGAATGGTTGGAACGAAAATATTATAAATTTAGTTATTTTGTTGGCCTTGGTACCTATCTTTGGAGCCGGTCTCTTAATCTATTTTAAAAATAATAATATGTTTAGCGCTGTCCAGCAAAGAGTCGGATATCATGGCTTTATCAAAGCAGGGATTATTAACTCCTTTATTATTGGGGTGGTATTTTCTTTATTAACTAATTTTTACCAGTTAGCATTAATTAATTTATTTTATTATCCCTTTTTCTTTAAAACCAGACCTATAGAATTATACATTGGTGCCAGACCAGGATATTTTTCTACTAACCAGCTAATCGACTTATGTTCATACGTTACCTTAGCCGCTATAGGCTGGGGTATTTTTGCTATTTTAATTTTCAGTATTGGTCTTTTTGTATCAAAAAATAGTATTTACCT
Source organism: Lactobacillus laiwuensis (assembly GCF_019972835.1). GTDB lineage: Bacteria > Bacillota > Bacilli > Lactobacillales > Lactobacillaceae > Lactobacillus > Lactobacillus laiwuensis. Next base: position 56,765 of record NZ_BPPB01000004.1, on the reverse strand, counting down.
AGTTTTAGGACCGTGTGTAGGGATGGGTTTAACCTTATTGTCGATCATAATATCGCGGCTTGGCAATGAATTTTTGCTCTTCCTCTCGTATTTGTGGTTTCCATTTGCTGTACTTGCACCGGGACAGTTTGCGTTAGGATCTCGCTTGCCACCGATTAATTCATATTTGCTTTTTGTTTTGGTTGCATTGCTTTATCTGTTATTTGCTGCTTACTTAATCAAACTGTGGCAGCAGAAAAGAAAGCTGGGCTAATTATGCGCTTAAAAAGAATATCCTACAGACTTGTTTTAAATGGTTTTATCGTATTTTTGATAGGACTAATGGGAAGCATTATACTTATAAAAACAGGTTCACCGGAAACCATGGAATTGCCAAACGAATACCTCAATTTTCACATGGTATCACTGTATTTGCAGCCAGCGGTCTTCTTGCTATTTTATAAGCAGATACTTACTTTTCGTAACATCAACGTGTTTGTGACGGTGCGAAAAAAGAATAAGTCGATGATCATGCACTTAATGGTACTGGCTACAATTTATTGTTTAATTTTTGTATTAGGTCTTTTTGTTCCGTATTTTTTTACTGATTACCCTTTATTTAAATTTGGTAACCCAATTGTGGGCATTGAACTCATACTACTACATGTTCTGGCTTTTTTGCTTCTACTTTGGCTGTTAGTTGGTGGCTATAACTGGCATAGACCTTATTTATTATTGCTAATGGCAATAATCATAGATTTAATTTATCACTACTATATAGAAAAAAATATTTTAATAAATTATAGTCCTGTGTATGACGAGTTATATCGGGCTATCCATGAAATTTATGGTGGCTTTTAAGGAGAAATAATGTTAGAGCTTAAGCAGATAAAAAAGTCATTTGGTCAGAAGCTGGTTTTAAAAAGCGTATCTTTGACAGCTAAGCCAGGAGAACTAATTCATGTTTCAGGTATTAACGGTTCTGGGAAGTCTACCATTTTTAAGATTATTACCGGCTTGTTAAAAGCAGACAGCGGTGAAATTAAGCTGGATGAAAATGATATTGTTGGGGCATTAATTGAAAATCCCAATTTCTTGGAATATGAGTCAGCCATGTCTAACCTTCATTTTCTGGCTAATCTTAACAAGCGCTTTAATGAGAAAGAAGTTAGGGCTTTACTACAGTACTTTATGCTTGATCCTGACGATCCGGAACCCATAGTCAAGTATTCTGTTGGTATGAGGCAAAAGGTGGGCATCATCCAGGCTGTGATGGAAAACCAAAATATTATTTTGCTTGATGAGCCGACACGTGGAATTGATCAAGAGAGCGTTGGTTTATTTGTAGCTATGCTAAAAAAATTGAAAAAGCAAAATAAAACTATAGTGGTTGCCAGCCATGATCAAATTAATGAACTTAAATATGATCGTCAATTCGTATTGCAGCGGGGAATACTACAGGAAAAACAACTTTAAGTACTTATTCAAAGCGTATAAAAAAGCATTGGGAAAACTGCTAGGTGATATAACCACCAAATTTCTCAATGCTTTTTAATATTTAAATTTTTGAACGGAAATAATAACTTTATTTAAAAGCCAAAGCGCCCATTGGGTCCCATGGTAGTAATTGGATCGGGTCCTTAGCTCCTTCATCAAAGGCTGTTCTTAAATCATCAGGTAAGAATTTCTTGTTAATAACTGCTTGGTAGACAAAATCATCAAACCAAGAATCACTCATTACGAAGTAGCCTTTAAAGCCAGGTTTTTCTCCCCAGGAATTTTCAATCTTCCATTTAGTAGGCTTGTCATCGACTAAGTCGACGCCGGTGATAACCATGGCATGATCCATCATGCTTTCGCTGGAATCAAGTTTATCACCCTTAGACATTGAAAAATCAACGTCAAATAATTCATCACGTTTGTAAATATTGGTATCAAGCAAGCCTAGCTGTCTTTCTGAATCCTTACCAACATTTGAACCAAACCAAACAACTTCTCCGGCTTTTAGTTGTTTAATAATCAAGTCTTTCATTTCAGAAATCTTAACGTTAAGATGGCGTACTTGTCTGCCGCCAACAACATTACCCAAATACTCAACTGAAAAGACTTTGTGATATGGTTTATCATCAGTAGGAGAGTTAATGATTGAAATATGATCTTCCAAGTTCATGCCCACAAATTTATCAAAGAATTCTTTAGGAGTGATACCAGCTTCACGGTGGTAATTACCATCATCATCTTTATATTCAAAGTCAAATTTCTTTGGTGGTACGCCTAATGAAATAGCTAAAATGCGGAAAACATCATTTAACAATTCGTTTTTACGTTTTTCAATTTCGTCTACTGACTTACCTGCATTGACCAAATCGCGTAATTCTAAGCCGTCTTTACGCAAAAGAGTATTTAAAGTATCATTTAAAGCTCCAGAATTGTTCGAATTGGCAGTTTCTGGGTAAACAGACTTGGGTACAATACCATACTTTTCAACTAATCCACATAACATGTCCCATTGACCACCATCTTGTTGGGGGGTTGCGAATAGGAAGCTAACTTTACGGTCACCGAGTGGCTTCTTAGCTGACGCAATTACATTTTCGAAGAAGAAGTTTGATTTTTCAAATTTGTCCCAGAAGTTAGTGTAATTTTGAGATAATTCAAAATCCTTAATCTTATATTCTTTTTGCAATGGGTGACGCATAGTATTTAATGCAGAAAACATCCAGCAGCGACCAGACTGCTTTTGATCAGCAGGCTTACCGGTATCAATTTCTACTGAAAAAGTAGGCGTTAAATCAATTTTGGATTGTAAATTTTGACTTGCCTTAAAAATGCCGTTTTCTTGAGCAGCATGACTGGCAATATTAATTCCAGCATGATTTGATAAGTCTTTTGTAAATTTATCAATGGCTGCACTTGTAATTTCTTTTGTCATTTATATTAAAATCCTCCTTAAACAAACTAATACTATTTTAGCCTAACTAAATAAAGTAGTCTATCTTTGAAAATTTAATTATTGTTAAAAATATATTTGCTTTTGCTTTACCTATTTAATCTGAAATGTTTATATATTTTTGTTAGCTGGATTTGGCTTATGATACCAGATCGAATGAAATTCCGAATGCTTCTCAAAGTATTTAATAACTAAAGGATCAAGTGGCCAAACACGTAAGTGAGATTCTTGAGCAATAAACATTACTGTTGCCATTTGTTTGTGTAAAATCTTGTTACTGTCTATTTTGGGGTTGATAAAGAAATGGTTCATTATCCAGACAGTAGCGTCTTTGCGCTTAATTTTATCCATGGTCCAGCTGCAAATAGTTTCGCCATTATCATCATCTTCGCGAAAAAATTGGTGAGGGTTATCTAAGTTAAACATTTACTTTTCCTTCAAACTTTAATATTTCAGCTAATTTTATCAAACTAATTATATAAGATTTTAAAACACAGCAGTAAATTAATGTAAAATAGTGTTTAAAGATTTTTAAAGGAGATAAGTATGGAGAAAATTCGGGGCTTTGAAATTGTATCTAAATATAAAAATAAAAATGTGGCGTTACCTAGAAGACAAACAATTGCCAGCGCAGGCTATGATTTAGCAGCAGCAAAAGACGTTTTAATTCCCAGTATTTGGCGGCTTAATTTTGTGCGTATTTTTCGGTTAATTCGTAATGGTCATCAGCTATACGAACAAGACTATGAAATGGCCGAACATGTGCTCAAGCCGTTTTTGATTCCGACAGGTGTAAAGGCTTATATGCCTGAAGATGAAGTGTTAATATTGGCTAACCGCTCTTCAAATACTTTTAAAAAAAATCTTTCTTTGCCAAATGGCGTGGGCGTCATCGATGCGGATTATTACAATAATGATGACAATGAAGGTGAAATTTTCGTACAGTTAATTAATTATGGCGTCAGACCAATTCAGATTCACAAGGGGGATCGAATTGGTCAGGGGATTTTTGTTCATTATTTAAAAACCGATAATGATCTGCCTATTGACAGGCAAAGGTTAAGCGGTTTTGGCTCAACTAATAAGAAGGAAAGCTAAATGGCAAAACTTAAAACAAAATATAAATGTCGTTCTTGTGGCTATATTTCTGCCAGCTATTTAGGACGCTGTCCTAATTGCGGTGCCTGGAATCAGTTTGAAAAGGAAACTGAAGCGGTGCAAAATCGCTCAACTAAAGGCAGCCCTAGTCGCTTGATCAAGAAAACCGGAATAAGTGAACCGGTTAAGCTGGAAAATGTTAAGGCTGAAAAAGAAGAACGCATTCAGACTAGTATGGAAGAATTGAACAGGGTTCTAGGTGGGGGCATTGTTCCAGGCTCCTTAGTCTTAATTGGTGGTGATCCAGGAATTGGCAAATCAACTTTAATGTTGCAAATCATGAGCGAACTAGCTGGTAAATATAAAGTATTGTACGTTTCCGGTGAAGAATCAGCTAATCAAATCAAGTTAAGAGCAGATCGCTTGGGACTGCCGGCTAATGATATGATGCTTTATCCAGAAACTGATATGGAAGATATTCGCCAGCAAATTGCCGATTTAGCACCTGACTTTGTTGTCATTGACTCAATTCAAACTATGAATGAACCTAGCTTAGACTCAATGACGGGTTCAGCATCACAAGTAAGGGAAGTTACAAGTGAGTTAATGAAAATAGCCAAAATGGATGCTATTACCGTTTTTGTTATCGGCCATGTTACAAAGGAAGGGGCAATTGCCGGACCTAAAATTTTGGAGCACATGGTTGACACTGTTCTTTATTTTGAAGGTGATGAACACCATGCCTACCGTATTTTGCATTCCGTTAAAAACAGATTTGGCGCAGCTAATGAAATCGGCATGTTTGAAATGGTTAATAATGGTTTAAAAGAAGTTACTAACCCGTCTGCTATTTTTTTGGATGAGCGTTTACCGAAGTCAACCGGGTCTGCTATAGTCGTTTCACTCGAAGGGACTCGTCCTATTTTGGCAGAGATTCAGGCATTAGTTACACCCACTGCTTTTGGCTATGCTAAAAGAACTACATCTGGTATTGATTATAACCGCGCTGGACTGCTGTTAGCAGTTTTGGAAAAACGGGGCAACTTAATGTTGCAAAATCAGGATGTCTATTTAACAGCTACCGGTGGAATACGCCTTAACGAACCCGCTGTCGATTTGGCTGTAGTGATGGCTATAGCGTCAAGCTATAAAAATCAGGAAATTTTGCCCACAGATTGTTTTGTAGGCGAAGTCGGTTTAACTGGTGAAGTAAGGCGAGTTAATCAAATAGATGCGCGAATTAAGGAAGCAGCAAAAACTGGGTTTAAGCGTATTTTTATTCCCAAACATAATATGCATACCAGCCTGAAAAACGCAGATATTGAAATTATTCCGGTTTCAAGTATTCCACAAGCTTTAAAATTGGTTTTAGGCTAACGAATATTGAACTTTTTGACTATTACGGGTAAACTTAAATTGTTTATATTTACTTTTTGAAAGAGGCATGAATTTTGGCTAAACAAAAAATTCGGGTAAGGTATGCCCCAAGTCCAACGGGGCACTTACATATTGGTAATGCACGGACCGCGCTATTTAATTACTTATTCGCGCGGCATAATAAGGGCACTTTCGTTTTAAGAATTGAGGATACGGACCAGAAACGTAATGTTGCAGGCGGTTCGCAGTCTCAAATGGAAAATTTACACTGGCTCGGCATCGACTGGGATGAAGGTCCTGATAAAGGTGGCGCTTATGGCCCATACCGTCAATCTGAGCGTAAGGATATTTACAATAAATATATCAAACAGCTGATTGATGAGGGCAAAGCTTATTATTCTTATAAAACTGAAGAAGAATTAGAAGAGCAGCGTGAAGAACAGCGGGCCATGGGAATTGCGCCCCACTATACTTACGAATATGAGGGCATGACAGCTGCTGAAATTGCTCAAAAGCAAGAAGAAGCAGAAAAGAAGGGCTTAAAGCCGGTTGTTCGTATCCACATTCCTGAAATGGAAACATATTCTTGGGATGATATTGTTAAGGGACATCTAAGTTTCGAATCAGATACCATTGGTGGCGATTTTGTCATTCAAAAGCGCGATGGTATGCCAACTTATAACTTTGCTGTTGTTATAGATGATCACCTGATGGAAATCACTCATGTTTTGCGTGGAGATGATCACGTTTCAAACACACCAAAACAATTAGCGGTTTATGAGGCATTAGGCTGGCAGCCGCCAAAGTTTGGTCATATGACTTTGATTATTAATTCTGAAACAGGTAAGAAACTTTCTAAACGTGATGAATCTGTTTTACAATTCATTGAACAATATAGAGATTTAGGTTATTTGCCTGATGCAATGTTTAACTTTATTACTTTATTGGGCTGGTCTCCTGTGGGCGAGAGTGAAATTTTCAGTCAACGAGAATTAATTAAGCAATTTGATCCTGCGCGTTTGTCAAATTCTCCTGCTGCTTTTGACCAGAAAAAACTGGAATGGATTAACAACCAGTATATTAAGAAAGCTGACCGAGACACGCTTTTGGATTTAGCGCTTAACAACTTGCAGGAAGCTGGTTTGGTTGAAAAAGATCCCAATCCGGAAAAGCTGGAATGGGTCAGACAATTAGTTAATATTTATTCTGTCCAAATGTCTTATACAAAACAAATTGTGGATCTGGCAAAGATTTTCTTTAATGCACCTAAAGATTTAAGTGAAAAAGAAATTGCGGAAATTCGTCAGGATGAAGCCAGACCAGTAATTGAGGAATTTAAAAAACAAATTGATTTAATTCCCCGTTTTACTGCACCGCAAATTATGAATGCGGTACAAGCAACTCGTCAAGCAACTGGGATTAAGGGCAGACGCTTGTTTATGCCAATTCGAATTGCTACTACCAGGTCAATGGTAGGACCAGGAATTGGCGAAGCGATGGAGCTATTAGGCAAAAAACGCGTATTAGAGCATCTGGACTTAACATTAAAACAAATGAGTGAAAATGGCTTGTAAATAAAACAGCGTATTATTCTGTTATTGAATGAGTAATACGCTGTTTTAGTGTATATTGGAAAGGAACCTGGCTACATTAAGATTAAATCTTTTGCTTGTTAGGATGTGCCAGAGTTTCTGGTAAAATGAGAATATAAGATTTTAGAAAGGCAAGTCAGCCGCTGTGAAAATTTATAATACTTTAACTAATACAAAGGAAGAATTTAAGCCGATAGTCCCAGGGCAAGTGACAATGTATGTTTGTGGACCAACGGTATATAATTACATTCATATTGGTAATGCCAGAAGCGTCATTGCTTTTGACACAATCAGACGCTATTTAGAATTCCGTGGGTTCAAAGTCAATTATGTGTCTAATTTTACAGATGTAGATGACAAGATGATTGCTGAAGCTAAAGCTGAAAATGTTACGGTACCTGAATTAGCTCAGCGCTACATTAAAGCATATCGTGAAGATATTGCAGCCTTAAATGTTGAGCCGGCAACACTTAATCCACGGGCAACTCATGAAATCACAGCAATTATCGCTTTTGTTAAAAAACTGATTGCTAACGGTTATGCTTATGAGTCAGATGGGGATGTTTATTTTCATACCAGAAAATTTAAGCATTATGGCGCCCTTAGTAGCCAAAATATTGCAAAGCTTGAAGAGGGTGCTTCTGAGCATGTTAATGAAGAAGAACAAAAGCGTAAAGAAGACCCAATAGATTTCGCTTTATGGAAAAAACAAAAGGAACCTGATGAAATAGCTTGGGGTTCTCCTTGGGGTAAGGGCCGTCCCGGTTGGCATATCGAATGTTCAGTTATGGCTACAAAATATTTAGGCGAAACAATTGATATTCATGGTGGTGGTCAAGATTTGGAATTTCCTCATCATGAAAATGAAATTGCTCAAAGTGAAGCAGCAACTGGTAAAACCTTTGTCCATTACTGGATGCATAATGGTTTTGTTACAGTTGGAGCAGATGCTGAAAAAATGTCTAAGTCACTGCATAATTTTGTAACTGTGCATGATTTGCTAAAAGAAGTTGATCCACAAGTGTTGCGCTTCTTTATGGCCAGTGTGCAATATCGCAGGCAAATTAATTATTCGACTGATAATTTAAAACAAGCACAAATTATTTTGCAGAGGTTTAAGAATACTCTTAACAATCTTGAATATCGCCTTAAAGATGGTTCAACAAGCAAAAAGTCAGAAATTTTAGTCAATAGAATTCAAGACACTCAGCATAAATTTATTAATGCTATGGATGATGACTTTAATGTTCAGAACGCTTTAACCGCCATTTACGATTTATTACCAGAAATAAATGCCAACATTAATGCTAAAAATGCAGATAAAGATGCTCTTAAAAAAGCGGCTAAACTTTTGACAAGTTGGTTAGCTGTTTTCGGGATAGATGTACAGCGCTTAATTACCGCTGAAAATCAAAATGATGATGAGCAAGTTCAGAGACTAATTAAAAAACGTGAAGAAGCACGTAAAAGCAAAGATTGGGCACAAAGCGATGCGTTGCGGGACGAACTTAAACAAATGGGTGTTACAGTTGAAGATACACCACAAGGAACAAGGTGGCTACGTGAATAAAACTCTAAAAATGACAGAAAGTGATGTTAATCCGGATACACTAAATGGTCAAACATTAGCTTATCTAGGTGATGCTGTTTATGAAATTTTTATCAGGAGGCATTTAATTAAATGTGGCATTGTTAAACCCCAAGTCTTGCAAAGAAGAGCTACTCATTATGTGTCGGCCAAAGCGCAAGCAGCATTAATTACCAAACTTCAGGAAGAAGAGTTGCTTACTGAAGATGAAGTAGCAACTTTTCACCGCGGTCGCAATTCGAAAACCTATACTAAAGCAAAAAATACCAGTTTGGCTACTTATCAGTTATCTACAGGTTTTGAAGCTGTTTGGGGTTACTTAGATCTCTTAAACAAAAAAGATCGTATAGAGCAGCTGACTGAATGGTGTATTAAAACTATTGAGAATGGGGGCATAGAGGAATATGACTTCAAGTGACAAAGACTTTGTTTTTGGCAGGCATGCGGGACTGGATTATTTAAAAACTCAAGATGCTGATCATATTAACAAAATATTTTTACAGCAGGGGATTAAAGAAAGTTTTGCCAATCAAGTATTTACCTTGGCTAAGCAGAAGGGGTTAATTGTCCAAACGGTACCTAAAAACAAATTAGACAAATTGGTTCAAGGTGGAAATCATCAAGGAATAGTTTTAACGGTAGCTAGTTTTGAATATGCCGATCTGGATCAGCTGCTGGATAAATTTGACCACAGCAATCACGAACCGTTTCTACTGATGCTTGATTCAATTGAAGATCCCCATAATTTGGGTTCTATTTTGAGAACAGCAGATGCCACTGGAGTTGACGGCATTATTATTCCTAAAAGACGTGCTACCGGGTTAACTTCTGTTGTAGCTAAAACTTCAACTGGAGCAATTGATTATGTGCCAGTAGCAAGGGTAAATAATCTGGTGCAAACTGCAAAAATATTAAAAAAACGTGGCTATTGGCTTTTTGGTACTGATATGAAAGGTACAGATTATCGACAGTGGGACAGTAATGGCAAAACTGTTTTGGTAATCGGCAATGAAGGTAAAGGAATTTCACGCCTTCTTAAAGAGCAGATGGACCAAATGCTGACATTGCCTATGGTCGGGCATGTGCAATCACTGAATGCCAGTGTTGCAACTGGTGTTTTGCTTTATCAGATGCTTAACAGCCGCAATCCTCTTAAATAGCTTTTCTAACACTCTGATCAATCAGAGTGTATTTTTGTGGCCAAATAAAGTAATATTCTCTTTTTTATTTAATGCGGTTTCAACAAATCTGGCTTTTTGTTGTTGCCGAACTGACAGTAAAAAATAGTTGCTGAATTTGAACTTAGGTTCGATTTTTGAGGTTCATTAGTTGCTGTATTCTTCAATAAAAATTTAAATAGGAGAAGCAAAATGAAGAATACTGGAATAAATATTAAAAGTGAGGCGGAACTTATTAAGCAAATAAAAAATGGTGAGGATGAAGCTTTATTAGACTTATGTTTTCGCTATAAGCCATTGATTAATAAGGTGAAAAGTTTGTATCATGTTCGCTATTATGACAGTCAGGATTGGGAACAGGATGCGATGATTATTTGTCACGATTCTGCAATAAGTTTTGACCTAAATAAAGGAAAATTCGGTAGCTATTTTAAAACACGACTGATCAATCATGCACGCTCACTTGTAAGATATGATAATGCCTATCGGAGGCAGGCTTTGAAACAATCAGTTTCATTAGAAACAGCCAAGAAAAACAATTTATTGCCTTTAGATAAATCATTTGTTTCTATACCAGAAATTCCTTTAAGTGAAAATATTGCTATTTTGACCAGTAAGTTGTCTCATTTGGAGACCAATGCGCTATTGGTGGGCTTGGGTGTGATAGAACAAAAAGAAGTTATCCAAAAACTAAAAATTAGTAAATTAACTTTATCAAGAGCGCGTTCACGTCTTGCACAGAAAATGCGTCAAACATTGCTTAATTAGTATTTTTATAGTTGATATCTGGAAATTGCGGTATAATTGTTTTTGTAGAATAAATTTTAGGAGGTAGTTAAGATGGCTGATGAAGTTATGAAGACCGCATTGTTAGATCGTCACATGAAAGAAGTTTTTGACTGGAGTGATTCAGATCTTCCAGTTAGAGATGCCCTTTGGGATTATTTTATGGAAAAGAATGGCAGAGATACCATTAAAACGGAAGAAGCTATGCTTCCATTCCTGAAAGACTCTGACGATAAAATCGAATCCTTCGTAAATGAAAATCTTAAGAAGTAAATCCGACTAATACAATGTTCTACGCACTGTGGTCACGCATTTGTTTGGCTACTACAAAGGCGGTTGCTTGAATGAGCAACTGCTTTTGTTTTGTAATAATTAAGTTTACAAGTAATTATTAAATTAATTGCTTAAGTTAGCCATTTTTGCTAAAATACAATAGTTTGGAAGTGAGATTATGGCAGTGAAAAAAGCATCATTAGCTTGCAGCATCTGTGGCTCTCGTAATTACTCAATCGCTGCAAGTAAGAATCGCACTCAGCGCCTTGAATTAAAAAAATATTGTAAGCATTGCGGTAAAATGACATTACACAAAGAAACGAGGTAAATTATGGTTAAATTCTTTAAGAGTGTAGTTGAGGAAATGAAGCTGGTTACTTGGCCAACAGCAAAACAAAACCGGCACGACACTGCAATCGTAATTGTTTCCTCGATTTTGTTTGCTGCGTATTTAGGTTTACTTGATCTGCTATTTACTAATGTTACACAAATAGTTATGTAATAGCGCAGCTGATTGATTTGTGGTACAATTATACTAATTAGAAAAGTCCTCTGACGCAAGAGGCTTTTTTGTTTGCCAAAAATATAAGGAGAATATGTAATAATGGTAGAAACTACTAAAAAGCAATGGTATGTGCTTCACACTTATTCCGGTTACGAAGACAAGGTTAAATCTGACTTATTGTCGCGAGCTCAAAGCATGGGGATGCAAGACTATATTTTTCGAGTAATGGTTCCTGAACAAGAAAAGATTGAAAAGGTTAACAACAAGAAAAAAGAAGTCGAAGAAAAAATCTTCCCTGGTTATGTTCTTGTTGAAATGGTAATGACCGATGAAAGTTGGTTTGTTGTGCGGAACACACCAAACGTAACAGGATTTGTCGGTTCACACGGCGGTGGCTCTAAGCCATCGCCACTTCTAGAAGACGAGGTCAACAGGCTTTTACGTCAACAAGGTGAACCAGCTAAAAGACCCCAAATTGACTTTGAAGTTGGTGAGACTGTTACGATCATTGATGGGGCCTTTAACGGTGTTGAAGGCAAAATTACTGAAATTCAACCAGATAAATATAAATTGTTTGTTTCCGTTGATATGTTTGGTCGTGCTACTACCACTGAGCTTGATTATGATCAAGTAAAGAAAATTAGTTAGTAATAAGTCAATTATTGCAAAATTACTAAATCGATGATAATATATTAAAGTACTTTTATTATTGTGGGAGGAAAAGTAGGTAACTTTTCCATTTTAACCACGCACGGAATCAAGGAGGTTTTGACCGTGGCAAAGAAAGTTATAAATGTTGTTAAATTACAAATACCAGCTGGTGCTGCAACACCCGCTCCTCCAGTTGGTCCAGCTTTAGGTCAAGCTGGTATTAACATTGTTGGCTTTACTAAGGACTTCAATGCTAGAACTGCTGACCAAAAAGGCATGATTATTCCTGTAGTCATCACAGTATATGAAGATCGTTCATTCGAATTCGTAACTAAGACTCCACCAGCTCCAGTACTTTTGAAGCAGGCTGCTAAGATTGACAAGGCATCCGGTGAACCTAATACCAAGAAAGTTGGTAAGGTAACCAAGGATCAAGTTAAGGAAATTGCTGAAACTAAGATGAAGGACCTTAACGCTGCTGATGTCGAAGCTGCTATGCGGATGATCGAAGGTACTGCTAGAAGCATGGGTATCGAAGTCGAAGACTAATCCTGTTATTTATAACAATTTAGGTGGGAGAGCTTTAGCTCGCTTAACCACATATTAAGGAGGAAATCACATGCCAAAGCATGGTAAAAAATATTTAGAAGCTGCTAAAAAAGTAGATTCAAAGAAATTATATTCAGTTGCTGAAGCAATGAAGTTAGTTAAAGAAACTTCATACGCAGGCTTTGATGCTTCAGTTGAAGTTTCATACAACTTGAGCGTTGACCCTAAACAAGCAGACCAACAAATTCGTGGCTCACTGGTTTTGCCGAATGGTACTGGTAAGACACAAAAGGTCATTGTTTTTGCTGAGGGTCCTCAAGCTGAACAAGCTAAGGCTGCTGGTGCTGATGAAGTTGGTTCTGACGACTTAGTTGAAAAAGTACAAAACGGTTACTTAGACTTTGATGTCGTGGTTGCTACACCAACAATGATGGCAAAAGTTGGTCGTTTAGGTCGTGTGCTTGGACCAAAAGGTTTGATGCCAAACCCTAAGACTGGTACTGTTACAATGGATATTGAAAAAGCCGTTAAGAATGTAAAAGCTGGTCAGGTTGAATATCGTGTTGACCGTCAAGCTGCTATTCACGCAGCAATTGGTAAAGTTTCATTTACTGATGAACAATTAATTGAAAACTTTGATGCATTGCGTGACGTTATTTTACGTGCGCGTCCATCTGCCGCTAAAGGTCAATACATTAAGAGTGTAGCTGTGGCTGCAACCTTTGGACCTGGGATTAAACTTGATCCATTAAATCTGGACTAAAATTGAACAATTAATTAAAGCAACTTTGCGATAGAGCAGGTTGCTTTTTTTATCTATTTACGAGTATTTATGATTGGTCAAAGGTAAAAGTTTTGATAAACTAGAGCTAAATTTTATTTGTTTAATTGAGGGAATCATATATGAGAAAAAGTAATTTAGGCAGACTGCTGACATTAATATTATTTATGTCCCTATTTTTGACAGGTTGCAGTCAAAACCGAGAAAAAATTACTATTGTTGGCTCCAGTGCCTTACAACCTTTAATAGAACAAGCTGGCAATGACTATCACCTAGCCCACATGAGCAGCAACATTGTAGTCCAAGGTGGTGGCTCCGGTACAGGACTAAGCCAAGTGCAAGCAGGGGCCGTTGAAGTTGGTACTTCTGATGTTTTTGCTGAAACGCAAAAAGGCATTGATGCAAAGAAATTAGAAGATTATCCTGTGGCAGTAGTTGGTATTGTGCCAATTGCAAACAAGGGTGTCGGAGTTAAAAATTTATCTACTAAACAACTTTCTGATATTTTTACTGGTAAAATTAAAAATTGGCGTCAAGTGGGTGGCAAAAATCAGTCAATCATTGTGATCAACCGTTCTCGTGGGAGTGGTACGCGATCGACATTTGAGGACTTGGTTCTAAATGGAAAAGAAGCAATTAATTCTCAAGAACAGGATTCAAATGGAACTGTCAAAAAAATTGTCAATTCTACACCGGGTACTATTTCTTATATTTCTTTTCCTTATGCTAATGACCAAAATATTCAAAAAATAAGTATAAATAACGTTCAACCAGATAATAGAAACATACCTACGAACAAGTGGCCACTTTGGTCTTATGAGCATATGTATACAAAAGGCAAACCGAATAAGGCTACTGCAGCTTTTATTAAATACGTATTGAGTAAAAAAGTTCAAAAAGATTTAGTTCCTAAAATTGGCTATATAAGTGTACATGAAATGAAAGTTGCGCGTGATAGTCAAAATAAAATTACGAAGATAGGTAAATAAAATGGCAAAAAAAGAACAAGATTTACAACAAGTTGTTGAGAATGCTCTTGCCGAACAAAAAGTACCACATGTTAAGTTCAAAGGTATTGATCCCAAAAATATTGATGTTGATCGCTTAACTAAGCCATCAAAAGAAACACGACAAGAATGGTGGGGCAGAGGATTAACATTTTTGGCAATTATATTAATAGGAATATTAATAGTTGCAATCATTGGTTTTGTTGGCATGCATGGGTTAGCAACCTTTATTGATAATAAAGTGAACATTTTCCATTTTCTGTTTTCTACTGACTGGAATCCTAATGCTGGTAAAAACCATGTTGGAGCAGCTGCGATGATTGTAACTTCATTTGCTGTAACACTTTTGGCAGCACTAATTGCAACACCATTTTCGATTGCCGTGGCACTATTTATGACAGAATATGAATCTGGTAAGAGAGTGCAGTTACTGCAATCCGTAATGGAGCTCTTAGTAGGTATTCCTTCTGTAGTTTATGGCTTTATTGGCTTAATGGTAGTTGTTCCAGCTGTTAGAACTATTTTTGGAGGAACAGGTTTTGGCATCTTGACTGCCACGTTAATACTTTTTGTAATGGTTCTGCCCACAATCACTTCTCTTACTGTTGATGCGTTTAAAGCTATTCCCAAAGATTTGCGAAAGTCTTCAGCAGCTCTTGGTGCTACGAAATGGCAGACTATATATCACGTTGTGCTGAGAGCAGCTCGCTCACGTATCATGACAGCCGTTATTTTCGGTATGGCTCGTGCTTTTGGTGAAGCTTTAGCTGTGCAAATGGCAATCGGGAATGCAGTCTTAATGCCATATAACTTGGTTAGCCCAGCAGCAACGTTAACTAGTCAGTTAACTAGTCAAATGGGCAATACTGTTATGGGTACCTTGCCTAACAATTCATTATGGTCTTTGGCACTTTTGTTATTAATTATGTCACTGGTATTTAATTTCTTGGTACATTTAATTGGAAAGAAGAGTTAGTAGTATTATGAACGCAAAAAAAACAAATAGAATTGCTACTGGCGTGATTTATTTCTTAGTTGGAATCGTTGTACTTCTTTTGGTTGGTATTCTTGGTAATATCTTAGTTTCGGGATTACCGCATTTATCGTGGCATTTCTTGAGTTCAGAATCGTCCTCTTTTGAAGCAGGCGGTGGAATTAGAGACCAATTATTTAATTCTATCTATCTTTTATTACTTACCTTACTAATTTCAATGCCAATTGCACTCGGTGCTGCCATTTATTTAGCCGAATATGCTCCTGATAACTGGTTCACTCAGTTAATCAGAACCACGATTGAAATTTTGAGCTCTTTACCTTCAATAGTTGTTGGTCTGTTTGGCTATCTTTTATTTGTGGTTCAGTTCGGATTTGGCTTTTCAATTCTCGCTGGCGCTTTAGCACTAACTTTTTTCAACTTGCCAACTCTTACTAGTAATATTGAAGAAGCTATTAAAGGTGTTCCTCAAACTCAAAGAGAAGCTGGCTGGGCTCTGGGTTTATCTAATTGGAAGACCATTCACGGCATTGTATTGCCAGCAGCCCTGCCAGGAATAATTACTGGTGTTATTTTGAGCGCTGGACGTGTTTTTGGTGAAGCTGCAGCTTTGATTTATACCGCAGGGCAAAGTGGTTCAACGGTTGATTATTCTAACTGGAATATGTTTAGTCCTACTAGTTTTTTGAATGTAATGCGTCCAGCAGAAACGCTAGCTGTACATATTTGGAAAGTAAATACTGAAGGGATAATTCCAGATGTGAATGTGGTTTCTGCTGGAACATCAGCTTTATTGGTAATTGTTGTCATCATCTTTAATTTTGGTGCCAGAGCACTAGGAAATTGGATATATAAACGGTTGACAGCCGCTAAAATAAAGTAAGGAAGCTTTTTATGGAAAATTGGCAAAAACAAAAAACCTACATTAAGACCTTTCCTGAAGATGACTGTGCAATTTCAACTAATGATTTGAGTGTTTTCTATGGTGGTACAGTTCAAAAGTTGTTTGATGTTAGCTTAGGCTTTAAGAAAAATACAATTACTGCATTAATAGGAGCATCTGGTTCAGGCAAATCAACATTTTTGCGCTCACTTAATCGTATGAATGATCGTGTGGCACGAGTTGACGGCAAAATTATGTTTCATGGCCTTAATGTTAATCAGAACAAAATTAATGTTTATGAATTGCGGAAGGCAATTGGAATGGTTTTTCAAAAGCCTAATCCTTTTCCGAAGTCAATTAGAGAAAATATCACTTATGCCTTAAAAGCAAACGGTCAGCAGAATAAAAAGAAACTGGATCAAATTGTAGAAGAAAGTCTCAGAGCTGCGGCTTTATGGGATGAGGTAAAGGATAAACTCGACCAAAGTGCATTGGCACTATCAGGGGGTCAGCAGCAAAGACTATGCATTGCGCGAGCGATTGCTCTAAAACCCGAAATTTTACTTCTTGACGAGCCTGCTAGTGCTTTAGATCCAGTGTCTACTGCTAAGCTTGAAGATACTTTAAAGCAGTTGAGAAAGAAATATACCATGGTTATGGTAACGCATAATATGCAGCAGGCTTCAAGAATTAGTGAATATACAGCATTCTTTCACTTGGGACATGCGTTAGAATATGATACTACTACAAATATTTTCACCAACCCTCAAGGTGAAATTACTGAGAAGTACATTCAGGGTAGTTTTGGATAAAGGTGGCGTTATTGATGACAAATGTGATGGAGGCTAAAAATGTTAAACTTAAGTATGGCAGTTTTGAAGCTTTACATGGTATAAGTTTAGCTTTTCCCGCTCAAAAATTGACTGCCTTAATTGGACCATCTGGCTGTGGCAAATCTACCTTTTTGCGCTGTTTAAATCGTATGAATGATGATATTGACGATATTAATATTACTGGTGAGATACTTTTAGAAGGAAAAGATATTTATCATTCCCATATTGATTTAGTTGCTTTACGTAAGAAGGTGGGAATGGTGTTTCAACAGCCCACGCCGTTTCCATTTTCAGTTTTTGATAATGTAGCTTATGGTTTACGCATAGCTGGTGTTAAAGATAAAGATCTGATTGAACAGCGTGTTGAAGAAAGTTTGAAGCAAGCTGCCATTTGGAATGAAACTAAAGACAGCCTGCAGCGTAATGCTCTTGCTTTTTCAGGGGGACAACAGCAACGTATTTGTATAGCTCGGGCTCTGGCAATCAGACCGGAAGTTGTTTTACTTGATGAGCCGACATCTGCTTTAGATCCAATATCGAGTTCAGAAATTGAAGAAACGTTAATGGCTTTGAAACAGAAATATACTTTTATTATGGTGACACACAACTTGCAACAGGCGAGTCGGGTTTCAGATCAGGTAGCTTTTTTAATGAATGGTGAATTGATTGAATCAGGTTCGACACAAGAAATGTTCTTGTCACCTAAAAAAGAAATGACAAACAATTATCTTAACGGCCGTTTTGGCTAATTTTGGAGGTGGATTATGCACGAAATATTTTTAGATGAACTGAAAAAGTTGAACGCTCAGTTTATGGAAATGGGAGTCTTGGTCAATGATTTGATTGACAAGGGTACGCGTTCATTCGTTGAACATGATAAAAAGACGGCGCAAGAAATGATTGCCGAAGACAAGGAAGTCGCAAAAGAAGCAGTTAAAATTGAAAAAAAGGCTTTGGAATTAATGGCATTGCAACAGCCGGTTGCGACAGATTTTCGCGTTGTTATTAGTATCTTAAAAGCTACAACGGACTTAGAAAGAATTGGCGAAAATGCGAATAGCATTGCCGTTGAAACTGTCAGAGTCAAAGGTAATCCACGTCTGCCAGAAGTTGAAAAAGTAATTTCCAACATGACCCATCAAGTGCGTGAAATGTTGGTTCAAGTGTTAACTGCTTATGTTCAAGAAAATGAAAAAGATGCTAGAAAAATGGTACTTGGACATGCTAAGGTTTTTAAAGATTATAAGAATGCCAGACAAATGATTATAGACGGGGTTGAGCGGGAACCTGACGCCGCTGTAGCTTCTGCCAGTTACTTTGTTATCATCAGATTACTAGAGAGAATAAGTGATCATATTGTGAACCTGGCCAGTTGGGTAATTTACAAAACTTCAGGTGAATTATTTGAGTTAATAAAACCTAAGCCGAAAAAGAACTGATTAGCTTGCAATTAAGTTATATTCCTGTTATATTTAATAAGGTAAATTCTACCTAAGACTCGGGTGGCATGACGCCTTAATTTCCCGCCGAGGCCAGAAGATGTTGATGAGTTTAAAGCTCCATGTCTTTCTTGGCATGGAGTTTTTATTTGGGCCTGATGGAATTTATTATTAAATTTGATGGAGGTGAAATCGATTGAGTAAAGCTGCTATTGCTGAAAAAGAAAAGTTCGTTGATGCGTTTGCTGAAGAACTTAAAGCTGCTAAAGCAATCTTAATAATTAACTACTTGGGTTTAACTGTTGAAGAAGTTACTAACATGCGTAAGGAACTTCGTGAAAACGATGTTAACATGAAGGTTGTTAAGAATACTTACTTAAGACGTGCTGCTGCTAAGGCCGGTATAGAAGGTCTTGATGAGACTTTTGTAGGTCCTACTGCTGTAATTTATACTGATAATGCTGATGACATTACCGAACCAGCTCGTATCGTTTCAAAATACGAAGATGATTATGATGTTATCGATATTAAGGGAGGTATGCTGGAAGGTAAATTGACTTCTAAAGAAGAAATCAAGGAACTTGCTGCCATTCCTGGTCGCGAAGGCTTATTGTCAATGCTTGTTTCTGTATTACAAGCTCCAGTACGCAATTTCGCATATGCTGTTAAAGCTGTTGCTGATTCAAAAGATGAATCTGCAGAATAAATAAAATAATTTATATCTAAAAATTTCGGAGGATAAAATAAGTATGGCTTTAGATACTGATAAGATTATTGAAGACTTAAAAGGTGCTTCAATTCTTGAATTAAATGACCTGGTAAAGGCTATTGAAGATGAATTTGGTGTTTCTGCTGCTGCTCCAGTTGCTGCTGCAGGTGCCGCTGGTGGCGAAGCTGCTGCTAAGTCAACATTTGATGTTGAATTGACAGAAGCTGGCCAAGAAAAAGTTAAGGTTATTAAGGCAGTTCGTGATATTACCGGTCTTGGCCTTAAGGACTCAAAAGATCTTGTTGATGGCGCTCCTAAGAACGTTAAGGAAGGCGTTTCTGAGGATGAAGCTAACGACATTAAATCTAAGCTTGAAGATGTTGGTGCTACAGTTACATTGAAATAATTGTAGTCCAATCGGACAAGTTAAAAAAAGGCGTGTTTGCAATTTGCAAATACGTCTTTTTATTTTTCAAGAGATTTTATTAAAATTGGACTTAAGCTAAAGGCTTTTAATTATTTTTTACATAATTCTTCTGACAATACCATCAGGATAGTGAACTGATAAATACTTTGAATTGTGTGAGTTCCAGAAATTGTCTTGCAGACTGGAAACTCCAACTCCGCCGTTGTCAGTATAGGGACTATCATGTAAAAATAATCCTTTTCCGAGGTAGATTCCAACATGGGCTAAATGACCATCGTCTTTATCATCGAAGAAAATGAGATCGCCACGTTTTTTGTTTTTATAATTAACGGGTTTGCCATTATAACATTGACTAAATGTGGTTGATCCTAGATGATGGCCTGCTTTAGTAAAAAGATAATTCATAAAACTAGAACAGTCAAAATGTCTTGATTTTTCGTCATATTTGGAATGACCAATCATTTTTTCACCGATTTTGATACTGCGTTCAAGCGACTTTTTGTTGCCTTCTAGAGCCTTTAAATTATATTTGATATTTTTTCCTAAAATCCAATAATTTTGTCCCCGATGTTTAAAACGATAATATACTGCATGCAAGTTAGTATGGGCAATCATATTGACATGAACCCATTTATTCTTCAAATGCAAATTTTTGCTAGTTCCTATTTTTCTGGCATCATTAGTGTGGGCGGGTAAGTTATACAATTTGGCATTTCTGACAATTTTCATTTTATAATTGATTTTATTTTTAGTTAATAGAAACTGATTGAAAGCTTTTTTATTTAACCATCCGTACTTTGTCTTAACAAAAGTCCCTTTGTTAGTTTTGGCTAATTTGCTGTAACTAATTTGTCTTTTATACCAATTTTTGGCTGAACGCTTTTTGCCAGTTAATGTTTTACTAAAGCGATAATGGGTTTGGTAAATTTTACCACTACCTTTTTTCTTAGAATAGACAACCTTTGGCACTTCTTTGTGCTTTTTATTAGTGTTAATTGCCCCGTTTGAACCAGAGTTATTATCGTTCGTATTAGAATCTTCTATCTGGTTATTGTCAGAATTAGAATCATCACTAGTGTCAGAATTAGATTGAGTTTGCTCTTTTTGCTCATTGTTCTGCTGATCAACAATACTTGGTGTATTAGTAGTTGCAGCAGAAACTCTTTCATTAAAAATAAATGTGCTCATAAGTGATAAGCTGATAGCCACTAAAAATAATTTGGATTTGCTTAACATTTTAGCTCCAATCAATTTTAAAAAAATTTAACTACATTTACCATTTTATAATATAATGAAATTTATAGTTAATTAATTTTAAAATATCACTTGTAATTTTAAATTTGAAAATGTTTAGGGAGGTATAGGTGCAAGTCAAAAATAAGTTTATTTTTGGACTTTTTTCTATAATAGCAGCTTTTTTTGTTAGCGCTTCAGTAGCTCATGCTGATGAAACCATTCAAATAGACAGCAATAGTGCAAACAATGAAGTGGATCAAAAAATTAAAAAGAAAAAACATAAAACTACAGTTTATAGTCACACTCAAGACAAATCAGTTGGCCAATATACTAAGTATTTTCATGGAAAAAAGCCTAAAACCAAAGCAAAAGCTTACCTAGTTTTGGATCGTAAAACTGGAGAAGTATTGTTGGCAAAAAATGCGAAGAAGCGTTATTTAACAGCATCTACTGGGAAACTAATGACGATTTATTTAGCCAGGCGCAAGCTTGCCCGTAATCCGCATGATTGGCAAAAAAAGCTCAAGTTTTCTAGCTCTTTGGTAAAAATGGCCAAGAATCCTAACCTTGACTGCTTTCATGTAAAAAAAGGCAAAAAGTATACTATCAAAGAGATCATGTCTTCAGCAATAATTGATTCCGACAATAACTCTGCAATTCGATTGGGTCAATGGGTTGCAGGTTCAAATAAGAAATTCATCACAATGATGAATAAACAGGCAAAGCTATGGCATCTTTCTGCAAATTTCGTATCAGCTTCAGGGCTTGAAAACAGTGATATAGCACCTTATGGTTATTATGTTAAAGGTGCTTGGAGTTCAGGAAACTTATTGTCGGCAAAAGATCTAGCAATAATTGGTTATCATGTTGCTCATGATTATCCCAGTTTGATGAAATTTTTTGCCACACCTGAGATGTATGTGGCAGGCCAGAAATTACATAACTATAATGATACGTTACCTGGTCGTAAATATAACGTTAAATCCTTCAAAACCGATGGCATGAAAACAGGCTGGACACCGCGATCAGGCTATTGCTTTGTTGGAAGTTGTAACAAGGGCAACGGACGGATTGTAGTGGTATTGCATGACAAAGATGAGTTTTTGGATGCGAATAAATTAGTAAAATTTACGTATAAGCATCGTAGTTAGTCGACATATTAAAGAAGGTGAGTAATGGATAGTGAAAATAAAAAAGAATAAATTTGTAATAGTTAGCTTTTTAATTATTCTTGGCGGATTCATATTAAATTTTGGGCAAAAGAAAATCTTTGCAAAATCCGTTAGTGAAATTCCACAGGAATATATGCGTAAACCGATTAGTTATACTAAATCTTCTGAAATTAAACCATATCCTCATGGGATGAGCGCTAAAAAAGATAAGATAGTAGTTTCATTAAAAAAGCAGCGCGCGTATTTGATCCGTGGTCGCAAAACCAGATACGAATTTTATGTTTCAACTGGAGCACATAACTCAACACCTAAGGGACATTTTCGTATTAATACTTATCGGGCACCGTGGTTTTATTCTGCCAGTGAGAAAATGGGTGCAAGATTTGCGGTAGGCTGGCTGCAAGGCGGCTTATATCTTTTTCATGAAAATCCGCGGAATATTCATCATAAATTAATTAAAAAGGTAGCTAACAAATTAGGTAAAAAGCCAACCTCTCATGGTTGTATTCATTTAAGCACAAGCGATGCAAATTGGTTCTATCAAAAAGCACCAACTGGACTAAGAGTTATTATTAAATAAAGGAGAAAGCAATGAAAAAATTTAATTATCGTAAAACTGTCGCAGTACTATTAACTTTTACAAGCATAGCAAGCGGTTTGTCTTTTGGCTCAGCGACCACAGAAGCTAAGAAAGTTTCCAGCAGGGTGGTTTTGAAAGCACCAGCTGTTAAAAGGGTAAAAGTCAAAAAAAGAACATATTACTATAATAAAAAAGGCAAGAAGTTAAAGAAAAAGATTTTGAAAAAGGGCAAGAAGCTAACGGTTGTTAAAAAAGCCAAAAAAATAAAAGGAAAAAAGTTTTATCTGGTAACTAAAAATAGATTTGTCCTGGTAAAAGATGTTGCAAATATTAAGTCAAAGGTTAAAAAGCCACAAAAACAGCCTGTAAATCAACCTACTCAATCTAATTCAGGTAATTCTGCCAATCCAGTAGATACTAATAAACCAGTAAGTTCAGCTAATACAGGCACAACACAACCTGCACAAAATAATTCTACAATTGCTGATTTTTCAATTAGTGAATTTAGGCAAGAGTTTTTAAAAGAATTAAATAATGAAAGAACAAAACGGGGGTTAAATACAGTAGCAGAAGATTCTCGTTTAGATGAAGTTGTACAGGAAAGGACCAAACTACTGCCTAATAATTTTGCTCATGTGGATGCGAATGGAAAATTTATCTTAAATGACTTCTTTGATAAGGCCGGAATTAGTCGTAACAGTACCTCTGAATGTCTAGCGATGTTTCCTTGGGGTTGGACAATGGATCATTCAAGCAACCAGCTTGTTGAGGCCCCACATGGTGGCACTAGTGCTTTAGTAGCCGATAACATGGTTTATGAATATATTTATGATGACGCTGCATCCAATTGGGGCCACCGTGACATTCTGCTTAATCCTAAGGATAAGACAATTGGACTTGGTGCAGTAGTAGATAACAACAGCGATCAAATTTATTCATCGGTTGGAGTTACATATTAAGTAAAAAAATGTAGACTCGTCAAAGGTTGCCTGATAACAATGAAATACAACAAGTGATTTAATTAATAATATTAAACGTCCTTTGAGGTAAAAATGAAGCATCTTAAACCTGCCAAAATTTTGGCTTACATAACTATAGGGTTAGTCAGTCTAGCCTTGCCGTTAACTGCAAAAAGCTCTGAAATAAAGGCATCCTATAATGAATACAATTATTATAGCCTTAAGCATCTAATTCCAAAAAAAACATCCTAAAAAGTATGATTACTTCTATAAACTGCAAAAAAAGGCCTCTAAAAAAGCCTATGCTAAGAATCCCTGGGTTCATATGAATGGTTATGTTGTCACCGATCATAGTGGATATACCAAATACACTAAAAATATGAAACCAGTTAAATCTTCATATTATCCGAGATTTAAACAATTAAAGGCTCACGCGGTTAGTGCCGACTTTTCAAAGGGTAACTTCATTATGCACTATAAAACTAGAGATAATGCAATAATTCATGGCATAGCTTTTAAGAAAAAACAGAATATCAAGGTCAAAAGAATTAAATTAACTCCTGATATTTTGCTTAAAGCTTTTTATAAAGATTTTATTGATCCAAAAGGTGATTTTAAATTAAAAAAGGGTAACGAAACAAATTTTCTTGCATCTAAAAAGCAAAAACATTTTTATCACAACTGGAAGATTGATACCTCTGATACTATGAAAGATACTGTAGCTGATTTTATGGATACAGTTCGTTTTGTTGATGTTGAGATAAATGATCCCAGTTACGGCTATCATTATATATTCTTTAAAATAGATAAATTTAAGAAATATAAAAACTATGTGAAGTTTCGCATGCTTTACGGTATTTACTAATATCCAAGAAACTAATTATGTTGGAAAATATCTTTTAAACATAATTAGTTTTTTTGTATTTGCAAAAAATGACATGTCCGTTAAAATTATCTGGATAAGGTTTTAGAAATGAGCGAATTATGACTGACAAAGAAAACCAAATGTATTTTGCTGAGAACCCCACTTCTCAGCATGATGAGCATATAATTGATTATCAAGTCAACGGCATTGATCTCAAATTTACCACTGATGCCGGAGTTTTTTCGAAATTACGCGTGGATTATGGTTCAGGTGTTTTAATTAAGAAAATGCTTGATGTTGATTTTCCTCAAAACAATATTTTAGATGTTGGCACCGGATATGGACCAATCGGTCTTTTTGCAGCTAAATTTTGGCCAAAGCAAACAGTAGAAATGATAGACGTTAACCTGCGTGGATTAGATCTAGCAAAAAAGAATGCTGAGCTTAACCATATAGATAATGTTGCTATTTTTTCTTCTGATATTTATAACAATATTGCATCAGCAAAGAAATATGGCTTAATTCTAACTAATCCACCGATTCGAGCTGGTAAAAAAGTTGTTTCAAATATTCTGTCTGGTGCGAAAAATCATTTGGTAACTGATGGGGTTTTACTAGTAGTAATTCAAAAAAAACAAGGTGAGCCGAGTGCCCGTAAATTATTAACAAAAACTTTTGGCAACTGTACCATTTTAAAAAGAGATAAAGGTTACTATGTTTTGCAGGCGGTGAATAATTAATGTCATTTTCAAGTGCAGAAAAAAAAGACTTTATGCAATTAGCTTTTCAGCAAGCAAAAAAAGCCCAAGATTTAGGAGAAGTTCCAATTGGAGCTGTAATTGTTGATTCTGCAGGGCAAGTTATCGGGGAAGGCTTTAATCGGCGCGAATTGGACCAAGACGCGACTCAACATGCTGAAATGATTGCTATCAGGGAAGCTT
Organism: Lactobacillus laiwuensis; assembly: GCF_019972835.1. GTDB lineage: Bacteria > Bacillota > Bacilli > Lactobacillales > Lactobacillaceae > Lactobacillus > Lactobacillus laiwuensis. The sequence continues at coordinate 31,413 of NZ_BPPB01000004.1, read as the reverse complement.
GCTTAAAGCTTGGCACTTGGCGTTTAATAGACTGTAGTCTTTTTGTCACCCTAGAACCCTGTCCTATGTGTGCAGGTGCGATTATTAACTCTCGCCTTAAGAGTTTGTATTTTGGAGCACTTGACCCTAAAGCTGGTGCGGCTGGTAGCGTTGTCAACCTTTTTGATATTGAAAAATTTAATCATCATCCTAACGTTATTCGGGGACTATACCGTGAAGAAGCGAGTCAGATGTTAAAAGATTTTTTTAAAGATATTAGACAAAAACAAAAAGCGGCAAAAGACTCCGGCAAAAATTTCGCAAATTAGTGGAAAAATACCTTAAAATACGTTAATATATCTTATGGGCAATGTTTGACCTCCAAAGCGTGTCAGGACCGGAAGGTAGCAGCACTAAGGTTGCTCGGGCATGTGCCTTTTATTAGACAATTACAAACTCTTAACTCTTGCGAAAGAGTTAAGAGTTTTTTACTAGGGAAGACTGATCAATGGCTTATCAAGCGTTATACCGCAAATGGAGACCTCGCACTTTTGATAGTGTGGTTGGTCAAGATGATATTACGGATACTTTGAAAAATGCAATTAAGCGCGGTACAATATCCCATGCCTTTTTGTTTGCTGGTCCACGGGGAACTGGAAAAACTTCCTGTGCAAAAATTTTGGCTAAGGCATTGAATTGCAGCAATTTGCAAGATGGAGAGCCCTGTAACAAGTGCGCCAATTGTCTTGCAGCCGACAAGGGTGCAATGGCAGACATTATGGAGATCGATGCGGCTTCTAACAACGGTGTTGATGAAATACGCGATATTAGAGATAAAGTTAAGTATGCTCCAACTCAAGGTAAATACAAAGTCTACATCATTGATGAAGTTCATATGCTGTCAATGGGTGCGTTTAATGCTTTGCTTAAAACTCTTGAAGAACCACCGGAGCATGTTGTTTTCATTCTGGCCACTACGGAATTGCAAAAAGTGCCAGCGACTATCATATCAAGGACTCAGCGTTATAATTTTAAGCGTATAACTCAGGCTGACCTTGAACAAAGAATGAAGTATATTCTTGAGCAAGAAAAAATCAGTTATGATGAAAAAGCCTTAGCCGTAATTGCTCAAGTAGCTGACGGTGGTATGAGGGATGCCTTAAGCATCTTAGACCAACTTTTAAGTTTTGATAAAAACAAAGTTGAATATGATGCGGCTCTTGAAATAACAGGTTTTGCTGATAAAGAAAAGATCGAACAGATTTTATTAGCAATTTTAAATAATGATACAACTGAAGCATTGTCTTTGGCGCAGACAGAACTTGAAAATGGTGCCAGTTCAAAAAACATTTTAGATGAGCTCATTGAAATGGCGACTAATGCATTAATGGCTGTCAAAACTAACGACAGCAACCAAAACTTCTTTTTAAGCGATGATTTTGTTGAACAGATTAAAGAAGTTGATCCTGACCGCTATTTTCAACTGATTGCATCCGCGAACACTGCATTAAATGATTTACGCTATACTAATCAGCAACAGATTCCACTAGAAGTCTTTTTAGTTGAATGTGCTGGCAAACAAAATAGCAAAGTTGGTTCTGAAAATGTTTTGGCCGATTCGGAAAGTCAAAGGAATGCAAATACTGATTTGACTAGTGAATTAGAGGCATTAAAAAAGCAGGTTGCAAACTTAACTAAAAAAGTTTCTAATTTAAGCAAAAAGCAAACCCAAAATAGCGATAAGATTTTTCATCTTGACAGTACCGTTTCTGATCGAATTGATACTAATAAAAGTAAAAATGCCAAAGCAAAAACTGTTTCCAAACCTAGAAAAACAATTAGAAGTAGAAAAAAGGCTAATGAACAAAATCGGAAACAAGTTTATCATGTCTTAGAAAATGCCACTAAGGATGATCTTGTGGCTATCAAAAATGTTTGGCCGGATCTGCAGTCAGTTTTAGGCGTATCGCAACGTGCTTTGCTAGATGTGCTGAATCCTGTTGCAGCCAGTTCAAATCAGGTAGTAATGAAATGCAAATATACTCTTTGGTTTGAAAAAGCCAGCGAAGATGGTAATTTACTAGATGTATTGACAGATGAAATTGCTAAATTTACTAAGCATAATTATGAAATAGTGCTGGTACCTGATGAAGACTGGTCTACTGTGCGGACAGAATTTTTGCAAAAGCATGGCAAAGAACTGCTTAATAAGCAAAAGCAATCAGATTCAAGTTCAGAACAAGACGAGTCAAGCAATCAGGTTGTAGAAAAAGCTAAAGAGCTATTTGGTGACACAGTAAATGTTAAAGACTAAAATTTAAAGGAGAAAAAAATATGAGTAAAAGACCTAATTTTGGTGCTATGGGCGGCATGAATATGCAACAAATGATGAAGCAGGCTAAGAAGTTGCAAGAGCAAATGGCGCAAGAGCAACAAAATATTACTGCACAGGAATTTGTAGGCAAGTCAGCAGATGATTTGGTTGTAGCTACTTTTAGCGGAGATCGCAAAATGAAAAATATTACCATTGATAAAGAGGCGATTGACCCTGATGATCCTGACATGTTGCAAGATTTAATTATTGATGCGGTTAATAAAGGATTAGAGGAAATTGACCAAGCTACCCAGCAAAGTTTAGGCAAATATACGAAGGGCATGATTTAATTGCAATATCCAGCGCCAATTGCGCATTTAATTGATTCTTATATGAAATTACCTGGTATTGGTGAAAAAACAGCTACAAGGCTTGCATTTTATACTTTAGATATGCCAGATGAAGATGTTCATAGTTTTAGTACTGCACTAAAAGAGGTGAAAGAAAAGCTTCACCGTTGCTCTATATGTGGCAACATTACAGAAAAGGATCCGTGTACTATATGCAGTAATCCTGAACGTGATCAATCGACCATTATGGTAGTTGAGCAGCCAAAAGATGTGATGGCTTTTGAAGATATGGGTGAATATAGCGGGTTATATCATGTTTTGCACGGAGTTTTATCCCCAATGGATGGTATTGGCCCAGAAGAAATTAATATTAAGTCATTAATAGTTCGTCTACAAAAGCAGGATCGCGTAAAAGAAGTCATTTTGGCTTTAAATTCAACTCCAGAAGGAGAATCAACAGCCATGTATATTAGTAAACTAATCAAACCAGCTGGTATTAAAGTAACCAGGCTAGCAGCAGGTTTGGCTGTAGGCAGTGATATTGAATACGCTAATTCAATTACCTTAAAACGAGCAGTACAGGGGAGAACTTCAATCTAATGGCACGTAACAAAATAAAAAATATGGGTGATAAGTGGTTAATGGCTACTATTGAAGACTTGCAGGAAAAGATTGCTGTTCAAAAAAATCTTGATCCGACAACACTAGATATGTCTGAAGACAATGTAGTGACAGGTAAAATTTTAAGAGCCAAGTATTCCTTTTTATATGATGAAGCGCGTCACCGTCATACAAGATTTAGTGGTTTTACTAATGCAATTTCAGATTAAAGTCCTTTTTCAAAAGGGCTTTTTATTTTGATGAAAAATTAAAAGTACGTTGGGGTGTTCATATAAAGATAACTCTTGTAAAATAGAGACATGGAGAGTTTTATGAAGAGTTATTTTATCAGTTTTGAAGGTCCGGATGGGTCAGGAAAAAGTACAGTTTTAAAGCAAGTTGTGGCGGAAATTGGGCCTAGGCTTAAGACACAATATCTAGTAACCAGAGAACCAGGAGGCTCAAAAATTGCTGAGAAAATCCGGCAATTAATTTTGGATCCGGTTAATGAAGAAATGTCTGCCAAAACTGAAGCATTGCTTTATGCAGCTTCTCGCAGTCAGCACATGTTTGAAACCGTGATACCAGCACTTAAAGCAGGTAAAATAGTTTTTTCAGATCGTTTTGTTGATAGTTCATTAGCCTATCAAGGAGCAGGACGAGAATTAGGTATTGCTGCAGTAAAACAGATTAATGATTTTGCTACAAGTAAAATTGAACCCGATCTAACTATTTTTTTAGATGTTAAACCGCAAGTTGGATTAACCAGAATTGCTAAAGAAAGAGCCGGTCAAGAAGATCGTTTGGAACAGGAAAAATTAAATTTTCATCAAAAAGTTTATCAGGGTTATCAAGAAGTAATTAAGGCTCATCCTGAAAGAATAAAGGTTGTTGACGCAAATAAACCTTTTAATTTAGTAGTAGAGGATTGTGTTAAAATAATTGCAAACCGATTACCAGTAGATTTGTTAAAGGACTGATTAAAATGAAGTTAATAGTTGCAATTGTTCAAAAAGAAGATGCTAATAGATTGCAGCGTACTTTTGTCAAAGAAAATATTCGTGCGACTAAGCTGGCTACAACTGGCGGATTTTTAAGTGAGGGTAATACTACTTTTCTTATCGGTATAGATGATAAACATGTCAAGCAGGTTTTGCGCATCATTAAGGAAGAGTCTAAATCCCGTGAAGAATATATGAACCCTAATTTGGTGATGACAGGTTTTGAAATGAGTAGCCAACCAGTAAAAATTACGGTTGGGGGAGCTACGTGTTTTGTTTTGCCTGTTGAAGAATTCAAGCAATTCTGATGTCGGTCGATATTAGAGAAAGAGGCAAGAAACAGTCTGAACTTTTGCGTCAAGCTTTTGAGCAAAACAAATTGGCGCATAGCTATTTATTTGTTGATGCCAATGAAATTCAAGCATTAAATACTGCCTATTGGCTAGCTTGCCTTTTTAATTGTAGCGGTATTGAAAAACCGGATGGTACATGTCAGAATTGCAGGCAAATTATTTCCGGTAACCACCCTGATGTGTTACTGGTGAAGCCTGAAGGCAAACAAAATTTAGGAATTGATCAAGTTCGGGTTTTGAAGGAAGAATTGGCTAAAAGTCCGGTTCAAAGCAGTGTCCGCTTCTTTATTATTAATGAAGCCCAGAAATTAACTTTGCCTGCTGCTAATGCTTTACTTAATTTATTGGAAGAACCTATTGCGCCTGTTGTTACTATTTTAATCACAAATAATACCGATCAAATTTTGCCCACTATTCGTTCACGTACTCAAATTATTAATTTTACGCTCAATCAAAAAAACCATGATAAAAACGAAGAATTACTGGCAAATGGTTTTAGTCCGAGCGAAGTTGACTCATTGGTAGATACAGCTAAATTAGATAAAGGAACCAAATATTTTTACCAAGAAATGCTTGAACATAACTCACTTTCACTTGTGAGTGCACATCAGTTAGCAGAAATGGCAAAAAGCAAAAGTGAGCAAAATTACGTTCTCTTTTTACTTAAAAAATGGGCTCAAGCAGAATTAAATGGCAATAATCAAGGAAGCAGGGCAAGAATGTTAAAGTATTTGCTTGAAATTGACAAAATGCAATACAGCAATGTTAGTTTTCGCAATTTACTCGATTTTCTTGCTTTACAATGGAAGCGGTAGGTGTTCATGGTGGATTCTTATTCAAAGTTAGAGCAACTTCATGATTCGATGGTTAGTATGACCAAAACAATCGAAAGTTTAGAAAATAGTATTTTAGAAACATTAAAAGAAAATACTGAATTAAAAGTAGAGAATCAATTGCTGCGTGAAAAAATGGACAAAATGAATAGTGCCCATAATAATAATACAGTTAAAACTCAGAGTGGCCTTGAATCTTTACGGCAAATTTACAGCTCAGGTTACCATATTTGCAATATGTACTATGGCTCTCACCGTGATCCTAATACTGACTGCATGTTTTGTTTGGATATTCTTGATAATTTTGGCGAGAAAAAGAAAAAACATTAAAGGATTGATTAAATGCAAAGGCAAAGTAGTTATGGTCAAGACAGCGGCAAACTTTATTTAGTGCCAACTCCTATTGGTAACCTTGAAGACATTACCCTTAGAGCAAAAAGAATTTTACAGGAAGCTGATTATATTGCTGCTGAGGATACTAGAACAAGTGGCATCCTGCTTGAAAAAATTGGGGTTCATAATCATATGCTTTCCTTTCACAAATATAATTCAAAAGAAAGGGCACCGGAATTAATTAAGCTAATGAAAGATGGTGCGGTTATTGCTGAAATTAGTGATGCGGGGATGCCTGTCATTTCAGATCCGGGATACATTTTGGTGCAAGAATGTATCAAAAATAATATTCCCGTAGTTCCTCTGCCTGGTGCCTCGGCATTTGCTACTGCCTTAATTGCTTCCGGCTTTGACGCCCAACCCTTTACCTATTATGGCTTTTTACCACGCAAAAAAAGTGAGCAACAGCCTTTTTTTGAACAAATGAAAGAAGCACGAGCTACCTCTATTTTTTATGAAGCACCACACAGATTAATAAAAACTCTCAATAACATGTCCGCAATACTGGATTCTGAACGAAAAATTGTTGTTGCCAGAGAGCTTACAAAAATTCATGAAGAATTTATTCGTGGTACAATCAGTGAGGTTACAGATTATTTTGAACAAAATGCTCCTAGAGGTGAATTCGTTGTTTTAATTTCTCCTAATGCCGCTCAAGAAACGCAATTGTCGTGGGCCGAATTAATTAAAGCGGTGAACCGGTTGGTTGACACAGGAGAAAGTAAAAAATCGGCGATTAAGACAGTAGCTCAAGAAAATAATGTTTCAAAAAATGAGTTATATGAACGTTATCATCAAAAGTAGGTGAAAGTATGAAGTATAGTGAAAAGCATATAGTAAATTATTATGAGTGTGATGAAAATAAAAATTTGAAATTGCCTGCAATGATTGATTTAATGATGAGCGTTTCAGAGCATCAATTAGACTCAGGCAATGGCAGTACAAGTGCGTTAACTAAAAGAGGATTAGGCTGGGTTGTAACACAATATCATATTGAAGTGGCGCGTCTGCCCAGACCAAATGAAGAAATTACCATCACAACCGAACCATTCGGCTATAACCGTTTTTTAGAATATAGAAATTATGCTTTTACAGATCAAAATGGCAATGACCTGATAACTGTTAAGAGCGAATGGGTGCTATTTGATTTAAAAACTCGTAAACTGGTTTCCACAGATAAAGAAATGATGGCTGAAATTGGCGTTCCACTTCTAAAAAAATTACCTCGTTTTCCTAGGTTGCGAGTTCAGGATGAATATCAAAATGAGAGACAATATCGGGTACGTTATGATGATTTGGATACAAACCATCACATGACCAATGGCCACTATTTTAACTGGTTTATTGATACATTGGACCGTGACTTTTTGAAAAACCATATTGTCAAGACTATTGATATTAAATTTAACCTTGAAGTGCGCTATGGGGAAGAACCATATTCGCGCGTGAGCGTAATTAAAGACGAAACAGGTATTAAATCTTATCATACAATTGCAGATGAAGACAAAAATGACAAAGCTGTTTGTGAACTAACTTGGCACAAATTATAATATAATTATTTTTTGTGTTCTCACAAAAATTAACTGAAGAAAGAAAGTGCTGAAAATGACTATTAAAGAGATGCTTAAGGTCGAATTGCGTGATCTTGTCCTTTTAGGAATTATCGTGGCAATGAAAATTATTCTTAGTCGTTTTACAGTTGGAACAACAATTGTGCATGTTAGCCTCGGATTTATAGGCAGTGTAATGCTAGGTTATTTGTTTGGTCCAGTCTGGGGAAGCATTGGTGGTGGAATTAGTGATTTGGTTTCATCAGCTCTATTTGGCAATCAAGGAGGGTTTTTCCTTGGCTTTACATTGAGTGCAATGATAGGTCCTTTTATTTATGGCTTGGTTTTTTATCAAAAGCCAGTTAAAGTATGGCGGATAATTCTTGCAACTCTATTAGTAACTTTTGTTGTTAATATAGGGCTAAATACTTTATGGGTGCACCTTCTTTACGGGATGGACTTTCGCGTTGTCCTTATTCAACGAATACCTAAAGAAGCGATTACTCCGTGGTTAGAGATGATTATTAGTTACTTTGTATTAAACGCCATTTCACGCGTGAGAATCAAAAGGTAATTTTGAAAAGAGTATAAAAATTTTAGAATGAAAATTTTGAGTATGTCGACTGCGACAAATAATTTAAGTGTAGCTTTAAATGATAATGGTGAGACTATTGCGGAAAAAAATGAATATGATGCCCGCAATCATAGTGCTCATTTGGATCCTTTAATTGATCAAATTTTAAAAGAACATAATCTGAAATTAGCTGAAATTGATCGCTTTGCCGTTGCGATAGGGCCGGGTTCATATACAGGTTTGCGAATAGGTGTGACTACTGCTAAGATGTTTGCCAGCATATTACATAAAGATGTAATTGGTGTGTCTACTTTACAAGCTTTAGCTTCCAGTTGCAATGAACAAACAGCGTTAATAGTAGCAGGTATAGATGCTCGCAATAATAACTATTTTGCCGGTGCTTATATAAATAAGGAAAATGGTAATGTACCTGTCTGCGTGATTCCGGATGGTCACTATCACATTGATACTCTTTTAAGTGCAATATCAGAATATTGTACAGCTAACAATTTAGAAAGAGTGATTTATGTTGGGACTGGCTTTGAAAAGCAGGAAGAGGCTATAAAAAAGACAAATATTTCTTTCAGTTTAGGCATGGAAAAGCAGAATGTTGTTCATGCTGGTTTAATAGGTAAGCTGGCTCTGAATGCTCAACCTGATGACCCTGATCAATTATTGCCGAATTATTTGCGGCGCACGCAAGCTGAAATTGACTGGCATAAAAAGACAGGGGAAGCCTATAAACCAGATAGCAATTATGTGGAAGAAGTTTAAACATTTTGGGTCTTTTTGGCTTTTAGCAAAAGGAAAAAAGTTTATTAAGTTTGCCCCAGAAAAAATCACTGTGAATCAATCTATTCTGAGTGTCAGGCAAGCCCAAGTTAAAGATATTTCTGCAATATTGTTATTGGAACAAAGTCTTTATCAGGGGAAACAACCGTGGAATTCAATGGCTTTTCATACTGAAATAAGTAGAAATGATTCACTATATTTAGCTGTATTGCAAACCCAGAGTGTCATTGGATTAATCGGTGCACGCTTTGACAGTAGTAATGCACATATTACTAATCTGATGGTTGATTCGGCCTGGCAAAAAAAGGGTATAGGTACTTATTTAATCAAAAAAGTGATTGAAATTGCTAAAAATAAAAACTGTAAAGAACTTAGTCTAGAAGTAAGAGTTGATAACTTGACTGCTCAAAATTTGTATTGCAAGTTAGGTTTTACAGTAAGTTTTGTGTGGCCTAATTATTACCAGAGTTCGCATCAAGATGCTTTTAACATGGTGCTTAAATTGACAAGTGACTAAAAGAAAGGAAAATAAATTGGTAAACAAAAAAGACATCCGTATTTTGGCTTTTGAAAGTTCGTGTGATGAGACTTCGACATCTGTTGTAAAAAATGGCAGAGAAGTGGAAAGTTTGATAGTAGCTACTCAAATTAAAAGCCATCAACGTTTTGGGGGTGTTGTTCCTGAGGTTGCTAGTCGTCATCATATTGAAGTTATTACACAAATAACCAATGAAGCACTGAAAGAAGCACACGTAGCTTGGAAAGATATTGATGCAATTGCGGTAACCTATGGACCTGGTTTGGTAGGTGCCCTTTTAATTGGTGTTAGCGCGGCAAAAGCTGCTTCAATGGCTACGGGTATTCCTTTAATTGGCGTTGATCACATCATGGGTCACATTATGGCAGCTCAGTTAAAGGAAGAAATCTCTTATCCGGCTCTTGCTTTGCAAGTTTCTGGAGGTCATACAGAGATTGTATTGTTAAAAGATTCAACCCACTTTGAAATAGTTGGCGATACAAGGGATGACGCGGCTGGAGAAGCTTATGATAAAATTGGCCGAGTTTTGGGGGTCAATTATCCAGCTGGTAAAACTATTGATGAATGGGCTCAGAAAGGAAAGGATACCTTTGAATTTCCGCGGGCAATGATTAAAGAAGATGATTATGATTTTTCTTTTTCTGGTTTAAAGAGCGCTTTTATTAATACCTATCATCACGCTGAACAAATTCATCAAGACCTGAATAAATATGATTTGGCTGCCAGTTTCCAAGCTGCAGTGATAGATGTCTTGGCTACTAAAACTATTAGAGCAATTAAACAGTATGCTCCAAAAACTTTTATTATGGGTGGAGGGGTTGCCGCTAACCATGGTTTACGTGAAAGAATGAACCATGAAATAGCAAACCTGCCTCGGAATTTACAACCGAAAGTAATTTTGCCAGAGTTAAAGTTGTGTGGAGATAATGCTGCAATGATTGGTGCTGCGGCCTATAACTTGTACCAAGAAGGAAAATTCGCTGATCTTACTTTGGATGCTGATCCATCTTTAGAATTACCTTACGCATCAGAAATGCTACAATAAAATAAATAATATCAGGATTAAGACAAAATCCATACGAAAAAAGGCGTTGAGTTCAACGTCTTTTTGCTGTTCTGAAAATAGTTTTTTCCCAGACTCTTTATTATCTCTTAAAAATCTTTGTAGAAAGCAATCAAGTTGTATTTGTCACAGGGATTAAAATTACAACTCTCATAAAACATGCGCGTTTTAACGGTATTTTCTGTCAACAAAACTTTTTGTCTAATAGAATCATATTTCTTTAGCACGCTATTGATTAATTTCGTACCAATTCCTTGTCTTTGATAAGCAGGTTTAACAAGTAAATCTTGGATATAAATGATGGTCAGACCATCACCAACTACTCTGATTAATCCAACTAACTGGTTTTGATCATAAGCGCCAATAGCAAAAAGCGAATTTGCAACTGCTTTTTGCAGTTGCCGAGGGTTTTGCGTGTAAGAACTCCAACCGACGCTTGTGTATAAATTGATAAGTTGTTCCATAGCGATATTTTTGTCAGCTATATATTTCATTTTTATTCCTCCTTAATTAATTAATAATTAAAGAGCAGTGCGTAATTTTTCCATGTGTACCTCTCAATTTATTTTTTATAAAGCCAGTAAAATTACTATCTTTAAGTTTAAACAACTACAATTTTAAAAGCAACAGTATAACGATCTTTTTTTGCGTCTGATAATTATTACGTATTTATAAATAAAAAGAAAATTTTATTAATAGTTAGCGAGGTATTTTCTGCAAGTTAAAAAGTATAGAAACATTAGATAAGAAAGCTAATTTATTCCTATTTTTATTGTGCTTACTTAATATATTATTTTAATCAAAGCTATCCAGTTTATTCAATGCATTTTCCCAAGCATCATTTGCATCGTCCAGTTGTTTTTGTACAGCGCTAAGCTGTTCTTGCAAGGGACCTAACTTGTCAAAATTAGTGGCAATTGCTGGATCAGCCATTTGAGATTGAATATCTTTTTGCTCTTTTTCCAGTTTTTCAATTTTATTTTCGGTATTTTCAACTTCTCTTTGCAATTTACGCTTTTGTGAATCGCGCAACTTTTGCTCCTGATAGGACAATTTATTTTTATTTTGTTCAGGTTCTACTATTTCTCTATTCTCGGATGATTCATTTTTTGAGGCTGAGTCTTGCTTATTCTTTTCATCTAGATAATAACTATAATCACCTTCATATACTTGAGCAACACCGTTTTTAATTTCTACAATCTTATTTGCTAACTGATTGATGAAGTAGCGGTCGTGAGAAACGAAAAGTAAAGTACCATCATAGTTCTGTAGTGCCTGTTCTAAAACCTCCTTGGCTTCGAGATCCAAGTGGTTTGTGGGTTCATCCATCAATAAAAAATTATTATGCTCAAGCGACAAAACTGTTAGGGTTAATCTCGCTTTTTGACCACCGGAAAGTTGACCTACAGTTTTATCAATATCTTTTGCCGTAAACAAAAAACTGGCTAAAATCGACCTCACATCTTTTTCAGGCATTGTTTTATGACGGTCCCAAACTGTATCGATTACAGTTTTACCTGGATCAAGCCCTTGCAGTTCTTGATCATAGTAGCCGATGTCTAACGAAGCTCCATATTTGATTGAACCTTTTTTCGGTTTTAACTCCTTCATAACGGTTTTTAGTAAAGTTGATTTACCAATACCATTTTGACCAATAACGGCTACACGGTCACCTTTATTAATTTGCAGAGAAATACCGTGAACCATTGTTTTTGTGGGATAGCCAATAGTTAAATCACGTAAAATTAGCACTTCTTTACCAGATGGCCGCTCGCTTTGAAAATTAATGCGTACTTTGCTTTTGTGTTTTGGCGGATTAATTCTTTCCATTTTCTCCAATTGCTTGCGCCGGCTTTGTGCTCTCTTAGTAGTTTTGGCTCTGACAATATTTTTTTGAATAAATTCTTCGTCTTTTTTGATTTTTTCTTGCTGCTTTTCGTATGCTTCTTCTTGTTGACGGTCACGTAATTGACGTTCAGCGACGTAGGCAGAATAATTTCCTTTAAACACAGTTAATTTGCCAAATTGCAATTCAAAAATCTGTGTTGCTAAATTATCCAAAAAATATTGGTCGTGAGAAACTACCAAAATGGCACCAGAATAGTTTTTAAGGTAATTTTCAAGCCAGTCTAGTGTGTCTAAATCCAGATAGTTGGTAGGTTCATCAAGCAATAATAATGGGGGTTTGCGCAATAACAACTTAACAAAAGAAAGCCGCGTTTTTTCTCCCCCAGAAAGGCTGCCGACCTTTTTAGTCCAAGTTGCTTCTGGAAAGTTAAAGCCATTCAAAACACTCTTGATATCAGCCTGGTAGGTGTATCCTCCCTGTTGTTCGAAGCTATATTGCAACTGATCATATTGTTTTAGCAGGTCCTTTTTTTGCGGATTTGCAGACATTTCTTCTTGTAAATCCCTTATCTTTTTACCCATATTAATTAGGGGAGTAAAAACGGACAGCATTTCATCCCAAATAGTTTTATTTTCATTTAAATCATTTTCTTGGGCAATATAGCCGACATCTATATTTTTATTGATGGTAAAGTCGCCATGTGTGGCTTCTTCTTCGCCGGTCATAATCTTAAGCAAGGTCGTTTTACCGACACCATTTGGTCCAATGAGACCTATTCTTGCATTTGAGTCAATTGAAAAATTGACATTTTTAAATAATGTGTTGGCACCGAATTGTTTTTCTAAATCGTGCCCTTGAGCAATTATCATAATTTTTCACCTAGAAACCATTTTAGCATACGTAGCAAAATTCTTGTGGGAGAGTTTGATTGACAAATATAAGAAATAAATGTAAAAAAGAAGCATTTTTGCATTTGAAAGGGTAAAAATACAAATTTCTATTATCAACCTGTTACTATTATGCTAAAATTTGATAGATTGTGAAAAAAATATTTGCAAATAGCGCAAATTTATAGATAAAATAGTAGTAATTGCTGAAAAATTCACAAAACAAAATATATTCTTAATCAAGTTGGAGGCTTTTTAAATGGAAAAAATCAAAATACCCACAGCTACGGCTAAAAGATTGCCGCTATATTACCGCTACCTGATAATTTTAAATGAGGCTGGTAAAGAAAAGGTATCCTCAACTGAATTATCTGAGGCTGTTCAAGTAGATAGTGCTTCAATCAGACGTGATTTTTCATACTTTGGTGCATTGGGCAAACGGGGCTATGGTTATGATGTAAAAAGTTTGCTTTCCTTTTTTAAAAAGATTTTAAATCAAGATACCTTAACAAATGTTGCCCTGGTTGGCGTTGGTAATTTAGGCCATGCGTTATTAAACTATAATTTCAAACGTACAAACAATATTCGTATTTCATGTGCTTTTGATATAGATGATAAAATTACAGGCAAGATTCTCAGTGGCGTGCCTGTTTATGACATGAGTGAACTAAAAAAACAGCTTAGTGACCAACAGATTTCTATTGCAATTTTGACTGTTCCTTCCACGACAGCACAAAAGACTGCTGATGATATGGTTGAAGCCGGTATTCGAGGAATTATGAATTTCACGCCAATTCGTTTGTCTGCTCCAAGTGGTATTAGAATCCAGAACGTTGATTTGGCAACGGAATTACAAACTCTAATTTACTTCCTTGACTCAGATAAGAAAAAGTAGGTATAAAAATACAATTAGCACTTTTTTACTCAAAGTGCTAATTTTTTCTTGCATTTTTTATGAAAAGGGGTTATTATCATAAATGTAAGTTAGCACTTGATGAATAGGAGTGCTAATGACACGTAAAATAGATTAATAATTTAATTTTAGGAGGGACAAACGTGTTACAACCAATTGGTGATCGCGTGATCGTTAAAGTTAAAGAAGAAGAAGAGAAAACTGTAGGCGGAATCGTCCTGGCTTCTAATGCTAAACAAAAGCCAACAGAAGGTGAAGTTGTAGCTGTTGGTGAAGGCAGTTATGCTGAAAATGGCAGTAAAATTCCTATGACTGTTAAAAAGGGTGACGTTGTTTTATATGACAAATATTCAGGCACTGATGTCAAATACGATGACGAAAAGTATTTAGTCCTTCATGAAAAAGATATTTTAGCAATTGTTAAGTAATTAAGGAGCGCAGAAAAATATGGCAAAAGAAATTAAATTTTCAGAAAAAGCAAGACGTTCCCTGTTAAAGGGCGTTGACAAATTAGCTGATACTGTTAAGGCTACAATCGGTCCTAAGGGTAGAAATGTTGTTTTAGAGCAATCGTACGGCAACCCTGACATCACAAACGATGGTGTAACTATTGCCAAAGCAGTTGAGTTAAAAGACCACTATGAGAATATGGGTGCCAAGTTAGTTGCAGAAGCAGCACAAAAGACCAATGACATAGCTGGTGACGGTACTACCACTGCTGTTGTTTTGACTCAAGCAATCATTCGTGAAGGCATGAAGAACGTGACTGCTGGTGCTAACCCTGTAGGTGTTCGCCGCGGTATTGAAAAAGCTACTAAAGCTGTAGTTAACGAATTACATAAAATTAGTCACACTGTTTCTTCAAAGGACCAAATTGCTCAAGTTGCTTCAGTATCTTCAGCTTCAAAAGAAGTTGGTGACTTGATCGCTGATGCTATGGAAAAAGTTGGTAATGATGGTGTTATCACTATTGAAGACTCACGTGGTATCGAAACTGAATTATCAGTAGTTGAAGGTATGCAATTTGACCGTGGCTACCTTTCACAATACATGGTAACTGATAATGACAAGATGGAAGCAGATCTTGACAATCCATACATTTTAATCACTGATAAGAAGATTTCTAACATTCAAGACATTTTGCCATTGTTACAAGAAATTGTGCAACAAGGCAAATCACTCTTGATCATTGCTGATGATGTTTCTGGTGAAGCATTACCAACTTTAGTTTTGAACAAGATTCGTGGTACCTTTAACGTTGTTGCTGTTAAAGCTCCTGGCTTTGGCGACCGTCGTAAAGAACAACTGCAAGATATTGCAGCTTTAACTGGTGGTACAGTTATTACTGAGGACTTAGGTCTTGAGTTAAAGGACACTAAGATTGATCAATTAGGTCAAGCTCGTCGCATTACTGTAACCAAAGACTCAACTACCATTGTTGATGGTTCTGGTTCTGACGAAGCTATTAAAGATCGTGAAGATTCCATTAGAAAACAAATTGCAGAGACTACTTCTGACTTTGATAAGAAGAAATTACAAGAGCGTCTAGCTAAATTAACTGGTGGTGTTGCCGTTATTCATGTTGGTGCTGCTACTGAAACTGAATTGAAAGAACGCAGATACCGCATTGAAGACGCTTTGAACTCCACTCGTGCAGCCGTTGACGAAGGTTATGTTGCTGGTGGTGGTACTGCATTAGTAGACGTTAAGGATGCTGTTAAGGATCTTAAAGGTGATAATGCTGATGAACAAACTGGTATCAACATTGTCTTAGAAGCTTTAACTGCTCCAGTTCGTCAAATCGCTGACAATGCTGGTGAAGACGGCTCAGTTATCTTGAACAAACTTGAAGGTCAAGAAAATGAAGTAGGCTACAATGCAGCTAATGGCAAGTGGGAAAATATGGTTGAAGCCGGAATTATTGACCCAACTAAGGTAACCCGTACTGCTTTACAAAATGCTGCTTCAATTGCTGCTTTGCTCTTAACTACTGAAGCTGTTGTTGCTGAAATACCAGAAGATAAACCTGCTGCTGATCCTAATGCTGCAGGCGCTGGCAATCCAGGTGTGATGTAATTTAGTTTTTATTAGTTAATTAATAAATCCTACTAGCAATCCTGTGGGGCTTGCTAGTAGGATTTTTTTGTTACAATTCATTTTTAGTTTATCTTGGTTAAGATTATTTACTTGAAAGGAACATTAGTGGAATATTTAAGTTTGTTGGGTATTGTAGTTATAGTGTTAGGGTTTGCCTTGGGACTTGATACAATAGCTGTAGTCGTAATTTCTGCTTTAGTTACGGCATTAGTTTCAGGAATAGATTTTACCTCATTTTTGACAATTCTAGGTAAAGGATTTATGGATAACAGAATGGTTTCTCTTTTCTTTCTCACTTTGCCAACTATTGGAATTTTAGAAAGACATGGTTTAAAACAAGCCGCTGTTAATTTAATTAAAAAAATGAAGAAACTGACACCTGGTCGTATATTCGATATTTATCAGGCCATTCGTGAAATTGCCGGTGCCTTTGGTATTTCATTACAAGGACACGTCCAGTTTATTGCACCATTAATTAATCCAATGGCGCAAGCGGCCGGTAAGGTTAATAGCGAATTGACACCTTTAGAAGTAGATCAAATCAAAGGTAGAGCTGCTGCAACAGAAAATTTTGGTAATTTCTTTGCGCAAAATCTGTTTGTGGCCTCATCAAGTGTTTTACTTATTGCAAGTACGATGAAATCGCTGGGTCATCCTGTAGATCCATCTGGAATAGTTTTATATACTTTCCCAGTCGCAATTATCAGCTATATTTTATGCTTGTTCTACAATCACGCATTTGACCAAAAGCTAATGAAGAATAAAGAAAAATAGGAGAAATAATGGAAACTATAATTAATAACATTTTACTCGCATTCTATATTTTAATTGGCCTTTTTTTCCTCGCTGCTGCTATTGAATCTTGGCGTGATCAATCTAATCCAGTCCGCTGGGGTACTGGAATATTTTGGCTTTTGTTTGCAGTACTTTTCTGTGCTGGACAGTGGTTGCCAAATGCAATTAATGGTGGCATTATCCTGATCATTGCTTTATTATCTTTGTTTAAACAAGTGCGTGTAGGACACATAAAGGATTTAAATGAAAAAGTTGCTCAAAAAACGGTTAAACGCATTGGCAACTGGATTTTCTTACCAAGTATCCTGCTGGCAGTTTTAGCTTTGGTCATAGCCCAATTTACTAATTTAGGTGGTCAAGTAGGTATCGGTGTAGCAGCTATTGTTTCACTTGTTGTTGCACAAATTTTGACTAAATCAAATACCAAAATAGTCTACGAAGATACACAAAGAATGGTCCGTTCTGTTGGTTCTGCCGGCATTTTACCACAACTACTTGCAACTTTAGGTGTGGTATTTACAGCTTCAGGTGTGGGACAAGTGACGGCTAAAGCTATTTCCGGGCTTTTTCCTATTGGAAACCACTTATTAGGAGTTGCACTTTATTGTATTGCTATGGCACTATTTACAGCAATAATGGGTAATGCATTTGCTGCGTTTGCAGTTATTACAGCAGGGATTGGTATACCCTTCGTTGTGGCCCAAGGTGGCTCACCGATTGTAGTTGCAGCACTGGGAATGACATCTGGATATTGCGGCACATTGCTTACTCCAATGGCAGCCAATTTCAATACATTACCAGTTGCTCTTATGGAAATGAAAGACCAACTAGGCGTAATCAAGCAACAATTTCCGATCGCAATCAGCATGTTGCTCATTCAAATTGTTCTAATGTACTTTTTAGCATTTTAAGATAGTGAGGAGAGAAGATAATGAAAATTCTTGTAACAGGTTTTGATCCCTTTGGTGAAGATGAAATTAATCCTGCAATTGAGGCAGTTAAACTACTGGATGATGAAATCGCTGGTGCACAAATTATAAAACTGGAAATACCAACTGTTTTCGGTGATTGTGCCGACGTGGTTCATGAGGCTATTCTTAAGGAAAAACCAGATTATGTGTTAAATATCGGACAAGCTGGTGGTCGTTATGCTTTGACTCCAGAGCGCGTAGCTATCAATTTTGATGATGGACGTATTGCTGATAATAAAGGCTATCAACCAATTGCCAGTCCTATTCATGAAGATGGTCAAAACGCATATTTTACACAACTTCCTGTTAAAGCCATGGCACGAGCAATTCGTGAAATCGGATTGCCAAGCTCTGTTTCAACAACTGCAGGAACTTTTGTCTGCAATCATATTATGTATCAAGTGCAGTATATGATTGATAAGGAATTTCATAATTTAAAAGCTGGATTTATGCATATTCCATATTTACCTGAGCAAGTTGTTGCTAAACCTGAAACTCCATGTCTTAGCCTAGCAGATGATGTCAAAGGCATTACTGCTGCAATTACCGCAATTGTGAAAATGGATGGCAAAAAAGATTTACAGAGTATTGAAGGTCACATTGCTTAAATTTTTTAAACAGAAAGCAATTATTGCAACTAAAAAGCATATTGTGAAAAGAGATCGTTTTACTTGCGGTCTTTTTTCTTTTAACAAGAAGTTTAGCGTATAATAATAACAGTAATGCAGAAAAGAAGGGGAATAATGGCGCAAACAAACCTGACTCCGATGATGGAGCAATATCACGAAATTAAAAAGCAATATCCGGATGCTTTCCTTTTTTATCGGGTGGGCGATTTTTACGAATTATTTGAAGATGATGCAGTCAAAGGTGCGCAAATTTTGGAATTAACGCTGACTCACAGGTCAAATAAAACTGAAAATCCTGTTCCCATGGCGGGAGTCCCGCATGTAGCTGTTCAATCTTATGTAGATACTTTAGTTGAAAAAGGCTACAAAGTAGCCTTGTGTGAACAACTTGAAGATCCTAAAAAAGCTAAAGGAATGGTTAAACGGGGCATAATTCAACTTGTGACTCCGGGAACTTTGATGAATGACAAGCCCAGTGAAGCCAAGGAATCGAATTATCTGACATCAGTTGTGACTACTAAAAGTTGCTTTGGACTGGCATACAGTGACTTATCTACCGGTGAAATTTATGCCACACATTTAAAGAGTTTTGCGGCTGTTTCAAATGAACTATTGTCATTGCGTACCCGTGAAGTCGTTTTTAATGGTCACTTAAGTGACAAGGATAGTGATTTTTTTCATAAAGCAAATATTACTATTTCAGAGCCAGTAGAACTGACTGGCAAACATGCGGAGATTTCCTTTGCTGAACAAAATTTAACTAATTCTGCCGAAAAAGCTGCTGTAAAACAACTTGTAGGTTATTTATTGCAGACGCAGCGCCGCAGTTTAGCCCACTTACAAGTAGCAAAAAGTTATGAAGTCAATCAATATTTGCAAATGTCTCATACCGTACGGGATAATTTAGAGTTAACAGCATCTGCGAAAACCGGCAAAAAAATGGGTTCCCTTTTTTGGGTTCTGGATAAAACGCACACTGCAATGGGTGGACGGTTGTTAAAACAATGGCTGGCTCGGCCACTCTTGTCAGTTGAGCAGCTAAATAAACGGCAAGAAATGGTGCAGGCCTTAATTGATGAATATTTTACGCGAGAAAATATTAACGATGCTCTAAAAGGGGTTTATGATCTGGAACGTTTAACTGGACGAATTGCTTTTGGCAATGTCAATGCCCGCGAGTTATTGCAGTTGGCTCACTCTCTCAATGCCGTGCCAACGATTTTGACAGCAATGCAAAGGGCGGATAATAAAAATCTGCAAAATTTTGCCAAACAAATTGATCCGTTAAAAGGCATTGCTAAATTAATTACAGATACCATTGTTGATCAGCCTCCAGTTCTGACGACTGAAGGCGGATTAATCAAAGATGGTGTTGATAGTCAATTGGATCGCTACCGGGATGCCATGAATAATGGTAAAAAATGGTTGACTGAAATGGAGCAGGATGAACGGGCCAAAACAGGAATTGAAAATTTAAAAGTAGGTTACAACAAGGTCTTTGGCTATTATATTCAGGTTACAAATTCGAATAAGGGCAAAGTACCTTCAGATCGTTATACCCGTAAGCAAACTTTGACCAATGCTGAACGATATATTACACCTGAACTTAAAGAACATGAAAATCTGATTTTAGAAGCACAGACCAAATCGACGGATTTGGAATATGATTTGTTTGTGAAATTAAGAGAAGAAGTTAAGAAATATATTCCTGCCTTGCAAAAGTTGGCTGGACAAGTGGCAGAGCTCGATGTTTTCTGCTCTTTTGCTCAAGTAGCCGAGGACAACAATTACTGCCGACCACAATTCCATACTGATAATCAGGATGTTAAAGTTATCATGGGCCGTCACCCTGTAGTTGAACAGGTCATGAAAGCAGGCTCTTTTATTCCTAACGATGTAAAATTAACAGAAAATACGGACATTTTTCTGATAACAGGTCCTAATATGTCAGGGAAAAGTACTTATATGCGACAAATGGCGCTTATTGCCGTGATGGCTCAAATTGGTTCGTTTGTGCCAGCAGATAGTGCTGACTTGCCGATTTTTGACCAAATTTTTACCCGGATTGGGGCAGCAGACGATCTGATTTCTGGTCAAAGTACCTTTATGGTTGAAATGACTGAAGCAAATGATGCTTTACAACATGCCACTAAACGCAGCTTGGTTTTATTTGATGAAATCGGGCGGGGAACAGCCACTTATGATGGTATGGCTCTAGCTGGTGCTATTGTCCAGTATCTGCACGATGAAGTTGGAGCCAAAGTTTTATTTGCGACGCACTTCCACGAGCTAACAGCCTTGGAACAGACTTTGCCTCATTTAAAGAATATTCACGTGGGAGCAACCGAAGAAAACGGCAAGTTGATTTTTCTTCACAAAATTTTACCTGGACCAGCTGATCAAAGTTATGGCATCCATGTTGCTCAACTTGCCGGGTTACCGCGAAAAGTTTTACGCAAAGCTACCAAGTTGCTTAATAGGCTTGAAGCTCAAGGAAGTAATTTGGGCCCAGCTTCCACGCAGCTGGATTTGTTTAGTTCAGTTAGTGAAACAGAAGAAGCTGAGCCTGTTGAAACACCATTAGATTCCAAGGATGAATTAACTGATAAAGAAAAAGATATCTTAGATGAAATTTCTAATCTTTATTTAGCTGATCAGACGCCTTTGCAAGTAATGCAGCTAGTCGAAAACTGGCAGGAAGATTTAAAGGATGAGAACTAGTCATGGCAAAAATACATGAGCTTTCTGTCAACCTCTCTAATCAGATAGCAGCCGGAGAAGTAATTGAACGACCTGCTAGCGTGGTAAAAGAACTGGTTGAAAATGCAATTGATGCAGGTAGCAGCAGAATTAGAATTGAATTCACTGATGCCGGATTAAAGCAAATTGTAGTTCAAGATAACGGCTCCGGAATTGATAGCGATCAGATTGATCTTGCTTTTACTAGGTATGCGACCAGTAAGATTGCAAATGAGCATGACTTATTTAATGTCAATACATTAGGTTTTAGGGGCGAAGCCTTAGCCTCAATTGCTGCAGTCAGTCATGTCGAAATTTTAACTAATTCTGCTAATGAAATAGGTACGCGCGCCGAGTTTGCGGGTGGAGTTAAAAAAGCACAGGAGGATGCCGCTGCCAGAAAAGGTACACAGATTACTGTTAAAGACTTATTTTATAACACGCCGGCGCGATTGAAATATTTACGTAGTCCGAGAACTGAAATTATGAAAATCGTGGATATTATTAATCGGATTGCGTTAGGTTATCCTGAAATTGCATTTACATTGATGAACGAAGGTCGCATATTATTAAGGACTGCTGGCAACAATAACTTACGGCAAACGGTTTCTAGTGTTTATGGCAGAAATATTGCTGAAAAAATGTTGTCTTTTAAAGGCAGTGACAATGACTTTGAAGTAAGTGGCTTAATTTCTAACCCTGAACTTACCAGATCTACGCGTAATTTTATTTCCATTTTACTTAATGGTCGTTACATTAGAAATTTCAAATTAGCTAGTGCAGTGATGGCTGGTTATGGTAATAACCTTGCTGCTAAACATTATCCGATAGCTGTTGTTAAGATAAAAACTGATCCGCTTTTGGTAGATGTCAACGTGCACCCCACAAAAAGAGAGGTACGTTTATCCAAAGAAACTGAATTAAGTCGTTTAATAACAAATGCAATCAGCACTGTGCTTTTGAAAAATGAAAGAAAATCTGATGCTATCAGCAATTTAAATAATGCTACGGAGGATACTTTAGTTGATCAGTTAAAATTTAATTTAAATAAAAACGTGGTTGAAACTAACAGACCTGAAACTCAAGCTGACCAAATTAATGAAACGGTACCTGAAAAAATCCAGCATATACAGCATGCACAGTACGTGAATTTAGATATTCCGCGAGATGATGATCGATATTTGATTACTGCAACTTGGACAGATAATGTAAAAAAGCAATGTCAGTTGACCCCTTTTACCAGTAAGCAATCTAATAGTGGGATAATTTCTACAGGGGATGAATTACTGGCAAGTAGTTTACCCGAGCTAAGTTTTGTAGGTCAGACTAAAGTATATATTATTGCTGCAAGTAATGATGACCTATATTTAATTGATCAGGTTGCCGCTAGAAGACTGCTTTCTTTTAAAAAGATTATGCTCGAGTTGTCTAGTTCTAAAATTAGCCAGCAAGGTTTACTGAGTCCTTTAATTTTGGAATTTGGCAATTTAGATTTTCTACAAATAAAAGATAAGTTGGCAGACATTCAAAAAATTGGCATTTTTTTAGAAGACTTTGGGCAAGATACCTTTATCTTGAGGTCTTATCCCACTTGGTTAGGCAAAGACGTCGAACATTCTGTGCGTACAATTTTAGACACGTTTTTAAACATAGATGACAGTGATTCTCAAAATTTAATTAAAAGAATAGCAGCAGACCAAGCTCAAAGGGAAGTTGCAGGGCGCAAAAAATTGACATCTGCAGATTGTGGCGAAATTTTGACAAATTTGAGGCAAATTTCTGATCCGTATCATGATGCAAAGGGTAATTTGGTAATTGTGCGCCTAAGGAAAAAAGATTTACGCAAAATGTTTAAGAAAGATTAACAACAAATGTATGAATATTTAAATGGTAATATTACTCTAATCAAGCCAGATTTTATAGTAGTTGACGTAAATGGAGTTGGCTACAAGGTCTTTAGTCCCTCACCATATGCATACCAAGAAGGACAAAAAGTGCGAGTTTTTATCGAACAAATTGTGCGAGATACAGGAGTCACTTTATATGGTTTCCAGACTGAAGATGATAAAGGATTGTTTTTAAAGCTTTTAAGTGTCAGTGGTATCGGACCAAAGTCTGCTTTAGCAATTATGGCTGCTGAAGACAGTAATTCTCTAGCCGAAGCAATTGAACAGGGTGAGGTGAAATACTTAACTCGTTTTCCAGGTGTAGGTAAAAAAACAGCTTCACAAATTGTCCTTGATTTAAAAGGTAAATTAGGAGACTATGTCAATAAAGCAAATAAAGAAGCTTTAGCAGAAGTAACCCCAGAATTAAATGATGCTTTGTTAGCTTTACTTGCACTAGGTTATACTAAAAAAGAAGTAGACAGGATTACACCGGCTTTAATAGAAGAGGAAAAGACAACAGCAGATCAGTACATCAAAAAGGGATTGTCTCTTCTCTTAAAGAAGTAAATCTTGTTATAATGAAAATAACGATTTAAAAGGAAGTGAGACAGTTGGCAGAAAATAAAAATGAGATAGTTTCTGGTGAAGCTCAAGGCTCAGAAGAAGAACAGGCCGAATTTTCACTGCGTCCCCAAACACTAGATGAATATTTGGGACAAAAACGGGTAAAAAAAGAAATGGCAGTTTATATAAAAGCTGCTAAAAAAAGAGACGAAGCACTGGATCACGTTCTATTATATGGTCCGCCTGGATTGGGAAAAACAACTTTAGCATTTGTAATAGCGAATGAACTAGGTGTTCATTTGAAAAGCACTAGTGGACCTGCAATTGAAAAGGCTGGTGATTTAGTTGCCTTGCTAACTGATCTTAATCCTGGTGATATTTTATTTATTGATGAAATTCATCGCTTGGCCAAACCAATTGAAGAAGTTCTTTACTCTGCTATGGAAGATTATTATGTCGATATCGTAATTGGTGAAGGGCAGACTACTCACGCGGTTCATGTCCCCTTGCCACCTTTCACTTTAGTCGGCGCAACTACTTTGGCTGGGCAATTGTCCGCACCATTGCGCGGACGATTTGGTATAGTGGAACACTTGCAGTATTATACGGTTGATGAGTTAGAAAAAATTATCTGTCGTTCAAGCAAAGTTTTTAATATTGATATTGAACCTCAAGCAGCACACGAATTAGCACGCAGATCTAGGGGCACGCCCCGTGTGGCTAACAGGTTATTACGCAGAGTGCGTGATTTTGCTCAGGTCAAAGGAGAAGAAGTTATTTCTTTTGCGACTACCAAAAGCTCACTGCAACAATTGCAAGTTGACGATGAAGGGCTTAATCAGACTGATCGCAAAATTTTGCGTGTGATTATTGAAAATTATCATGGTGGTCCGGTAGGAATCAGGACTTTAGCGGCAAATTCGGGTGAAGACGTTGAAACTATCCAGTCACTGTACGAACCATATTTAATGCAAAATGGCTTTTTATTAATGACTCCAAGAGGAAGAATGGTCACTGAGAAAGCTTACGTTCATTTAGGCTTGCCCTTGCCAAACAAATAATGCAATTGTTCGTTATTTTTTGTATAATTAATATTTAGACAATGAGTAATTTTAATTTGAGGAGTGTAACATTGAATAATTTATTTTTAGCTAATGCTAATAATGGAAGCGGAAGTTTGTGGACAATCATTATCTTTGTTGTTTTGATTGCTTTGATGTATTTTACTATGATCAAACCCCAAAAAAAGCAACAGCAAAAGAAAATGGAAATGATGAATCAATTGAAGAAAGGTGACAGCGTCATCATGATCGACGGTCTTCACGGTAAAATTGATTCTGTTAATACTAAAGACAAAACTGTGGTGCTTGATGCAGATGGCATTTATTTAACCTTTAGTAGAATGGCGGTACAGCAAATTCTGCCAGGCAATGCGACCAATGCTGAACCGGCTGCTACCTCTGAAAGTGCTGACAAAACTGAAGAAGCAAAGCAAAGTGAACCGACGACAGATCAAAAGCCGGATCAGCCTGCTGAAAAACCAGCTGAAGAAAAGCCAGCTAGTTCAGCTGCTGAAACACCGGACAAGTCAAAATAAAGTGGTTAAAAAGTGCCTTTAAGGCACTTTTTTATTACCAAAATTAGTAAACAAATATTGGCAAATATTGCTCAAAGCGCGAGTTTAACGGCAAAATAGTATAAAATAAAGTTAGTGTAAAAAGATAGCAGAAAGGATTTTTTCATGAATAACATTCCGGTAATTATGATTATCTTTGGTGGGAGTGGAGATTTAGCTCATAGGAAGTTATATCCTGCACTGTTTAATTTATTTGAACAAGGTTTAATTCACGATAATTTTGCTGTGATCGGCACGGCTCGTCGTCCATGGTCACATGAATATTTGCGCGACCAAGTGAGTGACGCTGTGCACGAAACACATAATGAAGTGGATGAAAATGATTTAGCTGCGTTTGCCAGTCATTTTTACTATCAGTCTCATGATGTGACAAATGTGGAACACTATGAAACCTTGAAAAATTTGGCGCAAGATCTTGACGATCGATATAGTGCACAGGGAAATCGTATTTTCTACATGGCGATGGCTCCTAAATTCTTTGGGACTATTGCTGAACACATTAATGATCAACATTTAACTAGTTCGGGTTTTAACCGCATTGTTGTTGAAAAGCCTTTTGGTCGTGATCTTGCCACGGCAGAAGAGTTGAACAAGCAAATAACTGAATCTTTTGCTGAAGATGATATCTTTCGGATTGATCATTATTTGGGTAAGGAAATGATTCAGAATATTTTGCCAATGAGGCTGACCAATCCTTTGATTAAAAATATTTGGAATAATCATAATATTAAAAACGTTCAGGTCACTTTGGCTGAGCAACTTGGAGTTGAGGCTCGAGGTGGCTATTACGAAACAGCAGGAGCTTTGCGCGATATGGTACAGAACCATATTTTTCAGATAATTACGTTGCTCGCAATGCCGGAACCTAAAGATCTAACTTCGCAAAGTATCCACAAAGCAAAGCAAGAACTGCTTGATAGTATGATAATTCCCACAGAAGATGAAATTGCACGACACTTTGTAAGGGGACAATATCTCGGCAGTGATGTTACATTTGGCTATCGTCAAGAACCCAATGTTGCTGAGGATTCTCATACGGAAACCTATGTAGCAGGTGAAGTAAAGTTTAAAAAGGGGCCACTGGCAGATTTACCAATTTATTTTAGAACTGGTAAAGAAATGAGAGAAAAGAAAAATAGGATTGACATTGTTTTAAAGCATATGTCGAATCAGTATGGCATGGCTCATTCAAATAATATTTCAATCATTATAGATCCGCAGATGCAGATTTTTATTACTATTAACGGTAAAAAAATCAATGAAACTGGAATCAGACGTGAGAATTTAAGCTACGGACTTACAAGTGAAGAGCAAAAACAGGTGCCAGATGGTTATGAACGTTTGCTGCATGATGTTTTTGTAAATGATTCGACTAATTTTACTCACTGGAGTGAACTAAAAAACTATTGGAAATTTATTGACCATGTTGAAGAAGCTTGGCAAAAAGAAAACGAACAGGGTCAAGAACCTGAACAATATTTGCCCTACAGAATGGGTCCTAAATCAGCTGCTAAAATTTTTGAGTCACCGACAGAACGTTGGATTTATGAGTAATTTTGACGATGGCCTTTTGCCTAAAAATGATACACATAGAAAAATTATTCACCTTGATATGGATGCTTTTTATGCGTCTGTAGAAACACGTGATCATCCCGAATTAAAAAATAAGGCACTGGTAATTGGTCAGGATCCGAGAAATTATCACGGTCATGGTGTGGTTGCAACAGCTAATTATATTGCTCGTCAATACGGTGTGCACTCTGCTATGCCATCGATTAAGGCATTAAGACTGATACCGAAAAATAAATTGGTATTTTTGAGCCCAAATTTTACCAAATATCATAGTGTTTCTGCAGAAATACATCAGTTGATGCATGAAATTACTGATAACGTCCAATCTATCGCGCTTGATGAAGCGTATTTGGATGTAACTGAAAACAAATTAGGGATAACCTCTGCGTTGCAGATTGCAATTAATCTTCAGAAGAAAATAAAAAAAGAAGTTGGTCTTAACTGTTCTTTTGGCGTCACATATAACAAATTTTTAGCAAAAATGGGTTCTGAGTATTCGAAGCCATTCGGGCGCACTGTTATTTTGCCAGATGAAGCCAAAAAATTTTTAGCAAAACAAAAAATTGCTCAGTTTCATGGTATCGGTCCAAAAACTCAAGCAAAATTAGCAGAAATGGGCATTTTTACAGGTCATGGGTTGCAAAAAATGCATGTTCGTGATTTAATAAAACACTTCAACCGTATGGGATACTTAATGGCTGAACACGCCAACGGTATTGATTTATCACGAGTAATTCCTGATGATGAGCGTAATCGCAAATCTATTGGTATTGAACGATCCTATGAACCTAGTGTTTACAATGAGCAAACTGCACTGACAAATTTGCGTAATTATGTTAATGATCTGGCTGATAAGCTAATTGAACGAAATTTTTATGCCAATACTGTTGTTTTAAAAATTCGCAACAGTGATTTCAAGACTGTTACTAAAAGGCGTAAACTTGATCATGCTACTAATAATCCATTAGAGTTATACAATGTTGCTAAAGAACTTTTTGATCCTATTTCCAGTTCATTTTTAAATGATGGAATAAGACTTTTGGGTGTGACTGCTACAGATTTTACAGAAGCAGACTATGAAAATATGGATTTAGATTTGTTTACTCAATAAAAAATTGTTATTAGGCTGGAATTTATATAAGTAATAAAGGAGTTTAGATATGAATACTTTTACCGAAATATATCAAAAAATCACACAATATGACACCATTATTTTACATAGACACACTAGTCCAGACCCAGACGCTTTAGGTTCTCAGGCAGGACTTGCACGTTCTTTAAAGCTGCAGTTTCCCAATAAGCGTATTTTATGCGCGGGTCAAAATGATGAAGGCGATCTAGCATGGATCAATCATATGGATCAAGTGACTGAAAAAGATTATGAAGGAGCTCTTGTAATCACCACAGACACAGGAAATACTGCCCGTATTTCAAATAAATTATATAGCAAAGGCGATTTTTTAATTAAAATTGATCATCATCCCGATGTTGAACCATATGCTGATATGAGTTTTGTTGATGATCAGGCTCCTGCTGCTTCACAAATTATAGCAGACTTTATTATTACTGAAAAAATGCCACTTACTGCAGAAGTTGCTTATCCCCTTTATGCTGGAATAGTGGGTGATACCGGTAGATTTATGTATCCTGAAACAACAGATCGTACTTTTAAAATTGCGGCTAAATTGGCAGCGACCGGAATTAATATTAATGAAATTGCGCGTAATATCAGTGATGTTACCTTCGAACAGGCAAAATTACAGGCCGAAGTTTTGGAGTATATGAAAGTCGATGCTAGTGGTGCAGCCTATGCTATTCTGACTCAGGATACACTGCATAAATTGGGTGTAGATTCAGAACAAGCTTCATGTACTGTTTCTACTCCCGGTCGAATTAAGGATATCATTGCCTGGAATGTTTTTGTTGAAAAACCAGACGGTACATTCAGAGTCCATTATCGTTCAAAGGGACCAGTAATTAACGAATTAGCAGCAAAACATGATGGAGGCGGTCACGCTTTAGCAAGTGGAGCTAACGCAAAAGACATGGCGGAAGTGAAACAAATTTTCG
This sequence comes from Lactobacillus laiwuensis, assembly GCF_019972835.1. GTDB lineage: Bacteria > Bacillota > Bacilli > Lactobacillales > Lactobacillaceae > Lactobacillus > Lactobacillus laiwuensis. The sequence continues at coordinate 2,462 of NZ_BPPB01000004.1, read as the reverse complement.
CAGAACTAGTTCAGGTAACCAAGGAATATCAAGAGGAACATGAATAATATTTTTGAAAATGAACAGATAAATCCAGCAATTAGACAGGGATTAAAAAAGATTAACTTTGTTAAACCTACTGAAGTGCAGGAAAAAGTGATCCCTGTTTTAATGGCACACAAAAATGCTGTAGTGCAAGCAGTTACCGGTTCAGGTAAAACTCACGCCTTTTTGATTCCTGTTATGAATGAAATTGACGAGAATCTTCAATTTACTCAGGCAATCTTGACTACGCCTAGTCGTGAACTTGCCCAGCAATTGTATCAAGTAGCCCGCCAGTTAAGGGACGCTTCCGGTTTAGACATTACCATTGCACATCTAGCTGGCGGTACCGACCGTGAGCGACAAGTCGATAAGATTTCTAGCCATAAACCTCAGATTGTAGTTGCCACTCCCGGCAGACTACATGATTTCGTTGAAAAAAAGATTTTGCCATTAGATTATGTCAAAAACTTTGTTATTGACGAAGCCGATATGACTTTGGACATGGGCTTTTTGAGTGAAATTGATTTTATTGCTCAAAGATTGCCCCAAAATTGTGTTTTAACTGCTTTTTCGGCTACAATTCCGGTTAAGTTGGCTAACTTTTTACGTAAATACATGGCAAAGCCTGAAACTATTATCATAGATAATCCCACCGTTATCTCGCCAACGGTCAAAAACGATTTGCTTGATATTGGCTCAAAAAGTCGTAAAAAAGTACTCTATCAATTATTAACAATGGGTCAACCGTATTTGGCACTTATTTTTGCTAACACAAAGCAAACTGTTGATGAACTGGCAGAATTTCTCATTAATCAGGGCTTAAAAGTGGCTAAGATTCATGGTGGAATAACTGAACGCGAACGTAAAAGAACTATGCGTGAAGTAGAAGCCGGACAATACCAGTATGTAGTGGCAACTGATTTAGCCGCACGTGGCATAGATATTGAAGGTGTCAGCCTGGTTATTAATTATGAAATCCCCCGTGAATTAGAATTTGTGATTCACCGTATTGGTAGAACCGGACGAAATGGGATGAGTGGTCATGCCGTTACCTTAATTCGTGAAGAAGAAATGAATCAAATTCTTAAGCTGGAAAAAATGGGGATTCATTTTGATTTTGTCGAAATTAAAGATAATTCTCTCATATCACGGACACATTATCATAACCGCAAATTAAGAAAATCAACTTCTCAAGGACTTGATAATAAGGTGAGAGGAATGGTAAAAAAAGCGCAGAAAAAACGTAAACCAGGCTATAAGAAAAAGATTAAAAGAGCTATTCAGCAAGACAGAGCTCAAAAAAATAAAATTGAGCAGCGTAGTAAAATTCGTAAGGCAAAGCGACAAAGAAAAGATAGGCGCGATAATCAAACTTAATTTTAAATAAAAATCAAATTTAACTTATTATCTGAAAACCAGCCTACGATTTTAGTAGTTGTTGGTTTTTTATTTAGAGGATAAATTAAAGTATGTTGCCTTTTTAAGTGCTTTTTTAGCTTTTAAAAATAACATCATTTTTTTCCAAGATAGTATTGCTCGTCATGCCTATTATTGATATACTTATGATACTATAAGTAGGAGCGATCAATATGAGCTTAACAAAGACTGAGCAAGTTCTCCTGTTGGAGCTGTCAAAATATAGAGTTTATAAGTACACTGTAACTAAGTTTTGTAAGAAGTTAAATATAAATCGTGGGGTTTTTTATACAAAATACCGCAATATTTGTGATTTATTTACTTCAGTTTTAACTCTGCAAACTAGGCGGACATTGCGAAGTGTAGATGGCGAAACGATGGACCGGATGTTTTACCGCATGTTGCTGAAAATAAAAGAGAATAAAATATTCTATATTAATCTCAATAGGATTGCACAAGATCCACCAGAATTTTATCGTGTTTTGCGAAAAGAATATGCTATAGCAATAGAAAATTACATGCGACCTAGAGGTCCATTTTCAGTTCGCAAAGTGGAATTAGTAGCAAACGGAATTTATGCTATTGTTTTTAACTGGGTGGTAGATGAATGCCGACATGATATCAGGGATGTATACCAGAGTATCCATTTATTATTGGTTCATATTGAGCAATCAATAAAAAAAGCTGACTGAATTAATTTTTTTTGTAAAAAATACTTGCAAAAAAGAAAAATAATTGCTAGTATTAATAACTGTCGTCGGGCAATGAGCCGCAAGGCAAGAGGCCCCGGTGGCCGGCAAAAAAATCGAGCAAAAGCAGTTGACAAAAGCGAGCTGCTTTAGTAAGATAATAAACGCTGTCGGGCAAGACGGCAAAAAGGTCCCAGAAAAAAGTGCTTGACAAAAGGGCACGGATCTGGGAAAATAAAAAAGCTGTTTTAAAGAGGCAGCAGGTAGTACCTTGAAAACTGAACAATGTTTTCGCAAAAATGTGCGGGTTTAACAGAACCCAAAACAAAAGAG
>NZ_BPPB01000003.1 GCF_019972835.1 Lactobacillus laiwuensis | reverse complement strand
TTTGATCTTTAATATCAAGAGCAAATTTAATATAATTATTAAAAGAGGACATAATTCAAACCTTCTATAAAATATTGGGTGAAGTTAATATTTTATTACAAGAAGCAAGAGGAAGATGTCCTCCTTTTTTATGCAATAAAAAACCTATTAACAGCTTACCACATGAATAAGTCATCAACAGGATAAATTATAGAGCCATAAATATTTAAATAAAGCCCTATGAATAAAGCATTCATAGGGCTTTATTTTGTCTTCGCACGGCATAAAAGAATAAATAATCTAAATATTTTATTCTTTGAATATGGAAACCAAAGTGAAGTGTTTGTTAATAGATAACAATTCATTTTTTGATAAACATTTTCTGTGAAAGATCATTCAGTAAAAATAATATGAAGCAATTAATCGTGTAGCAAAAATGCTTATTAACTATATAGACAATGGAATCAATAGAGTCTTATGATAAAGGGGAAGCAGTAAAAAACAATAAGTAAGTGTTATAAAATGAAAAAAGTGAAAATAAATGTTACTTGTTATTCACTGAGTATTTAAAAATGATGATTTACAAGCTTATCTATTACCGTATCAAAATTATATAAAAATTGTTTGATGACTAAGAAGTTGATGAAATGGATCCACATAAAATGACATTGCAAGAGTTAGGAAAACATTTTTACGGTAGAACTGTTCAATTTAAGTTAAAAAATGGTAAAACGAAAACAATGTTTGTCCAAGATATTATGAATGAAGAAGATGATGAACCGAAATTAACTTTTATTAGAGGTTCTGAAGAAAATGAAGTTCGCATCTCAGAAATTGTGACTGCATGTGAAATCAAGAAATAAAATTTTAATCAAAAAAATGACCTCCAAATATTTTATGAATTTTGAGGTCACATTTTGAAATAATTGTATTTTAATTGAATAGTTTAATTTTAGTTAGTTGTATTAAAGTTTACCATTCCACTTGTAATTATAAATCTGCTTATTTAAAATCCAATCAAATTAGGTAAAGACCTTTTTGTCTTAATACCTGTTCAGATGTTTTATCAGCAGGAGAATAACTATTATTTAGTAGTTCTGATATACCAAGAATTATATTTGACACAGGTTACAATTCTTATAATTAGTCCTATAATTCCAAAAGAACAAAATTCAAGTAATTGAATAATTCCAAAAAGAATGGCAAACTTCTAGTCTCCTCTGAAGATTGGTACCCACGCACCAAAGAAAAGGGCTGTCCAACTTGCCCCAACTTTTACCTGTTTAATTACTCCCGTTTTATCACTTTTTAAATTTGCTTTCATTATTACACTCCTTAATTTTTACCTTAGGTTTTAGGTCGCTTGCAATATGGACAAATCTTGAGAAAATCTGCTATTCTATTTATATATATTTATTATACTAAAAATAAATCAAAAAACGATCTGATTTAAAAACTATTTTACTAACAATAAAACTACTTAAATTAATTTGAACTTAAAAAAGGCAAATTATGTGCGTTTTAATAGTTAAGTACATAGTCTGTCGTAAATTTAAAAAGAAGTCACAATGAAAAATTTAACACAAAAAAACAAACTACTTTTAGGCTATGCCATTTCAGGACTGGGTGATCAATTTTACACTTTTGCAATCCCATTGCTGATGCTGTCTAGAACCCATTCATCAGTCATAATGGGACTGTTAACTGCAGTTGAATATCTGCCCATAGCATTGTTTGGACTAACAATTGGGCCCATTTTTGATATATATTCTCGTAAGAAAATCATGCTCTTTTCTTTAATAATGCAAATGGTGCTAATTATAATTGCACCATTTTTGGTTATAAAAAACATTTCATTATATTGGCTTTTATTGGTAGTCTTTATACTTGGTACATTTGATTTAATTACTTGGACCGGATATCAAATTTTCATAGCCGAGTCGGTTAAAAAAGAAGAACTTTCATCTGTTTCAGGACAAATGGGATTAATTTCATCGATTCAAAAAACTTTTGGTCCAGGTATTGCAGCTGTCATTATTAATTTAATTAATTATATTGGTGGCTTTTTACTGGATGCCTTAAGCTTTGGTTACTTAACTTATGTTATTAAAGATTATGAACCTTTACATACAGAAAAAAAGTCAGTAAAGGGTGAAAAGTCTTTTAATAAAAGTGCAAAAGAGGGAATCACCTTTTTATTTGCACATCATGATATTAAATGGCTGATCGCAAGTTTTTTCGTGGCAAACATTGGCTTTCAAGCAGTTGTTCCCATGCTTACTTTTTTGTTAAAACAAGAAATGAATGTTTCTGTTAATTTGGTCAGTACTTTTTCACGGTAGCAGCGATTGCAAGTATTCTAGGCAATTTTATTTATTTACGTATTAATAAAAACATGAGACTTGGTACGCAAATGATTCTGATTGCTTCACTTATAATGATCGGTTTCATGATCATGCTCAATGTTCAATCTTACTTTTTAGTCACTTTTGGTTACGCAATGGTTTCGTTTGGTAGCGTCTGGTCGCAAGCCAACTTCTTTACTGTTATTCAAGCAGAAACTTCATCTAAATTTAAAGGAACAATAACTTCGATTTCAACTTCGTTAACCAGGATTATAGGGCCAATTATGTCACTAATTAGTGGTTTTCTAATCAAAGCAGAAGTCCATTCAATATTTATTGTTGCCGCTGTCTGTATGTTTTTTTCAATGCTTATAACTGTAGTTACTGGTTTAGGTAAATTGGGAAAACTGGACTAATTATAGAAAGCAGTTTAATATCTATTTTTTAGCCAGGGAACGATCTAAAATATTACAAATAGCTGGATTTTTATATATCGCAACAACGTCGTATTTTAATTTAGGCAAGTTGGGCAAAAAAGTAACATGATTATCATACATTTTCGGCAGTGGCAGTTCTTCCGGATAAATTGCCATTCCATGATTCAACACAACGTTTGCTAGAGCAGCGTCGAAACTATCTAGGTAAATTATTTGTTCATAACTGATATTCATTTTATCCAGAATATTTTTAATTTTTGTTTGTACGTCATTATTATCAGTAGCAGTCCATTTTTGTAAGAAAAGGGGCTGCTTTTTTATAGCGTCTTTCTTCAGAATGCCTTTTTGGTCAATAGCCTTTTTATTCAACAAAATGCCGAAATTGGCAGTGCCAACTTTTCTAACATGGATATTTTTAATTTTACTGACGGCAGTGGAAAACCCAATCAATACGTCATAATCGCCTGCATCAAGTTTAGGGATGCTAGCGGCAAAATTTTCAGTATCAAGTTGTAATTGTAAATCAGGATTGTTTTTTGCAAGAGAATGTGCCAGTTCAACAGCCCAATAATCAAAAGCGTGCAAATAATGTATTCTTAACGTTTGAAAAGAATTGTTCAACTGACTGATTTTTTCGCTAAATTCGTAATATTTGTTTAGCACGGGCACTGCACAATGGTACAAATTAATTCCGGCTAAAGTGACCTTAAAATGGGAAGTTGAACGATCAATTAGCTGAACGCCTAAGTCTTTTTCTAAATTTTTAATCGCATTGCTAATTGCGGTTTGAGAGACAAAATTTCGTTTTGCAGCAGGGGTAAATCCTTGAGTTTCAACTACGTCAATAAAGTACTTATATGTTAATAAACTGTATTTCATCGCACTATGTCCTTTTGCTTATAACTTTAACTAATAAGTTATTATCATTATATGTTAGCGCTTCCCAAAAAGCGAGGGTAAAATTGAATTGTAACGACAGTTACCTTTACTAAATTAGTTTTAAGACTAAAAAGGAGAAAGTATAATGGCTGAAAAATATATTTTAGCGATTGATGAAGGTACTACTAGTACAAGGGCAATTATTTTGGACCATTCTGGTAAAAAAGTAATTGACTCACGGAAAGAGTTTAATCAGTATTTTCCTAAACCTGGCTGGGTAGAACATGATGCCAATGAAATTTGGAACTCAGTTTTATCCACAATTGCCAATTCATTTATTAACTCAGGGATTAAGCCCAACCAAATTGCGGCTATCGGTATCACCAATCAGCGTGAAACGACTGTTATTTGGGATAAGAAGACCGGCTTGCCTATTTACCATGCAATTGTATGGCAATCACGGCAGACTTCAGATATTGCCGATAAAATTATTGCTGATGGCTATACAGATATGATCCATGAAAAAACGGGACTAATTCCTGACGCCTACTTTTCAGCTACCAAAATTCGCTGGATTCTTGATCATGTTCCAGGAGCTCAAGAACGTGCAGAAAACGGTGAATTATTGTTTGGTACTATTGATTCATGGTTAGTATGGAAATTAACTGGTGGCAAAGTCCATGTCACTGATTACACTAATGCCAGCCGGACAATGCTTTTTAACATTACCAAACTGGATTGGGATGATGAAATACTTAAGTTATTAAACATTCCAAGAAAAATTCTGCCTGAAATTCGGTCTAATTCTGAAATATACGGTACTACGGCTGAATTTCACTTTTATGGTAGTCAAGTACCAATTGCCGGCATGGCAGGTGACCAGCAATCAGCTTTGTTTGGGCAGTTAGCATTTGAGCCGGGAATGGTTAAAAACACCTATGGCACCGGTGCATTCACCGTTATGAATACTGGCGAAAAACCTAAATTTTCAGCTAATAATTTGTTAACTACTGTGGCTTATGGCATAAACGGCAAAGTAAATTATGCTTTAGAAGGTAGTATTTACGTAGCTGGTTCAGCTATTCAGTGGCTGCGTGATCAACTGGGCATTATTGATGACGCTCCTCAATCAGAAGAAGCTGCCAAGCGCTCAAAAGATAATAATGAAGTTTTCGTTGTTCCTGCTTTTACCGGTCTAGGTGCTCCGTACTGGGATTCTAATGTCCGAGGTGCTGTTTTCGGTCTGACTCGGGGAACAACCAGTGATGACTTTACCAAAGCCACGTTACAGTCTTTGGCTTATGAGAGTCGTGATGTTATTGATACGATGCACGAAGATACTAAAATTCAAATTCCAAAATTAAAGGTTGATGGTGGTGCTGCTAATAATGACTATTTAATGCAGTTCCAAGCTGATATCTTGGGTATCGAAATTGAGCGTGCTGCCAACCTCGAGACAACGGCATTAGGTGCAGCTTTTCTTGCTGGTTTAGCAATTGGCTTTTGGAAGGATTTTGATGAAATCAAGAAAATTCAAAAAGTAGGTAAAACCTTTAAACCGCAAATGAGCAGTGCAGAAAGAGATCACCTTTATGAAGGCTGGAAATCAGCTGTTAAAGCTGCTCAGAGCTTTTCATATAAGCCATACCAGAAAAACAATTAGAAATTTTTATTAAAAAGAAAGAGGCCAAATCATGGCGTTTTCAATTGAAACCAGAAAAGAAGAAATTGAACGTTTAAAAAATGAAAAATTAGATTTGCTGGTTATCGGAGGCGGCATTACCGGAGCAGGCGTTGTTCTTCAGGCCAGTGCAGCCAAAATGAAGACAGGCTTGATTGATATGCAAGACTTTGGTGGAGGCACTTCATCAAGGTCTACTAGACTTGTACATGGTGGTATTCGCTATCTGAAGACTTTTGATGTCCAAGTCGTTTCTGATACAGTCAAGGAACGTGCTGTTATCCAGCATATCGCTCCACATATGACACAACCCGATCCTATGATTTTGCCAATTTATGACGAACCAGGGACAACGTTTACTATGTTCTCGGTAAAAGTAGCGATGGATCTTTATGATCATTTAGCAGGTATTGAAGGAGATTCACCTTTAATTAAATATGCCAACTACATGATGGATAAGGAAGAAACCTTAAAACGAGAACCACAATTAAATAGTGAGAACTTGCAGGGTGCAGGTGTTTACTTGGATTATCAAAATAACGATTCCCGCTTGGTAGTAGAAAATGTTAAAAAGGCCCATGAATTAGGGTGCCTAGCTGTTAGTCGCCTGAAGAGCATCGAAATTTTACATAATGATCAAAAACAAGTTAATGGTGTTCGCGTTCATGACAATTTAACAGGCGAAGAATTTGATATTCATGCCGATGTTGTTATTAACACTTCTGGGCCTTGGTCAGATTTGGTAAGACAAGAAGATAAAGAAGTTTACAAAAAACCGCGTTTGCGTCCTACAAAAGGTGTCCACTTGGTAGTTGACCAATCCCGCTTGACTGTGCCACAGCCAACATATTTTGGCTCGGGTACGGCTGATGGCCGAATGATTTTCACTATTCCTCGGGAAGGTAAAACCTATTTCGGCACAACGGATACTGACTTTACCGGTGATTATGCTCATCCTACCGTTGAAAAAGGCGATGTAGACTACTTGTTAAATATCATTAATAAAAAGTATCCTGCTGCTCATTTAACAATTAATGATATCGAAGCCAGCTGGGCTGGTGTACGTCCTTTAATCGAAGTAGAAGTTGAAGGTAACGAAGCTGCAGATGCAGCAACTGGTGCCAGCGTTTCTGACAGTACTTCAGCGCCATCTGCCGTATCACGTGGTAGTTCGTTAACTGAAGCAGAAGATGGGTTGATCACTTTGGCCGGCGGTAAGTTGACAGATTACCGGATCATGGCTAATGGTGCAATGAAGAAAATCCAGCAAAAATTTCATGACGAGTTTTCTAAAAACTTTACGTTGCAAGATTCAGCAGAAATTAAAGTTGCTGGTGGCGATTTCGATTCTGACAACGCAGAAGCTGAACTTGCTCGCATTGCTAAAGATGGTGTGGCTGCCGGCCTTGCAGCTGATGATGCAAAAGAGATTGCAAACTTATTTGGCTCTCAGGCGGAGCAAATTTATGATTATGCCCAAACAATCAAACCAGAAAAAGGATTGAGTATTGGTGAAACTGCAGCTCTTGATTACTCGCTGGCAGAGGAAATGACATTAACACCAGTTGACTATCTATTAAGACGTACTTATCATATTTTATTCAAGAGTGATACATTAGACCAAGTAAAGAATGGCGTGATTAAGCGCATGTCTGATTATTATGGCTGGGATAATGCTCAAAGAGAACAATATGAAAACGAGTTGGAGCATGAGATTGCAGAATCAAGACTGGAGGGATTGAAGAGTAAAAGAAAGTAGCAGATAACAATAAAAATAGTAGTAAATTATTCCCCATCTAAAAACCTGTCAAAACAATATGACAGGTTTTTTCTTTGGTGTTTTCTAAGCAATATATTAAAATAAATGAAATTATTAAATATAAGTATTTTATTCGGAAATCAGCTCTTAAAATAATAACAATTGTTTTCATATTTGAAAAAATAGTTTTAAATTTATACTTTAAAAGATTAAACTAATAGTGAGGTGATCATAATGGAGCCATTTTTTCTTACCCCGTATTTTAGACCCAAAATTTGGGGCGGGCGCAAATTAAAAACTATTTTTAATTACGACGTACCTGATGGTAAAGTAGGAGAAGCTTGGGTTATTTCCGGATATAAGGATGATGCTTCAACTATTACAAACGGCGACTTCAAAGGACAAAGTTTACGTAAAGTATATCATGAAAACCCGGAACTATTTGGTAACCCCAAGAGTAAGGAATTTCCACTTCTCGTTAAGTTTTTGGATGCCAATGATAATCTATCTGTGCAAGTCCATCCCAATGATGAATATGCTCGTAAAGTAGAAAATGACAGTGGAAAAACCGAAAGCTGGTATGTGTTACAAGCGGATCCAGGATCATATCTAATATATGGCCATACTGCTAAAACACGCTCAGAACTTGCTGAAATGATTCACAAGGGCGAATGGGACAAATTATTGCGCAAGGTTCCCGTTAAAGCCGGAGACTTTTTCTATGTTCCTTCAGGAACAATTCACGCTTTGACTAAAGGAATCTTAGTCATTGAAACGCAACAGTCAAGTGATGTTACCTACCGTTTATATGATTACGATCGTGTAGATAAAAAAACTGGCAAAAAAAGGGAGTTGCATACACAGAAGTCTATTGACGTCACTCAAGTACCTCATGTTGATCCTAAACTTAAAATAACAACTAGTGAAAAAGAAGATGCCATCATTAAGACGTTGGTTAAGCCGCCACTGTCTCCTCATTTTTATTTGTGGCAAATAGATTTAAACGGTCAGTGGCATACCGGCTTAAATAAGCATCCTTTCTTATTAGTAACAATTATTAATGGTTCAGGTACAATTGAGTGTGAAAATAAAATTTTTAATTTATCTATTGGCACAAATATGATAATTCCGAATAATATTAAGGAATTTAAATTTTCAGGAAATATGAAAATGGTTATTTCTACTCCTGGCAATCAGGATTAATTCTTAAGTCTTAAGATGGAAAGGAAAAGAGAATGATTTATATTGCATGCGGTTCGATTATTATGGTAGTTGGACTGTTATGGCTGATATCGCCTCCCAAAAGACCACGTCCATTTTATAGTTATTATTCCTACTTGGCCCAAGTTAATAAAGCTAGTTTTAAATTTGCTCAGCATAAGGCAAGTTGCTATTTTATTATATTTGGTTTAATCCAATTAGTATTAGGGATTGGAATCCATTTACTTAAATGGGATCGATATTTTTTACTTTGGCTGCTGACATTTTATCTTTTCATTATCTTTCCAATCATGGCTACGGAAAAAAGTTTAAAAAGCTTTTTGCAAAAACGTCATGAATTGCCAGCAGATTACATAGATCCTGACAAAGTAAAAAAGGAGAGAACAAAAGGATTTAGGGACCGAAAATGAAACTGAAAATTTTAATGGTCGAGGATGATCAGTCAGTTGCAGAAATGATGGAGATGTTCTTCGAAAAAGAAGGATGGACCACGGATATTGCAACTGATGGAGAACAAGCCGTTAAAATGTTTGCTAAAAATCCAGATCAGTATGATTTAATAACATTAGATCTTAACTTGCCAAAAAAAGATGGCATAGAAGTTGCTAAAGAAGTTTGTGCAATTTCACCTACCATACCAATTATCATGTTGACTGCTAGAAGCAGTGAAGAAGAGCAAATCCAAGGATTTAATGCTGGTGCTGATGACTATGTGTCTAAACCATTTAGTCCACTAGCTTTAATAGCCCGCATCAAGGCTTTACAACGTAGGATTAGAATTGATGATAAGCAGGAACAAACGAAAGCGGTAAAAAATACTGAAAAATTTGATGTCGAAACTGATCACATAAAAATTTCTAAAAGCCGGCGTGAGGTGCTTTATGATGGTCAATATGTTGAAAATATTACACCTAAAGAGTTTGATTTGCTCTATACTATGGCACAGAAGCCCAAACAAGTATTTTCTCGTGAACAATTGTTAGAGTCTGTCTGGGGTTATGATTATTATGGTGAAGATCGCACCGTGGATGCACATATTAAAAAATTGCGCCAAAAATTGGAAAAAGTAGGTGCAAATGTTATCCAAACCGTTTGGGGCGTCGGCTATAAGTTTGATGATTCGTAGGTTTTAACATGAAGTTAATTTATCAGCATATGCTTAGTTTTTTACTAATCATTCTTACTACGGTATCAATAATCGGTTTTTCTGAAATAAATAATACAACTAAACAATCATATGAATATAATTATCAGAGAATGGAAGATTTTGCTTCAGCTTTAGGCACACTAGCCGCAAGCGATGAAAAAAAGGGCTCGGCCATGTTAAACCCCAAATTTTTGCATAAATTAGAATTCGTCCTCCATAGTGATAGGGTGTATCTTAGTGTTTTTGATAAGCAAGGTGCTCAGATTTATCCTGAGAAAAATGACGACATCCACCTAACTTCAAAGAGGGTTCTGCAATTAAAGCAGGGAAAGAAACTTCACATCAAAAATAATAATGAAGCACTTTCCAGCTTGGGGCATAAAAAGGATGCCTGTACTGGCGTTCTTTTACCGTGGAAAGACAATGGTAAATTTATTGGGGCAATTTGGTTAGGAGTCCGGGTGGCCAAGGTTGAAAGACCGGTGACAATAGCCAAGCAAAATTTGTTTAGTGCTCTTGTCTCGGCAATAATTGTGGGTTTGATGCTTAGCTTTATTCTTTCTTTTTATGCAACTGACAGAATAAAAAAGCTATCACTTGCCACTAAAAAAGTTGCTGCTGGTGATTTTGATGTCCAAACAAACTATAGCGGAAATGATGAGATAACTCAGCTTGCTGATAATTTCAATCAAATGGTTCGCGCTTTAAAAAAATCAAACCAAGAGCTTAAGGAGCAAGAAAAAAGGCGTGATCAATTTATGGCTGATGCGGCTCATGAAATGCGAACCCCTCTGACTACTATTAATGGTATTTTAGAGGGCTTGCAATATGATGCCATTCCTGATAAAGCTAAGCCTAAATCTATTGCCTTAATGAATAGGGAAACTAAGCGTCTGATCAGGTTAGTTAACGAAAATTTGGATTATGAAAAAATTCGTAATAATCAAATAAACCTAGTTAAAACCACTTTTAATGCTAGAAAAACGCTAGACGATGTGACAATGCAGCTTAAACAAAATGCTGCCAAGGCCAATGACACAATTACTATCAATGCACCAAGAGATTTGCCTATCTATGCTGATAAAGATCGTTTTACTCAAATAATGGTTAATTTGGTTCAGAATGCAATTCAGTTTACTTCTGATGGCGAAATTCAAATAAGTGGCTACCGCGTTGCTCATGCAACAACTATTGTTGTTGAGGATAATGGTATTGGGATGAATCAACAACAAATCAAATATGTTTTTGAAAGATATTTTAAAGCTGATCCTTCTCGTAGCCGCTCTGGCAAAGGAGAGTATGGCTTAGGCTTGTCAATAGTTTCTTCTTTGATCAAACAACATGGTGGCAAAATAAGTGTGCAGTCAGAAATAAATCAGGGGGCTGAATTTACAATTATTTTATTTGATCGTGGATATGAACAATACCTCGAAAATTAAAAAAATCATTTCCAAGTTCGGAAATGATTTTTGTTTTGCAGAATTTATTCGCTTTCTTTTGTTGCTTCATGCCAGATCTTTGCAGTCGCAGGAATGCTTCCCAAATTCGTAAGGTCATCTTTATTAACTACAATTAGATTGTTAGGTCCCTTAGCTAAATTATTGAAACTGTCCAAACTCTGATTTTTAAAGTAGCCGTCACTTGCTTTAGCCAGGCTGGCTTGCAATTGATCTATCCGATATGCTTCAGCTTCAGCTTCTGTTTTGACAGCTTCAGCTTTAGCCTTAGCCGTTGCAATTAAAGCATCATTTTTAGCCTTTGTAGTCAGTTCAATATTTTTAGCTTCACCTTCAGCTTTTTCAATAGCAGCTATTTTTTCACGATCGGCAGTTAGCTGTTTGTCCATGGCCTTTTGAATTTCGGTGCTAGGTAAAAGTTCATCAATGTTGACTCTGACTACACGAATGCCATAAATGTCCGTTAAATCACCAATAGCATCTGAGAGCTGACTGTTAATACTACTTGTTGAGCCTAAAGCATCATTTAGATCCATCCGTCCAATAATGTCCCTTAAATGGCCACGGATAAGCTCAACCATTGATTTAACTGAATCTGTATTATTGTAAAAATACTTATAGGAATCAGTTACTAAGTAATTTAAGGTTAAGCTGGTAGTAATTTCTGCATTGTCTTTAGTAATAATTGAATATTTTGAAATTTCTGCCGGAAACATTGCCAAGGAAACTTTACGCAACCTCTGTATTACGGGGATGATTAGCACTAAACCAGCTTTTACGGTTCTGGAATATTTTCCTAATGTTTCTATTAAACCTTCATTATTTTGCGGGACAACCCGGCAGCAAGAGAGTAATAAAAACACAAGCAGCACTAAAATTATAAAAAATTTCATTTTATCCTCCAAAATTAAAAAATTATGTTTATTTCTTAATTATATGACTTTTTGTGATTTTTACTAGGTTTAGTCTGCTTTTCAGTTAAATGATTGCCAGAAACAGATTCTGGAATTGTTGTGATTTCTTCTTCACGACCTTTAAGTTCTGTAGCGTCTGTTTTGTATAATCTGGTAGTAGATTTGCGTTGTTTGCTTATAAGAGCTGTGGATTTATTTTTCAATTTCTGCCGGAGCTCTTCCATCTGTCTGTAATTAGTTAAATAGTCGAACTGTGTGGGGTCAACAGGTTTAAAGCCACTGGGAGTATATAAACGCAACAAATTATGATTATTTAGTAAGTCAGAGTATTTCAGTGACATTTTGCCTTCTTTTGCTAATTTTGTAATTTCATATTTTTCTTGTTCAGTAAAATTAATGATCTGCTTGCCACTTTTACGGTCGTAAACAATGCCCTTTAACCCCTTACCTCCAATAACGTATTTCTGACTAACAATAGTGCCGTTCCTAAAAGTAAGCCACGGGCGATATTTTGGAGATAGCAGATCACTGCCAAATTGAATATAGTTACGATTTGAAATTCCCAGAAGATGGAGCAAAGTCGGCAATACATCTATTTCGCCTGCGACTTCCTGTTTGATTTTTCCCTTTAAATTCGGAGCATGTATCATAAAAGGTACACGCTGCATTTGGACATTATTATAGGCATTCCAAGTATCAGAACTTTCACCTACCATTGGTGCCAAGGTTTCATTTTCAGAATTAGTTAATCCATAATGATCTCCATAGATTACAACCATAGTATTTTTAATCAAACCTGATTTCTTCAGGTAATTGAAAAATTCGCGGATAGATTGATCCAGATAATGAGCAGTTTCAAAATAATTGTTAATTGATTTGTCTGATGTATCACTGGTTTTAAAACTCGGATCCAAATCTTCTTCATCCATGTCAAATGGAGTATGGTTTGTGACGGTAATAAATTTAGTATAAAAAGGCTGCTGTATCCTTTCTAAATATTTGATGCTTTCAGCAAACATAATTTTATCTTTGATGCCATAGCCAATATGGTCATTTTTATCATGACTAAAATAATTTTGATCAAAGAAATAGTTATAGCCCATGTTTTTATAAACATCATCACGGTTCCAAAATGTACCGACATTACCATGGAATACGGCAGAAGTGTAGTTGCCATGTTGACGCAAAATTTGCGGTGCAGCCTGAAAAGTATTTGAGCTGCCCATGGCAGTGAACAAAGACCCGTCAGAAATACCATAAGTGCTGGTTTCCAGCATGTTTTCTGCATCACTGGTGCGGCCAATGCCTACTTGGTGGTAAAAATTGGCAAAACTTAATGTATGTTTGTTGTGATAAAGTGAATTGAGATAGGGGGTAACTTCCTGACCATTAATTTTTAAATCAATTAAAAACTGTTGAAAGCTTTCCAAATGGATTATTATTACATTTTTACCTTTTTCTTTACCAAAATATTCTGTATTTACTGGTAATTTATTTTTTTTGGTATAAGCTAAAATTTTATTTAAATCAGCTGTATTGGCATTCTTATTTACCTGCTCAGTTTGTTCATTTTTTACGGCGTCATAAACTGTGTAGGTATCAATACCAAGATATTTAACAATGTATGAACGATCAAAAGTGGTACCTAACAATCGTGGCCTAGAAGATTCAGCCAAAAAGACATTCAGCACTAAAATCAGAGCGCCAACTGATGTAACAGCAAATGGTGTAAGAAGGCCAAAGGATTTTTGATCAATTCTGATTTTATGAGCAAGCAGTAATATGATTATGATGATAAGGTCAAGCCACAATAATAAGTCAGAAGGTTGAAGCAATGCGACTGCGCTTTTTCCTAAGCCAGGGGCAACTTTACCAGCATTAGTAATGGTCTTCACCGTAATAAAATCGGAAAATTGGCGATAGTAAAGAACATTAGCAAATAACAGTCCAGAATTTGCTACATCAAGCAGGATCATTGCACAATATGAAACAAGAGGCTTGGAAAAATATAATCCAATGCTCATGAGTAAAATTGCACTACCAACAGGGCTTAGCCACATGATAATATGTTGATAAGGATCTGAAATACCCAAATTGAAATCATGATAGGCTGCAAAAATGTATTTGAGCGCAAATAACACAAGCAGAAGGCAGAAAAAGCCTATGCGAGTCTGAATGAAGTTGGTCAGATTTTTTTTATTCAATATGAACTCTCCCTTATCAGACTATTTTAAAAGTTTCTGTGCTTTTAGACAATCTTTTCCGTTTTGTTAGACCTTTTTTAATAATTAATTGCGGAAACTTGAGTATAATTTAAATGAACTATATTTTAGGAATTGAATCAGAATGATATTTTTAGGACCACTATATAACCTGCTTTCGCAACTTTATGCTACTAAAATTAATCATTTTGCTTTGATTAAGCTAATTGTACTAGCACTTGATAAAACTATCTTTTATTTTCTGTTTTTTATGGTAATACGCTTAATCTGGCTAATGACTATTAGAAGTCGGCGTACAATTAAGTCCGAGGCGTCAGTATGGTTATTTGCTTTTTATTTAATTTTAGTACTGATGTTAACTACTTTTCGTAATACTTATTTTCCCTGGAATCTAACACTTAATCTGCACAGGCCTTTAAACGAAATAAATTTTGTCTTCTTAAGGGAAACTTGGAAAATGTATCATGCTCCGAGCAGGCTAGACTTTGTATACAATTCTTTAGGCAATATCTTGTGCTTTATTCCATTTGGCTTTTTGTCACCCTTTGTGTTTTCAAAAAAACAAACTTTCTGGCGTGTTGTTTTGGCCGGCATCATTTTTTCAGTATTTATTGAAGGGATGCAGTTTTTACTGGAAACTGGCGTGACCGATATTGACGATGTGTTCTTTAACAGTTGTGGAACGGTAATTGGATATTTCTGCTACTGGCTTGTAATGATAATCAGGAGAAAGACGCGTAAAACTAACTAAAAGCACTGGTATTTGTAAATTAAGATTGCTAAAATATTCTTGTGAAATAAATATTTAATTCAGTAAGGAGAGCGTGTTTATGAGTTTAATTAAATTTGATGGCACAAAACTAACACCATTTGTTCATGATAATGAACTAGGCGAGATGCAAGCTTTAGTTAACGTTGCCGACAAGGAACTTAGAGATGGTTCAGGTGCAGGCAATGATTTTCTGGGTTGGGTTGATTTGCCAGTTAATTATGACAAAGAGGAATTTGCCAGAATCAAAAAAGTAGCCCAAAAGATTCAAAGTGACTCTGAAGTTTTAGTTTGTATTGGTATTGGTGGTTCATATTTAGGCGCTCAAGCGGCTATTGAGTTTTTAAATGGAGCCTTCTATGGCAGGGGTAAAGAAAAATATCCTACTGTTGTATTCTGTGGCAACTCATTATCTGGTTCGTATTTACATGATTTGATTGAATGGCTTGGTGAAAAGGACTTTAGTGTTAATGTCATTTCTAAATCTGGTACTACTACTGAACCGGCTGTTGCTTTTCGCATTTTTAAAGATAAATTAATTGAAAAGTATGGCGCAGATGAGGCTAAGAATAGAATTTTTGCTACAACAGATCGTGCTAAAGGCGCTTTAAAAACTGAAGCAGATGCCGAAGGTTATGAAGAATTTGTTGTGCCGGATGATATTGGTGGCCGCTACAGTGTTTTGTCAGCTGTTGGTTTGTTGCCAATTGCAGTTTCAGGAGCCGATATTGACCAGTTAATGAAAGGTGCTGCTGATGCCAGAGCAGAGTATACCAATACGGATTTAAATAACGCGACCCCTTATCAATACGCTGCTTTGCGTAATATTCTTTATCGCAAAGGTTATACCACTGAAATTGTTGAAAACTATGAACCAACTTTAAGAATGTTTAGTGAATGGTGCAAACAACTAATGGGAGAGTCAGAAGGAAAAGATAATAAAGGTATTTGGCCGGCAAGTGCCAACTTTACGACTGACTTGCATTCTTTGGGCCAATATATTCAAGAAGGCCGCAGAAATCTTTTTGAAACAGTTATTAGAGTTGAAAATCCGACAAATGATGTCAAAATTCCTTCTGATGATCGTAATTTAGACCAGTTAAATTTCTTATCTGGCAAAAGCTTAAACTTTGTAAACGAGCGTGCCTATGAAGGTGTTGTTCTTGCTCATACTGATGGTGGTGTTCCTGTTATGACAGTAAATATTCCTGATCAAACAGAACACACTTTAGGTTACTTAATTTACTTCTTTGAACTGGCAATTGCTGTTTCTGGCTACGTTAATGGCATTAATCCATTCAACCAACCTGGTGTTGAAGAATATAAACGGAACATGTTTGGTTTACTTAATAAACCAGGTTACGAAGAATTACACGATGACCTAGCAAATAGATTTAAGCAGGAAAAATAATTTTTAATTATTGAAACTATTTTAAAATAAGATTAAGATAAATATGTGCTTACTTTACATGAGATATGTTTATATCAGAAAAAGACATATCATCCTGTACATTGTATTTATTCATATTAACCATTATGGAAAGGGTAAAAGTTTTTGGCTTTTAGCCTTTTTTATTAAGGAGAATTAATTTTATGGCAGAAAAGAAAGAGACACCCAAACGGGTTTTGGCAATTATCAGTTGTGCTTTAATGGCTTTTGTTTCCATTTTGACAGAAACAAGTTTAAACGTTACTTTTCCCACATTGATGAAACAATTTCACATTGGTTTAGGATTAGTCCAGTGGACGACAACAGGGTATTTACTAACAATTTCTGTGATTATGGTTGCAAGCTCATATTTAAATGACCGTTTTTCAGCAAGACAGTTGTTTTTAACCGCTGCAATTGCATTCATTGCTGGTTCAATTGTAGCTGCTTTTGCCTCTAATTTCTGGATCTTACTTGCAGGTCGGATAATTTCTTCAATTGGAGCAGGATTGTCAATACCACTAATGTTTAATATGGTTGTAGAACTAATGCCACAAGAAAAATGGGGGTTTTATATGGGCTTGACCGGTTTAGTCATTATTCTTGCACCATCTTTAGGCCCTACATTTGGCGGCACAGTTGTTTACTATTTTGGCTGGCCATTAATTTTTGAAATTGTAGCAGTAATTGCTGTGGTTATTATGATTTTAGGTTTATTTGTTGTAGAACAATATCATGAGAAAAAGCATCCTAGTTTTGACTGGTTAAGTTACATAGTTATAGCTAGTGCAATGGTAATTTTTAACCTGGGTTTTAACCGCATCAGCAATGGTTTTACTGATATTGGTTTTTGGCTCAGCATGATTATCGTGGCAATCTTGGTATACACGTTTATTAAACTGTCACGCTCAAGTAAAAAGAAACTGATAAACTTGAGTATTTTCAAAAATAAACCCTTTATTTTTGCCATGATTTCCTATCTCTTATTACAGTTTATCAATATCGGCACCAGTTTTGCGGTACCTAATTATGTGCAAATTGTTAATCATGCCAGTTCTTTAATCGGTGGCTTGGTTTTACTTCCCGGTTGTATTATCAGTGGAATTTTAAACCCTTGGTTTGGTCATATTTATGATAAAAAGGGTGCACCATTGCCACTACTTACTGGAACAGTATTCTGCTTAACGGCTTGTTTGCTTTTTTCTTTGTTTAGTTTGAAAATTAGTACAACGATGGTTGGCGTTTTTTATGGCATTATGATTATTGGTCGCCAGATGGCGTTTAATAACACTATGGCTGAAGCATCGAAATTGCAACCTGAAGAATTGCATACCGATGCGACTGCAGTCTTTCAAACTGGCCAACAATATGCTGGATCAATGGGAACAACCGTAATGGCAGCTATTATTTCATCTTGGCAAAAAAGACCTGGTAATTACGCAGCACTTACAGCCCAGGGGAGTCAGGAAGCATTCTTATTTTTGACTTTTGTCAGTGTGATAATTTTGCTAAGTTATTTAAACTTATTCAGACTTGAGAAGAAATTGAAATAAAATCATAAAATGGCTATAGAAAGCTTCGTTACAATTGACGAGGCTTTTTTTTCACCTCTCTAGTGCAAATCTTTAATTTAAGCATTTTCAAAAATTTGTCATGATAGAGGTGTAGAAAATGTTGTTTAGAAAGGAAAACTTTATTGATTTGTGCTTAGGGTGATATTTAAATAAAAAATTAAATTATTTTTAACTTTTTTGTGTATTTTTTTAAATAAGATGATAAAATACTTAATAATTAATTTTAAGGAGGAAAAAGCAATGAGGCGAATTAGCAATCAGCATATTTCGATTTTGTCACAAATCATTTTGCCGACAATGTATACCTAAGCACTATTATATTAAAGGAGTACAAATATGGCTGATACAACCAAAACTAACAAACTAACAGTAAAAACTTTTCTTAACAACATTTTAGCTGGGACTGCAACTGGAATTATCGTAGGCTTGATTCCAAATGCAGTTGTCAGTGCGATTTTAAAGTTATTTGGTCAAAATCCGGTGACGGCATCTATTAATCAAGCATTATTGATTTTTCAATGTGCTACACCTTTGCTAATTGGGGCATTAATTGCCATTCAATTTAAAATGGTTCCACTGGACGTTGCCATTGTGGGTGCCGCCGCTTATGTTGGCTCTGGTGTTACAAAATTCGTACCACAAATTGTGAACCCTGCTACTAAAGCTCAAGGTGTCTTTGTTTCAGCAGGGACAGGCGATCTTATTAATACCATGATTACAGCAGGTTTAGCTGTGGGACTTTTATTATTAGTCGGTCAACATTTTGGCTCTGTCAAAATTGTTGCCGCACCGATCGTTGTTGGTGGAGGAGCAGGTTGGATTGGCATGCTGATTTTGCCGTATGTAAGCAAAATCACCACCTGGCTTGGGTCAGTAATTAATTCCTTTACTAATTTGCAGCCGATATTAATGTGTATTTTAATTTCCTGTATGTTTGCAATTTTGATAATTTCACCAATATCAACTGTGGCAATTGGAATGGCTATACAATTAAATGGTCTTTCGGCAGGTGCAGCAGCAATGGGAGTCGCGGCAACGACACTGGTATTGGTCGTTCATTCTTGGCGAACTAATAAATCAGGAGTTACTATTGCAATTGCATTAGGAGCAATGAAAATGATGATGCCCAATCTTTTCAGGCATCCAGTTATTGTTTTACCAACATTAATTACAGCAGCACTTTCCGCTATTCCAGTGGCTCTATTTCACGTTAGTGGCACTCCAGCTTCTGCTGGTTTCGGTCTCGTTGGCCTAGTAGGGCCCCTGGCATCCTTAGATGCTGGCAAAGCAAGTATTAATATTGTAATGGCCTTGATTGTCTGGATAGTATTTCCAGTTCTAGTAGCAATGGTATGCCGTTTCCTCTTTGAAAAAGTATTTCATGTTTATGATGAAAAGGTAGCCTTTGCCTATCTAGGTGAATAATTGTAATTACTTAAATCTGTCATAAAAAACAAATCCTTACTTACACTAATTTATTTTAAACATCAAAAAACTCGTGAAAAACAAATTTTGTTTTATTCACGAGTTTTTATTTGTAAACAGGTTACTAATTTAAATTAAATTTTTCCCAGGCAGTTTCGATTTGGTCATAATTTAATGCTGCTGTTTTAGCAAAAAGTACATTGGCATCTTTTAGATCCGTTATAGAGCCAACGCCAACTGATAAAGCACCTGACTTGTTGATAGCAGTGATACCTGCAATTGAATCTTCAATACCTACGCAATCTTGTGGTTTAAGATTAATTGCTTCAGCTGCAGCAATAAAGATGTCGGGTGCGGGCTTACCAGCTGCCACTTTACTGGGATCTGCCATAGCATCAAATGCATCTGTCAACTGTAATTTTTCTAGTATAAATGGACCATTTAAACTAGCAGAAGCCAAAGATAGTTTAACGTTATTTTTCTTAAGGGCTGAAATTAGTTCACTAATTCCAGGTAAAATATTAGCGGGGGTTAAACTGGCTAGTAAATTCCGAAAAATATTGTTTTTTTCAGTGGTCATTTCATTAAATTTTTCTTGTGACACGGAGATATTTAAAAATTTTAAGATTGCCTTTAACGAATCTGTTCGGCTGACACCTTTTGTTTGTTTTTCAAGTTCATCTGGCAATTCAAGGTTAAAATGATTTTTGATTAATTTCCTCCAAGCTTGGAAATGGTATACGGATGTATCTGCAATGACTCCATCTAAATCAAAGAGAACGCCTTTCATTTAAAAACTTCCTTTCACTTGTTACTGGCGTAGTATCAAGTAGTTTGTTAATTTGGTTAAAATCTTTGTCTGAAATATTGATAAATGGCAACAGACTATTCAATTCTACCATAGAATTTTCACCAAAATTTTTGAGATTATCAGAATCTTGCAAAAAGTCAAAAACAGTATTGATTGGTCTTAGCTGTTTGACCAGTTCCGGATCGCTTATTAATTGTTTTACGGGCATATTAATATTGTAGTATTCGATATAACTACTTTCAGGTACATAAGAGATTGTAAAGTCACCATTTGTTAATTCCAATGGCATCGATGCTGGCTGACCATTAATTTCTACTTTATCCTTCACTCTAGGTAATTTTACGGTTACTTTTTGACCCAAAGGAATGCTAAGGTTGATCTTGATAGTGTGTTGGGCATCAGTTTCAAGTTGGTAAGCCATTTTGAGATCACCGTATGAACTGTGGAAGTGACCTGAAATATTTTTAAAGCGATAATCAAATTGAGGCGCAAAAAGCACTTCTTGGTAGCCATTACTCTGTTTCCTTAAGCCCAAAACTTGTTGATAGACCCACTGCATAATGGCACCGATTGAATAATGGTTCAGCGAGTTCATTCCTTCGGGATTCATTGAGCCATCTGGCAAGACTGAGTTCCAGCGTTCCCAAATAGTAGTAGCACCTAAATTAACTTCATAGAGCCAGCTTGGAAAATCTTCGTTTAGAAAAATTTGTGTCGCTAATTTATGTTCGCCATTTTCAGATAAAACCTGACAAATAAAAGGCGTTCCAATAAAACCAGTTTGCAAATGGTTGTGATCCTTTTTTAGCCTCTGAACGAGATCCTTAACAACACGTTTTTTCTGTTCTTTTGGTACCAGATTAAAATGAAGGGCTAGGGCATATGCAGTTTGTGTATCAATTGCTAGACGGCCATTTTTAGTAATAAATTCATCTCTAACAGCTTCTCTAATGGCTTGAGCTTGTTGTTCATATTTCTTTGCATCAGAGGTATTACCTAAAATGCGAGCTGCTTGAGCAACAATCCAACTGGAATAGGCATAATAAACTGAGGCAATATAATCTTCATCGGTCTTTCCACCAGGAACCGCAGGGTTTTCACCATCTAAAGACAGCCAGTCGCCAAATTGAAAACAACCAGTCCAAAGGTTCTTGGTAGTGGTTGCTTGACTGATCCAATCTACCCAGTTTTTCATACTAGAATAGTTTTGCCTTAAAATAGCGGGATCAGCTGTTGCTTGATAGGCAGTCCACGGGATAACAGTCGCTGCATCACCCCAAATTGCTGCACCACCACTGTCATTTCCCATAGCTGGCGCGTACATTGTTAGCATACCGTTATGTGCTGCTTGCTCGATTTTCATGTCTTTAGCATACTTTTTGAAAAAAGGGTAAGCATTCATATTTAAAATGGCAGTGCTGGCAAAAATGGCAGCATCCCCAGACCAGCCTAAACGCTCGTCTCGTTGGGGACAGTCTGTTGGAACATCAAAGAAATTGCTTTTTTGACTCCATAAAACATTCTGGAGCAGGCGATTAACCTTGGCATTAGTTGTTTTGATACCGCCAGTAATTTCAAGATCAGAATAAATTACCGCTGCTCTGAAATCTTTTTTTCTTAATGGGTGAGAATTACCGGAAACTTTGATATAACGGTAACCATAGTAAGTGAAATGTGGTCTAACCCATTCTTTTTCACCATTTGAAACATAGTGAAAGGCAGCACGAGCTTCTCGCAGATTATCCCGGTAAAAGTTACCATCTTGCAGAATTTCACCCACTTGTAAGTCAATTTCCTTGCCAGCTGATTCGTGATTGTAAAATTCTGGCCAACCAGCCTGGTTTTGACCGAAATCAAGAACTGTTTCACCTTTAGGAGTACGTATAATTTCTTTAACAGGTAAATATTCTTTTGTTTTTAAGGGCAAGCTTAGACGATCATGCAATATTTTTTTAGAATGCTGCAATATAATTGCAGGCTGCCAAATAGTTATTTTTTTGGTATCGTCAAAGTCCTCTCCGTAATAAATGGCTGATTTGGTTATTTTACCAGCAGAAGTTTTCCAAGAAGAGTCTGTGTTTATCACTTGACTGCTGCCATCATCATAATCGATATGCAGTTCAGCGATAGCCATTTGTTGGTCGCCATAGATGCAATCTTTACCGCCATCGAAACCGAAGTTGCCTTTATACCAACCATCCCCAAGGGAAATTAAAAGTTCCTGTTGTGATTTTTCATTCAGCCTCTTAGTTACATCATAAGTTTGAATCTGTATTAGCTTGTCATAAGCTGTGACACCAGGTGCAAGAAACTCATCACCAATTTTTTGCTTGTTCAAATAGGCCTCGTAAACTCCTAAACCGCTAATATAAAGGCGAGCTTTTACTACCTTTTTGTTTAAAACAAATTCTTTCTTTAAAAGTGTATTTTGAATGTTTTTATCTTGGTTACCAATCCATTCTGCAGTGAATGGTTCATTCATCTTACCAGTTTCAAAGAAAGTATTTGCACTTGTTTGGGTATCAGCATTTTTTAGCCAAACAGCGACGTTATATCTTGTCCGTGGTTTAAGCTTCAGTTCGAAGTCAAAATAATTATTGTTGTATTGTTGCCACTGACTGTCGAAAATTGGTTCATTTGCATCAATTGTTATTCTTTTTTGCATATTGCTTGAATCATGATCGGCTTCAGCGCTGAATTCTATTCTTAAATGATTGTCTAAATCATAACCAAGAGGTTCAGTATAATGATTGACTAAAATGTCTTTAATTTTTAACATTGTTTTACCTCATTATAAATGAGTTTCAAAATGGCCACAGAATGGATCTACAGGGCTTTGCCCGATAAATTTGTCCTGTCCCATCATTTTTTCCAGAAGAGCATCAATTGTTACATCATTGCCTGTATAAGCGTTAATATAAGTTGAAATCATTGGAATATCGAAGAGGTGATAGGGATTGCAAGTAGAAACAAAAACTGTAGGGATGCTTCTCATGAACCAGGGAGCGTCCGCTGCCATTAGATGAATCCAGTCAAGTCTAGTTGTCGTTTGATTGCTTGCCGTTTCAACGTTAGCAACATAAAATGCCAGGTCAAATTGATCCTTTTCGTATTGCACTCCACCTGCGAAAACTTCTTTAAAATCTAGATTTTTCCGATCAAAAACTGTAACTTTAAATCCTTTTTCTGTTAGTTTCTCCTTAAATTTTGCGGTTACCTTACCGCCTTCTTTAAAGCCACCATCGTCTGTATCACCTAAAACAACTAAACGAACACGAGGATATTTTTCGGGAGTAATAGGCAACAATTTATCGCGGTCTTTAACTAAAGTAACAGATTCTTGTGCTACTTTGGCGGCCAATTTTTCATGTTCTGCCAATTTTAAATCAATTTCTTGCGATGCTGGTTCACAAAGATTATTTTCCGTGTCCATCACGCCTTGTGCAACTTTAGTGGCAATTATTCTGGTAACAGCTTCGTCGAGTCGCGTCATTGAAATCTTGCCACTTTTGACTGCATCAGTCACAAATTGATAATCTTCATCGATATCCTTGTTGAATAAGATCATGTCGATACCTGCATTAATGGTGGCTGGTAATGCTTCTGAACGTCGCAAAATTGCATTGTACCCAATCATTGGCGTGGCATCAGTAATGGTGAGACCGTTAAAATGCAAAACAGTCCGTAAAAGTTTATCAGTTAACAGTTTAGAAGTAGAGGCAGGACGCAAATTCTTATTTTCAATACCTGGTTGCAAATGTCGTTCCCAAGCCGGTTGCATAATGTGAGCAATCATGACAGCTGGTAAACCATTTTGAATTAAGTGATGATAGATTTGTCCGTAAGATTCCATCCATTTGTCAGCGGATAACGAGTTGATTGAGCTCAAAAGATGTTGATCTCGTTCATCAACGCCATCACCTGGGAAGTGTTTAGCTACAGGAATAACATGATTAGCTTTAAAACCTTTGATTTGTGCATCTGACATTCTAATCACACGCTCTTTATTGCTACCGAATGTGCGCACATTCATTATGGGATTACGAAAATTTAAATCAAGATCTACAATTGGTGCAAAAGCCATGTTGCAGCCGACTTGTTTAGCCTCATAGCCAGATACATAGCCCAAATTATATGCATTCTTTTCGTTGTTGGTAGCAGCAATTTGCAAAGGTCTGCCGAACCAGGTCCCTTCGCTTAATAATCCATTCCCACCTGCTTCCAAATTGGCAGCAACAAAAAGGGGAGTTTGGCTTGCTTTCTGCGAAACTGCTATTTCGCGCTGCAGTTTGCGAGCTTTATCAGGACGGTACATAATCCCGCCAGGCTGATATTTCTGAATAAATTTAGTTAAATCTTTTTTATCATCATCTTCACCAATAACAAAGAAAAGCTGTCCGATTTTAGCAGCAAGAGACATGTTAGTTACTTTATTTTTGACAAAAGCGATCTCTGCAGCTGATAAGTTGTACGGACTTTGAGTTAAATCAGTCATATTTTCCTCCCAAATTTTGAAAAGTCTTGCTTTGTTCTTCATTTTAACTTAATGTAAAAAAGCAAACTATTGTTAAATTACATAATAAAACTGTTTATTTCACAGAATCTCTTTCATAAATTAAAGGTATCAAAATGCACGAAAAAATAATACAAATGTTACGTCAAAATAATAGCTTTCGTGATTGGAACACGATGTTGCAAGATTTTAAGTCAAATGAGTTTAAATTAAAAGTTGCTGGTCATATCAATAGTGAACCTGTTTATGAATTCTTCAATACCTATTCTGATAACTTTGTATTAAACAGTAGTTCAATTACAATTTCTGTTCAGCCTGTAAAATCATATATTCCATTTCATATCCATGATTACGTAGAAATCAACATTCCTTTGGTAGGTAATTGTGTTGTAGTAACTGAGCATGAGCGTATTAAAGTTAATCAGGATAACATGATTTTTATCGGTATCAAAACTCCGCACAAAGTAGAACCAATTGGTAAGAATGGTGTGGTTTTAAATATTGAATTACGCACTTCTGCTTTTTCTCTAAATGAACTTAATTTTTTGCAATCAAAGGGTAAGGGTATTTCAATTTCTAACTTACTTTTTTCTTTATTATCAGACGAAGATCATGGTGAAGGGCGATATAGTCTGTTTGAAATTGACCATGACGCCAAAATTATTGCTATTATTTACGATATCATTGACGAATATTATGATGACAAAATTCAGTCTGATCAGATCATTAAATTAGAAATGCTGACTATGTTTTCCTTGCTAATCAGAAAAACTTATTATCGTGAGGCTCAAGTAACTGACTCGAAAAAGAAAAACAATAATTTGCTCTCTTTGTTACTTTATATTGAGAAAAATTATTCTGATATCACATTGGAGCAAATGGCACAGCACTTTGGCTTTAATCCAAATTATTTATCAGATTACTTAAAGAGTGAAACGGGATTGTCCTTTATTAAATTAGTTCAGTTACAAAGAATAAACATAGCTGCAGAATACTTGACTTACACTAAGGCACCAATCGAAAAGATTGCTAACAGAGTAGGATATGAAAATGCGTCCTATTTTTATAAAATATTCAGACATTACTTTGGCATTTCTCCAGCAAAATACCGTTCTAATACCAGATGATGGCCTCTTTTTTTGCCTTCTTTTTTTACTAAAATCTGTGAAATCAACATAAATTGTCTAGCTTTTGCATATTGTTCGCTTATTTCAATGAACATATACTTTAAGAAATGAAAGCGAATTAATAGGATAGGAGCGTAGAAAATGAAAAATTTTCAAAAATGGCTGGAAAAATATCTGGTCCCGTTTTCAAATAAATTAGGACAAAATAAGGTCCTGCAAAGTATATCTTCCGGCATGGTAATGACATTACCAGTTACTATTGGTGCCTCGGTGTTCTCAATATTTGCCAGCTTTCCAATCAAACCTGTTGCAGATTGGTTTGCCAAGGTGGGAATAACCCCGTCAATGTCTGCTATTGTTAATGGTACGATGAACATTTTGGCTGTTTTTATAGCTTTTACCATTGCTTATAATTATGCCAAAAGCTGCAAGCAAAACGGAATTGTTGCTGGTTTATTCGGCTTGGCCAGCTTTTTCGTGCTAATGCCGCAAACTGTTCCCGGTAAAAAGCCTGTTAATGCTTTTCAAATGACCTATATGGGTAGCGAAGGCATAATTGTGGCAATTATTTTGTCAATTTTAATCGGTGTATTTTACGTTAAATTAAGCAAAAATAAGAAACTGACTATTAAATTGCCAGATTCAGTCCCTAGTATGGTCAGTTCGTCAATTGAGCCACTGATAATTGGTATAATTATATTTATTACAGTATTTATCATTAGAGCAATTTTTGATTTTTCTCAATTCAAGAATGTTTTCGATTTTGTTAATAAACTAATAACTGCACCGTTAATGCACATCGGTGGTTCACCATTAACTTTAATCCTGGTTTTTGCTCTGTCCAATGTTTTATTTACATTTGGAATTCATCCAGCTGCTATCGAATCTGTGGTTATACCATTAGTTATCTCAATGATGGTTGGCAGTACACCCGCTTTTCAAGCTGGCAAGACCATTCCATACTTAAGCAATCTGGTAGTTTTTGCATTTTCAAATAATGACGCAGCAGGTGCTACTCTTAGTTTAGTTATAATGGGCTTATTTTTGAGTAAGTCCAAGCGGTACAAGGAATTCTTTAAGGTTTCTGCTTTGCCAAATCTATTCAATATAAATGAACCCATTATCTTTGGTATGCCAATTGTTTTAAACCCACTGATGTTTATACCCTTTGTTTTATCAACCTTTATTTCTGGTGGCATCGGTTTGTTAGCCGTAAAGATCGGTTTTATTACTAATTACAACCCCAGCTTAGGAATGGGAATGCCATGGACAATGCCGAAAATAATTGCTGATACAATGATTATGGGTTGGCAAGGGGCAGTAGTTTGGTTAATTAACTTTTTACTGATGTTTGTGATTTATCTGCCATTCTTTAGGGTTGCAGATAAGCAGGCATTTGAAGAGGAGAATAAGTAAATATGGACAATCAATTTCATCTTCAAGATGATTTTCCTAAAAATTTTCTCTGGGGAGCCAGTACTTCGGCTTTCCAGGTTGAAGGCGCCGCAAATGAAGATGGCAAGGGAGAATCGGTTGCTGATTTGAGATCTAAAAAAAGTAAATTTTTGGATACTTCAGTTTCTGTTGATCATTATCATCATGTTGAAGAAGACGTCGCTTTAATGGCAAAATTGGGATTGAAAAGTTATCGTTTTTCAATCTCATGGTCGCGGATTTTTCCTCACGGCAATGATGAAGAACCTAATCAAGAAGGAATTGCTTTTTATAATAAACTGATCAATTTACTAGTCAAAAATCAAATTGAGCCCATTGTAACAATGTTTCATTTTGATTGCCCCGTTTCTTTAGTGAAGCAGTATGGTGGTTGGGCTAGTCGCAAGGCCATTAGTGATTTTTATAATTATGCCAAAACGCTCTTTAATGAATTTGGAGATAGAGTTAAATATTGGTTAACCATTAATGAACAATCTCTGCTAGCAAATGTCCCTGAGATGAATGGTATTAAAGATGAGGATTTGCGCCGTTTAAGGGAAAAGGG
Organism: Lactobacillus laiwuensis; assembly: GCF_019972835.1. GTDB lineage: Bacteria > Bacillota > Bacilli > Lactobacillales > Lactobacillaceae > Lactobacillus > Lactobacillus laiwuensis. Next base: position 73,069 of record NZ_BPPB01000003.1, on the reverse strand, counting down.
TGAAAATTCTAATTACAATATGTTTTTAGCTCAGGCAAAAGTATATCGGCTTTGTCACGATCTGTTTCCTAACTCGATGATTGGGCCAGCTGTTTCTTATATGACTAATTTTCCTTATGATCATACTTCAAAAAACGCTCTCAAAAGTAAGAACATGGAAGACTTAATCTCATTTATTGATATGGATGTGGCTCTAAGGGGAGAACTGCCTAGCTATTATTTACGTTACTTGGAAGACAGCAAAATCACTCTTGATTACCATGAAGGGGATGCAGATATTTTAAAAAACGGTCGCGCTAATTTTTTGGGATTAAATTGGTACTCAACGTCAGTATTTAGGTTGAGCAATGAAGAAAGCCCCAAGATGCTTGCCGGTGTCATTTCCAATGTGGAAAAAGTAACAGATGACCGTCTGATGAATTCAGAATGGGACTTTTCTTATGACCCTGTTGGTCTGCGTTTTGCTCTGCAAAAAGTCAATGATCGTTATCCCAATATTCCCATTATTATTACCGAATGCGGCTGGCCTGAACGTGATCAACTTGAAAACGGTCAGGTGCATGACCCAAAACGGATCAAGTATCTCAATGGGCACATTTTTGAACTACGTGAAGCTATTAAAGACGGAGTTAATGTTATTTCTTTTAATCCATGGTCATTTTTAGATTTGTTAAGTGTTAACGATGGGATGGACAAGCGCTACGGGTTGGTTTATGTCAACAGAAATAATCACTCAGTGCTTGATATGAAGAGATATCCTAAGGATAGTTTTTACTTTTATCAAAAAGTAATCGCTACAAATGGAAAAAATGTGACTAAAATAGAAATTGATGAGTAGAAATAGATTATAATTTGATAAGGAGCTTTTTAAAACAATATTTAAATCGCGTCAAAGAGAGCTACAGCAATCTAATTATTTTTAATAACAATAAAAGGACTTTAAAATGATGAAATTAAAGTCCTTTTTTTCAGTTTGAAAAGCAATTAAATTACATAACAAATAAAAAGTTGTAAAATGCTTTCATCAAAAAAATATTTTTAAAAAAGTTTATTAACGCTTACGAATGTAAACATTTTTATATAATAACAATTATTGTAAATAATTTTAGCAATTCGACTTTTCAGGGATTAAATAACTAAAAAAAGCCCCAATTTTTGTCTAAAACAAGGTATAATTTGAATTGAATTGAAGGGAGTTTTTTTACAAATGATGTGTGATAATTTGTTTTTTAAAATCTTGTGGGTAGTCGTTTATGCTATTACCGCTTATTTTACTTTTACTGGTAATATGATGATGGGGATGTACTGGATGGCAGGCGGTATGCTGGCCCAAGCAGTAGTTGACCTTGTCTATCATTTTTGGCCAAAATCGTAAAAAGTGCTAGAAAAGCAGCTTCTATTATATGAAGCTGCTTTTTACTCGTCATTTTCTTTTAAAAAGCTCTGAATAATTCTTTCTCTCATAGTTAGAAAGACTTGATTATGGCCAGTAGGGTGGATCCGATTGGTCAAAAGAATTAAGCCCGACTTTTTCACACGGTCAAGAAGCATCAGAACACCAGTGAAGCCCGTATGCAGAATCAGCGGATAGTGCAACTGAGGGTCAAAGCGCAAGTCCCAGCCCCATGAGCGTGGCTTAACACCCGCTGGATTTTTATTATCGAATAACATTGCGACAATTTCTTGACTGAAGGGCAGAATGTGTTTATCCAAGCCCAAGTATCCTTTGCTTAATTTAACCAAGTCATTCATTGTGGAGAAAAGTCCTGCTGAACCGCAATCACTGCCCAGCTGGCGTGCTTTAGGATCGTGCGGTTCACCCTGCAAAACTTTCCCTTGGTAAACAGCAGTGGGCACACATAAGTCCTTTGGAGGATTGAATGTCGTGTTTTTTAAACCCGAAGGCTCAATTATTAATTTTTGACCAACTTCTTGAACTGGTTGCCCAAATATTTTTTTAACAACCAACCCCAACAAGATAAAATTCGTATCGGCATAGCGCATTTTATGTTCAAACTCGTCTGTGACAGGTAAATGAATGATGGCATTGATTAATTCGTCGCGAGATAATTGATCGCGCTTTTCAATCCAGCCACGGATTCCGCTGGTATGGGTAAGCAAATGAAAAAGGCGGACACGTTCATCTTTAAATTCAGGAATAAAGTCGTGCAGTGGTTCAGTAAAATTGAGTTGTCCATCTTGATATAATTTGAGAAAAATATTTTCAGTAATAATTACTTTGGTCAGACTGGCTAAATCATAAATAGCAAAAGGGCTAAGTTGAGTAACTGTCGGATAGGTACTTGCAAAGCCGACAGTTGAAGTGAAAACTTGGTCATTTTTAAAAAAAGCATAGTTAACGCCCGGTACAATGCGTTCCGTAACCATTGATTCAATTAAATTTTGGGTGTTTGAGTAGTCAATCATATAAACTATCCTTTGTTCAAAGTTTCTTACTCTATTATATACAATTCATTGATTTATTTTTGCAAATAAGTGCAAATGAAATTTTAAATGTTAAAAAACAGATTTAATGGTAAATTTGATGTAATCGCTTGCATAAATGGAATTCTAATGTTAGATTTAAGTTTGTAAAATAAAAGAACTTTTATTTGACGTGTCACTGGTAATGCAGGCAAGATCAAATGTATGTAATTAATAACCGAGATTAACGGTTTTATTTACGTATGTTTGGTCTTTTTTATTGAAATAAAAGAGGAAAATTATGGATAATCATAAAATCGCACTACGAATCTTAGATGGTGTAGGTGGAAAAGAAAATGTCTCTGGTTTAACTCATTGTTTTACCAGATTGAGATTTGTTTTAAAAGACGAAAGTAAAGCTAGTACGGATAAAGTTTCCAGTATAGAGGGAGTGATTCAGGTCGTAGAGGCCAGCGGTCAATTTCAAGTTGTTTTAGGTAATAAAGTTGAAGCAATCTATGATGAAATCATGCCTCTGCTCGGAACTACTGAGACCGAAAATGATAAGCAAGACAAAAAAGTTGGTATTGGGACAAAGATTTTAAATGTTGTAACTGCTATTTTTACGCCAACTATTCCGGCGATTGCCGCTTCGGGAATGTTAAAGGGCATTTTGGCTGTTGCAGCATTAATTGGCTTAAATTTCTATCACGTTGATATAAAGACATTTAATACTTATATTATTTTGAATGCCGCGTCAGATGCTCTATTCTATTTTATGCCAGTGATTTTGGCAAGATCAGCTGCTAAAGTTTTTAAAACAAATGAATACATAGCTATGACTCTGGGAGCAACGCTATGTTATCCCACTTTGGTAGAGTTGATGACGGGAAACAAAGCAGTAACGCTGTTTGGGATCGGAATTACCAAGGCAAATTATGTTTCCTCGGTTGTTCCCATCATTATAGCGGTTTTTGTACTGGCATACGTTGAAAAATTTGTTAAAAAAATAATGCCGGATGTGCTCAAAATTATTATGGTACCAACTTTGTCTTTACTTATTATGGTACCTGCAACCTTAATGATTTTCGGCCCAATTGGTATTTATATTGGTAACGCTGTTAACTGGGCATATCACTATATCATGAATTTAAGTCCGATTTTGTTGGGTGCCTTTGTTGGTGGTATTTGGTGTGTGCTTGTTATTTTTGGTGCTCACAGAGCAATCATTCCAATTGGTATCAACGATGTTGCTAAAACAGGACGGCAAAACCTGCTCGCTTTTGCCGGTGCAGCAAACTTTTCACAAGCTGGTGCAGCTTTGGGAGTTTTCTTCAAAACTAAAAACAAAAATCTGAAAACTGTGGCAGCTTCAGCTACAGTGACAGCATTGTTTGGTATTACCGAGCCGGCTATTTATGGTGCTAACTTGCGTTTGAAAAAGCCCATGGTTTATGCGGTAATTAGTGGTGCTTTAGGTGGCGCTTTGATGGGCTGGGGTGGCTCTTACGGAAATGCTTTCGCCAATCAAGGTGTTTTAACTATTCCTGTTTATGCTTCTGCTGGGACTAAGGCTTTCGTTTGTTACATTTTGGGTTGTTTAATTGCCTTTGGTGGCGCCTGCATTTTAACAGTTATATTAGGTTTTAATGATTTACCTAGTGATGCAGCTCCTGCAGAAAAAAATAGTTCAAAAACTGACCAGATTGAGGATGATCAGGAAGAAAATCCTGCTAAAACCATTGATGAAGATTTAGTTGCAGATGACTGTGATTTATCTGTAAATTCTCCGGTTGAAGGTAAGACGATACCTCTAGCTCAGGTTTCAGATGAAGTTTTTGCATCCGGAGTTTTGGGTAAAGGCGTTGCAGTTCAACCTACTTCAGGAAAAATTTTGGCTCCTGCAGACGCCACAGTCAGCATGATATATCCTACTTTACATGCAGTTGGTTTAATATTAGACAATGGAATTGAAATGATGATCCATATTGGCATAGACACAGTTAAACTAAATGGACAGTATTTTGAAAAGCATGTTCAGGATGGAGACCATGTCAAGAGGGGTCAGCTGTTAGTTTCATTTGACATGCAAAAGATTGAACAGGCAGGTTATGACTTAACCACCACAGTTGTTGTAACTAATTCGAAAAACTATGCAGCGATTGGTTCTACGAACAAGAATAACGTCACTAATAACGACCAGTTGTTATACTTGTTATCAAATTCATAATATCTTAGTCTAAAAAATGATTAAATAGAGGAGTAAAATATGGAAAAATTTGACTCAGACTTTTTATGGGGTGCGTCCTCATCAGCCTTTCAAATTGAAGGCGGCTGGAACGAAGATGGAAAGGGAGAATCAGTAGCAGATTATAATTCTTTTGTTCATGCTGGTCCCGAACTAGCTGATACAAAGGTAGCCAGTGATTTTTATCATCATTATCGAGAAGATATTTCTTTAATGAAAGAATTAGGTCTTACAGTTTACCGTTTTTCCATTGCCTGGGCGAGAATTATTCCTGATGGTGATGGTCAGGTTAACCAAAAGGGGATAGACTTTTACAATAAAGTGATTGACTGCCTAATCAAAAATGGGATTGAGCCGTTTGTTACCTTATATCATTTTGACTTGCCCCTAGCCTTGGTAGAAAAATACAACGGTTGGGAAAACAGATCTTGCATTTCAGCTTTTAGAAGATACGCCCAAATATGTTTTAAAGAATTTGGTGACAGAGTCAAAAACTGGCAGGTGATCAATGAACAAAACCTAATGGTTCGTGTAGACGAGCGCTTAAACATGTATAATGTTGAAGCTAAGGATAAAGAACGTGTCAGAGCACAAATGGATTACAATATGTTTGTAGCAAGTGCCTACGTTATGCAAGATTGTCATAAGATGGTGCCAAACGGTAAAATAGGACCAGCAATATCATCCACCATGACTTATCCGGCATCTACTAAGCCACTTGATGTTTGGGCTGCTAAAATGAATGATAATTTTAAGACTAATTATGCTCTAGAAATGTATTGTCATGGTCAATATCCAGGGTACTACAGCAATTACCTTAAAAAAGTTGGCATTTTGCCATCAATGCTGGATCAAGATGAGCAAGTATTACGGGATGCTCGGCCTGACTTCATAGCAGTCAATTATTACCGTACGCTCGTTGCCAGTTACTTGCCGAGCGATGCCAAGCACCCATTTGGTACAAGGAAAAATGATGTGGATTTTGATCTGTATGGCTATTTTAAGATCGAAAAAAATACTAACTTGTCCGCAACGGAATATGGTGCTCAAATCGATCCAATGGGTTTGAGAATTGTACTAAATGAATATTATCGTCAGTTTCGTTTGCCAATGATTATTACCGAAAATGGTTTAGGTACTCCAGACACTATGGCAAAGGACGGCAAGATTCATGATCAATACCGCATAAAATATCTTGCAGATCATATTCGGGCTTGTTATGATGCAATTCAGGATGGGGTAAAACTAATCGGTTATTGTCCTTGGTCGGTTATGGATCTGTTAAGTTCACATCAAGGATTTAAAAAACGTTATGGTTTTATTTACGTCAATAGAACTGACAATGATCTAAAAGATTTACGTCGAATCCCCAAGGACAGTTTTTACTGGTACCAAAAAGTTATTGCAAATAATGGGTTGGTCAACTAAGCAATTGTATGCAACTAGGTGGTGAGCTGATGAAAGTGCTAAAAGTTTTGAATAATTCGCTTATTTTGGCATTAGATAAATCAGGTGCAGAGTGTATCCTAATGGGCAAGGGTCTAGGCTACCATAAAGCAATTGGTTATCCTGTTAAAAAAGAGGAAATTCAAAAGATTTTTGTCTTAACCGATAATAAAATGCTAAAAAACTTTATTCAGCTAGCCGGTGCAATAGACGAAACTTATCTAAATATGGTTAGGGAGATAATAGATTTTGCCGCCAGAAAATATCAAATCAAAGTTAAAGATTACCTTTATTTATCGTTAGCTGATCATATTTCTTTTGTGGTAAAGCGAGTTAAAGAGGGAAATATTGGTGAAAATTTCAACTATCCTGACGTCTTACTTCACCATAGAAATGAATATCAGATAGGATTATTTGCAGTTAATTTGATTAATAAAAAAATGCATGTTTCGTTACCAAATAGCGAAGCAACAGGCATTGGTTTACATTTTGTGGATGCGGAAGTTGACGTTGGTGACCAACAGAAAAACAGGGAAATAGCTGATTTGGTAAGTAGTCTCGAAAAAATAGCTCAAAGGATTATCGGAGGCAAGATTGACCAAAATACTTTCACTTATTCACGTTTTTTGACTCATCTAAATTATTTTTGTGAAAGAGTTTATGAAAACAAACTGTTTTCAGATGAAGATCAAGAGGGGCTTTACCAAGACCTGGCTGCAAAAATGCCTAAGGAAGTTGAAATTATTAATGCTTTCGATGAGTTTATTAGGAAAAAAATTAACTTGAGAATTACTAAACAGGAGAAAATATACCTAATTGTTCATTTGCACAAAGTAGTTGAAGAAAACTGCAAAAAAGTGTAGTTGGTAAAAAATATGATCAATAATAAAAAACTTTCAGATTGAATAGCATTCTGGAAGTTTTTCTTTGTGTTAAAAATACTCATTAGTTAAATTTAGTTTTTGGACTGAAAGTACTTGACAATAATTGTCACTTCAAGCATAATAATTACTGTTGATTTTGCCCGCTGGTCAAATGGTTAAGACGCCACCCTCTCAAGGTGGAGTTACGAGTTCAATTCTCGTGCGGGTGATTTAACACTGGGATATAGCCAAATGGTAAGGCACAGGTTTCTGGTTCCTGCATGTTTCGGTTCGAGCCCGGATATCCCAATTTTCATGATTTGTCTTAGTTTCAACTAGCTTGAAGTGTTGGTACTAAGGCATTTTTATTTTTTGCCATTTTTTGAAATTAACTGAAATTAGCCCAATAGGTGCAAAATTCGGTGCAAAATTTTTGGCAATGGTGGATTAGTCAAAATATCTTAAAATTGGTATAGTTGAATACTGAAAAGTGCTATAATATCAAGTGTTCAGAGTTTTGATAATTTATAGTTTATTTACCTTAAGAAAGTCTATTTGGACTTTCTTTTTGTTTAAAACGGCAAAATCGATACAAAACTTTCATTTTTTGTAGAATAAATAGTTGACTTTGCAACTAGCGTAAATAAATTAGATCTTTTGAGATAGAAAAGGACATGTAAGGAGGAAACCATCCCTATGGAAGTGACGGAAAATCTAAAAGTATTTCTTAAGCAAGATTTAGATATGTTTGTGGCGCACTCAGGTAGGCATAAAGCTGATTTAACGGCTGATAAGATAGATAATCTTACTACAATGGATAAGGCAATAGCCACTGAAGAAATAATATTTGCTGAGAACGTGACTTGGTGTGTGGGAAAAGCTATTCAGGAATGTTCTATTAAATCAAAGAGAATTCTTACTGGTGTTTATTTATTTGACCTTACTAATAAAGAAGTCATGGAAAAAATGGGCTATGGTAAAACTAGGTATTGGGAGCTGAAACAGATAGCTATAAATGAATTTATGAAAAACTTTGCTACATATCAAAAGAAGATAGGTATAGAACCTTTCGTTAAGCTAGTAAAATAGTGATCGATTTTCACAGTAGCTTTAAGAAAAATGTTCAAGTTTTTTCAGGTTTTAATCTAAATATTATGTGTCTATTTCAACTAGTTAAAAAGAATTAATCCTAGCAAATACTAGCATTTACTAGGATATTTATTTAACAAAAACTGTCAAAAATGCTGATATATAGCGTATTTTGTCACTGCACACTTTTTATGAATTATTCAAAGGGGGGAACGAAATGGACACTCCTTTTTTAATCAATAGGAAAAGCCAAAATTGGATTGTCCTAGTGCTTTCACAGTAGTTATTGCAATTCAAATAAAATTTAGGTTGTTTAACTTATTTTGCACCCCAAACCAAATGTGGATTGGGCATAAAAATTAGCATGATTGCTAAATATTTTAAAGCCAAAACTGGTTTTAAGTGATTAAACTGTTTAGAGCATTTTTTAATTACTAAATATAAATAAGGGGGCCCCATGTTAAGGCTCCCTTTTTAGTAACCGAGTTATTTACAGTCTTGATTGGAGAACAGCTTCATATATGTAAACTTTCTTTAGAAATAATGTTATACGAAATTTATTAAGATATTTGTGTAATTTAACGTTATCATTTCGTCCAAAAATATCTATAACCATAAAGTTGTAGCAAAAATTTGACATTTTGGCATCCCTGACATTAATAATTAGTTACTGCTTCTGAATAAAAAGCAAACATTTTCCAACATTTAGGGTGCAAATGAAATCACAACCAGTACCATTGTATAGGCATTATTACAAATAAAAAGATGTGCAAAAGCGCACCCTAAAATTTTGCAGGTAATACACTCATAACTTGTATTATTCATTGTATGAAAAAGTCTGTCATTCTCTTTATATCATTCTTTGTAATGCTATAAGCTGTGTACCTGTTTTGGTTACACAGCTAAGTAAATCATGAATATGGTTAGCAGTTGTTAGCATAACTACTTATCTATAAAATCTCTAAGGGCTTAATCATTTAAGGCTGAACTTTTCGTCAAATAAAACTTCGTTTTTTTACATGTTTTCCGTAATTATTAAGCCATTTAGTTGCTGTTTCAAGCACCATAAAAGCTATTAAATCAATGTTTGCCAGTGTTTTACCCCCCTTATTAAAAAAATTTCAAAATTCAGTCTCTCGCGCAAGCGAACACCACATGTTGCGGCTCCTTGCCTAACGATAGTTGGGGACGGGGATCAATTTATTATCAGAGTTGGGAACGGTAGCATGTATATCACTGCTAATCCAAGGAGTGCATGTCGTGATAACTATCGGCAATAACTTTGATAATTATAGAGATAAAGAAACCACCGTCCTTGCCAATTACTCAAAGATTAAATACTGCAGCCGTGAATGGCCACAAGCTATTTGATTTGAATATCAATATAAATCTTAGACATTAAAGCAATCAGCACCTATTTAAAATAGAGTAAACAAAAAGACATATCTGTTTCTTTGTTGCTTAGAATTTAATAATTAATTACCAGTAAGAATTTCTAATTCTTTTGCACTCTTTGCTACTTTAACAAGTCTCTTTAAAGTTGTGACATTTTTAGCTAAGTCATTAAATATATCTATTAGTTCATTAAGCCCATTTATTTCCTCTTCAGTTATTTTTTTATCGAAAAATACCACTAAAGATAGATTATCAATTTTTAAATTAATATCTGTTATGCTATTATTTATTTCTGCCAATTTACCATAGTAATTATAGTTCCTTAGTATATCTATCTTTTTAAAAGGCATAATAATACTTATTTCATTATAACAATTATCAACTCGGGCATTTTTTTCTTTTAAAAAACTAAGTAACTTTTTATAGACTTTTTTTCTAGCGCATGGTCTCTCTTTTTTTAAGTCATTTATAGCAGTTTTAATTTCTTTGCCTGTAACTGCTTTCTTATATAACTCGTCAACTAAAACGTCTATTTTTTTAAGCAGTTCATCAATATTCTTCTTATTTTCTTTATTTTCTGTTTTCCTTGTTTCTTGTTTCCTTTTATTATCTTCATGTATCGTGCTTATATATGCGAAAATAATAGTTATTATAGTACCTATATATGTCCCCCAAAAGCCCAACCAATCTCTAGGTGTACCTATACCAATGGTCTTTTTTAATTTGTCACCTAGGCCTCCCAAATTCGACTGAAGAATCAAAGGTATGCCTAGCATAACAAAAAGGTAGAGCATAATATTTATTATTACTTTATGCTTTTTATAAAATAAAATAAAATTGAGTGTAGATTTACTACAGCTCTTTTCTCCGTTTTCAGTTGATACTAATATTTTTTTATTCATTCAAGAATCACCTCAACACAATAATACAAAAAACTAGCTGTTAAGGCTAGTTTTTCTGAGATGAATATATTGAGTGGATATAAATGAGAACGATATATATCGACGTTAGCATCAACAGCTGTACTTAATTGTTTCCTAGTTGCTTAATCTCACGTTTAATTTGATTACCTTTTATGGTATAAATATAAAATGTCTTAGTTGAAAAGGAACCACAGAATAGTGTAGGGGTACCATCATGTTCAACGGCTATCCTAGACCAAGTTAGCTCATCGTTCATTTCATCAAAATAATCGTTATGCTTTGCCTTATTTAAAATTAATGTCATGCAATCGCAGAAATGAATTGCAGCTTGCTTACCAGACTTTCTTTCAATCTGCATAACAAAATCTAATTTATCGAAGTTGTTTATATCTTCAAGTGAGTAATACATATAATTTAATTCCTTTGCTTAATACATGTGATACGGTACAAAGGCAGGGCACAAATAACTGATTCAACAAATCCTTTGTATACCAACTTTTTTGCGGATGTGGTACATTTGGTACAAATCGGGAAATACCCCTCTAACCTACAGCCTGTAAGCTTGGCACAAAATGTACACTTTTTTTGAGCTTGATAGAGATTGTATATAGGGGTATGTAGTCCAATATATATATATTATTTTATTTATTTTAAAAAAGAGTGTACCACTAGTACCTTACTTACTCTCTCAACGAGTTAGGCATTTTTTTATCTGAACCTTGAAAGTTCCATTTGCACCGTGGTTACTCTCATAAGGGTTTATTGAAAGTCTGTGGTTTGTACCTGTCTTTAATTTAAGCTGATACCTTTATAAAAATACCGCCTTTTTCGTTTTTCTCCATCAATACGCTTGTTTTCAACACTTCTAAAAATTCCTTTGTTCTCAAGCTCTTTCTTGAATTTTGTTTTGCTAACTGGTTTGAAATTATATTTAATACACCAAACTTTATAGGCACCGTATAAATCATTTTCATCAACTTCTTCCGTTGGAGCTAAGGTACAATCTTCATTAATAAATTGCTTTATGGGGTCGTTATCTTCTATCCAATTGTTTCTCTGTGCAATAATTGACTCAGTTTGTTTGATTTCTTTTCTTTTCATTGCATCCCTGGCTAAGACCATACATTTATAAACAAACTCACCACGTTCTTTTTTAACTTTTTTCATATCTATAGTCTGTTCAAAATTATTTATCTTAAAGAACTTAATTACATTAATTCGGCGTAAAAATGCATTGGTTGTATTGCTAAAACTAGGCAAGTCATTAGATGCAAATAGCAATTTAGCATAATTAAATAATGTAATACCTGGCCTATTTTTAACTGGTGCAGTTATTGAACTGCCACCGGTTAACTTCTGTAAAACAGTAGTATCAGGGATGTACGCGTTTGATATATCGTCATATTCATTTAGATACTTATTGTATAATTCTGAATGACTAAAATTATTAGGACGCTTGTCTGCTAAATCAATTAAAGAAACAAAAGAAGTATTTTCATTGCCTACAAGGGTGGTAAGGTGGTTCATAAAGGTGGTTTTACCGTCACCACCTGGGCTTAACAGGATAACAAATAATTGAATTGGTTCATAACTGGGATAGAATATGTAACCTATGAATTCCATCAATGATTGCATGTTTTCACCTACTGAAAGTGCCAACCATTTCTCTGTTTCTAACCAACTATTTTTATTTTTCCAACTATTTATAACGGCTTGTGCGTTCGGATATTTATCAGTAATCACCAGGTCATAATCTATGCAGGAAGTGAAATAATATTTAGGCGAATGCTCTTGCAATTTGAAATCATCCCAATTCCAAACCCCATTTTTAAAGTTAAAGTAGTTGCCTTGAATTTTACCAAGTGTATCAGCCCATTTAACCCGCTTAATACTGTCAGTGATAAAGTGAAAGGCATCTCTAGCTGTTTTATCTTTCCACATTCCTTGTCTATTTAATAGTCTAGTAACAGCACTTTTCAGGCTTTTAATATTGCGTTGTTCCCAATAATGCAATTTTTTGCTATATTCGTAAAACTCCTCTTTATTGCCGTTTTCAACGATTAAGCAGTTATGTTCAGCTAGGATAGTTTTACCTAGTTTAGGGATGTCAACTTTGCGTTTGTCACTTTGTTCATCTCTATAAATCCAAGGTATTGTTGGATTACTTTGCCGATCTTTAATTTTATCTAATTCTACTGTATCGAGTTCTTCTTTGATCATTAACATTAACACCTCCTGTTTTCTTTCTTTGCTACTGAATTAATAGTCTTAATGACTTCTTTTTCAGGTAAAGGGTCGGGAGTGTGTTCATTAACAATGTGTGCTAATTCTGCTACTGAATAGGGGTCAACACCACGAAATAGCAAACCACCTATAAAGCTAGTTAAGGTATCATTGCGGTTTCCAACTTCCCCCAAACCTGTAGTAATCATTTCAAAAAGCTGTGCTGTTTTGGTTTTATTACTGTTAGTTTTATAAAGGGTGTCTTTAGCTTGATGTCTGCTCCTAATTAGATTAATTAAGCCTTGTGGTGCTGTCTTAATAGGGCAATGATTAAGCCATTGATAAGGGTTACCGTTAATTCGGCTAGGTGCTACAACTATGTAGTTATTGGGATGTGCTTTTAAATCAACACCAGGCAAGAAACCAATGTTTTGAGTGATTTTTTCATTGATAGGCTTTTGAAAAAAGAAATGAAAGCCATTGTGTGCTGTCTTCTCAGCTAAAGTATTTCTAAACCACTCAGGATGATTGAGTTCTCTAATGGAATTTAAGCCATCTACGTTATTACCGTGACGATCAACGTCAATGACAAAAAATTGTTCGGTCTTAATCGCAATATTGGCATTCGGATATTTAGCCCATATTTGTTTAATTTGTTTTACTGTTAAGGATGGTCTATCAGCAAATTTAATTAATGGTCGCTTATTTTGACCAATTGGAATTACTGAAAAACCATGTTCAGAATATTTAATAGCATAATCTACTAGCATAAATACCTCGTTTTATTTATAATTAAGAAAATATTTCATTTAGAATACTTTGATTAATCCACCATTGCCTATTGTGGTTTTAATTTTTATTAATGGATTATTTTGCTTGTTGCTCGTTACTGTTGGTTAGTAACGGGCTTTTTTTGTTTGCTCTTTTGACTTTAACCAGTTGGTTATACTTTCCTTGCCATACATTTTGCGCCCATCGATAACAGCTACCGGCATCCCTAAAGAAGCCCAATTGCTAATAGTTGAGTCAGCTACACCAAAATATTTTGCAATTTCACGGCGATTTAAATATGGTTTGGGTTTGCTAAGAGTTTCTTTAATTGTATTAACAATAACAGTCTTAATCTCTTTTTCTTCCATAAGTTTTACTCCTCTTTAAACTCAATTAGCATTTGTGTATGTGATATTTCATCTCGCTGGTATTTTGCGTAAACTTTCATTAAGTCTGTTAACGCATAAAGCTGTTCATAATCATCTAGCGTCATGTCTTCAGGACCCTGTATACTATGTAGTTTTTCAAGCATTATTTCCGCAGCTCTTAACATGTTTTCGCTTTGAAGGGATGCAGCTATTAAGCCAGTATTCAATGCTTTAGTATTTTTAACAAATGTTTTCATTTTTGTTAATCCTTTCCGCAAGTAACCAACATATAAGTTTGGTTTACCAAGTTATTATGTTTATCTGCATAACTTTCAATTAACTTGGCCAAAGCTGATATTTTATTCAATTTATCCAACGTTAAGTCACTAGGACTTATAATTTCATCTATTTTGTCTGTGAGTAAACTTAAGCATTCATTTAAAGTACTACTTTCTGAAGCCATTTGAATAAATTTATTGTCAAGATAATTTGGTATAGTAGCTGTTTGTGGCATGTTAATCTTCCTTTCTAATCAATAAAAGTCTGTTGATGATCTCTCATGAATTCATCTATTGCACTCTTGCTAATTTTTTTTGTTTTACCAACTTGAATAATTGGTAAGCCTGCTGTAACTAACTGCTTTAAGGTTTTATAAGAATTAAACCCCAAATAATTCATAGCTTGCTTGTATGAAAAATACTCTGTCACATTTCTCACCTCGTTTATACAATTTGTATTTTACGAAATTATACAATATGTATTTTTTAATTTCAATACAATATGTATAATTATTTAGGAAAAAATGGTATTATTTATCTAAGAGGAGATACACAATGAATAGGATAAGAGAAGAAAGATATAAAAAAAAATTAACTTTAAAAGAAACTGTAACAGAGCTTAAAAGCAGAGGCTTAATTTCTATAACCTCAGATACTCTTTCTAAATATGAAAGAGGGGATAGAGAACCCAAAATTGAAACATGGCAAAAATTAGCTGATTTTTTCAAAGTATCTGTTCCATATATTCAAGGAATGACTTACACAACGTCTGAAATGATAAAAGTAATTCATGAATTTTATTTTACTGGTTATGATCCTAAAATGGCTTTTTCAGTTTATGATGATTTTTCTAATAAGGTAAATATTTATATTAAGTTGACAAGTAGAGATGTTATACCTAGAGAGCTTTACAAAAGGGATGATAAAACATTTTTATTAACACAAAAAGTTAAGGACTATTGGTTAACACATTTCAAACAAATACTTAATGGTGAAAAATTTAAAAATATTAACAAAGGCGATAAATATAAAATTATTTTTAATTTACATGAGATAATTAAAAATAAAATATTTTATCCTGAGTCACCCCATAATCTTACGTCTTTAGGCAAATTTTATATGGAGAATTTTGATAAAGAAAAAGATTTACATAAAGAGGCAATCGATAAAATAAAATATCTTGATTTATCTTCTGCTAGATTAGCAATTAATCAATATGTGGATCTACTAAAGAAATTACAGAAACAAGTAAATACTTTTAAAAAAGATACTTTTGAAGAAAAAGATTATAATAAACAATTTGCAAATTATGTTAAAGAAACAATATATTCTATATATGAACCGGACAAATACGAAATTAATGAATTTTCAGGTATAATTGATGAATTATATGATAGATTGTTGAAAGACAAAAAGCTTAAAAACTTCTTATTAACCAATTCTCAGGATAAGGAATATTTAGAATTATTTAGTGATTATAAAAAGGAAAATAAAGAAAATACTGCTATTATAGACAAATATGTTGATGAGCTAAAAGACAGAGAAATTGATGTAGAAGATAACTATCTAGATGTTGGTTATGAAGATCCTGATTATCTATACCAAGACGAAGATAATTTTTATTGATAACTCCTATTTTATTATTGAACATATATTAAACATAGATTAGGATACTTTGATTAGTCCACCATTGCCTTTTAAAACTAAAAGAGGTAACTAAACTATGAACATTATTGAATATGAAACTAAAACAGGTAAGAGACGTTATAAATTCAGTATCTATGCTGGTAAAGATAGGAGTACAGGTAAATCTATCTTAATTAGAAAAAGCAGCTTAAAGAGCCTAAAAGAAGCACGTGAAGCGTATCTAAAAGCAGAGTTAGCCATTGAGACAGGAGAATATAAGCCATTTAATGAACGACGGGTTAAGCTTTCTGAAGTGATAGAGATGTGGCTAGAGGTTTATCGACCGACAGTCAAAGAAAGCACCTTTGCCACTACAAAACGTATTCTTAATGACCATGTGGTTAAGGTGCTAGGTAATATTTATTTGGATAAGCTGACAGTAATTCAGTGTCAAAAGGCAGTAAACCAGTGGTTTAGGGATGCACCAGGAACTTATAAGAAATACATTTTTTATACCAGTGATGCAATTGACTATGCTATTAAGTTAGAGTTAATCAATAAAAATCCTATGAAGAATGTGGTTCGTCCTAAAGTTAAGAATGTCCACAAGGAGTTTACCAACTTTTATACTAAAGAGGAGCTAAAGAAGTTCCTGATGTATGCTGAGAAATACAACAAAAAGGCGTTTACCTTGTTTAGACTGTTAGCTTATACAGGATTGCGCCGAGGAGAAGCATTAGCGCTTAAATGGTCTGATATTGATTTTAAAGAGAATGTATTGAGTGTTAAACGTACCCTTACCAAAGGATTAAATAATAAGGTTATTGTGCAAACACCAAAAACCAATAGCAGCTATCGTAAAATAGCAATTGATAAGAGTACAGCAAATATTCTAAAACAGTGGCAACAAGAACAGCGTAAACAAGCAGTAGTTATTAGCATTACAAGTGATCAGGTCATATTTAACCGTGGGGTAGAGAACAAGCCATTGAGTGAGGGCGCTATTGTAAACTGGAATAAAGTTATTTGCGAAAAAGCAGGTCTTAGGCGTATTACTATTCACGGTTTTAGGCATACCAACGCCTCCCTGTTGTTTGAAGCAGGTGTTTCTATGAAAGACGTACAAGCTAGGCTAGGACATAAGTCCATTAAAACTACGATGGATATTTACACTCACGTATCAAAGTATCATCAGAATAAGGCTGTTGAAAAACTAGACAATTACATGAATGGATAAATCGGGTACAAAATTCGGTGCAAAATTTTAAATTGAGTTCTGAAAACGTTGATGTAACAAGCATTACAGCAAGTGCAATGCTATCCCGGATATCCCAATAAAAACAGCTCAACGGCAATCGTGGTGGTAGCTAGTGCCCAACATTTGTCCATCAGAGAGTTAAAAAAGAGTCTGGGAAAAAACTCTAACCTAACTAAAAAGGCTGACAAATCACGTCAATAAAACGTTGATTTGTCGGTCTTTTTAAATTGTGAAATTTTTTAATTTAACTTCAAAGAGCACTTTTTTCCCAGACTCTTTTTTCTTTGGTTTTATGAATTAGCCCAAATTGGCTAAAACTTTATTTTTTTAAATTGATCAGTAAGTGGACTAATCTATTAGTGTTTAGCTAAAATAAAATTCTCAAATTTGTTTCAAATTTAAAAGCTATCTCAAAGTGTAAAATTGTCTATTTACCGATACATACTTTTTATTAATATGCAAAATATTTTTCTAAAAGAAAAATAACACAAATCCCAAAATTAGTATTACTGTTAAAAAACTAAATGCAAACCAATAAAAAATTTTTTTATGTTTAACTATTTTAATTTCTTCTTTATCTATGGCATTTGAACAATCTTTATTTAAGCAAATTTCATCTGAACAATCTATATTTGAACAATTCTTGTTTAAACATTTTTTATTTATGCAAGTCCTATCTGATCCTGAACAATCTTCTTTTTTATCTTTTCTATTGTCTTTGTCAACTTTTGTTAGATTGATTTTTGAAATCCAAATAAACAGTATTTCAATAATTCCCAACACGGTGAAACCGAAAATTGAAGCAAGAATTAGAGCATGACCTAATGAAGCATGTGTATTCCTCATATTTTTGAATAAATTGCTAAGTAAGTTCATTCCACCGAAAATGGCAAAAGTAATAGCAGTGAAGATTCCTAGAAGTGTAATGAATTCTGGATAAAGCTCCTTTTTAATATTGTTTTCTGCATTTATACTATTATTTTCAACTCTTCGTTCTAGGTCATCAAGTCGTTCCTTAATATTAACCAAATCCCCTTGTTTAGTAATAGCACCATAATACCGTTTATATGAAATAACTACATTATTATAAAGGTTTTGACTTTCAGAATCTGTAAGATCTTTTAATTCTCTCAGGTAAAAGGGTAAGTTATTTTCATTAACTTGCTCTGGATCTGGTTTGTCAAGTTCATAATAGCAGTTTTTTAATATTTTCTTTAATTTTTCATCATTGCCAACAGTAGTGCTATAAATAAGATCTTGAATATCGAGATCAATGTACTTTAAAGCGATTTCATTACTTTTGAGCTTTCCAGCAAGTTCACCTAAATTATCGTACTGCTTTTTTGCATATCTTTTCCCTGTAAATACTAGGTCAACAAATCTCCACGCATTTGTTTCTGTATTCTCATCCATTTTCCTCACCTCAAAAATAATTATACATTAATAAATATCATTTTTTAATGAATATTTAGAATAATTGTTGACAAATAGTAAAGTAAATAAAAAAGCGATTTT
This sequence comes from Lactobacillus laiwuensis, assembly GCF_019972835.1. GTDB lineage: Bacteria > Bacillota > Bacilli > Lactobacillales > Lactobacillaceae > Lactobacillus > Lactobacillus laiwuensis. The sequence goes on along the minus strand of NZ_BPPB01000003.1, from coordinate 54,642 downwards.
GTCAGTTAAATTTTTAATTATTGCCCGATTGTGTAGAAAAGATATGAGCCTTATTTTCTCACTCTTAATCAAGGCTTGCGAGACCAAACAATTAAATTTGCATAAGATTACCTAATAAAAAACTAGATGAGTTTTGCTCATCTAGCTTTTTTATTTATTTTAAATTAGTTTCAGTTTTAGACACTAGTTTATCATCGGCAAATGTGAAACTGGCATTTGCTCCTGCAGTTTTTGCTTTAATTCCAGTGAAGTAAACCGCAGTTACATTTTTCTTCCCTAAAACGACATTTTCGTTCAACCCGTCAGGTTCACCATAAGTGTTGACAAGTGTACTGTAAGAACTACCTGTTTTTATTGAGTTAAATGCTTTAAGCGTTAGCTTAGTGCTGTTGCGGCTCCATTTAAAGCCCGAGACAGTTTTGGTAATAGCCTTTTTATGACTAAATTGAACCATTATTGTAGTCCCATATTTAGTCCACGAATATGATTTTACCTTAAAGCCTTTAACCTCAGTGGCTGAAATCGAATTTGGCTGACCCAAAATGTTTTTCACATCTTTAAGAGTACTCCCGCCATTACCTTGTTGCATGACGTCACCGACTTGAATTTTGTCAAAAGATTTTCTAAAAGACGTTTTTTGAGTATTCGATTTCTTTACTTTTTGGCTGCTTTTCGGCTTATTGTTATCAGACTCATTACTATTGCTATTCTTAGAACAACCAACTAAGGATAAGGCTGCTAAACAAATAGCAGCTACTGACAATACATTCGTACGCTTTTTCATTACTTCCTCCTATATTTAAAACTATATGTGTTGGGTCGTTAAAAATTTTTTGATACTTTACGAAATAGATTTGCTATATTAGTATCCCTTATTATAATCATTAATTGACTTTAGATAGATCAGAATAGGTGATGACAAAGGAGCCAAGTACCGATTTTACTTTTTTGATTTTTAGAAAAACAGTATCTCCCTTTTTAGCGTTGGGATTTTCTGGACTAACAAAATTAAGATGCTTGCCGGTTTCCATGTTGTAACCAAAGGAACTTTGAGGCTCGAATTTCTTAATTTTAAATTGTACTGTCTTACCTTTTAAATTTTTACCTTTACTGAGAGCAGCTTCCGCAGCTTTAATATTGGGATAGTCTGCCACTTTTGGTTCTGGTTTCTTTTGTTGATGAGTGGTTTTAATAGATTTATTAGGACTTTCTTTACTAGTCTTATTGTTAGAACAACCTGCAATTGTCAGTGCCGCTAAAACAGTGGCGCCAATCGAAAAGGCCTTCTTAAATTTAATCATTACTTCCTCCTGAAGCGATATTGCCGTAGGTTTGGTGTCACTGGCGTGGTGGACAAAAATACCTGATAGCAAAAATTAATAACGATTTTTAGTTTTTATAATTAATTTCTAATCAAGTATACTTTAATTTTATCGTACATTTTTAATACCGTAAATGATGTTCACTAATATTATTTAAGGCTAAATTGAAGATGTTTTAATGCTTAAAATATAATTTTCATGGTGTTTTAGCCAAATGTAAAAAATATGCTGGAAAAGATTTAACTCTGCAAGTGGGAGCTATCGGGATCTATATCGTTGTATGCCAATACGCACCTAGGTATAAATACATTAGTTTTAAGTTCAAAAGCAAACTAAAAGGACTAACTCTGATTGAATATCGGCAATTAGTCCTTAATTTAGCTAATATATTGTCCAAATTTTAGGGTTCACATCAATGAACTCGGTAGCAAAGCATTAGATTTTAAATTTAAAGAACAAGGTAGCAATCTTTCCGGTGGACAAGCACAGAGACTGGCTGTTGCCAGAGGACTGCTGAGTCATAAGAAGATTTTTTTACTAGATGAAATTACCTCTAGCCTGGATCATCAAAATGCTGATGAAGTACACCGCTTAATTTACCAACTGCCTTCAATAGTTATTGAAGTGGCTCACAACTTTAACAAAAAAATAGCACAAGAAAACAGCGTCAAGATCTTTAACATAGAAAAAAACGATGCGTAGAGTCTTAACTTATTATTTAATTGACTCTTTTAAAAATTAAATTTATCCATACTAGGTTTAATACCACTTGAGATTGTAAGGGTAGCCATTTATAATATTTTTAAAGGAGTTATATAATGGATTCTCTAATTAATCGTGTTTTTACAAAAACAAATATAAATCAAATTTTGACTAGCGGAAAAAGTGCGATCAATGAAATAGTAATTGATAAGTATTCTCTTTCAAAGCAAATTGAAACTCAAGAGGACGCTTTTGACGCCATTTATAATTTCATGAAAAGAAATTATCGTAATGAATATTATTATAAGAATCAGTTATTAAATAATTTATTAATTGGTAGACATAGCTTAAATACAACTAGTGCAATTAGAGAACTCCCGATCAGTAATTCAATTGCTGATTTCATTCTAATAAATGGTAAAGCTCAAGTTTTCGAAATAAAAAGTGGACTAGATAGCCTAAAAAGACTAAAAGGCCAACTGCAAGATTATTTTAAAGCATTTACTTATGTTAACGTCATTATGGATGAAGCTCATCTAAAAAAAGTGGAAAAAGCTGTACTTAATAAAAATGTAGGATTATATGTTTTAACTAAAAGAAACACTATAAAGAAAATTCGAGAAGCAAATGAATACAATAATTTTCTCGATCATACAGTAATATTCAAAATATTGAGAAAAAAAGAATATGAAGAAATTTTGTTGAAATATTTTGGTAAATTATCAAACGCAGATGATTTCCATTACTTTAGAGATAGCTTAAAAATGTTTAAACAGCTACCGATTGAGATAGCTCAGCAGGAACTAACTACTATGCTTAAACTCCGTTATCTAAATAAATATAAGGATAATAATTCGTTAATATTAAGTTTTTCGCCTGCCTTAAGAGAAGTAATTTATTTTTCCGATTATCGGAAAAAACAAATTGAAGAACTAAATCAGAGACTACAGGAAAAATATAAGTGAAAGGGGTTAAATTATGTACTTTCCATACTTACGCGGAAAATTATTTGAATTGAAGGCGATTGAAGAACTAGTTAGGAATAAAAAGATTAATAATAATATTGTGCCGATTATTGAGCCTGTAAATGAAAAATCACAATTTAAAAAACTAGTGCTGTACATGATAGATAACAAGAAAAAATTTGTGGCTATTCAGAACGCTCAGGTGGGATCTTATAAGAAAATTAATACGAAGGAATTTAAAGATGCGAGAAACAGCAAATTCTTTATTAAAGGTAGAATTATAAAATCGCAGTCTGATATTGATATATTACAAAAGATGTCTACTGAAGAAACTGCGGCTGTTTTTCTAGATTCGGATATTTTTAATCTAGATGTTTCAAAAATCGATAACGATAAAGTGCTTAAAATAATACCAGATAATACATCTTTTAAAATGAAATTTCAAAATGCAAAAAAGCTTATTTTATTAGATGACAAGTTTAATAAACAGGAACGTAACGCAGATTATTTAAAAAAGAAAGATGAGTTATTTTCAATAGATCATCAAATCTTTAATAATGCTGGTTATTTTGGTTTTAGTGATTATTCAATAATTGGAAAGGAATACAATGACCATGGTTTTGCACCATTAGCTGTTTCAATACATTTAGTTTATTTTGGTGACAAAGATGAACTTCGAATTCGTCACTTTACTTCTGATAGTAATTCAGATATTAGGGATCCAAATGCTAAGGTACTTGAGGCTCTCGAAAAATTTGCAGTTTGGTATGATAGGCAGCCCAAGAAAAATCATTCATTGGGAGCTGATATTTTAAGAGAAAATTATGATACCAAACTGTATCACGGATTAGGGGTACTAAAAAAATACTCAATTATGCATCATTTAGAAATTATGAATAGATATTTAGATGAAAGAAAAAAATGAAAGTTTGTGTCAAATGTTTTAAAGATACTGATATAATAGAAAGAATTAAAAGAATTAACCATAAAGATGTTTGTGACATTCATAATGAAGTAGATTATATTTTTGATACTAATTCAGATATTGGACTTAAAGATGATTTTGAGAATCTTTTGTCAGTTTATGAAGAAGATGTAGATAAAAAATATAAAAATTCTGTTCATTTAACAAATACTTTTAGCTCGTTGGAAAAAGATTGGAACATATTTGCAATTAATGCAGAAGAAATACAAAAATTTTTGACTGCTCTCTTTAATAATAATTTTCCAGTGCCATCAATTACAATAATTCCACAGTTGGAATCGAAAAGTGAAAGATGTAATCGATCAATACTGGGCAATCATAGCTGGAAGGACTTTTGTAAAGATATAAAGTATCATAATAGATTTTATAATAATTATTTTAGACCGGATATATTTTTAAAATTTTTAGAGTGGACGAAAATTATTATAAAGGCAGGGACAATTTTTTATCGTTCAAGAATAGATCATGACAATAAAAGAAAAAATTATCAAAGTGGAGATATGAAAATACCCCCCAAAAGTCTTGTCTCTGCTGGTAGGCTAAATTCAACTGGAATAGGAGTTTTATATTTATCAAGTAATAAGTCATTAACAATTGATGAAATTAGACCTGCTGTTGGAGATGTGGTAGTAACTGGAAAATTTACATTAAAGAAAGATTTAGAAATTGTTGATTTAACGAAACTAGATAACATTTCAGTATTTGGTAGTAGTATGGATCCAGAATTTTTAATTGACTATCAAATAAATCGCGATATTCTTAATTCAATTTGTGAGGATATGAGAAAACCAAGTGGAAGTCAGTACAACTCTTTAGATTACTTACCTACCCAATATATAAGTGACGTTATAAAATCACAATATAGTGGAATAAAGTATGGCAGTGCAATGACATCAAAGGAAAATCAAGATTATAATTTAGTAGTATTTGATGATAAAGATGTTGAAGTTGATATTAGTCATTTATCATTTAATAAGATCAGTTCAGTGAATTATAATCCTATAAAAATATAAATTAATTATTAAAATTTGAATTATAAACAAAATGCAAAATAAAAATAACCCGCAAAATGTTTCATTACACACTTTGCGGGTTTTTAATTTATATTATTGTTGCTTTTACATCCCAGCCTTAATCATCTTTTTCTCAGCCATAGTCTTGCGTAAAGAGAGCATAGCAGTATAGGTAGACAAAATGTAAACTTTTTTAGTTGGCAAATTGGCAATATTGGCAATTACTTCCTCATTATCTGTGCAGGTAACCATTTCACCCGGATTAAAACCGGCGACTTCCAGACGAAAGCCCATGTCGTGCCAGCGTTCGCCACCAACCAAAATTTTTTTTATTTGCTTATGGTTGAGATCTTCAAACTGACCATCCCAAATCCAGGAAGTGTCAATGCCGTCAGCGTGGTTGGCATTAAGCAATGCTACTAATGAATAATCATCTTTTTCAGTGTTAAGCATGTGCAGCACCTCATCTAGACCAACCGGATTTTTAACTAAGATCAGGTCAATTTCTTTTCCTTCATATTTAATTAATTCTTGTCTGCCAAAAATCCGCTTATTTTTTGCAAAAGCCTGAGCAATTTCTTCCTCACTCAGGTCAAAATAGCGTGCCACAGAATAAGCAGCTAGAGCATTATAAATATTGTAAGTTCCGCCAATGTTAATGCTGTAGTCTTTTTTGCCCATTTGAAATTTGAGTTTATTTGGTGACTGCTCAATAATCTTGTTAACAGAATAGGTTAATTCGGGTCTGTGATAGTTGCAGTTAGGACAGAAAAAATCTCCCAAGTTGGCATAAATACGTTCATGATAATGTAAAATATGATCACACTTAGGACATAAGATGCCATCGGTATTGACAGGAGCCTTGCTGTCATTTTGCGGCTCATCGCTAGGCAGTTTAAAGCCATAAAAAATTTTAGGATTAGGTAAGTCGACTGAAGAAAAGATACTGGCATCACCATTGGCAATAATAGTAGCCTTGGGTGCCAGTTTGATTCCTTCAACAATTTTATCGTAGGTTGTGTAGATTTCACCATAGCGATCCATTTGGTCGCGAAAGATATTGGTTAAAACAAAAACGCTGGGATGAAGCAATTCCGTCACCATTTTGACATTAGCTTCGTCAACTTCTAACACTGCAATTGGTCTCGAAGACTTTTTCTTTTTATGTGCCAAAAAAGCGGTCACGATTCCCTGCTGCATGTTGGAACCCGATGGATTGGTCAAAACGTCACCGTATTTTTCCCGCAGTGCTGCTACGATCAAAGCTGTAGTCATTGTTTTACCATTTGTACCTGTAACAACTACAGTTTCATAGCCTTCAGCCAGTGTTTTTAAAATTTCAGGATCCAGATCCATTGCCAACTTGCCGGGAAAACTGGTACCGCCTTTTAACACATTATGTAAAAACCAGTAACTTGATTTACCCGCGCCTTTTGCTATTACAGACTTAAAACTCATTTTCTTCCCTCGCTTTAAAATCACTATCAACTATAGCATAGCCACAAATTGAAAACGAGTTTTTAACCATTTAACTACACATATTTTATTTTTACATTATACTAGATGAGTTAGGTGAATTTAAATGAAACAAAGGAGCAAAAATGGCACAATTATTTTTTGAGTATGGCACGATGAGCAGTGGCAAAACTTTAGAGATACTAAAGGATGCTCATAACTATGAAGCTCAAGGTCGTAAAATCGCTTTGTTAACCAGTGGGATTGATGATCGCAGCGGAGTTGGAACTGTGGCCTCAAGAATTGGACTTCACAGAAATGCAGTTCCGATTGACCATGATTTTGATATTTTTGCTTATATAAAAAAGTTGAATGAGCAGGAAAAAGCACGTGGAGATGGCGCGATTGCCTGCGTGTTTGTGGATGAAGCACAGTTTTTGGAGCGTCATCATGTGGTGGAATGTGCCAAAATAGTGGACGATTTAGGTATTCCGGTAATGACATTTGGCTTAAAAAACGACTTCCAAAATAATTTATTTGAAGGAACCAAGAATTTATTAATTTTTGCTGATAAAATAAAAGAGATCAAAACGATTTGCCACTACTGCGGTAGAAAGGCTACAATGAATCAGCGGATACACAATGGTAAACCGGTTTATGAAGGCGAACAAGTTCAAATTGGCGGGGATGAAAGTTATTATCCGGTTTGTCGGTTTCATTATTTTCACCCGGAGCAAGAAAGATAGGAAGGGATTAGAACAACATGGATAAAATTATGGCACAGCTTGAAAGTCTTGTTGCTCATTATGACGAATTACAAGAGATGATGGCTGACCCAGAAGTTATCAATGATACTAAAAGGTATATGGAGGTTTCTAAAGAAGAAGCAGATTTGCGAGATGTAGTTGAAAAATACCGCAAATATAAGGCCGATAAAAAAGAAATCTCTGATAATAAGGATATTATTGCTAATGAAAATGATTCTGATTTGGTAGAAATGGCCAAAGATGAAAATAACGAGTTAGAGCAAGATATTGACAAACTGGAAGATGAAATCAAGATTTTAATGCTGCCAAAGGATCCTAATGATGACAAGGATATCATTATGGAAATCAGGGGAGCTGCTGGTGGGGATGAAGCTTCCTTATTTGCCGGTGATTTGCTCAGAATGTATGAAAAATATGCAGAAAGACAAAACTGGCAGGTTTCTATTGTCGACAGTGAGCCAACCGAAGTTGGCGGTTATAAACGGATTGCCATTATGATTACTGGCAACAAGGTTTATTCAAAACTTAAATATGAAAATGGCGCTCATCGCGTGCAACGCGTTCCTGTAACTGAATCTCAAGGTCGTGTTCATACTTCAACGGCAACTGTAGCTGTCATGCCTGAATATGAGCAGGTTGACCTTGATTTAGATCCCAAAGATATTAGAGTTGATGTCTACCGTTCTAGTGGTGCCGGTGGTCAGCATATTAACAAAACTTCAAGTGCTGTGCGTATGACGCACTTGCCGACAGGAATCGTTGTTGCAATGCAGGATCAACGTAGTCAGCAGCAAAACCGGGAGAAAGCTATGCAGATTTTAAAATCTCGTGTCTATGATTATTATGAAAGTCAAAACCGGGACAAGTATGATGCCAAACGTAAAAATGCTGTCGGAACCGGTGACAGATCTGAGCGCATCAGAACTTATAACTACCCGCAAAACCGTGTGACTGATCATCGTATCGGCTTGACGCTTAATAAACTTGACCGGATAATGAATGGTGAACTTGATGAAATCATTGATGCTTTGATTTTGTATAATCAAACTAAGCAACTAGAGGAGCTGGCTGAACAAAATGTCTAAGATTGACACTTTAAAGAGTCTGAGAATCTGGGCTGCTGAAACTGCACCTGAACAAAGACCGGAAGATATTGCTTTTTTACTGGCTGAAAGACTGCAGCTGAGTCCTAGTGAATTTCAGTTAAAACAAGATATGGAGCTAACGCCGCAGCAGGTTAAACAGGCACAAAATGATTTGCGCCAGCTGGCTAAAGGGATATCGCCCCAGTATATTTTGGGTTATTCCTGGTTTTTTGGCTACAAGATTTTAGTGCAGCGCGGCGTTTTAATTCCCCGTTTTGAAACAGAGGAATTGGTTGAATGGGCTCTGCAGGATCTAGCTAGTGGAGACAAAGTGCTTGATTTGGGTACCGGTTCTGGCTGCATTACCGTAGCTCTAGCTAAAGAAGCTGCCAAAAAGCAAATTACAGACCTTGATTTATATGCTTCTGATGTCACTGATGCTGCCTTAAGAACAAGTGAAGAAAACTTTTTGATTCATAAAGTGGATGTGACAGTCCGTAAAGCCAATATCTTAATCGGACTGGAAAAATTCGATAAAATAATTTCTAATCCTCCCTATATTAAGGAAACAGAAAAAGACGTAATGGACCAGAATGTTCTGCAAAATGAACCAAAAGAAGCGCTTTTTGGTGGTAAAAACGGCATTGAATTTTATCAGAAATTTGTTAAACAGGTACGCGATCATTTAAATAGTGGCGGCGAATTTTTCTTAGAGTTTGGTTTTAGTGAAAAAGACCAGCTGGCAGAGTTATTTGCTCAAGAACTGCCTGACTTTACCATAGAATTTAGAAAAGATTTAGCCGGAAAACCGCGTATGGTTAAGGGAAAGTGGCATAAATGATGGAAACAAAAATTTTTTCACAGGATCAAATAGATGATGCAGTAAAGTTGCTTGCTGAAGGGGAATTAGTTGCTTTTCCTACTGAAACCGTTTATGGCTTAGGTGCGCTTGCTACAAATGAGCAAGCCGTTAAAAATGTTTATGCAGCAAAAGGTCGTCCTAGTGACAATCCCTTAATTGTGACAGTCTCTGATGCTCAAATGATGTCTAAATATGCCAAAGAAGTGCCGGAACGTGCTCAAAAATTAATTAAAAAATTTTGGCCTGGTCCGCTAACTCTCTTGCTATATGTTAAACCTGACAGTTTGCCTAAAGCTGTCACTGGTGGTCTTGACACCGTGGCTTTTCGTTGCCCTCATGATGCTCTGACTCATGAATTGATCAGTAAATTGGGTTATCCAATTGTCGGGCCTTCTGCAAACACATCAACTAAGCCTAGTCCGACTACTGCCCAGCATGTTTATCATGATTTAAAGGGTAAAATTGCGGGAATTATTGATGGTGGTCCCACAGAAGTGGGGTTGGAATCGACCATTATTGACCTTTCTGTTGCTACTCCAGTGGTTTTACGTCCGGGTGCAATTACACCAGAAGAGTTGGGTAAGGCCCTGGGTGAAAAAGTTTTAATTAACAGCGGCAAAGTTTCCGATAAGGATGTGCCAAAAGCTCCAGGGATGAAATACCGCCATTATGCTCCCAGTGCCCCGGTAGTCGTGGTTGATGATCCCAAGGATTTTGCAAGAATAGAGTTGACGACTGCGACAGGGGTGATGGCTTTAGCTGATGTGCTTAAAAAAATCAAGCTGCCAGCAGTTAATAAATTTAATCTAGGTCAAAATTTAGCGGATGCCGATCATAATTTATTCGGGGGCTTGCGCTATTTTGACGATAAGCCCGAAATTAAACAAATTTTTGTGCAGGGATTTAACGGTAGCGAGGACACTCTAGCCTACATGAATCGGCTTAATAAGGCTGCTGCAGGTCATCATTATATGGCAAAATAAAAATTTACTAGCAAAGGACTTTAAACCCTTTGTTTTTTTTATTAAAATACTCGTAAACGTAATTATGTTTATAGGAGGAAAAAGATGGGCAAATTTACGGTTTTAAATCATCCGTTAATTCAACACAAGTTAACAATTATTAGGCGTAAGGAAACAAGTTCCAACGAGTTTCGGCGGATAGTTGGTGAAATCGGGGGACTGATGACTTATGAAATTACCAGAGATTTGCCGCTAAAAGATGTTGAAATTGAAACACCGATTGGCAAGACCACCCAAAAAGAGATTGCCGGCAAGAAATTGACTATTGTGCCAATTTTACGTGCCGGTATTGGTATGCTTAACGGTGTTATGGAAATGATTCCTTCGGCTAAAGTTGGGGTAATTGGCATGTACCGGGATGAAGAAACCCTTACGCCACATGAGTATTTCTGCAAAATGCCAAAAGATGTGGCTGAACGTGAATGTTTGGTCGTAGATCCAATGCTTGCTACTGGTGGTTCAGCTAATATGGCGATTGGTGCGCTTAAAAAGCGTGGCGTCAAAGTAATCAAACTGGCTGTACTGGTAGCTGCTCCTGAAGGCGTCAAAGCTATTCAAGAAGAAAATCCGGACGTTGATATTTATGCTGCTGCAGAAGATGAAAAATTGCTGCCAAACGGCTATATTACACCAGGTCTGGGGGATGCCGGCGACCGGCTATTTGGTACTAAATAACTGTTTTTAGGTAAAATAGTCGCAAAATTCGCTTACATTTTTCACAAAATTATTGAATGGTGTTAATATTGTATGAGTGTTCGATAATTTGGACACGAGAAGGGAGGTCACGAAGAATTGGAGCAATCATTTGTTTTTAAATTTCTGGGTTTAACATTTGATCTGTCTGGGATCATAGGCTCAACGTTAATGGCAGCTGTAGTATTGTTTGTCTGCATCTGGCTATCGCGCAAAGTGGAGATGAAGCCGAATAAAAAGCAAAATATCATGGAATACCTCATAGACTTCACTGATGGTATTGTTAAAGACAATGTCAGTGATGTGGATGCAAGAAAGCACCTTTCCTTGTATGCTTTTGTTCTATTCATCTATATTTGGTTTATGAACCAGTTAGGCCTCTTCTTAGAGGTTAAAGCAGGAGATAACATCTTTGTTAAATCTCCTACTGCGGACCCAGTGACGACAATGTCATTTGCAATGATGACCTTGCTTCTTTCATTTACATTTGGAATGCAAAAATTCGGTACTGGTGGCTATTGGCGCAATTATGCCGAACCTGTTAGTTTCCTGTTTCCCATAAATATGATTGAAGAGGTCACTAACTTTTTGACATTATCTTTGCGTTTATATGGTAATATCTATGCAGGTGAAGTGTTGTTAACTTTAATAGGTAACAGCTTTGCTCCTAGCTTTGGTGTTGTCACTTTGGTTTTAGCAGCACCGCTTGCTATGATCTGGCAAGGATTCTCTGTCTTCATTGGCTCTATCCAGGCATATGTTTTCGTAACCTTATCCATGGTTTATGTCGGGAAAAAGGTTACAAAAGAATAATTTATTGGAGGTTTAAATATGTCACAAGCTTTTAAATATATCTCAGCAGCTATCGTAGCTGGTATTGCTGCTTTAGCAGCTTCTTGGGGTAATGGTAAAGTTATCACTAAGACCGTTGAGAGTATGGCCCGTCAACCAGAAAGCGCTGGTAACTTGAGATCAACAATGTTCATTGGTGTTGGTTTGATTGAAGCCGTTCCTATTTTAGCGATTGTTGTTGCTTTCCTGATTCTCTTCGTTTAATTTTATTTAATATAATTTAGGTAAAAGAGAGAAGGGCAGTAAATGACATTTCAAATTTTATTTGCAGCCTCAGCAGGTCACATTTACCTTGGAAATACTCTTTGGTATTTAATTGTTTTCGCAATTTTGCTTCTTTTGGTTAAGCATTATGCTTGGGGCCCTGTCTCCGACATGATGGAAAAAAGACGCCAAAAGGTAATCAATGATCTTGATTCGGCTGCAGACAATCGCAAAAAGGCCGAAGTTTTGGCTAATGAGCGTGAAGCTGCCTTGAAGAACTCAAGACAAGAAGCAACGCAAATTCTTACTGATGCAAAGGCGAATGCTGAAAAAACCAGTACGCAGATTGTGGCAGAAGCAAATGATAACGCGGCTTCAATTCATGAAAAGGCCAAGGTCGCTGCCGCTCAGGCAAAAGCTGATGCTTTAGATGAAGCCCGTGCACAAGTAGCAGATATTTCTGTGACGATTGCGGAAAAAGTAATTTCTAAGAATTTATCTGCTGATGACCAAAAAGATTTGGTTGATCAGTTTATTAAGGGGCTGAATAAATAATGGCCTTAAGTACAGAAGAGATTGCTGCACGCTATGGTACTGCACTATTTGATTATGCAGAGGATATGGATGCTTTGGAGTCAGTTCATACTGATTTGCAGGAGCTGGCACAAGCTATCTCAGATTATCCGCAGATTTTGCAAGCTTTTAGCGATCCAATTTTTAACAGTGCTGAAAAAGCGAAATCGCTTTCTGCGATTGAGCAAGGTCTGACCAAAGAAGTTCAAAATTTTTTGAATTTACTGCTAGACTATGACCATTTTTTGGAATTGCCGGAAATAATAAAATGTTTTAATGACTTATATAATCAAAGTCAAAAGATCGAAACTGGTGTTGCTGTTTCAGCAGTGCCGCTAGATCAAGAGCAATTGCAAAAATTAGGTGCTGGTTACGCCCAAAAATATAATTTGCAAAAAGTCATTCTCACTAATGTGGTTGACCAAAGTATTATTGGCGGCGTAATTTTAAAAGTTGGCGATTGCGTAATCGATGGGTCAGTCAAAAACAAACTGAAAAAAATTCGTGCGCAGTTAATTAATAAAAATTAAAAGAGGTGAAACCATTGAGCATAAAAGCAGAAGAGATTAGCTCTTTAATCAAGCAGCAGCTTGAACACTATGATGATAAGCTCGACATTAATGAAGTTGGAGTTGTTACATACATAGGTGATGGTATCGCCCGGGCTCACGGATTGAACAATGTTTTGGCCAACGAGCTATTGGAATTTGACAATGGTTCTTATGGCATTGCACAAAACCTGGAATCAAATGATGTTGGTATCATTATTTTGGGCAATTTTGATGATATTCGTGAAGGTGACCAAGTCAAAAGAACCGGTGAAATTATGCGTGTGCCGGTTGGAGATGCACTAATTGGTCGCGTTGTTAACCCACTAGGTCAGCCAGTTGATGGACTTGGCGAAATAAAAACGTCAAAGACTCGTCCAATCGAGGCTTCGGCACCGGGTGTTATGGAACGCCAGTCAGTTAATCAGCCGCTGCAAACGGGTATCAAAGCCATTGATGCTTTGGTGCCAATCGGTCGCGGTCAACGTGAGTTAATTATTGGTGACCGTAAAACTGGTAAAACAAGTTTGGCAATTGATACAATTTTGAGTCAAAAAGGACAAGACGTTATTTGTATTTATGTCTTTATTGGTCAAAAGGAATCAACTGTCAGATCTCAAGTAGAAACATTAAAACGCTTTGGCGCAATGGATTATACAATTGTCGTCGAAGCTGGACCAAGTGAGCCGGCACCTATGCTGTATATAGCACCATATGCCGGAACAGCTATGGGCGAAGAATTCATGTACAATGGCAAGGATGTTTTGGTGGTCTTTGATGACCTGTCCAAACAAGCCGTTGCTTACCGTGAACTTTCTTTGCTTCTCCGTCGTCCGCCTGGTCGTGAAGCTTATCCTGGTGACGTCTTCTATTTGCACTCTCGTTTATTAGAGCGTAGTGCTAAGTTGAGTGATAAACTGGGTGGCGGTTCAATGACTGCTATTCCGTTTATTCAAACTGAAGCGGGAGATATTTCAGCATATATTCCAACTAACGTAATTTCAATTACTGATGGTCAAATTTTCTTGCAAAGTGATTTGTTCTTTGCCGGTACTCGTCCAGCTATTGATGCTGGTAACTCAGTTTCTCGTGTTGGTGGTAGTGCTCAAATTAAGGCTATGAAGAAAGTTGCTGGTACGCTTCGTACTGACTTAGCAGCTTACCATGAACTGGAAAGCTTTGCTCAATTTGGCAGCGATTTGGATCAGGCAACTCAAGCCAAACTGAATCGTGGACGAAGAGTTGTTGAAGTTTTGAAACAGCCTTTGCATACGCCAATTCCGGTTGAAAAACAAGTTGTCATTCTTTATGCTTTAACTCACGGCTATCTTGATTCTGTTCCAGTTGATGATATTGCCAAGTTTGAAAAAGAGTTATACGACAACTTCGATACTAATCACGCAGATTTACTAGAACATATTCGCAAGACTGGTGACCTGCCAGATGAAAAGAAATTGCAAGCAGCAATTTCTAAATTTGCGGATAGCTTTTCACCAAGTAATAAATAGGAGGTAGTTATATGCCTGCATCTTTACTTGCGTTGAAGAAAAAAATAGCTTCAGTCAAGCAAACTGGTAAAATTACCGAGGCCATGAGAATGGTTTCAGCATCAAAGTTAAACCAAACTGAAAAGCGGGACAAAGGCTACACGATTTATAATGATCATGTGCGACAGACTTTGTCGCGTTTGATGAGTGCTGAAGTAGTCAATCACTTGCATAAAGAGCATGTGGCAATTGACGAAGACAGTATTGGCAAAATTGACTATGAAAATGTCTTTGGGTTGGGGATTGTTTCCGATATGGTCCAGGCACGCAAAAAGATTAACTCTACCGGTTATTTGGTTATTACCGGTGACCGTGGTCTAGTCGGATCTTATAACAGTGCTGTCATTAAAAACATGATGGGTCTGTTTGAGGATTCAAAAGCTGAACATAAAGATATTAAAGTCTTAGCCGTGGGGTCAGTAGGTGCTGATTTTTTCAAGAAAAACAATCTTAATGTTGTCTATGAAAATGACAGTATCACTGATGTACCTACATTTGATGAAGTTTTACCAATTGTTTCAACTGCGATCAAAATGTATTTGAACGGAGTTTATGATGAGCTGTATGTTTGTTACACCCACCATATTAATTCATTATCATCTGCATTTCGGGTTGAAAAAATGTTGCCGATCGTTGACATTGATATTGGTGTCAAAGAAGCTGAAGCTCATAAAGACTTAGAATACGATATCGAACCTGATGTTAATGCCGTTTTAACAACACTAATTCCTCAATATGCCCGCTCTACCATTTACGGTGCTATTCTGGATGCCAAAACTGCAGAACATGCCAGTTCAATGACTGCAATGCAGAGTGCTACGGACAACGTTGATGATTTGGTTTCGAGTTTAACTACTAAATTAAACCGTGCAAGACAAGCAGAAATCACTACTGAAATTACTGAAATTGTCAGTGGTGCTAATGCTTTGAAATAATTAAGAAAAGGAGGTAGATGTTTTGAGTGAAGGTGAAGTTGTTCAAGTAATCGGCCCAGTTGTCGATGTCAAATTCCCGCTTGACAAAAATCTGCCTGATATTGACAATGCTTTGCGCGTCGTTAAGTCGGACGATGAATCTGTTGTTCTGGAAGTTACATTGGAACTTGGCGACGGTATATTAAGAACAATTGCCATGGAATCTACCAATGGCCTTAGACGGGGCATGAAAGTCGAAGACACAGGTGGCCCTATTTCAGTTCCTGTTGGAAATGATACTTTGGGTCGTGTCTTCAATGTTTTAGGGGAACCTATTGATAATGGTCCTAAATTTGACAAAGATCATGCTCGTGACAGCATTCATAAGAATGCTCCTAAATATGATGAGTTGACTACAAGTCAAGAAATTCTTGAAACTGGTATTAAAGTTATTGATTTGCTTGAACCTTATGTTCGAGGCGGAAAAGTTGGATTGTTCGGTGGTGCCGGTGTTGGCAAAACCACGATCATTCAGGAATTAATCCATAACATTGCCCAAGAACATGGTGGTATTTCTGTCTTTACCGGTGTTGGTGAAAGAACACGTGAAGGTAATGACCTTTACTTTGAAATGAAAGCATCTGGCGTTTTAAGCAAAACAGCCATGGTCTTTGGTCAAATGAATGAGCCGCCTGGTGCCAGAATGCGTGTAGCATTGACTGGACTTACTTTAGCTGAATACTTCAGAGACGTTGAAGGCCAGGACGTGTTGCTCTTTATTGATAACATTTTCCGGTTTACTCAGGCTGGTTCCGAAGTTTCCGCTCTGTTAGGACGTATGCCTAGTGCCGTTGGTTATCAGCCAACTTTAGCTACTGAAATGGGGCAGCTGCAGGAAAGAATTACTTCAACTAAGAAGGGTTCTATTACTTCGATTCAGGCGGTTTATGTGCCGGCCGATGACTATACTGACCCGGCTCCAGCTACTACTTTTGCTCACCTTGACGCTACTACCAACTTGGAACGTAGCTTAGTTGAGCAAGGTATTTACCCGGCTGTTGACCCGTTGCAGTCAACTTCGAGTGCTTTGGACCCAGAAATTGTCGGTCAAGAACATTATGAAGTGGCAACAGGTGTACAGCACATTTTGCAACGTTACCACGAATTGCAAGATATCATTTCCGTTTTGGGAATGGATGAGTTGTCTGACGAGGAAAAGGTCATTGTTAGCCGTGCTCGTAAAGTACAGTTTTTCTTATCACAAAACTTCTTCGTGGCAGAGCAATTTACAGGTGTGCCTGGTTCTTATGTTCCCATTAAAGAAACGATTAAGGGCTTTAAGATGATTTTGGATGGTCACTTAGATGATCTTCCTGAAGATGCATTCCGTAGTGTAGGCCGAATTGAAGATGTTTTAAAGAAGGCTGAGCAAATGGGTGTAACTCCTAGTGATCCAGAAGCTAAAGCATTATTAGAAAAGTAAGGTGATGTCAAATGGCAGATCCAGAAAAACTTTTTATGGTAAATGTTGTAACTCCAGATGGCCTGATTTTTTCTCATCACTCCAGTATTGTGGAAATGCGGGCCATTGATGGTCAACGTTCAGTGATGTATAATCACTTGCCGATTTTGACTCCACTGGCGATAGGTGAGATTAAAGTCAAAAGAAGCCGTGAAATGAATAATGTTGTCAATCACATTGCTGTTAGCGGTGGCTACTTTGAGTTTTCCAATAATGTAGCTACCATAATCGCTGACAGTGCTGAACGAGCTGGCAATATTGATGTATCTCGAGCTAAGGCAGCTAGAGAACGTGCACAAAATGCACTGAAAAAAGCTCAAGCTGCTCATGACCAGCGATCACTTGAAAGAGCACAGGTTGCACTCAGAAGAGCCATCAATCGAATAAGTGTTTACAATTCAGACAATTAGAATTAAAGTTTTAAGCGGATGCACTGCTTTGTGCGTCCGCTTTTATTGTGACTTAAGAAAAGTGAGAAAGAATATGTTTCAACTTGGCGTCCATGCCTTAATTAGTATAGTAATTTATTTAATTACGATCGGCTTGTCCTTTCAGATTATGAAAAGTGTCCGCATTGAAAAAATAATTCGTAAAAACAGGGTCTTTGAAGCACAGCTGCTGCTGATTTTTGCTGCGATTGCTCTAGGTTTTCTTGTTGGTAATTTTTTGATCACATTAATTGATACTTCTTTGCAATTAAGTAATTTCTTTTAAGACTTGGTAAAGCGGATAAAGTCCCAAACAAACTTGAAATCTTTATGGTAAAATATACATTGAATATGATGGAGGATTATCGTGGCAAGAGATATAGGAATAGATTTAGGGACAGCAAATGTGCTCATTAATGTTTCCGGCAAGGGAATTGTCTTAAATGAGCCCTCAGTTGTTGCCGTTAATACAAGTACAAATAAAGTAGTAGCTGTCGGAACAGAAGCATACAAGATGGTAGGGAGAACACCGGGCAATATCCGTGTAATTCGCCCTTTAAAAAATGGTGTTATTGCTGATTTCGACATTACCGAAGCGATGCTGTCATACTTTATTGAAAAGCTGAACGTCAAGGGCTTTATGTCCAAGCCAAATATTTTAATTTGCGCTCCTACAGGAGTAACATCAATTGAACAGAAGGCGATTATTCAGGCTGCTGAAAAATCGGGCGGAGGTAAAGTCTACCTTGATTTTGAGCCTAAAGTTGCTGCTGTCGGTGCTGGTCTTGATATTTTTAAACCTCAAGGCAACATTGTAATCGATATTGGTGGTGGTACTACTGATATTGCTGTTTTATCAATGGGTGAAATTGTTACCAGTCAATCACTGCGCTATGCTGGTGATCATATGAATCAGGCAGTTGTATCTTATATCAAAAATAAGCATAACTTGCTGATTGGTTCTCGGACCGCTGAACAAATTAAAATTGAAATTGGTAGTGCTTTTGAACCAGATAAGGATGAAACAATCACTGTTCGCGGTCGTGATGTGGTTGATGGCTTGCCGAAGCAGGCCACTGTGACTGCGCCTGAAATTCAGGAAGCACTTCACGATGGCTTGATGACTATTATCGCGTCTACTAAAGAAGTTTTGGAAAAAACACCACCTGAGCTTTCGGCGGATATCATTGATCGCGGTATCATGCTCACTGGTGGCGGAGCGCTTTTGAAAAATATTGACAAGCTGATTTCATATTACCTTAAAGTGCCGGTACTTACAGCTGATCATCCACTTGAAGCGGTAGCACTTGGTACTGGGATTTTGCTCAAGAATATTGAAAAGCATCAGCGCCACTAATTTTTGGAGGCTCGATTTGCGAAAAATATTGATTTATTTAGTCAAAATTTACCAGAGATTTATTTCTCCAGCTTTGCCAAAGTCTTGCCGTTATTATCCGACCTGCTCAACTTACATGGTTGATGCCTTAACCAAATTTGGGCCATTTTTAGGACTGATAATGGGAATTTGTCGGATATTGCGTTGCAATCCTTTTGTGCGCGGTGGAGTTGATCCCGTACCAGATAAATTTACTATTTTTCGCAATCCTCATCCAGAACGATATGAAGATGAAATTATAGCAAAGAAATTTCATCCAAATATAAAGTAGGAGAATTTATGTCAAAAAAACCTGAAAATATTAACGTTGAAATTAATGAAGTCAAGGGTAAAGAAAACCCTACCTGGGAAGTAGTAATTCCTCAGAAAAAATCTATTGGAGTAATTGAAAAAATTGCTGGTCGTTATCGGGCTACAACTGGCAAAACCAATAGTATCTTGTATGCCAAAAGCCTCGAAAGCTGCATTAATGATTTGCTTTCATACTTTGCTTTACATGAAAAATAATAGGTTGTGATAATTAATGGTCAAAGTACAAAATAAATCCAGTCTTTTTGATCGCATTGCCTGGAATATTGTTGTCCCCGTACTGCTGCTAGCAACTGTGGGCCTTTATTCCATTTATTTTGCTGCGGTTGACGATCCCAGTCACATGGGTAGCCCGGTTAAAGCGGTGGCAATGCAAGGACTTTGGTATATTATTTCAGTGGCCATCGTTGTGTTTGTGATTCAGTTTGATGCCGAGCAACTTTTCCGCATCGCACCGTATGTTTATGGACTTGGCATATTGCTCTTGATTGCGGTTTTGTTCTTTTATAATCGCAGCATTGCTGCAGATGCCGGTGCCAAAAGCTGGTTTAAGCTCGGGCCAATTTCTTTTCAGCCATCTGAAGTCATGAAACCGGCTTTTATACTAATGCTGGCGCGGGTCGTGCGCGAGCATAATGACAAGTTCGCTCATACTATCAAAAATGACTGGATTTTAATCGGTAAAATGTTAGCATGGCTGTTACCGATTGCCATACTGTTAAAACTGCAAAATGACTTCGGTACGATGCTAGTCTTTATTGCAATTGTAGGTGGCGTGGTGCTAGTTTCCGGTATTTCTTGGAAAATTATTGCACCGATGTTTGCGGCAGTTTTTGTCTTGGGAGTCGTGGTCATTTACATGGTTACCACGCCCGGAGGACAATCAATTTTAAGTCACTTTTTCCAGCCATATCAGTTCAGACGTATTATGTCTTGGCTGAATCCATCTACTGATACTTCTAAAGCTGCCTATCAATTGTGGCAAAGTATGCAGTCCATCGGTTCTGGACAAATTTTTGGCAATGGCTTTGGCAAACTGAGTGTTTACGTACCAGTACGAGGTTCTGACATGGTTTATTCAGTAATTGGTGAATCATTCGGCTTTGTTGGTAGTGTGGCCGTCATTTTGCTTTACTTATACTTGATCGTGCAGATGGTACGCATCACATTTGATACTAAAAACGCCTTTTATTCTTACGTTTCAACCGGCGTAATTATGATGATACTTTTCCACGTGTTTGAAAACATCGGCATGAGTATTGATCTCTTGCCGCTCACAGGTATTCCGTTGCCGTTTATTTCTCAGGGTGGTTCGGCCCTAATTGGAAATATGATTGGTATTGGGATGATCTTGTCCATGAAGTTTCATAATAAAGACTACATGTTCAGCCAAGCAGGCGATTTCTAACAATTTAGTAACACACAAAAAGAGCATTTCACGTCAAAAATGAAATGCTCTTTTTTACTTGGTTAAGTTTTCGTTTTTCTTAAAGTTAATTTTATTCGCATGGTTCGAATTTAAAATTGAGAAAGACTTAATTTATACAAAACTTGACGAAAAAGTGCTAAAAAGTAAAAATATACTCAACAAACAATCTATGAGCAGTGAGCCCTAATCAAATGTATTTAATGGTTACATATGGTGGTACTGATTATAAATTAGATTATGTAAATATTGGAATGCCTAATGATGGAGTTACTTCTTGGATAGATATTAAAGACATTACTAATTCGTTTACTACTTTTGAAACTGTGAGTGCTACAGAACAGAAAGAAATTGATTTGGAATTTCAAAATGAAGTAAAACGTATGTTAGAAAGAGAGAAGAAAAATGGAGGTCAAATTTAATCCTAATCAACTTAAAAAAGCCAGACTAATGAGAGGACTTAGCATGACAGAATTGGCTGCTAAATCTTCTCTTTCGCGGGAATCAATAAGTAAGTATGAGTTAGGTGCTACTAAGCCTCGTGGAGAATCAATTTTAAAGCTTGCAAATGCTTTAAAATTTCCAGTTTACTTTTTTGGAAAACCAGATATTGTTATTCCAATGGGTACTGTGTTCTTTAGAAGTCAAGCTGCAAGTACAAATAAGTTAAGGGAAATGCAAAAAATTAGATTAGAAATGGCCGCTCAAAGTTTATTATATATATCTAAATATATTAAACTACCACAACTGAAAATCCCTGAACCACTAAATATTAAAATTGAAAAAATTACACCAGAAATAATACAACGTTTAGCCTCACAAACTCGTAAGATGTGGCAGTTAGGAAATGGTCCAATTAAAAATCTTACTAATGTTATGGAGGCAAATGGTATTATTATTACTGAAACAACTATGCATAGTGAAAAAATGGATGCAGTTTCTACACGTATAAATGATGTGCCACTGATTGCATTAACAGATAATAATGAATCTGTTATGAGAAGACGCTTCAACTTGGCACATGAACTAGGACACATATTGTTACATAATAGTGTTGAAAATGTTTTTGACTTGAATAACAATAAATATAAGAACTTATTGGAAAAACAAGCTAATCAATTTGCTTCCTACTTTTTACTTCCTGATGAGTCGTTTACTGACTATTTAGTGGCTGGTAGTATGAATTTTTTCAGGCAAGCTAAATTATACTGGAACGTTTCTATCGCTGCTTTAATATATAAAGCCAATGTATTGCACTTATTATCCGAAAACCAATACATTTATCTGCAAAAGCAAATTTCAAAAAATCATTGGAGAAAACATGAACCTGATGATAATAAGTTACCACAAGAACATCCAAGTATTTTCAAAACTGCTTTAGGTATGCTTTTAGATGCAAACTTAGTAACTAAGCAGGATTTAATTTCAATTTCAGGTCTGCCTATCGAAGAACTAGAAGCTATTTATAGAACGTCTTTCATTGAAGATAATACTTCACCTACACCATATTTAAGGTTAGTCAAATAAAAACATGAGCTT
Organism: Lactobacillus laiwuensis; assembly: GCF_019972835.1. Lineage (GTDB taxonomy): Bacteria > Bacillota > Bacilli > Lactobacillales > Lactobacillaceae > Lactobacillus > Lactobacillus laiwuensis. The sequence continues at coordinate 32,513 of NZ_BPPB01000003.1, read as the reverse complement.
TGAATTATAAAGGTAATAACACACAAAAAGAGCATTTCACATAAAAAATGAAATGCTCTTTTTTTACTTGGTTAAGTTTTCGTTTGAACGACAGACTAAGACGTCACAATCAGCAGTTCTGGTAACATATTCTGTCACGCTGCCGATTAATATGCGCTCAACAGCGTTCAGACCAGTAGCTCCTAATATGATTAAATCAATTTGGTGCTTTTTAGGAAATTGGTGGGCAATGATTGCCTTGGGAGCTCCAAATTCAATTGAATAGTGAACTTCCTTGACGCCAGCTTCCGTAGCTTGCTTGTAGTAATTCTGCAATTTTTCCTTAGCATCGTTTGATACTTGCTCAACCATCTCTGAATCAAAGCTAGAAACATTTTGGAAAGATCTGGTATCAATTACATGCAGAATTTCCAATGCAGCATCATTCCGTTTAGCAGCAGAGATAGCCTTCTTAAAAGCTAAGTCGGCTTCCTTGGAGCCGTCAACTGCGACTTGAATACGGTGATATTGTTTCATCATTTAAAACACCTCTCTTACCACTATTTTACCAAATTTTAGTGCAATTAATCACCCTTTTGATTAAGTAAAAGACTAAAAATTAAAATAGTGATACTGCTAAGAGCTAAGGTAATTAAATTAAGGTACTTATTTGTTTGAAATACTAAAATCAAACCTAGCAAAGTTTCTAAACTCAAAATAATTGCAGTCCAGGACATGATAGAGCTGAAGTTAGAAATGTTTTTACTATCATAGATTAAAAAATGACTGTGGCGATTATGCCATAAATAAAAGGCAGTCAAAAGTAATATTGCTAGATAGATAGTGATAACAACTTTTATAGCCATAAAATCTCCAAACAAAAAACGGTCCGCAGACCGTTTCCTAATATTCTCAAGAAATCCGAGTCATCGAAACATAGCAAAACAATGCTTGTTGAACCCGCAGTGTTCAAAAAATGAGATGTATCGCAACGAATGTGGATCCTATCGCAAAAGATAGTCTTCCGATTCGAAAGTTATTTACTATCTCGCATGTCTTATGTTTGACCGGTCAACCTTATACAATTAAGCTATTCGATCGACTCAGATCAATTATTATAGTACTAAGCATCATAACTTTTGTCAAGATAGAAAACTAAATATCTGTTTCAGCAAAATAATTTTTTTATTTTTCAAAAATTGTAGATATTTATTTGATGATACTCATTTACTAATTATTTGTTATAGGTGTGAAAAATTGTACAAATATGTTACAAAAGCAAGTTTTTTATTACAAATTTTTCAAGTCAAAAAACTGAATTTGTTATCAGACTCAAGCATTTTTAATGTTTTTTCCCAGTTAGGAAAAGAAAATTATTTTATTATTTTCCAGACCCCATTTGAATAACAAAAATGCGGTTGTTGCAAAGTGCTTTTTAGCATTTTTGTTTATTCAAAAAAACATAGTTATTAATTTCACTAAATTATTTATACTAATTATTTGCTTCAGAAAAGGAAGTAAATGTCAATTTTTATGTTCCTTATAATGTTATTTTTTACATAAAAGATCACAGCTTAATAAAATATTTAATATTTATAACGTTTTTTAATTTTTAAATTTTATCAATTTTTATAGTATGGTTATTTATAAATACTATATTTGACTTAGATATTATATTGACAATAGCTATTTTCAATCCTAAAATAGTATTCGAACATACTAATCATACATACTTTTTAGGAAGGATAAATATGCTAGGTAAAAATAATTACAATGAAAGATTAAGAAAGATGGAGATGCAGGACAAGCAGGATCATTTCTCAATACGTAAATTGAGTATTGGTGCTGCTTCTGTTTTGTTAGGTTTCACCTTCTTTGGCTTGAATAGCCAAAGCGTAAAAGCCGACACAGTTGAGCCTGCACAACAAGTAAGTGAGGAGTCGAATAAGGACAACTCTACTACTGAAGCTAAGGGAACAAGTACTAAAGATACAACTAAGGCTGAAACCACAGTTTCTAAAAAGAAGACTGAGACTGACTTGTCAACTTTTTCAGGCTTGAGTTCATTCTTAAAAGACTCAAAGACTAGTGAGGTAAAAGATACTACAGCTAAGGATAAGGCTGATACTACTAAAGATAAAGCTGATAAGGACACTGCAGATAAAGATAAGCAGGAAGCTACTACAGCTGATTCAAATAATAGTGCAACTACTCCCGTAACAGGTTCAGATGAAGGCAAACAAGATACCACTACTGATAAAACCCCAACTGACATAACTGATTCAGATGATCAAAATTCTGATAGTAGTAAGTTGCCGGCTGATGTGACTGGCGATACTACTAATTCAGATAAGGATACTGCTGTTTCTGATGAAGATACCACTACTACTGATAAAACAGGATTAGATGGAAAAGCAGTTCAGACAAAAGTTGATGATAATACACCTTTTATTATTGGAAATGTTGCTAAAGTAACAAACTGGAATCAATTTAGAACTGCGCTGACATTAGATAAAAAATATTTGCCTGAAGGTACTGTTATTAATGAAATTGATATTATGAACAATATCGTGTCTGATACCACAGGTACTGAGACCAATATACATTTTCCTGGTCGCAAATTATTAATTACTTCAGGCGGCAGTGGAAGACACATTATTGATTTTAAGGGCTCTCATCCTAATTTACAAGGAAGGGAAAAGTTAGACCTGACCTATAAAAATGTTACTATTTGGAGTTCAGACTTTTATGGGGTAGCAAGAACAAATGACTATCACTATACTACTTATCCAGATAATACAGATAATACGGCTGTAATAACTCTTGATAATGTCGACTTCCATGGTTCACAGGTTTTATATGTTGGAAATCATAACGAAATCCATATTAAAGATACTGTTACTGTTGACCAAGTTAGAAATGCTTACACGAGCCCTGTAGATGGTTCACAAGCTAAGGGCGGCGGAGATAACCAGCAAATATTTGAATTTACTAGTGCTTACAATTCACTTTATTTTGATGAGGGTAGTAAGTTTGTCGGCAACACTCTCGACGGTACTGCTATTGAAATGAATGGTAATAATGATAATGTTTATATCGCTAAAGGTGCAGACGTAACTTTAAACCCTCTTAAGAATAATGATAGCAAATTTAACGCAAATAGTGGTGAACATGGTACTATATATGCTATTTGGATCAATGGTAAAGGTTCTGTAAACGTTAAAGGTCATTTAACAATTAATCTGGGACAATCAGATTACGCTGGAAAGCTTGACAAAAAACAAGCTCAAGCTATTAATTTAAATAATGGTAACACTGAATTTGTTATTGACAGCAATGGTGATGGCACTGGTGGAACAGTAGACATTACAACTAATGGCGATATCTCAGGTAATAATAGTGGCTATTTAATAAAAGATAAGGGTAACTTTACTGTTAAACCAAATGGTGCCTTAAATATTACTGGTCAAGATATGGGTGATTATAAGGGTACATTAGTTAATATCGGTAATAAGGCCGATATTGAAAATGGTGCTTTCAATATTCGGCTAAATGGTGATAAATCTATTGGAGCTGGAACCGGAGCCGGTACAAACGATATAATTTTAGTTAATGTCGAAGGTAATGGTAAGTTAATTGTTAATAACCCTACTTCATTAGTACTTGACTGTCACTTGAACACTTCTCCTGGCACTAGCATTATTGGTGATAATGCTATCACGATTACTAATGTGCGCCAGAAATTAAACTTTTTAGGTGATCAGGGTCTAACTTTACCCCCATTCCATACTTTACAAGTTCATAAAGATAAAACTATTAAGGTTGATAAACTTGTACTACTCAATGGACAAGGTGGTAAAAATGGCAAATATATGTTTACAAGCAAGACTTGGGAACTAATTAAAAAATTGCCTTACTTTAAAGATCAGCGTTTACAAAATATATATGACTCTTTAGATACAATTGCTAAATCCGGCATATCAGTAAACTATGATACAATTTTCAAAAATATTATTGAACAAGCTTTCGCCGATCCAACGAACATTGGATATAATGATATTGCCTTTGGTCCGGCTAATTCTTCTGGATTTCTAGATATCAAGCCTGAAAGTGTTACTGCCAAAGCAAATGTTGATGCTTCCGGCAAAAAAGATGGTTCTTGGACAATTTCTGGAATTGTAGATGGTTATAAGAATGAAAAGGATGGACCTGATTCAGACCCAACGAACCCATTTAAACTGATTTTACCTCTTGGCACTAAAGCATATATCATGGCAGAGATAGATAGTGGAAAAGGTACAATAAGCTTAAATAATAAGATCGATGATCCTCCATATCAATATACGAATAATGATGCTACAGATTTGCCAACTGAGTTTGCAGGTGAAGTTACTCAATCTGGTAAGAATTACATATTTAATGTTAAAGTACCTGCTGATATTGTTAGTCAGATTAATTCCAACACTAAAATTAAACTAACACCTACCGCTAACTTTATTGAATACAATCCGTTGGATGTAGAGAGCAAAGAACGGCCAGTAATTGTGAGCATCTTAAAAATAGCACAGGACACTGCAGCTAATAATATTAAATCGAAAATTGAAGATGCCAATACTTTAGATAGTCAATTTCCTAAGTCTAATCCTAAATCTAAAGAACAAGTTGCTCTAGAAGAAGCAATTAAGAGTGCGACAAAAGTAGTACAAACTGCATCGGATCCTGGTTACGATTCAGGTAAGTCAGTATATGGTGCAGGAAACGTAGATGAAGTATCTAAACGTGAAGAAGCTGCATTAAAAGCTTTAAAAGATGCTATGGATCCAGCACAGAAAGTGGTTGAACAAATTCAAGCCGCTGCACAAGCTAAAGAGAAAGCACAACAAGCTATTGATACCGCTGCACAAGACGCAATTAATCGCGTGAAGCAATCAGGCTTATCTGAAAATGAACAGGCGCCATACATTGATGCCATTAATACAGCTAAAAATGCCGCTTTAGCAAATCCTTCGACTGATAAGAATTCAATTTATAATCCAGCTAACACTATTGATGACATTACAGGAATCCAAAAAGCAGTTAATGACAAGATTAATAAGGAAGCAGCAAAAGCCGAAGTTGCTGGTTATACTGAAAAGGGCAAGTCTGCTTTAGGTATTCCTTCATCTGATTCAGTTATTGATCCAGCTTTAAAGAAAGAACTGGATAACATTGACCATGCTACTGACATAGCTACGGCTGAAAAGAAGGCTAAGGATGATATATTAGGCAAACTAAAGGATGCCGCTAAAACTAAAGTTGAAAATGATGCTAACGCTGCCAAAGAAGGTCTTGGAGTTAAATCCGACACCAAGATTGATCAGGCCGTTAGTGAAGCTGCAAATGCTATTGATGATCACACTGATTTTACTGATATCAAAAATGATATGACTAAAGGTCAGACCAACGTCCTAAACAACTATAAGACAGCTGCAAAGAATCAGCTTACTGACATGGCTAATACCGATAAAGATGCACTTGGTGTAAAATCAGACGATAATATAGACCAAGCTGTTAATAATGCAAGCAGCCTAATTGGCCAGTCAAGTTCCGTTGCAATGGTTACCGGCAACTTAAAAGATGGTAAGACAAATGTTGGGAATAGTTTCAAGGAATCTGCTAAGAAGCAAGTTCAAGATTATGCAGATGAAGCTAAGAGTAATCTTGGTGTTGACACAGATGCTGGTATTGATGTTGCTGCTAAGACGGCTGAAGATGCTATAGCTGGTCACACCGCAGCCAGTGACATTGGTAGTGATATTACTAAGGGTAAGGAAGCTATTTTAGCAGCCTACAAAGAATCTGCTAAGAAGCAACTTGATCAAGCTGAAAAAGATGTTGAAAGCAAACTTGAAAAAGTTAAGGGCCTGACTGCTAATGATATTGAAAAAGCAAAGCAAGCAGCTAAGGATTTATTATCTAATAGCAACAAGACTGGCTACGAGGACCAAATTGATGATCCTAAGACTAACACTCTTGAAGATGTCAATACTGCCACTAAAGATGGTATCGATGCTTTAAACAACTTGCTGATAAGTAATTCTTCCCTTGGTAACAAGAACGATGCTATCAACGCCATTAATCAAGCAAGAGATAATGCTATTAAAGAAATTAATGATAAAACCAAATATCCTAATTTAACTGATGGAGATAGAAATTCATTAATTAATACTATTAAAGCCGATGCTACTGAGGGTGTTGACAATGTCAATAAAGATACTGACCCTGCTAAGATCACAGCTGATAAACAGGCAGCAATTGACAAGATTAATAGTGTTAAGGCCACTGCTGCAAGCAAAGATTTAGCAGGTCTTAACAAGGAGAAGAGCTCTCAACTTAAAGCATTGCAAGATGCAGCTACAAACGCTAAGGATACTATTGATAAGATTCCTGACAAGTACCTCAGCCCAAGTAACAAGCAATACTACAAAGATTTGATTGATAAGCATGCTGCTTCAGCAACTAATGCCATCAACTCAGCAAGTAACAAAGATGCTATGGATACTGCTGAAAAAGACGGTGAGAGCAACATTAATGGTGATCTTGTTTTAGGCCAAGTTACAGCTGCTAAAGCACAAGCAATTGCAGAATTGAATGCTGAAAAGGATACTGACAAGGGAATTGTTAATGATGCTCATAAGAATGGGACACTTTCTGATGATGACTGGGTAAAAGACCTTGATGATATTGACAATGCCTATACAACTGCGATAACTGCTGTATCTAATGACCATACTCCAGCAGATGTTGTTACTGACAAGAACACTGGTATCAATGCTATGAAGGCAGTTGCTGACAGCGTTTCTCAAGATAAAGACAAAGTCGACTTAGCAAAAGCTAAGAATAACGCGATCGCAGATTTAGAAGATCAAGCTCAAGCTCTGCATGACCATATTCAAGCAGATCCTAACTTGTCTAACACTGAAAAGAATAACTACTTTGACCAGATTTCTTCTACTTTAAGTAATGCTAAACAAGCCGTTAGCGCTGCTGATAAGAACACTGTTAACTCAGCTCACAATGCAGGTATTGAAGACTTAAACGACATTAGAAATAATGCTGACTTGCAATCTGCTAGAGACAAAGCTCTAACTGATTTACAACATGAATTCAATACAGATAATGCAGCTATTGACGGTTTAACCAATATCAGTACCGCTGGTAAAGCTGGTATTAAGACTGACCTGCAAAATGCGTATAACGATGCTGTCAAGAAGGTTAAAGACCCAACTTCTAATACTGTTGCTAAGATTAATTCTCAAAGTGATGCCGGGATTACCAATATGGAGAATATCCTAGGCAAAGCAAAGGGCTTAGACAAGACAATATCAGATGATAAGCAAAAGTTAAATGACTATGCTCAACAAGCAATTAACCGGATTAACAGCTCAACTATGTCAGATGCTGACAAGGGTGCAGCCACTACCAATATTCAAAAAGCTCGTGATGATGCTGAAGCATTAGTTGGTAAGCAACTTACAGTTGAAGATGCTAATAAAGCTGAAAAAGACGGTGAAACTGGCATCTTACAAGCTGAAGCTAAGGCCAATAAAGCTGATATGGACAAAGCCAAAGGAGAAGCAAAGGCCAAAATTGAAGGTGCTCAAAATACAGCTTTACAGAACTTAAAAGATGCATATGATGCTTTAACTGACGATGAGAAGAAGCAAGCTCAGGCTGCATACGATAAGGCTGTCAAAGATATTCCAGCACTTGCTGAACAAGCTGAGGCCGCAATTGATAAAGCCTTTGATAAAGATACTATTAGTGGATTAACTAATGATGCCATCAATTCTATCAATACTGCAGGTGACACAGCCAACGTAGCAATGACTAAGGTTGTCGCTGTTCAAACTGTCAAGGATGCCGCACAAGCCGCTAAGGATAAGTTGACCAGCCAGAGAGACAAAGACGGTGTCGATGACGTTGCTAAACTGGGAATTGCAGATATTAATGCCGCTACTACCAGTTCGACAGTACTTCAAATTAAAGATAATGCTCTTAACAGTATTAAAAACATTAAAGATTCTGGTACAGGTGATAAAGATAAAGATGACGCTCTTTGGGCTAAAAAGAATAAGGCTAATGCTGAACTTGCTCAAGAACTTGCCGATATTGACTCTGCTATTGACAAACTGACTGATCTAACTTCTGATCAAAAGAAGCAATTTAAAGATCAGGCTCTGGCTGCTCACGATAGAGCACATATCAGAATTGAAGGTGCTGCTGAAACAGATATCGAAACTGAAAAAGGCCTTGGCAAGGACAAGATTGATAAAGCCCTGTCAGATGCGAAATTCCAAGCTGCTAAGAATGTTGCTAAAGCAGATGTTGACAAGACTGCCGATAATGCCATTGATCAAGTTAATAAAGACAATACCATTAGTAAAGACGATAAAGACAAAATCATCATTAATATCAACAATGATCGTGACAAGGCTAAAGACAAGATTGATCATGCCGAAACGCCTGACGATATCAACAATGCTCAACAAAATGGTAAAGATGATATCAATAAAGAAATCAATCATCAAGGTGATAACGGTAATGGTACTGATACAGCACAGATAGATAAAGACAAGCAAACTGCTAAAGACAACATTCAGACTGCTGCCGATAAGATCAACGATCGTATAGATAAAGATGAAAAAGACGGTAAGTTAAATCACGATCAAGCCAAAGCTCTTAAGGATAAGGTAACAGAGGCTGTTGATAAAGCCAAGGGAGCTATTTCCCAAGCTGGAGATCCAACTACTATTAACAAAGCCCAAAATGATGGTAATAATGCTTTAAGCCAAATCACTTCAGATGTAGATAAAACGGAAGCTGTAAACAAGGCTTTGGGCAAGATATCAGATGCAGTTAACGTGGCTAATGGAAAAGCTGACGAACTAGGCAAGAATGATAAAGAGCTTGCTAAACAAATGAAGGACGCAATCGAAAAAGAGCGTGCTAAGGCAGCTAAGAACATTCAAAACGCTCAAAATGATGCTAAAAATCCAATAGAAGCAATTCAAAATGCTGCGCAAGACGGTGTCAATGCTATTACCGGTCTGACTGATAATTACGGCAATAAGGTTGACCACATCAAGACTTTGAAGGATGCTGCTAATAAAGCTAAGGATGACCTTAACAATCTTAAGGATGAAAAAGGCAATAATCTCCTTGACGGAAACGAACTTGCCCAAGGTGAAGCTGATATCGACAATGCAGTTCAAAATGGAATCAGCAATATTTATCAAGCATCTGCTGACGATGATTTAGATAAAATTGAAAAGGATGCCGAACACGCTGTTGAATTAGCTGAATTACCAACTAAGCTCCTTGCAGAAAAGAACAAACAGATTGCTGCTATCAACCAGTATGCTGCTGATGCTGAAAAGACAATTGATGGTTTTGCTCAAACCGATAAGAATAAAGCTGGTCTACCAGCTGACACTATCGCAGAACTTAAGGCGCAAGTTGAAGCTGCCAAGAAAAAGACTATTTCTAAGATCAATGATATTGCTTTAGCAGAAGGCGCAAGCCAAGATGACTTTGACAAAGCTAAGGATAAGGTTGATAAAGCTGAAAAAGGTGTTGCTGAAAGTAGCGAAACAGTTGACTTTGGTGAAGCTGGAATTGACAAAGTCAAGACGCTTGCTCAACAAAAAGCCGATATTGTTAAGGCTAAGAATGACGCAATTGCTAGACTTGAGCAGAAACATCAAGAAGAGATCAATGCCATCGAAAACTCAGGTATGTCTGCTGCTGATCAAAAGCCTTTGAAGGATAAAGTCGACAAGCTCGTTGAACAAGCTAAGGACCAGATCATTAATATACCTGACAAAGATGAAAATGGTAAAGATAAGACTCCTGAACAGGTAACATCTGAAGCAAATACAATTATTCAAAATACTATTGATGGCTTAGATGAAAATGGTAATAAAGTAACTGGAATCAAAGATATCGTTGATCAAGCTAAACTTGAGGGTGCTAAGACAACTGCTGAAACCATACTTAATGATAAACGTGCTCAAGCGCATGACGTTATTAAGGGCTCACAGTTAACTGCAGATCAAAAGCAAAAAGCTACTGATGCAATTGATAAGGCCTTTACCGATGAAAAGTCTGATATTGATGGTAAGACTGACATTAAAGATGTTCCAACTAATAAGGACGAGATTGGTAAAGCAATCGATGCTATTTGGACTAAACCTAGTGAATGGTTCGCTGATGAACAAAAGAATGCTTTGACCGGTACGGACGGTGTAGCTGGTTTACAAGCTGGTCTTAATAAATTAACCTCTGGTCAAAAGGCTGATCCTGATTACAAAGACTACCTCGACGATATTAATAATGCAATTGCAGCAATTAATAAAGCTGAGAACATTAAGGATGCAAGTTCAGCTTACGATAAGGGTATGACTTCTCTTAATAAGTTGAATGCTCTTCAAGAAGTTAAGAACGAAGCTAATAAAGCTAAGACTGATATTGATAATAATGATAAGTTGGATGACAATACCAAGGATCGTCTAAAGGGTGATGTTGATAAGGTTGTTGAAGACACTAAGGACAAGATCAACCAGATCGATTCTTCTAATGGTACTGCCGCATCTAACAAAGATAAGATTGATCAGATTAAAAATGATGCTCATAATGATATCAATGTTGTAATTAATGATGCTGAAGCCGAAGGTGATCCGAATGTTTCTCACGCTAACAGCGAAATTTCCCAGAACCATAGTGATGCGGTAGATACGATTCACAATGAGTTTGGTGATGACAGCAAGACGCCTAAGACAGATGATGCTTATGAAAAGAACAAGCATGTTCATAGTTCATCACAAAATGGTATCAACTCTGATAAGACCAACGCTGATAAGGAAATTTCTAAAGGCGCAATTGATGATGCAGTTGATATTGCTAAGGATAAAGTCAACCATCTAAAGCATGAGGATGGCACTGATTACACTGATGCTGATAAGAATAAGATTAATGAGCAGATTGATAAGGACGCTAAAGATGCCAAGGATAAGATCGATAAAGCTGACAATGTAACTGATATTGATAATATTCGTGGTAATGGTATCCACCAAATCCATCAAGATTGTTCTGATACATCTACAATCGATAAGATTCTGCATGGTGATAACAACAATAATGGTGGTGGAATAGCTACTCCAATTCAACCAGTAATACCAGCAAAGAACCCAACTGCAGACAACACTTCTAACACGAATAAGGATGATGGCACGAAAGTTGATATGAGCCACTCTTCAGATGTAACTTTGATGCACAATGCTTACCTCTATGATGAAACTGGTAAACGTGCTAACAAGATAACTCTTGGAGCTGGTTCAGTCCTAACTACTTATGGCACTAAGACCATTAATGGTAAAGACTACTACGTCCTTGTTGATAAAGGTGCTAAGAACAAGGTCTACTACGTTGCTGCTGGTAACATTGATCATTCAACTCGTAAGCTGAAGCATAATGCATATATTTACAATCAATTTGGCAAACGGGTAAAGAAGACTGGTGTATACAAGAAGGGCAAACTAATTAAGACCTTTGGTGCAGCTGTCAAGATTCGTGGCAAGAAGTACTTCATCATTGGCAAGAATCGCTTTGTTAAAGCTGCTAATTTTGCTAAAGGTGTCGTAGCTGTAAGTACTGCAAAGGCTGAAGTAGTTCCAACCAGTGCAGTTGCTGAAAAACCTCAAGTTACTGTTGAAAAGACTTTGATGCACAATGCTTACCTCTATGATAAGAATGGTAACCGTGCTAACAAGTTGATCTTCCAAGCAGGTTCTCAAGTTGGAACTGTTGGTAAGAAGACAGTCAACGGTAAGGTTTGCTACGAACTTCCAGATGGTATGTTTATTGCAGCCGGCAATATCGATGCCAAGAAGTTGAAGTTAAAGCACAATGCCTATGTTTACAACCAATATGGTCATCGTGCAAACAAGAAAGTATTGAAGAAACGTAAGTCAGTTAAGACTTATGGTAATTCAGTCAAGATAAACGGCAAGAGATATTTCATTATTTCAAAAGGACGTTTTGTTAAAAAAGCTAACTTTTAAATTGAAATAGCTTAAATAAAGTGTCGGAAAATGTTAGAAATAACATTTTCCGGCACTTTTTTTTGCGCTTTTTTGTAGTTTTTTAAAACTAATAGTATATAACTATTCTTTTATATAGTATTTTTTCAAATATTAAAATTAATCCCACAAATCAAGTTAGTATAAGGTTTATAAAAATATTCATATATAGTAAACAGTGTTTTAACTACTGTATAGTATATAAAAATATATGAAAAGATTAATTATTGGAAATATTTCTTATATACATAAATATTTAAAAGATTATTGTTTTTTTAATACTTATTAATGTTATTTTATATCCTAATAAATTATATTATAAGTGCATTTTTTAATAAAAATATGTTATTTTATAAATTAAATAGTTTATTTTTTAAATATAAGTTATTTGCAACAAGTAAATATCAAATACTATATTGACAATAAAAATGCCTGGAACTAGAATATTGCTGTAAATATGATTTTTGAGAAAGGATTAATTTATGTTAGGTAAAAACAATAATAAGGAAAGAATTCGTAAAATGGAAATGCAGGCAAAGCAGGACCACTTCTCAATTAGAAAATTGACAATTGGTGCTGCTTCTGTTTTGCTTGGTTTTACATTCTTTGGCCTGAATAGCCAGACTGCCAAGGCTGACACTATTGATCCTGCAAAGGAAGAAATTAGTTCTGAAACGAATAAGTCCCAGACTGAATCTGATCAGACTGCAGACAAAGCAGATACTGCAAACGCAAATAAGCAAGCAAGTCCGAAGAAGCAAGATACTAATTTAAGTACATTTTCCGGTCTGAGTTCTTTTTTAAAGAGTACGGATACTGAGAATACAACCTCTACTACAAAGGATTCTACAGCTAAAACTACTGATTCCAAGACTGATGATCAAAAAGACAAGGAAACTGCCGCTGATAACAGTGCAAAAACTCCTGATCAGGATCAAAGTGCTACAAAGGATCCAGCTAAAGCAGATGGTGCAACAGATCAGGATAATTCAAAAACAAATAGTGCAGAAAAAACTGATTCTCAGACTCCCGCATTAGTCGATAAAGATGCCAAGAGGGACGCTACTACTGGTACTGTTGCGAATGTAACAAATTGGAGTGAGTTTACTAAAGCTTACCTAAATGCAAGTATCAGTGAAATTGATATCATGAATGATATTAATGACGGACCTAATGGAGATGTTTATAGTTTTGGTAATGTTCCGGGAAGAAATTTAGTAATCAAATCAGTAGGAAATCAACCGCATTTAATTGATTTTAAAGGATATCATCCTCAAATTTCCACGAATACTTCCGCAGACATAACTTATGAGAATGTTACGTTAGTGAGTGGGGATTTTTACGGTGTATTTGATACTGCTGGGCTAAATACTAATCAAACTGCTAATATTAGATTTAAAAATACCAAATTTTACGGTTCCCAGTTGATCTATGCTGGTCGGAACACTCACATTTTCTTTTATGGTGATAATGATATAAATACAGTTAAGACACCTTATTTTCCAGGTGAACCATATGATGGTAACGACCAGCAATTATTTCAGTTCACTGGTGCAAATTGCAGCGTTGAATTTGTAGATGGAACCTTTAAAGGATCTACTTTTGGTGGCACCGTCATTCAAATGGAAAGTGACAATGATATTGTCCAAGTTGATCAAGGCGCAACTGTTAATTTAACTCCCCTTAAAGACTATGATGGTTCTCATGGAGCAACTGGTGAAGGGTGGATGCCATTCTCTGTCATTTACATCAGAGGTAAGGGCAAAGTAGATGTTGCGGGTAAGATGGATATTAATATGGGCGATAACTCTACTGTAAAGCCATATCAAGGTACTCGTAATAACAGCAAATGTAGGGCGATATATTTACAGGATAATGACTCTAGTTTTAATATTGGAACTAATGGTGTAGTAAATGTCACTACTAATGGTAACATTAGTGATGCAAATAATGGTAACCTTATTTACGATCGTGGTAATTTCACAATTAGACCAAAAGGTGCTTTAAATGTCACTGGTCAAGATATGGGTGACTACAGCGGAACTTTAGTTTTTATTAATGGCAAAGCTGATGTTGAAAACGGTGCTTTTAATATCAGTCTTGACGGTTCCACGACAGTAGGTTCTGGATCAGGTGCCGGTAACAAACCTATCACGTTAGTGGACGTTCAAGGTGGTACCTTAATAGTCAATAACCCTACTTCATTAATTTTGAATGCGCAGGCTAACAAGAACCCTGACACCAGTATCATTGGCGAAAATAATATCACCATAACTAATGTACGGCAGCAATTTGATCTTAATGGCTTAGGACTTGGAATTGACAAGGTCACTTTGCCTCCATTCCACGTTTTAAATGTTAGAAAAAAACGGGGAGGCACCATTCTCGTAGACAAGCTTGAGTTGCTGAATGGGAAAATGCCTCTAAATAATGAAAAATTACAGGAATTAATAATCAATGTAACGAATGCTGGTATTGATTATGATAAATTACCAACCGATGTGAAAGAATCTTTAGCTGAAACTGCTAAGGCCAATAAAACTTTTGACGATCTCTTTATTGATATTATTCAAAGAGCTTTCAATAATAGTAAGAACTTTGGTTATAATAACATTGCCTTTATTCCTGCCAACCCAAGTGGTTTTATGGATATTGACACTAGCAAGGTGACTATCAAGAGAAATGACGATGGATCAAATACTATTACAGGTGCTGCAGGAAGCGTAATTGGGTATAACCCTGATACAGATGGTCCAGATGACCTTAAAGGCGATCCAAAAAACATTAAGAATCCGTTTAGTTTGGTTATGCCGGTAGCTACTAAAGCTTATATTGCCGCCAATATTATTGACGATAAGGGCAAAAAAATTCCGTGGCCAGATAAGGATGATAAGAATAATGGTGTTCCCAATCCTTATGCTGCAACTGATGATACGTATAGAGACTCTAAGAATAGCTCACTAAATCCGCTGCCAACCCAGTATGCTGCTGAGGTCAACAATGATGGTTCATTTACCTTTACCATTCCGGCAGATCAAACTGTCAAATTTAATAAAAATTATGGTATTGAATTATCACCTAGTGCTAACTTCATTGGCTATGATCCAACTGATACTTCAAAACCTGTCAGACAGAAATTGGATATTTTGACATTGAGTGAAGTCCGTGATCAAGCAGCTAAGGCAATTACTGATGCAATTAATAATGCTAAAACGAATAAGCCAAATAATCTGACCGCCGATCAGAATAAGGCATTTAATGATGCGATGACTCAGGCTGCTGCTGCTGCTTCCAAGACCATTAATAGTGCTAACAAGTCAACTTCAGTCTATGACCCTAGTGCAGACTCAATTACTAAAGTAAATCAACGCAAAAATGATGCTTTAAAGATTATTAATGATGCTATTACAGCAGCACAAAATTCGGCTCAAGTTGAAACTGATAGGACTAATGCCATTAATGCCCTGAACGCTGAAGCAAGTAAACAAGCTGGATATTATCCTTCACAATCGCAGACAATTAATGGCGCTAGGGATAATGCAATTAGCCAAGTTAAGGCAGCACAAAATAGCACTGATGTTGCTAAAGCTAAGGATGACGGAATCAAGGCAATTGACAAGATTGGTCTTGACTATAAGAACACTGTGAAAACAGGTCTTAACCAGCAAATCGGTCAAGTAAAATCTGATATAGCTGACCTTGCTAAAGATGCTAACCTAAATAATACAGAAAAAGATGAAGTCAATGGCTTGATTGACAGGTTGAAACGTCCGGATGCAATCGTCGCTACTCAAGGTGACATCGATAAAGATACTAATGAAGCTTCAGTCAAAAATCACCAAAAAGAAGCTCAAGATACCATTGACGCTCTTAAGAATACTATCGCTGCAATTAAGAAATTACAGGCAGCAGCCAAAGATGAAATTGCCAAGCATAGTGACAAAACAACTGATATTCAGGATTCTTTAAATGATGCCGTACATAAAGTCATCAATGGTGACGATCCTGACGGTTCAAATGGTCTAGAAGCAATCAAACAAGTTTATGCAAATCAGGAAGCAGACGCTATTAATAAGGCAGCTACAGCAGCTAAGAAGAGAGTCCAAAATTCTGGTCTTGCTCCTGCAGATCAAGTAGCTTACTTAAATGCAATTGATAATGCTGCTAAAGTAGCTACTGCCAAACCGGGTGATTCAAATTATGATGCTAATAAATCAATTTATGGTACCTCAGATGTTACAGGTATCGATCAAAGAGTAGCAGCAACGCAAACTGCTTTTGATAAGGCTGCTGCTAAGTCTGAAGTTTCAGGATATGCTGTTACTAACGAGGATAGTCTGTCGGTTAATTCAACCACCACTATCGCCAAAGCAATTAGTGACGGATTGGCAAGTATTGATAATTCTGCTGACTCTAATGCAGTTGCAACTGCAGAGGATACTGCTAAAAAGAATGTGCTTAAAGCAATCTCCAAGCAGAAGTTAGCCGATGTTGAAGCAGATGTTGAAAATCAAATCAGCAATATTCCTGGTTTAACTGCTCAGAATATTGATGATGCTAAAACGCAGGCTCAGAAGATTTTAAGTAATAATACTAATCCACTGGGATATACTCAGAGGGTTGATCAAGCTGATTCACTTGCAGCAATTGACGGAGCCAGAAATGACGGTATTACAGCTCTTAACAATCTGTTGACTAAGCAGCAAGAGTTAGGTAAACGCAATAATCAACTAACTGATGCTGCCGCACAGATTAGGCAGAAACAACAGGATGCTGATAAAGCTATTGATGCTATAACAAACCTCAGTGACGCCGAAAAGGATTCATATCATAATCAAATTAAAAAAGTTGCAGATGACAGTATTAACGGTTTAAACAGCATTGACCCTTCAAAGGTTGATGATGCTGTTACAACAGCCAAAGGAAAGATAGACAGTATAGTCGCTGATGCCCAAAATAAGGGTAACAGTGTGATCAAAGATGCACGGGCAAAAGCTTCACAAGCAGTTGAGGATGCAGCAAAGGCTGCTAAAGCTAAGATTGAAAGCATACCTGACAGTCAACTCAGTCAATCAACCAAAAAGCACTATGAAGATTTGATTGATCAGGATGCACAATCAGCTAAAGATAAGATTGCTGCCGCTCAAGATGAAGACAGTATCAAATCTGTTCTTCAGGACGGTGAAAACAATATTACCAAGGACTTGAACGATGCTCTGGTTTCTGCAGCACGTGCCAAAGCAATATCTGATTTACAAACTGCTAAGAATGAAGCCAGAGAGACCATTTCTACCGCTCATGATAAAGGTTCACTTAACGACAAAGACTGGGTAGATAAATTAGACCAGATTGACAATGCCTATGATCAAGCTGTTCAGGCTGTAACGGGCGACTTTAATGTTTCAGATATTAATAATGATGCGGATAAAGGCAAAAAGAGTATCCAAAGTATCGTTGATAGTATCTCGGATAACGAAGCCACACAAGCTTTAGCAAAGCAGCGTCAGGATGCTATTAATAAACTAAAAGAAGCTCGCGATAATGCAAATACCCAAATAACTACCGATCCTAATTTAAGCGTTACCGAAAAGAACGATTACTATAACCAAATCTCAAATGCCTTTAATAATGCTCAGTCGGCTATTCAAGCAGCTGGTAAAGACGATATTGATACTGCTCTTACCAATGGCACGAGGAAACTGACTGAGATTCAGGAAGCTGCAAACTTGCAATCTGCCAAGGATCAAGCTCTAAATGACTTGCTTACTGAGAGAAGCAAAATTAGAGAGCAAATTGGCAATATGGATCAAGTTACAAGTGCCAATAAGAACGGTTTACGAGCTAAAGTTGACGAGCAATACAATCAAGCAGTCAAGAATATTAACTCCGCAAGTACATCTTCTATTCAACAAGTTACCCAAGCAGCTCAACAAGGCAAAGCAGCTATTGATGATGTCATCAGTGATTTAAACATTAATAAAGTTATTAACAAGCAAAAACTTGATGATTATGCTCAAAAAGCTATTGATCGCATTAGCAACTCAACCGATATTACTCAAGCTGTGAAAGATTCCACTATTGCTGGAATTAAAGCTGCTCGTGATGAGGCCAAGGGTAATGTCGACAGTCAAAAAGATATTCCAGCTTCTAATCTTGCAGAACAAAATGGTGAACTGGCAATTGACGCGGCTGCTGCCAAAGGCAATGGCCTTGAAGGATATAAGAACAGCGCAATTGATCAAATTTCTACTGCTGCAACTAATGCCACTTCTCGTTTGCAAGGAATTTATAATGGACTTAACGATGATGATAAGGCAAAAGTTAAGGACGTATTTGATCAGGCCAACAATGCTATTCAGCAGGCTTCCAGCACTGCAATTGCAAACATTAAGAAGGCTACTAATAAAGATCAGGTAGATGGCTATAGTAAAGATGCAATAGCTGCTATTAATAAGGCAGAAACAGTTGCAGACTTAGCTGCTGCCAAAGCTGCCGCAATAACTGCAATTAATGAAGCAAGTACTAAAGCAAATACCCAATTAACAAATAAGAAAGATCAGGACGCAGTCAAAGCTGTTACGAATCTTGGTCAAAATGACATTAATGCTGCCAGTGATATTGCAACTGTTAATAAGATCAAAGGCAACACTATTCAAAGCATACAAAACATTCTTGATATTGCTGCCTCTCAGCAAGCTGAGCAGATTAGAAATCAACGGGATGAAGCACTGCAAGAGCTAAAGGATACTTTAGATGGGAAGGACGATCTTGCTGGTGTTCGTGATCAAATTAATAGACTGAATGACTTAACTGATGATCAAAAGACTGCTTTCACAAAACAAGCTGTAGACGCATATGATCGTGCTGTTGCCAAGGTCAGCGGAGCTTCTAAAGATCAAATTGAAAGTGAAAAGAATGCTGGTATAGTCAACATTAATCAGGCATTGACAGATGCCAAATTGCAAGCAACTAAGAACAAGGCTAAATCAGACTTGGATAAACTTGCAATTGAAGCTGGTAAAAATGATTCAAATGACCAAGATTCAATCAATAACGAGCGTGACAAAGCCAAGGACAAGATTGATAAAGCTAAAAATACCGATGAAGTTAATAAAGCCAAAGATGAAGGCCAAAATGCCATTAACGGTATCGTGGAAACTGGAAAGGATACTCAACTTGCCAATGATAAAGTCGCAGCTAAGAATGATCTGAAGAATGCTGCAGACAAACTCCAACAAAAGATTGATCAAGACCTAGCTGATAAAAAGCTGGGTCAAGACCAATATGACGAGCTAAATGCCAAAATTGATCAGGCTCGTAAAGATGGTGAGACCAGGATAAACTCGGCCAAGGATAAAAATGGTTTGACTAATGCTCAGAGCCAGAACAACAATGATCTAAATAATATCAGTACTGATATTGGTAAAGAAGAATCTTTGACCAATGCTTTAACTCAGTTGCAAGATGCCGTCAATAAGGCTTCTGCTGCTGCAGACGAAATCGCTAAGGACAATAAAGATCTGGCTGAGCAAATGAGAGAACAGATCAAATCTGAACGTGATAAAGCTGCTCAAATCATTCAAAATGCTAAAAATGATGCACAAGACCCTAATAATGCTATGAATGTGGCTGCACAAGATGGTGTCAAAGCAATTACTGGTTTAACTGACCGCTTTGAAGCTAAGAATGTCGCTATCAACAAGTTAAAGGGCTATGCAGAAACTGCAAAGAAGGGTCTGCAAGGCAATAATCTTGATGCTAATGAAATTAGTCAAGGTGAAGATGCTATTAATACTGCTTTGCAAAATGCAACCAGCAACATTTATGGCGCTAAGGATAATGACAATTTAAATGATATTGAAGGGGCCGGCGAAAAGGCCATCGACCAAGCTAAATTGCCAAGTGATCTGCTAGCTGAAAAGAACAGGCAAATTGCAGCTATCGATGATTATGTCAAAGGTAAAGGTGACATTAATTCAGTTGCTACTAATTTAACTGATGATCAAAAGGCTGATTTGCAAAAGCAACTTGATCAAGTAGTGCAAAGTACCAAAGACAAAATTGGCAAAGTCACTTTACCTGATAACGCGACTCAATCTGACTTTGAAGCCGCAAAGAAGAAGTTGGCTAATATCGAACAGGGTGTTCCAGAAAACAATGAAGCACTTGACTTTGGTCAAGCAGGCGTAGATAAGATATACGATCTAGCTAAAAACAGAGCGGATATCTATCAAGCCAAGCAAGATGCTATTAAGCAGTTACAAGATATACAGGATCAAGCTAATAAGAAGATTGAAGACTCTGGCTTGTCAGCAACAGATCAACAAGCTGAAAGACAAAAGATCAAGGATATCATTGACAAGAGTAAGATTGCTATTAATAATATTCCTGATAAAAATAAGGATGGTAGCGACAGAAGCGTTGAAGATGTCAAGCAAGATGCTAAAACAATAATTGATAAAGCTAGGGACGGGTATAAAGATCCTACAACTGGAGAACAGATGCCTGGCACCGCAAATGTTATTGATCAAGCAGCTCTTGCTGGTGCTAAGACCAAGGCAGAAGGCCATTTGAAAGAAAAACAGAATCAGGCTCATAATATCATTAACCAGTCGCAGTTAACTGATTCTGAAAAGCAGGAAGCTAACCAAGCTATCGATGATGCTTATAATAGTGAAAAAGGAAACATTGAAGCTATCACTGACGTTAACAAGGTTCCAAAAGATGAAGCTCAGATTGGTACTAGCATTGATCAGATTTGGCAGAATCCTTCAGTATGGTTTGTGAAAGATAAACAGAATGCGACAAGCGGCACTAACGGTTTACAAAGTGAATATGATAAATTAACTAGTGACCAGAGAGCTAATCCAGACTATCAGGGCTATATCAATGATATTATTGCTGGTCTTGCCGATATTAATAAGGCTGACAATATTCCGGATATTAGTTCTGCATACAATCAAGGCATTACAGCTTTGAACAAACTCAAAGCTAAGGAAGACATTAAGAACGCTGCTGATAAGGCTAAAACTGAGATTATCAATAATAAAGATATCGATAGTCAAACTAAGTTGGACCTCATTAATAATGTTAATGAACATGTTAAAGAGGGTAACGAAGCAATTGATCAAGTTAATGCTCCTAGTGATGATCCTGCCGGTAAGAAGACCAATATTGACAAGGCTGCTAACACAGCTAAAGATGATATTCAAGTTGAGGTCAATAAGGCAATTGATGCCAGCAAGAAGAAAGCTGATCAGGAAGTTGCTGATAAAGCAATAGCAGCTATCGATAAAATTCATAAAGAATTTGGTGATAACGCTGATACTTCTTCAATCCAAAATGCTTTTAATAAACATAAAAACACGGAGGGCAATTCTTATGACGAAATTCAAAAGAATAAACTTGAAGCCGAAAAAGAAATTGCCAAGGGTGCCGTTGATGATGCTGCTAAGAATGCCAAAAAAGATGTCGACAATAATAAGGGCAAGCACCAAGATGGCAGTGATTTAACTAATGATGAAAAACAAAAGATCAAGGATGAGATTGATCATCAAAAAGATAATGCCAAAGATAAGATTGATCATGCTGGTAGCGGTGACGACATTGACCAGAACCGTGATAACGGTATAGATGTCATTCATCAGGATAGCTCCGATCCAGCAACAATCGATAAGGTTATTCACGGCGGCGATAATAATGGTAATGGTGGAAACACTGAAAACATTGGCAACGGTGGAAACACTGGTGGCGGTTCTACAGTAACTCCAGGACCTGGAAATAAACCAGGAACTGGCTCAGCTGATGCAGGTAAAGACAAGCCTCAAAATGGTGATGGTAATTTAACTAATTCATCACAAGTCAAATTGAGGCATAATGCATACCTGTATGATGAATCAGGCAAACGTGCTAACCAGATCACTTTAGGTGTTGGTTCAATAGTTACTGTTTATGGCACAGAGACGATCAATGGTAAAGAATACTACGTCTTAGTTGATCAAGGTGCTAAGAATAAGAAGTACTTTGTTGCTACAGCAAATGTATTGGCTACTAGACAAAAATTGACTCACAATGCTTATATTTACAATCAATTTGGCAAGCGGGTTAAGAAGACAGGCGTTTACAAGAAGGGTCAACTGCTAAATACCTATGGCGCAGTCGTTAAGATCCGTGGTAAGAGATACTTTACTATTGGTAAGAACCGCTTCGTCAAAGCAGCAAATGTTAAGTTAGTAACTTCTGCAAAATCAGCCAATGAAGAGGTTGCACCAACAAATACCAATACTACTGAACAACCTGTTGTCACTGTTGCTAAGAGCTTAAAGCATAATGCTTACCTTTATGATGAAAACGGCAGGCGTGCAAATAAGCTGATCTTCAATGCAGGTTCAGTTGTTGAAACTACTGGTAAGAAGACAATCAATGGTCAGAAATACTATGCTTTGCCTGATGGCCTTTATATAGCTAGTGGCAATATTGATGCCAAGAAATTAAAGCTGAAACATAATGCTTATGTATACAATAAGTATGGTCATCGTCTAGGCAAGAAAGTACTCAAGAAGCGTAAATCTGTGAATACCTATGGTAATCCAGTCAAAATCGGTCATAAAAAATACTACACAATAAGTAAAGGGAGGTTCGTTAAGAAAGCAAACTTTTAAAAATTTAAAATTCTAGCATATACAGCTTAAATATCACAAAAGAAGTGTCACACTTGTGGCACTTCTTTTGCATTTTCAAATCATCTATACTTTTAGAAAAAGAGGGGCTGAGTCTCCTCCTTTTTTCTGCGAGAGAAACTCTAGCAGGCATATCTTCCATACTATCTAAATATCTAAGCAAGTCCGAAAAAAGTTATATTTGCTTAATTGACTATGTTAATCAGATCACAAATATATTCATGTATATATAGTACAAATTATATTTTGTATATTATATATAAATATGTTTATAAAAACAGTAAAATTAATTTTTATTTAAAATAAAAAATTCATTTCTATTGATTAAATTATTGTTATTTTTATATATATTATACTATTGAATCAGCATAACACTTAAAATTTAAGTTATTTTATATTATATTTTTTTGAATTTCATTACCTATTAAAATGCATAATAGTGTTACTAAATTGACAGTAAAAATAGCAGGACTTACAATTAATATGTAATCATAATTTTGAGGAAGGATTATTATGCTAGGTAAAAATAATAATAAGGAAAGAATACGTAAAATGGAAATGCAGGCAAAGCAAGACCACTTCTCAATTCGTAAATTGACTATTGGTGCTGCTTCTGTCTTGCTTGGTTTTACATTCTTTGGCTTAAGCAATCAAACAGTTAAAGCTGATACAGTTGATCCAGCAAGTGAAGAAGTAGATTCCCAAACTAATGGAAATGAAACAACTAATACTGAACAAACTGCGACTAAGGCAAAAACTGCAACTGTAGAAAAGCAATCAATTCAAGATAATACAAAGCACGATTTAAGCACTTTTTCTGGCTTAAGTTCGTTTTTAAAAGATAGTGACTCAAAAGCTAGTCACAGTTTTGCAACTGGTCAAGCAGAATCAGAAAAGACAATGCCCGAGTCGACGAATAATTCTGATCAACAGTCTAGTCATAATCAGGATACCGCTGCTGCCTCATCCGCTAAAGGTGATACAACAAAGCCTGTCGATTCAACTGCTGCAGTGGCTGATAATTCAAATGCTCCTGAAAACACAGAAATAAATACTAGGGATGCTAGTGTAGCACAGGTCCATAACTTTAATGAGCTTATAACTGCATTTCAAACTGATAGTATTTCTGAAATTGACGTTATGAACGATATTACTGACGGACCAGAGAATGGCTCACAAGCATACTACTTCTATGGCAGGAAAATGCTCATCAAATCCGCAGGTAATGGTAATACCAGATTTAAAGTGGATTTGAAAGGTAACCACCTCCAATTAAATAGTGGCAGTACGCAAGATTTAGATATAACGTACGACAACCTTGACTTATGGAGTGCCGATATCTGGGGCGTCATCATGACTGATGATTACAATCAGGATGGTCATTTTTCAAAAATTACTTTTAATAATGTTAATTTCCATGGTTCGCAAATGGTTCACTGTGGTAATAATACTAAAATTTACTTTACTGGTACCAACTATGGGGAAGTAACGCACACGCCTTATCCAGGAATTACGATTTCAAGTGGCGATGTTCAACAACTATTTGAATTTACTGGTTCAAATAACTCACTTGATTTTAGCGGGACTTTTACGGGTAAAACCGTTGGCGGTAACGTGATAGAAATGGCGGGTAACAACAATATTGTTAACATTGAAAAGAACGCTAAGGTGTTCCTTTCACCGCGGATCTATATTCCTAATAATAATTTAGGTTCCAATGCTGCTGAACATACTGGGCTTCCTTTAGCTATCGCCATGTTAGGCAATAATGAAGCCGTCAATGTTAATGGTGAGCTGAATATCACAACTGGTAGCGATCACTATAATGGTACAAATGACAATGATCAATCTAGTGCGATCCTGATCAATGATGGTAACTCTGTTTTTAATATTAATAGTGATGCAAAGGTCAATATTACTACTAACGGTGATATAGCTAATAACTGGGGCAACAGAAACCTGATTTATGATGGTGGTAATTTTAACATTTTACCACGAGGATCGTTAAACATTAATGGTTCAAATATGGGCGACTATTCTGGTACTTTAGTCCTAATTAGGGGTACGGCCAACATTGAAAACGGTGGTTTTAACATCATTCTGGGAAGGCCAGGTCCAAATGGTAGATACATTGATGGCGGTAATGGTCAAATACTTTTGGTAGATGTGCAAGGCGGAAAATTATTTGTTAATAATCCCACCTCATTAATTTTGAATGTCCAGGGCAACACCAATCCTGCTACGAGTATTATTGGCACAATGCCGATTACTTTAACAAATGTGCGGCAGCAGTTTGATTTAAGTTCAATTCAAAGTGGGGTTGGTAAGGTAACTTTGCCACCATTTCACGTTTTAACTGTTAGGAAAACTGATAGTACGATAGCGGTTGATAATATTGAGTTACTTAATGGTCAAGAAAAACTAACAGCAGAGAAATTAGCAGCAATCAAAGCACAGGCAGCTAAAGCTCATATTTCACTTGACAAATTGCCAGCTGATGTCCAAAATTCGTTAGCTGATGGTATTAAGAACGGTTGGACTTACGATCAAATCTTTTCGGATATTATTCAAAAAGCATTCAATAATAGCAATAATTTCGGCTATAACAACATTAGTTTTATTCCGGCCAATCCAAGCGGCTTTTTGGATATTGATCCTGGTAAGGTTAAAATCACTAGAAATGATGATGGCTCACAAACAATTTCCGGTGAGGCAGGCAGCGTAATTAATTATAATTCTGCTACTGATGGACCAGATTCAGATCCAGAAAATTTGAAAAATCCGTTTAGTTTGATTTTGCCAGTTGCAACTAAAGCATATATTATAGCCAACTTAATTGATAGTATGGGTGTAAAAACTGCATGGACACCAAAAGATCAAAACGGTAAAAATATAATCGACAATCCATACGCACAAACAAAAGATACCACCAGAGATTCAAGCAACAGTTCTTTAAATCCTTTACCGACACAATATGCTGCAATTGTAAATGATGACGGTTCATTTAGTTTTACTATTCCAGCCGATCAAACGATCAGGTTTGATAAAGGCTACTCTATAGAATTAACTCCAAATGCTAACTTTGTTAGCTATGATCCGTCTAGTGTAGCTACCGGACGTCGCCCAATAATTAAAAACTTGGATATTTTAACTTTAACAGATGCGCAAGATCAGGCTGCCAAGGCAATCACTGATGCTATTAGTGATGCCAAAATAAACAGGCCTAATAATTTATCTGATGCACAGATCAAAGAGTTTAATGATCAGCTAGATAAAATTGCTTCGGCTGCATCTAAGACAATTACTTCCGATAACGAAAAAACTTCAGTTTATGCTTCAAGTGCTAATACTTTAACAGAGGTTAACAATCGTAAGAATGCTGCCCTTGATGCAATTAAGAATATCGTAAGTCAGGCGCAAAATTCTTCAACGATTGAGGCATCTCGTAATAATGCAATTACAAATTTAAATAATGAAGCCACATTGCAGTCAAAGAGATTCCCTACAATGGTAGATGCAATTAATGCTGCACGTGATAAAGCTATAAATACTGTTAAGAGTTCTCAATCTGATAAAGATATTACTGAAGCAATGAAGAATGGTATTAATGCGATTGATCAAGCGGCTTATGGCTATAAGAAGAGTATTGAAACTGATCTTAAACAAAAAATTGATCAAGTCTATGTCGATGCTTACAAGCTTTCAAGCGATCCTAACTTGAGTAAAGAAGAGAAGGACGAAGTAGTTAATTTACCTAAACGTCTGGCTCGCGCTCAGGCTATCGCTCAACCAGAAGGCGATATTGAAAAAGATCTTGACCAAGTATCAGTGGACGGGCACCAAAAAGAAGCTCAAGGTATAATTGATCAAGTTAATAAAACAATTCAGGCACTGAAAGACTTACAGTCTGTTGCTCAAGATGAAATTAACAATCATGCCGATAAGACTGCAGAAATAAGGGATACTTATAATAAAGCAGTTCACAACATTATCACTGGTGATGATCCTGACGGTTCCAAGGGTAAGGAGTCTATTAAGGATATAAATGCTGATCAAGAGGCAAGTAAAATTAATTCTGCAGCTGCAGCTGCCAAAAAGCGAGTAAAAGATTCAGGTATTAGTTCAGATCAGCAGGTTCCTTTATTAGATGCAATTGATCAAGCAGCAGAAGTTGCAACAACTAAACCAGGAAGTGCTAAGTATGATGAGCAAAAGTCAATTTATGGCACTTCTGACAACACTGCGATCAAACAAAGAGAAGCAGCTGCACAAACTATTTTTGATCAAAATGCTGCAAAAGCTGAAATTATGGGATATGCAAACGCAAATGAAAATTCGCTAGGCATCCCTTCAAACTCTGAAATCGAAAAAACAGTGGCTGATGGTTTGACTAATATTGATCAAGCTAGTGATTCTGCTGCTGTTTCAACAACCGAGGAGTCAACCAAGCGGTCAATTTTAAGACAACTTTCCAAGATCAAGCTTGCTAAAGCTGAAAGCGATCTTGAAAGCCAACTGCGTAGCTTGCCTGGCTTGTCAGCCAATGATATTGACGATAACGTGGCGGCTGCACAGAAACTGCTCAATAATTCAACAACTCCTCTTGGTTATAACCAGCGCATTGACCAAGCAGAGAGTTTAACTGCAATTGATTCAGCACGTAATGATGGTATCGCTGCCTTGAACAGCTTACTGGCTTCAGCTAAAGCTAAGGGTGAGCGTAACAATTCCTTAGCTGATGCTATCAAGCAGATCAGACAAGAGCAAACTAATGCTGATAAACAAATTGACCAGACAAGCAATCTGACTGCTGAACAAAAGAAAGCATATCATGATCAAATTAGCAAGGTTGTCACTGACAGTATAGATACTTTAAACAAGGTAGATAGTTCTAAAATCGCTGAGACAGTCACTAACGCTAAAAACAGTATAGATAATATTGTTAGCGATGCCCAAGGTACTGCAAATAAGGAGGTAGAAGAAGCTAGAACAAATGCAGCTCAAGATGTAGATACAGCTGTTAATGATGCAAAAGCTAAAATTGAAAGCATTGCTGATAGTCAACTCAGTCCTTCAAATAAAAAGTATTATGAAGACCAAATTGATCAAGATGCCCAGGCTGCAAAGGCAAAAATTGCTTCGGCTCAAAATGTTTCTGATATTACTTCGGCTAAACAAGATGGTCAAAACAATATTCTTAAAGATTTAGGCGCTGCCCAAATTACAGCTACTAAAGCGCAAGCAATTAGTAAATTGCAACAGGCCAAAGTTAATGTTAAAGATATTCTTGCAAGTGCGCAAAAAAATGAACAGCTTGATCCGGCAACAGTACAAGCTAAACGAGATCAAATCGATGACGGTTATGATCAAGCAATCCAAGCTATTAATAATGACCATACAGTAACTGATATTAACGCTGATGCGCAGAAGGGAATTGATGCTATTAATTCTGTTATTAATTCTCTTTCGCCTGATCTCGAAGCTCAGGCTTTAACGAAACAGCGTCAAGCTGCAATCGAAAAATTAAGAGATGCGCGCGATTCTGCAAACAGTCAGATTACTAATGACCCTAATTTGGGCGTAACGGAAAAGAATGACTACTATAATCAGATTACAAGTGCTTTCAATCAAGCTCAAACTGCTATTCAAGGCGCAAGTAAAGATGATGTAGACGCAGCGTTAACTAAAGGTCAAAACGATTTAGCCAGCATTCAAACTGCAGCAAACTTGCAATCTGCAAAAGACCAAGCTTTAGCAGCCCTAATGGATGAGCGCAATAAAGTAAAAGAACAAATTGGCAATATGGACCAGATTACAAGTGCCAACAAAGCTGACTTACGTGCCAAAGTAGATGCTACTTATGATATTGGCGCTACTGGTATCAATAATAAAAACACCACTACTAATGAGCAACTTAATGCTATCGTCCAGAATGGTAAGTCATTAATTGACAATGTGATTAGTGACGTAAATGTTAATAAGATCCTTAATAAACAAAAGCTTGATGATTATGCTCAAAAGGCGATTGACCGAATCAATAATTCGTCAGATATTACTAATGATGCCAAGACAACAGCTATTAATAATATTACTTCTGCACGTGATAATGCAAAATCCGTAGTTGATTCTACAGCTGCCGTTTCTGATGCTAATACAGCTGAGAAAAATGGTGAATCTGCTATTGACGCTGCAGAAGCTGCAGGTAATGGTTTTAATACATCTAAAACTGATACAAAAAATAGTATTGCCAATGCTGCTACCAGTGCCAAGAATCGCTTAAATGACATTTATAGCAAATTGTCGGAAGACCAAAGAAATGAAGTAAAGAAACAATTTAATGATGCAATTAGTCAGCTTGGGTCAATCCCAGGAGATGCAAATAGTAAAATTGACGCAGCTACAAATAAAGATCAACTAACTGGTATTTATCAAGATGCATTAAATAAAATTAATAACATTGAATCTGCTGCCAAGTTAGCTAGTGATAAAGTTGTTGCCACCGATTTGATTAAAAATACAGCATACGCGGCTCGAGCTAAACTACCTGATTCACGAGACCAAAATGCAGTTTTTGCAGTGGCTGATTTAGGCATTAAAGATATTGGCGCGGCTAATGATAGTGATACAGTTGAGAAAATCAAAAATAATACCTTACAGGGAATTAGTAACGTAGTTGCTAATGCAAGTAAGAGTGATGCTGACGATATCCGTAACCAAAGAGATCAAGCAATTAAAGAACTTGATAAAGCTCTTGGAAAAGGCTCAACTGCTACCGGTGTTCTGCCAGAAATAAATGGTTTAACTGGTTTAACTTCAGATCAGTTAGCTAAGTTTAAGCAGCAAGCAAATGATGCTTATGATCATGCCGTTTCAAGCGTCAGTGGCGCTCTAGCAGAGAACATTGATACAGAAAAGAATACCGGTCTAAGCAATATTTACCAGGCCTTGTCTGATGCTAAACTGCAGGCGGCCAAAAATAAAGCAAAATCTGCTTTAGATGATAAAGCCCAAACTTCAATTGATGGTGATGCTAAAGATAAATCTACAATTGAGAGCGAGCGGGATAAGGCCAAAGAGAATATTGATAAAGCTCAAAATCAAGATGATGTGCAAAAGGCTCAAGATGAGGGTAATAAAGCAATAGAAGCGATTGTTGATACAGCAAAGGATACCAGCCTCACTAACGCTAAGACTTCTGCTAAAAATGATTTTGATAATTCAACAAATAAATTACAACAGCAAATTGATCAAGACTTGGCTGATAAAAAATTAGGTCAAGACCAATATAATGATTTGAAGAATAAAATTGATCAATTTCGTCAGTCAGGTGAAACTAGAATAAACTCTGCTACCAACCAGGATCAATTATCTGATGCTAAAGATCAGAATAATGCTGATTTGAATAAGGTTAATAATGAAATTGTCAAGGCAGAATCTGTCAATAACGCATTGACTAAGTTGCAAGATGCAGTTAACAAGGCAAATGAAGCTGCAGATAAGATTGCTAAAGATAATCCTAGTTTGGCAGATCAGATGAGAGATCGCATTAAGTCAGAACGTGATAAAGCTGCTCAAAATATTCAAACTGCTCAAAACAATACGACTGACGCCAATAGTGCAATGAATCAAGCAGCACAAGATGGCAATGACGCAATTAGTGGCTTAACTCAGAGATTTGAAGAAAAGAATCAGCAAATTAATACTCTAAAAGATTACGCTGAAGCTGCTAAGGCTAAATTACCAAGTTCAGGACTTGATCCAACCGAAATAAGCCAAAATGAAGCTGCAATAAATGACGCAATGCAAAAAGGCATTAGCGATTTATATGGCGCTGATGATAACGCAAGCTTGAATCAAGTTGAAAAAGCTGGTGAAACTGCGATAGATCAAGCTGGTATTCCAGCCAATTTATTAAGTGAAAAGAACAAGCAAATTGCTGCTGTTGATAAGTATGTCAAAGATAAAGGTAATATAAGTCAAGTTGCCAGCGATTTAACTGACCAACAAAAGGCTGACTTACAAGATCAACTTAATCAATTAGTTCAAAAAACTAAGGACGAAATTAGTAAAGTTGCTTTGCCAAACAATCCAACAACAACTGATCTGGAAAATGCTAAACAGAAATTGCAAAGCATTGAAAAGGGATTGGATAGCGAAGGACACTCAACCAACTTGGGTGAAGCTGGAATTAACCAGCTTTACCAAACAGCCCAAGATAAAGAAAAAATGTATCAAATTAAGCAAAATGCTATCAATAATCTTCTTGAGCAAAAAGCAGAAGCTGATAAAAAGCTTGAAAGTTCCGGTTTGGTAAATTCCGACTTACAAAAGCAAAAGCAGAAGCTCCAAGATATTTACGATCAAAATAAAGCTAAGATTGACGCAGTTACAACTACAGATAAGAACGGCAATGATCGTTCTACTGCTGACGTCCAAAAAGACGTTGATCAGATTGTCAACAATGCCACTCAAGGATATTCTGATAGTGATTCCGGTAGTCACATTCCTGGATTTGCTGATGTCGAAAAAGATACTAATCTTGCTGCTGCCAAAGCAAAGGCAGAAGATATTTTACAAAGTAAATATGCAACAGCACACAACATTATTGGATTATCCCAACTAACTGCCGCTCAAAAGAAAGCATTAAACCAGATAGTTGATAATCTCTATGCAACTGAAAAAGCAAGTATAGAACAACAAACTGATATCAACAAAATTCCGACTGCTGAAAATCAAATCGGTACTAAGCTAACTGATACTTATCAAAATACTTCTGACTGGTTCAAATATAATCAAGCAAATGCTTTAAATGGAGCTGGAAATGAAATAACAGGATTAGAAGCCGGATATAATGGGCTAACGGAAGAGCAAAAAGCTAATCCTGATTATCAAAGCAATATTCAAACTATACGTGAAGCAATTGCTGCCATTAAGCATTCAACTAATATCGACTCTACAACTCAATCGTATAGCAACGGAATCAATGCTTATAATGAACTGATGGGCAAAGAACGAGTTAATGATATGTTCAAAAAAGCAAAGGATACGCTTAATGATATAGATAGTCTACTTCCTCAAGATAGAGATCATTTCAAAAATAGACTTGATGGTATTCATGGAAGTGTCAATACTGTGCTTACTCAGGATGCTCATGCCGATGCATCGTATGAAAGTATTGCCAATCAGATAAACCACGATATTGATATGACAAGACAGGCAATTGATCAGTTAATGCAGCAAGCATTGTACACAGTTAAGAGTTCTGCTAATATGGATATTGAGACTGAATACAAAGGAGCCGTTGCCCAGAACCAGAAATACTTTGGTGATTCTGCATGGATTTATGCAACTAATAGTGAGCATGACAAGTATAAATATATATCTGGTAATTCTTACGATGAAGTTTCGAATAATAGAATAACTGGAATACGGGAAATTGCCAAAGCTGCTGTCTCAGATGCTGCTACTAATGCTAAGAAGAAAATTGATAATAATAGGGTAAAGCATGAAAACGGTGATAACTATACTGATGATGAAAAAGCCAAGATTAAGACTGAAATCGACCGTATTTTAGCTGATGCTCAGGAAAAGATTAATCAAAATAATACTTTAACTGATATTGACGGCAAGCGTGACGATGGTATTGAAGCAATTAATAAGGCTTCATCAGATTCAACTGTCATTGATAAAATTATTAAAGATAGTGCCAACAACAATAACAATGGCAATAGTACCG
>NZ_BPPB01000002.1 GCF_019972835.1 Lactobacillus laiwuensis | reverse complement strand
GAAGCAATGGCAATAATACCGGAGACAGTGGCAATAATAGCGGAAGCAATGGCAATAGTAGCGGAAACAGTGGCAATAATGCCGGAAGCAATGGCAATGATACCGGAAGCAATGGCAATAATACCGGAGACAGTGGCAATAATAGCGGAAGCAATGGCAATAGTAGCGGAAACAGTGGCAATGATAGCGGAAGCAACGGCAATAGTACCGGAAACAGTGGCAATGATAGCG
>NZ_BPPB01000001.1 GCF_019972835.1 Lactobacillus laiwuensis | reverse complement strand
GAAGCAACGGCAATAGTACCGGAAACAGTGGCAATGATAGCGGAAGCAATGGCAATAATACCGGAAACAGTGGCAATGATAGCGGAAGCAACGGCAATAGTACCGGAAACAGTGGCAATGATAGCGGAAGCAATGGCAATAATACCGGAAACAGTGGCAATAATGCCGGAAGCAGTGGCAATAATGCCGGAAGCGATGGCAATAATGCCGGAAACAGTGGCAATGATAGCGGAAGCAATGGCAATAATACCGGAAGCAATGGCAATAATGATAATTCTAATAGCGGTGGTGACAATTCTAATTCCACTGATAACAGTAGCACTTCATCTAATCCTGCTAACCCTGTTAATCCAGCTGAGCAACCAACTACTGATAACGAAAACGGCACAAATGATGCGCCAAACGATTTAGGCGAAAATACTAATGTAACCTTAATGCATAATGCTTATCTATATGATAATTCTGGCAAACGTGCTAACAAAGTTACACTTGCTGCCGGTTCAATCCTCACTACTTATGGTACAGTTTCTATTGCAGGACGAGAATACTACGTACTAGTTGACACACATGATAACAATAAGAAGTACTACGTTGATGCTGCAAATGGCCAGGCCACTAAGCAAACAGTGGTTCATAATGCTTATATTTATAACCAACTAGGTAAGCGGGTTAAGAAGACTGGCGTTTACAAGAAGGGCCAACTGCTTAATACTTACGGTGGAATTGTAAAGATTCGCGGTAAGAAATACTTCATTATTGCAAAGAACCGCTTCGTCAAAGCAGGAAATGTTAAATTAGTAACTGCTTCAGGAGCAGCAGGCGAGGAAACCGCTACAGCAATTATTAATACTGCAGATCAACCTGTTGTAACTACTACTAAGAAACTAATGCATAATGCTTATCTATATGATGAAACTGGTAAACGTGCTAACAAGCTAATCATCAGCTTGGGTTCAGAAATTGAAACAGCTGGTAAGAAGACTATGGGCGGTAAAACCTACTATGTTTTAGCAGATGGATTGCTCGTAAATAGCGGCAATATTGATGCCAAGAAATTAAAGCTGAAACATAATGCTTATATTTATAGCAAGTATGGTCATCGTTTAGGTAAAAAAGTTTTGCGAAAACATAAGACTGTTAAGACTTATGGCAATCCTATTAAAATTGGTCATAAGAAATTCTATGTAATAGCAAATGGTAAATATATAAAGAAGGCAAACTTTTAATACACTTTGCTTAAATACAATATATTAAAATAAGTTGAAAGAAGCATCACAATTGATGCTTCTTTTTATATAGTATAATTTCAATTAAACATAACATAAAAATAAAAAGTGGTTTTATTAATTTTACCTAATAATTTAATTTTTTGTTATTTTAAATTAAAAAGCAGAATCTATATTTTGTATATAAAATGTAATAATAAAATAAAAACTAAAAACTAAAAACTAAATCTATACATCACTTTATAGTTATTTTTATTAAATAGCTAAAAATATCATAATTAAAGGAATAATTTAAGATATATATGTTATTTATTTTTGAAAATGATAGATTTTTAAATAACAGTTATTTATACTTGCTTATAATATTAAACGTACTATATTGACAATTAATAACAATAGTTATAAAATTCAAAATGTATTTAAATTTTCAAGGAAGGATAACTTATGTTAGGTAAAAATAACTATGATGAGAGATTAAGAAAAATGGAATTGCAAGCAAAGCAAGACCGATTCTCAATTCGCAAATTGACAATCGGTGCTGCTTCTGTTTTGCTGGGTTTCACTTTTCTTGGTTTAGGCAGCCAGACAGTAAAGGCCGATACTGATACGCCTGCACAAAATTTAGAGTCTATAGCTGAAGCCAAGTCAAACAAATCTGATTTGAAGACAACTGTGACAGATAATAAAGAAGAAACTACACTTAAATCTAATAAAGTTGATAATCAAACTGAGAGGACAAAAAAAGAACCAAAATTATCCACTTTTTCCGGTTTAACTTCATTTTTGAAGAGTAATGATCAGGCCTCAAAAAATGTAACCAAAACGGAAACTGCAAAAGATCAGGAAAAGAAAGATGTTAAAGACGCTGGTCAAGCCAATTCTGTTAAACAACCGGAAACTGATGCAAATGATTCAAGCGTAACAGCACCAGAAAAAAATGACTCAATTGGTAAAGATACTGTCTCTAATATTACGGCTGGAAATAATGTTTCAAGTGATAGTAAGTTGCCAGAAGATTCACAGAGTAACGTTGATAAACCTGATAATGATGCCAGTTCTGAGGGTGGACAAAATGGTGATATAGATGAAACTGCGGTTGCAAATGATAAAATTCCAATAGTAAAAGATGCTGGTGATGGAATATCATATCAAGTAAGTAGCTGGCAAGATTTCAAAAACGCACTAAATAATCAAAAAATTACTGAAATTGTTTTAATGAATAACGTTATTGCACCTTCAGGTCTTTTGAACACTACATTTAGCGTTCCTGGACGTGATTTATTAATTAGGTCCGACACTAATAACAAGTATACTCTGGATTTTGATGGAAATGCGCCTATACAAACGTCTGGAACAAACGCAAATGTTACTTTTCAAAATATAAATATCAAGAGTAACGACTTTTACGGTGTTTGGGATACACTATATGTAAGTGGTTCTTTTCATACTAATATAGTTTTTAACAATTGCACTTTTAGAGGTACACAATTAATATATTCTGGTGATAATACCCATATTTACTTTACGGGTAATAATGATTGTCGTAATATTAAGACATCAAACGCATATAATAATCAGCAACAGCTGTTTGAATTTAGAAACACAAAAAATAATAGTATTGATTTTCTGGATGGCGAATTTACTGGTTCAACATATGGCGGAACCATAATTGAGATGAAAAGTAATGGTAACACTCTTAAAATTCATAGAGGCGCTACAGTAAATCTTATTCCTGTTCAAACTTATGATGGTAACGATGACGACGGTGAATATGGCTTTCCATACAGTGCGATTTATATGGAAGGCGCAGGAACTATACAGGTTGCTGGTGTCCTAAATATTAACATTGGTGATAACACAGTCATGCCTTATAAAGGCACGAGGAATGGTGCCAGAGCAAGAGCGGTATATTTGAAAGATGCTAGTTCAACTTTTAACGTTATGCAAAATGGTCAAGTTAACATAAAAACTAATGGTAATATCAGTGATAGAGATACTAATAATTTATTTTTTGACAACGGCAATTTGACTATTAATCCCAATGGTGAAATGAACATCGTGGGAAATAATATGGGTGATTATTCAGGTACCTTGGTTTATGTCACGGGGACAGCTGACGTTGAGAACGGCAGCTTTAATATTCGCTTGGGAGACATTGCTGGTACTGGAAACATTACTTTACTCGATGTCTCTGGAGGCACATTCAAAGTTAATAATCCGACATCATTTGTTTTGGATGCCCACAATAACATAAATCCTAATACAAGCGTTATCGGTAATAACAAAATCACGATTACCAATGTGCGCCAACAACTACAAAACAGTACGGGTAAAGCTTTTACGTTACCACCATTCCATGTTTTGCAAATGCAGAAAACTGATACTGGCATTAATGTAAACACGATTGAAATGCTGGATGGTAACAAAACATTATCCCAAGAGCAGTTAGATGAGATTAAAAATGACCCTGAAATAAAAAACATTGTCAATGACAAGAGCTTTGTTTCATTCTTAACTGCC
Organism: Lactobacillus laiwuensis; assembly: GCF_019972835.1. Taxonomy (GTDB): domain Bacteria; phylum Bacillota; class Bacilli; order Lactobacillales; family Lactobacillaceae; genus Lactobacillus; species Lactobacillus laiwuensis. The sequence goes on along the minus strand of NZ_BPPB01000001.1, from coordinate 492,620 downwards.
GCTGAAGCCGCCGTTAAAAATCCAGGAACTAATACATTAGATAATATTGTTAAAAATGCTTTAGAGAGTGCTTTGAGTAGTAAAGATACTAGTAGCTACAATAATATAGCTTTTGTTCCCGCTAACCCAAGCGGCTTCCTGGATATCGATGAGGATGGCTTGCAAGTTATCAAAAATGAAGATGGCTCTAGAACTATCACAGGAAAGGTATCAAATTACAGTGAAGAGGTAGATGGCCCAAGTAATGACAATGCCTTTTATAAGTATTTTCCGAAAGGTACTAAAGGGTATGTCATTGTTAAATATATTTGTAGCAATCCAAATTATGATAAACAAATTCTCCAAAATGAAAATTTGAAACCATATGCAAATACTACCGATACCTATCGTGGAAGTATTGAGGATAATATTAGCAAATTGCCCAATGTATTTTCCTCTGAAATCAATCCAGACGGTACTTTTTCAGTAACAATACCGGCTGATGTTACCTTAAACATGAATAAGGGTGATAAAGTTGAAATAATCCCAGACGCCAATTTTGTTGAGTACAGCCCAACACTTATTGATGCAGGTGCTCGTCCGGTGCAAAAGAGCTTAGATATTCTTACTTTATCAGAAGCTCAAGACGATGCTGCTGCTACGATTAGAAATGCGGTAAAAGATGGCGAAAGCAAGAAGCCAACTAATTTAAAAGAAAGTCAATCAAAGACTTTTGAAGATGAACTGGCTAAAGCATTGGCAATGGCAGATTCAGTCACTGAAACTAATAAAGACACAACAGTTTATGGTGCAGATACCATTGCCGAAGTCAATAGACGTAAAGAAACGGCTCTTGACCTTGTAAAAAAAGCCTTGCAAATTGCTAATGAAGAGTCAGATGAGCAAAATAAATTAGCTGCAGCTAAAGAAGCTGCTAAACAAGCACTTGATAATGAGCTCAATGGTAATGGCACTTCCGGGATGCCGGGTGTAGTTAACCAAATCGCCGATTTAACAAATAGTGGTTTAACTCAGGACAACGTTAAGATATATCAAGATCAAGCTCAAAAGGCATACGACGCTGCAAAGAAAGCTATTGATGACTGTGAAAGTTTTGATGAAATCACTAAAGCTCAAGGTAAGGGTGTAGCAGACATTGATCAGGCTTTAACAGATGCTAAGGCGCAACAAGTTATTGATAAGGCTGCAAGTGATTTAAAGACAGCTAAAGAAAATGCCTTGAAAGAATTAGCAGCTGAACAAGCAAACGTTGAAGATTTCATTGCTAATTTAAAAAATATCAGTACTGATGCTAAGGCTGCATTAAATAAGGAAGTTGAGGATTATTATCAAGATGCTGCTGCCAAAGTTAATAACCCGACGCCAGCAAGTCTTGTACAGGTAGACATTGAGAAGAACATTGGGATTAGAAATATTGACAGCGTTTGGAACAAAGCTACGGCATTTGATAAGGAAATTGTTTCTGACCAGAAAAAACTTGATGATTACGCCCAAGCTGCAGCAGACCGCATCAATAAGACGGACATGTCTGATGAAGACAAGCAAAAAGCGGTAAACGATATTAACAAGGCTCGTGATGATGCCAAGATAAATGTGGGCAAACAATTAACGGCTGAAAATGCAGATAAGGCTGCAGATGATGGCGAAGACGCGATAAAAGCAGTTGAAGACGCCGCTAATGCAGCCAACATTGAAGCTATTAAAACTTCTAACACTGCTAACCTTAACGCTGCTGCTGATAGTGCCATTGAGCGTGTGAATAAAGCTTATAATGGTTTGACAGAAGCAGGTCAGCAGGAAAAAGCTGATGCCGATAAAGCGGCTGCAATTACAGCTATAAATCAGGCTAAAGAAGCAGCCACCGAAACAATTAACTCTGCTACAACCAAAGATGCAATCATTAATGCCTTTAATACTGCTAAAGACAAGTTTGACAACGCGGCAACCACAGCTGAAGTTGCTTTTGCCAAAATAGCAGCTGCTGATGCTGTCAAGAAAGAAGCTGACAGTGTCAAGCCGAATTTAAGTGCAGCTGATCAACAGAAAGTTGATGGTATCGTTGCAACGGCTAATAGCGATTTCCAAAAAGCAACTACAGTCGACAAGGTTAACAGCATTAAAGATCAGGCAATTAAAGATATCAATAATGTTAAAACTACTGCTGATGTAGTTAAGCAAGCCGAAATCAAGGCTAACAAGGATACTCAGGCAGCTAATATTGATGCGGCAGCTACTGCAGCTAAAAAGCGTGTAAGTGATGCTTACCAGAAACTGTCAACGGATAATCAAACTAGTTGCCAACAATCGTTACAGAAAGCTTTAGATGATATAGACCAAGCTGCTAAAACTGCTAAAAACAATATTCAGAGTGCCCAAAATGTGGCAGATATTATAGCTGCAGCTGGAACAGGCACACAGGCAATCGCTGCTATTGAAACAAAAGCAGAAGTAACATTTGCGCAAGCCGATGCAAAAGAGGCAATTGCAAATGAAGCTGCTAAGGTTAAGCCTAGCTTAAGCACAGCTGATCAACAAACAGTTGATAGCATTGTTACTACAGCTAATGGCAAGATAGACGCTGCTACTGATGTTCCAACTATTAATAGTATCAAAAATCAGGCAATCCAGGATATAGACCAGGTCAAAACTACAGCCGATTCAAGTGCAAAGGAAAAAGTTGATAAAGCAAAAGAGCTGAATAAGACTAGTATTGATGGAGCAGCTCAAGCAGCGATTGCGCGGGTAGATGCAGCTTACAACAACTTAACAACTGCTGAAAAGACAGCCAATAAAGGCACACATGACCAAGCTGTTGCAGATATTAAGAATGCCCAAACCGCAGCTGAAGCCAAGATTGCAGCTGCAACTACTGAAACTGAAGTTGCTGCCGCGGCCAGTGAAGGTACAACAAACATTAATAAGCTGGCAGATGCAGCTGAATTAACCTTTGTCAAGATCACTGCTAACGACGCAGTACAAGCTGAAGCGGCAAAAGTAAAACCTAATCTCAAAGAAACAGCTGATCAAAATAAAGTAGATGAAATTGTTAGTCAAGCACAAGATGACATTGGTGCTGCTGAGAACGTTGATAACGTAATCAGAATAAAAGAGAATGCCATCAAGGCAATTGACAATGTCAAGAGTAATGCAGAACAAACAATTCAAAAGGCACAAGAATCAAGCAAGGCGAGTGTTGATGCCCAAGCAGATGCCGCTAAGAAGCGGGTCAAAGAAGCTTATAATCAGCTCACTTCTGACGAGCAAAAGACAACGTCAGTCCAAACCGCTTATAACGCAGCTAATAATGCCATTGATAAAGCTAAGACTGTAGCAGAGAGTGCAATAGCTGCTGCGCAAACTAATTCAGAAATTACAACAGCTGTTGATAATGCTAATAAAGCCTTTACACAAGCTGCATCTGATGCCGAATTGGCCTTTACCAAGGTAGCTGCGATAGATGCAGTTCAAGGCGAAGCGGATAATGTCAAGCAAGGCTTAAAGCAAACAGTTGATCTTAATAAAGTAGACAGTATAGTAACCCAGGCTCAAACTGATTTGAACAGTGCTGATAGTGTTACTAAAGTTGGCTTCATTAAAGAACAGGCAATTAAAGATATTGCTAACGTTAAAGCTACAGCTGATGCAGCAATTGACAATTCCCAAACAGTTAATAAAGCTAATATTGATAAAGCTGCAGCTGATGCAACTCAACGCGTTCAGAATGCTTATAACGAGTTAAGTGCAGCTGAAAAAGAGCAGTCTAAGTCAGAATATAATAAAGCTCTCAGCGATATTAATGAGGCAAAGAATACTGCGGATGCGGCAATTCAAGCTGCAAAGACAGTAGATGACGCTACCAGTGCTGCTACAACAGGAATTTCTGCAGTTAATGATATTGCTAGCAATGCTGAACTATCATTTGCAAAATTGGGAGCTAAAGCAGCAGTTAGAGCAGCAGCAGATGCAGTCACTAACGGTCTTGATAATGAAAACAAGCAAAAGGTACAAGAGATAGTAACTACTGCAAATTCTAACATTGACAAGGCTACTACTAGCACTGACGTGGTTAGATTTAGGGACCAGGCTATCAATGATATTAATGGTGTCAAAGCTGTGGCAGATGCTGTTCAAAAAGCACAGCTAAATGAAAACAAGAAAAACAACACCTCTAATGTTAATGAAGCTGCTGATGCTGCTAGAAAACGTGTCGATGATGCATATAACAAGTTGAATGAATCTCAAAAGAATGCTAATCACCAGACTTACCAAAATGCCCATGATGCGATTGACAATGCTGCAACTAGTGCGAATAACCAAATTGCACAAACTGATTCAGGTGACCAAATACCAGGGATAGTTAAAGATGCTAAAGCTCAGTTTGACAATGTAGCAACAAAAGCGGAAGTAGCTTTTGCTAAGGTAACAGCAGTTGCAGATGTTTTGAATGAAGCTAATAAGGTTAAACAAGACCTAAAGGCTGATTCTGATAAGAATCGGGTTGACAATATTGCTACCACTGCTACTACCAGTATTAATAGCACTAATACTGATACTGTAGCTAAAGTAACCAGTATTAGGGATCAGGCTATTAAAGATATCGACGCTGTTAGAGCTAAAGCTAATGGTGGTGAACAAGCCAGTCTGGAAGAAACTAAGAATAATCGGACTAGTGATGTTAACAAGGCAGCAGCAAACGCTAAAACCCGGGTTGAAACGGCTTACGCTCAGCTGACACCGGCTGAGCAAGATGCAACAAAGCAGGCTTATAATGATGCTCTTGCTGCTATTGAAAATACGCGCCTTAAAGCAAATAGCGATATTGCCAGTGCTGAAACTAAGGATGCGGTAAGCGATATAGCAGCAACAGCTGAGCAGGAACTTGATCAAGAAGCAACAAAAGCAGAGGTAGCATTTGCCAAAACAGCAGCTAAAGACGCGATTCAGACCGAGGAAAAGAGTGCTATTGCCGATCTGAAAGGTCAAGACGATAAGACTTCTGTGCAAAATATCGCTAACAATGCTATTGCAGAAATTGACCAAAATTCAACAGATACTGTTGCCAAAGTAAACAGCATTAAAGACAGCGCAATTAGTGCTATTAAGACTGTTAAAAACACAGCAAATGCAGTAGACCAAGCTATTGTTGACGAAGCTCGCAAAGACAGCTCTGCTAATATTAATGAAGCAGCTGAAATAGCTAAGAAGAGAGTTGAAGCAGCATATAGTAAGCTGACGGAAACTGAACAAGCAGTTGCCAAACAGGCTCATGATGACGCCCTTAACGCAATTGCAAGTGCCCAAAAAACTGCTAACGATGCAATTTCTTCATTAAATTCAAAAGCAGAAATTACTCAGGCAGCAACTGACGGTATTAATAAGATTAATGCAGCAGCAACCGAAGCAGAAGTAGCCTTCGCCAAGGTAGCAGCTAAAGATGCAGTTCATGAAAAAGCGAAATCTATCATAGATCAGTTGAATAAAACTGATGATAAGAAGCAAGTACAAGCAATTTCTGATCAAGCAGATAAAGATATTGACGCAGTTGCAACAGATACTGTAGATAAAGTAAACAGCATTAGAGATAAAGCGATCAGCGATATAGGTAATGTAAAAGCAACTGCGGATGACAATGAACAGAAAGAACTGGAGAAAACAAAGGAAAATAATAAGACCAGTGTTGATAATTTAGTTACAGCTGCTAAAAAACGTGTTCAAGATGCTTATGACAAACTTGGAAAAGACGAAAAAGTTTTGGCTGCAAGTGATTACAGTAAAGCCATGGCTGCCATCACTCAAGCCCAAGCAACAGCAAATGATGCGATTAGTGCGGCTGCAAATGCAGATGCAATTGTTAAAGCGGTAGGTACTGCATCTGCTGCCCTTGATACGGCTGCTACAACAGCTGAAGTAGCATTTGCCAGAGTGACAGCTAAGACTGCAATCCAAGCTGAGGCTGATAAAGTCAAAAAAGGTTTGAAGCAGGAAGTTGACCAAACAAAAGTCGATAACATAGTGTTACGAGCAGAAAATGATCTTGCTGCAGCTGTAAGCGTAGATAATGTAAATACTATTGCAGCTCAAGCTATTAAAGACATTGATGCCGTTAAAGAGACTGCTGAAGAAAATGAGCAAAAGGACATTGCTAAAGTTAAGGATGATACTAAAGAGAGTATTGATCAAGCTGCCGCAGCTGCAAAGCAAAGAATTAATGATGCATATAATAGTCTTAGTGCAAATGGACAGTCAGCAACCAAGACGGATTATGACAAGGCAATTCAAGCTATTACCGGTGCCCAAACTGCAGCTAAAGATGCTATAGAAAAAGCAACGGATAAGGATGCCGTAAGTAAGGCTGCAGGAGATGCCGATCAGGCTTTCACAAAGGCCGAAACAGACGCTAAATTAGCATTTGCTAAAGCAGCTGCTAAAGAGGCGGTTCAAAATGAGGCAAGTACTGTTAAGGGTAGTTTAAGTAAAGATACTGATAAGAAAAAAGTAGATGCAATTTCAGAGCAAGCTGACACAGCTATTGATGGTGCTGCCGATATAACAACTGTTAATAAATTAAGAGATAAAGCAATTAGCGACATCGATGCTGTTAAGGCGACTGCCATTGCTGTTGACCAGGCAACCGTGGAGCAAGCTAAGGATAATGGTAAGACCAATGTTAATGGTGCTGCTGCTGATGCTAAAAAACGGGTAGAAAATGCTTATAATAATCTTAATTCTGACCAAAAGAATGATAATTATCAAGCATATCAAAATGCTCTTACTGCAATTGACAACGCTGCAGATGCAGCAAATATCCAAATTGGTCAAGCTCAAACTGCTGACGTAGTTAAAGGGTTAGTAGATAATGCTAAGACCAAGTTTAATGAGATTGCAACCAAAGCTGAAGTGGCCTTTGCTAAAGTGATAGCTAAAGCTGCTGTTCAAAAGGAAGCAACAAAGGTTAAGAATGACCTGAAGTCTCAAGCTGATAAAAACAAGGTTGATGGTATTGTTACCCAAGCTAATATCCAGTTTAACGATAACGCTATAGACACAGTGCAAGAGGTAAACAGCATTAGAGATAAGGCAATTGATGATATTGATGCTGTTAAAGACGCGGCTAATGGTAATGAACAAGCAAGCTTAGAAGAAACTAAGAATAATCAAAAGAGTAATGTGAACAGTGCAGCAGACGCAGCTAAGGCTCGAGTAGAAAAAGCTTATGGGGATCTTGAAAAAGATCAACAACAAAAAACTAAGCAGGCTCACGATGACGCAATTACTGCAATTGACAATGCACTTCAAAAAGCAATTGCCGATATTCAAAATGCTGAAACTAAAGATGCTGTGGTAGCCATAGCAGCAACAGCAGAGCAAAAATTTGATCAGGAAGCAACAAAAGCAGAGGTAGCCTTCGCAAAAGTGGCAGCTAAAGATGCAGTTCACAAGGAAGCCGCTAATGCCCAAAGTCAGTTAAAGAACACTGCTGATAAACAAAAAGTTCAAAACATTTCTGATCAAGCAGATACCGCTTTTGATACTGCTGCAACAGATACGGTTGACAAAGTAAACAGCATCAAAGAAAACGCCATTAGCGCCATTAATGCTGTTAAAAATACAGTATCAGCAGTAGACAAGGCTTTGCTAGATCAAGCGCGCCAAGACAGCACTCAGAATATCACTAATGCCGCAGAAGCAGCTAAGAAGCAAGTTGATGATGCTTATGAAAAACTAAGTTCAAGCCAAAGGGCAGCAACAAAACTGGATCATGATAATGCAATTACTGCAATTGAAAATGCCAAAACTGCAGCCATTGATGCAGTCAATGCAGCAACAAGCAAAGATGCTATCACTTCAGCAGCTAATGAGGGAGTTAACAAGATTAACGCAGCAGCAACTACTGCAGAGGTAGCTTTTGCAAAAACAGCTGCTAAAGATGCGGTTCAGGCTGAAGCTGCAAATGTGATTAAGAATCTGAAAGATGAAAAGGATCAGGAAGCAGTTCAGAATATCGCTGACGCCGCAGTGACAAACATTGACAAAGCTTCAACTGATACAGTGCAAAAGGTCAATGACATCAGAGATCAAGCCATCAATGATATTAATAAGGTGAAGAATACCGCTGATACCGCTGAACAAGCTAAGTTAGAAGAAGCTAAGGATAACAGTCAGGCAAATGTTGATGAAGCTGCTGCAGCCGCTAAAAAACGGGTTGAAGATGCATATAATAAGCTCAATTCGCAGCAACAAACCAAGACTAAAGCAGATTATGATGCAGCTATTACTGCAATTAAAAATGCACAAAAAGCAGCAAATGACGCTATTGCGCAAGCAAAAGATAAGAGTGCAGTAGCTGGTGCTGTTTCAACTGCAAATACTGCCTTTGATCAGGCAGCCACTCAGGCTGAACTAGCTTTTGCACGGGTAGTTGCTAAAGACGATGTTAGAAACGAAGCAGATAAGATCAAAAATGGCTTGAGCCTTGAAAGTGATAAAAATAGAGTAGAAGGCATTGTCAACGAAGCTAATACGCAGTTAAATAATGCTGATACAGTGCAAAGAATCAGTGAGATTAGAGATCAAGCCATCAGTGATATTGATACTGTTAAGACAACTGCAGATAAGGCAGCTGCAACTGAGCTTGATAATGACAAGAAAGCTGCAATTGATGCTTTAACTAACAAACAAACTGAAGTTAAAAATGGCATCGACTCCTTGAAAAATATCAGTGCTGAAAACAAGGCTGCTCTAAAAGATAAAGTAGATCGCTATTACCAAGATGCAGTTAATAAGATCAAAGACCCAGGTACAACTACTTCTGACCAAGTTAACGGTGCTAAACAAGAAGGCATCGATAACATGGGCAAAGTTCTTGATGATGCAAAGTCCTTAGACACAGCTATTGCAAATGATCAAAAGAAATTAGATGATCATGCTTCTGCAGCAATTGACAAGATTAATAGGTCTGATTTATCTGACGCTGACAAAGGAAAGGCTATTGAATCAATCAATAAAGCTCGTGATGATGCTAAAGAGACTGTTGCTTCACAGCCAACTGTTGAAAAGGCAGACGCAGCTGAAAAAGTTGGAGAGAGTGTAATTGATACAGCTGAAAAAACGGCTACAGATACAGATTTAGGAAATTCTAAACTTACCGAAAAGACTAAAGTCGAGGCTGCGGCAGATAATGCTAAGAAACAACTTGATGATGACTATAATAAACTGACTCTTGATGAGCAGAAGGAAGTTAAAGATAAGTATGACAAAGCTAAAGCAGATATTGATCAGGCTAAAGCTAATGCCGAAAAAGCAATAGATTCAGCAACTTCCAAGCAAGATGTCAACAATGCTTCTGATAAAGCTAAGACTGACATTGACAAAACCAAGAACGATGCCGAACTAGCCTTTGCTCAAGCTGCAGCTAAGGACGCAGTTAAAGCAGTTGCTGATGATATCAAGAGTGGCTTAAATAAACAAGACGACAAAGACAAGGTTGACTCTCTTGTTGCTCAAGCTAATAAAGATATTGACGCTGCAACTACAATTGATTCTGTGAATAGCACTCGTGACCAAGCAATTACTGCAATTAAGGGTGTTAAGAATTCTGCTGACCAGTCAGATAAAGATAACTTAGCTACTATCAAGTCAACTAACAAAACAAATGTTGACCAGGCGGCAACTAAGGCTAAAAACAGGGTTGAAGAAGCTTATAACAAGCTTAATGACACTCAAAAGGCAACTACTAAAGCTGATTATGACAAGGCTTTAACCGCTATTGAGGATGCTAAGAAAGCAGCTGAAACTAAGATAGACAGTGCTACTAATGCTGACGCGGTTGCAGCAGCAGTTGACAATGCTTCAAGACAATTTGATTCTGCAGCGACAACAGCTGAATTGGCTTTTAGCAGAGTGGCTGCCAAAGATGAAGTCAAAAAAGTAGCTTCTACTGCTAAACCAAGCTTGAGTAAAGATAATCAGGATCGGGTAGATGAGATAGCAAAACAGGCAAGTGTTGATATTGATTCAGCTGAAACTGTTGCCAATGTTGCTAGAATTAAGCAAACCGCTATTGATAAAATTAATGCCTTAAAAGGTAATGATGAAAAAGACTTAGCTCAAGCTATCTCAAATGCCAAAGCAGAATTGAGCAAAAAGCATGATGATGCAGTAGGAAGACTAAAAGATAAGTTTGGCAAAGATGCAGATACCACTGAAGTAGATAAAGCATTCAACTCGAACAAGGACATCACTGGTACATCGGTTGATGAAGTTAAAGAACACGAATTGGCAGCCGAAAGGGAATTGGCTAAAGGCGAAGTTCAAGACACTGGCACTAATGCTAAGAAGAAAATTGACGATTTAAAGCACAAAGATGGTACTGACTATACTCAAGCTGAAAAAGATGCTATCAAGAACCAAATTGATAAAGATATTCATGAAGCTATTGATAAAAATGGTACTATTGATCAAGCAAGCGATTCAGCAGGTGTTGACAAAGCACGTAAAGATGCAATCGACAAGATAAATGGTGAAACAGTTCCTGACAGTCAGGAAGTTAACAACATCATAAATCAAGATAAAGACGTTCTCAGTCAAAGACTAGCCCAAGCTCGTGAAGCTGCTTCAAAATATTTGAAAGATAAGTTTACTCTTGACACTGATGATAGTACCATTCAGCAAAGTTATGAAGCTGCGCTAGCAAAACTTAAAGCAAATCCTACAGACTTAAGAACTGAACTTGAAGGTGAAAAGCTAATTGCCCAGGGTGCATTAGCTGATGCACAAAAGGCTGCCAATAAGCTTGTTGATGGTAATTCTGATTATGATTCTGCTGCTAAAAAGCAAATCAAAGAGCATATTGTGAAGGATTATAATGAATTTGTGAACAGTATTAATTCATGCTCGTCAGTCAGCGAAGTAATCTCTGTGCAACGTAATCTTGGTATTGATCAATTAAAACGTGACTCTACAGAGTCAAATGTTAATGTTACCAATATTATAGAAAGCGATAGTAACGGACAGCAAGCTCAACCGATAGTACCTGCTCAACCTGATAAGACTGATGATAAAGATAAAGAATCTGATAAGAATGAAGACTCCGAAAGAGTAATTTTAATGCATAATGCATACCTATACAATAGTAAAGGTAAACGCGCAAATGGCATTACTTTGGGAGCCGGATCAATTCTTGATACTTACGGTATTGAAACAATTAATGGTGCACAATATTATGTTTTAGTTGACAAGGGTGCTGATAATAAGAAGTACTATGTTGCAATTGGCAATGTTAAGAGTACAGCTAAAAAATTGAAGCATAATGCTTACATTTATAACCAATACGGCAAGCGGGTTAAGAAGTCAGGTAAACTAAAGTCAGGCAAGGTCATTGCTACCTACGGCAATAGCGTTAAGATTCGCGGTAAGAAATACTTCATCATTGCCAAGAATCGTTATGTCAAAGCGGCAAATATTTCAGGTCAAAATGTACCTTTAAAGACAGCAACGGCTAATCAAACTGCTGCTGTTGAAGCAGGAGACCATTCTCATATCATCATTAATAAAAAGATAATGCACAATGCATATCTTTATGATCAAAATGGTATTCGTGCAAATGGCTTAGTAATAAATGCTGGTTCAAATGTTGACGTAGTATCGCAAAAAGTTGTCAACAAGAAGCTATATTATGTTCTTGAAGACGGGTTGTATATAGCTGCAGGAAATATCGATGCCAAGAAACTGAAATTGAAGCATAATGCATATATATACAGTAAATATGGCAATCGCAAAGGTAAGAAAGTACTGAAGAAACGTAAATCAATTAAGACTTACGGTAATCCAGTAAAGATAAAGGGCAAGAAGTACTACACTATGACAACAAGCAAATTTGTTAAGAAAGCAAATGTTAAAGGGTAGTTTAACTTCCTGATAACAAGAGAAGTGACACAACTGTAAAAAACAATTATGTCACTTTTTCTTTTGCGAAATATTTTGTGACTTATTAATATATAACACCTTAAAACCACAACCCACTATTTCGGATAGTTTTTTAATACTAAAAAATTAGTTGAAAAAAAACTTAAAAATCAAAATTAAATAAATTTATCAAAAATAAATACTTATGTCTATCTATTTATGAAAACTATTTTTAATTTGTTTTAGTTATAAAGGGATTAAATAGATATAACTAATGTAATACTACTTATATTAAAATAACTAGTATTTATAATTTAATATTAATAAATATAATATATTTACAACTAATAATGATTCTTATACAATATAGGTGTGCTTAAATAATGAGGAAGGACTAATAATGCTAAGTAAAAATAACTATAATGCGAAATTAAGAAAAATAGAATTGCAAGCAAAGCAGGATCATTTTTTAATTCGCAAATTAACAATTGGAGCGACTTCTGTTCTACTGGGATTCACTCTTTTCGGAGCTGGCAGTCAAACAGTTAAAGCTGATACTGAATCGACTGCACAGCATGCTATTGATAAAACAGAAACAGTTTCAGGTAATTCTACTGCTAATGATAATGTAATCACACTTGGTTCTAAAAAAAATACTGAGACTGATGGTGACAAGAAAAGTGTCGCAAGCACTTCCACTGTCCCAAAGTCTGTATCTAATAATACTGCTTCAGGTGTTCAGGCAAACGTTGCAAAAAAAGCTGATACTGATCAGGATGAAAAAAACAATCTTACTAAAGATCATTTGAAAAAAGATGGATCCGATCAAAGTGATATCGAATCAGTGCAAAATAATAGAAAATCTGATATAAAATCTACAATTCAAACTGCGCAAATTCGAGTAAATAAAGCATATGGTTCTTCTTCAAAAGATCAAGACGACTTGGACACTAAAAATGATTATTTGGCTCAGATTGATAAAATTGATACTGAGGTGATAGCTAAACTCAATGCAGGAAAAAATGTCGAAGAAATAGATTCAACAGCAGAAACTGCTATTAGGGACATTTTAAATCTTGCAGCGGCTGCAGAACTGCATTTTGCCAAAAAGACAACTATTGATGCTATTACAAGCAAAGCAAACGTTGACGAACAAGCTAATAATGCTAAAAAAAGTGTTATTAAGGCCAACGATAAAATTTATGAGAATCTTGTTGATGAAGAGAAAAAGCAAGCTGATACAGATTTTACCACTGCTGACTCCATTCAAAAAATATATTTAATAACAGATAAAACAATAAAAAATATTTTTGCTGTCAAATCAGATGCTGACCAAGCGGAGTTGAACAAGTATAATGTACTTGAACCAGATGAAATTGCAGCACTAATTGAAGATTTAACTGACACTCAAACCTTGGTTAATGAGCTGATTGACAATTTCCCAAACATTAGTGTTGAAAATAAGAGTGCTCTAAAAAATAAAGTTAACCTATACTATCAGACTACTATCAATAATATAGAAAAAGCTGGTGATTTAGGCTTAGCTGATACGGAAAAAAGTAATGGCACTATTAAAATAAATACGGTATATCTAGAAGCTTCGAAATTAAATCAACAAATTGGATTAGATCAAAAGAATCTTGATGAATATGCAAAAAAAGCAACTGAAAATATTAATAATTCCAATTTATCAGAAGCTGACAAAGAAAAAGCAATAAAGGCAATCAGTCAGACTTGTGATGATGCCAAAAATATAGTTGGACAGCAACCTACTGTTGAGAGGGCAGATGCGGCTGAAAAAGCTGGAAAAGCTATTATTGATGCGATTGAAAAAGCAGCTTATTTAACTGATCTTGAAAGGGCTAAACTTATTGAAAAAATAAGAGTTGAAAATGCAGCCGAGAATGCCAAGAATAAAGTTCAAGATGAATATAATAACCTGGATCAAGATGGTAAAAATAAAGAAAAAGGCAAACTTGAAACAGCACTAGACACTATTGAAAATGCTAAAAATGATGCTGAAGCAGCAATTTCAAGTGCTACAGATAAAAATGATGTAAGTGCCATATCTAAAGCTGGCATTGATAAAATTAATGGTGTAACAGATGATACTTCACTAGAATTTGCCAAAGAGTCAGCAAAAGAAACTGTTCAACAAATAAGTGATATTGTCAAACCGAATTTAAAAGACCCGAATGATCAGAATGCTGTTGATAAAATTAATAAGGATGCTGCAACAAGCATTGACGGAGCTAAAAGCGTTCCAGACGTGACCAAGATGCGGGACGCTGCTATCAACCAAATTAAACAAATTAAAAATACAGCTGACAATAAAGAAAATAATGACTTGTCTAATGCTAAAAGCAGCAACAAGGATACAGTCAATGTAGATGCAAGTGCAGCGCTTGATCGTGTCAAAAAAGCTTATGAAAAATTAACCGAAGCTGAAAGAACTGCTAAAAAAGATGAGTACGATACTGCTATTAAAGCTATAAATGATGCCAGGACTGCTGCAGAAGATAAAATTGATAATGCTACAAATGTAGATGCTATTATTGCTGCAGTAAGTAACGCACAACAAGATTTCAATACAATTGCTACTAATGCCGAGGTCTCTTTTGCAAAACTGGCAGGTAAAGATAAGATTCAAGATGCTGCTGCACAGGCAAATAAAGTCTTAAGTCCTAAGGGACAAGCTGCCGTTAAAGAAATTGTAACTCAAGCTAATAGTGATATTGAAGACGCAGAGACTGTTGCAAAAATTGAAAAAATCACTGAAGCTGCAATTAATAAGATAAAAGCACTTCAGGATAGTGAAAAGACAGACTTAGAAAATGCTATTAAGTATGCAAATGATGAGTTTGAGAAAAAATACAAAGAAGCTATTGCCAGACTGAAGAAGGAATTTAGTGATAGCGCTAAGACCACTGAAGTTGATAATGTATTTAATAAATATAAAGGAATTACTGGTAGTACGGTTGCAGAGGTTAACGCAAAAGAAATAGCAGCCGAGAGAGAATTGGCTAAAGGCGAGGTTCGTGATACCGCTACAAACGCAGAAGCAAGAGTTGATAATCTAAAACATAAGGATGGTACTGTATATACCGATAATGAAAAGAAAGCTTTAAAGAAACAGATTCAAAAAGATGTTCTTGAAGCAAACGGATCTATAGATCAGTCGGGTACATTAGATAAACCTTCGGATACAAAAGGTATAGATACTGTCCGTAATGATGCCGTCAACAAGATTATCAGTGAAGCGATTGCTGATAGTCAAGAAGGTGAAAATGTTTTGCAGCATGATCCGGCTGTATTGCTTGAACGTCTTGCTAAGGCCTATAAGGCTGCCGTTGACAAATTACAAAAATTTGGTCCAAACATTAATCATGATCTGACCGATAAGAAGTATGAAGAAGCCAAAAAGATCCTTAATTCTAATCCGACAGATTTAGCAACTGAACTCGCTGGGGAAAAATTAATTGCTAATGGGGCTTTAACTGATGCTCAGACAGCTGCTGACAATATTGTAGACAGTAATACTGATTATAGCTCAACTGTTAAGGATAAGATAAAGCAGCAAATTCAAAAAGATTTTGATAAAGCAACTAATCGCATAAATGAAAGTCCAGCAGTAAGCGAACTCATTACCCAAAAACGTAATGATGGTATAGATCAACTATATCGTGATGCCATTGATACTAACGTGAATGTGACCAATGTTATTAATTCGGATGGTGGCAGCGATCAAGTCACAAATATAACTAATATTAATCCTGATAACAATCAAAACAACCAAACTCCTAATATGCCGGAAAACAGCCAGGAACCAGCTAAGACAGTAAGAGTTGTTCTAAAACACAATGCCTATCTTTATGATAATAATGGTCATCGTGCCAATGGAGTTACTCTAGGAATCGGTTCAATACTTGAAACGATTGGCACTGAAACAATCAATAATAGACAATATTATGTTTTAGTAGACCAGGGAGCAAAAGGTAAAAAATACTATGTTGCGGTTGGCAATGTCAATGGTACTACTAAACAATTGCAACATAATGCATACATTTACAATCAATACGGCAAACGTGTCAAAAAATATGGCAAGTCTAAAGCCGGTAAAGCAATTAGGACTTATGGCAGCTCTGTTATGATTCGGGGCAAAAAATACTATATTATTGCCAAAAACCGCTTCGTCAAGGCAGCAAATTTCACCAGTGATAAGGTAAGTACCACTGTAAAGAAAGCAAAGGAAATTGCTGCAGCCGACCAAACTCAGGTAATTATCAATAAAAAGGTAATGCATAATGCTTATCTTTATGATGAAAACGGTGTTCGTGCAAACGGCTTGATAATAAATGCCGGTTCCACGATTGCTGTTTCAACTCAAAAAGTTATCAATAAGAGAGCATATTATGCACTTGAAAATGGCTTGTATATAGCTGCAGGAAATATCGATGCCAAGAAACTAAAATTGGAGCATAATGCCTATGTATACAGTAAATATGGTAATCGCCTAGGTAAGAAAGTACTGAAGAAGCATAAGTCTGTAAATACTTACGGAACAGCAGTCAGAATTAAAGGTAAAAAGTATTACACTTTAACTACCAGCGAATTTGTTAAAAAAGCAAATTTTAAGGGTTAGTTTAACTACCTGATAACAAGAAAAGTGCCACAATTTTTTTACAATTGTGGCACTTTTTGAATGTTTTTATTATTTTAAACCATTTTTCTGCATTTCATGCAAAGTTTCGTATTGTTTTTTTAACCCTTTTTCAATTTTAGAATTACCCTTGGGTTGAAAATATTGTTTTCCAACCAGATTATCTGGTAAATACTGTTGGGCTACCCAATCATTTGCAAAAGAGTGTGGGTAAATGTAACCTTTGCCATGGCCTAGTTTTGTAGCACCAGAATAATGAGCATCTTTTAAGTCCGCTGGTATTGCGCCATAATCTTTATTTTTTACATCTTGCAGAGCCAAATCAATGGCACTAATAGCGCTATTGCTCTTAGGTGACAAAGTAAGCTCAATTACTGCGTTAGCTAAGGGGATGCGTGCTTCTGGAAATCCCAAATTCTTTGCTGCTTGGATGGCAATTTGCGCGTGCTGTACAGCAGCGGGATTTGCCAGTCCGATATCTTCATAAGCAATTACACTTAATCGTCGGCAGATTGCCACTAAATCTCCTGATTCAATTAATCTGGCCAAATAATGTAAAGCGGCATCAGTATCAGAACCACGAATTGATTTTTGAAAAGCAGATACTAAATCGTAATGACCGTCACCTTTAGCGTCAAAGTTTTGGCTGCGTAACTGAATCGAATTTGCCATCTCATCTTGATTAATAGTTATTTCATCTTCATCATTTTTACCAGCAGCAATCATTTCCTGCTTGGTTGATCTCACTGCCAATTCCAGTCCGTTTAATGTGGCGCGTAAATCACCGTTGCCTTTTTGCACTAGAAGATTTCTGGCGTCAGTAGTTAACTTCACATGGTAATTCCCCAACCCATTCTTATCATCTTTAAGCGCACGGTCAATTGCCTTATTTACGTCTTCTTTTGCCAGTGGTTTTAGTTCAAAAATCTGACAGCGAGAACGAATAGCGGGTGAGATAGCAATATAGGGGTTTTCAGTTGTCGCTCCTATCAGAATAATTTGTCCTGATTCTAAAAGTGGCAGGAGAAAATCCTGTTTCGTTTTATCTAACCGATGAATTTCGTCCAGTAACAGTATCACAGTTCCACTTAATTTTCCCTCAGCCGCCACCTGCTCTAACTGCTTTTTACTATCAGTAGCAGCATTAAGCTGACGAAAGGCATATTTGGTGGAGCCGGCAATAGCGCTGGCAATACTGGTTTTGCCGGTGCCAGGGGGACCATAGAGAATCATCGAAGATAGCATTTTGGCTTCGACCATTCTACGAATAATTTTTCCAGGACCAATCAAATGTTGTTGACCAACAACTTCATTCAAATTTTGCGGTCTCATTCTATAAGCTAATGGCTTCATTTAATTGTCTCCGTGGAAAAGCCGGTGCCAAAAGCCAGCCTTTTTTTGACCAGTAGTTGCTAGTTGAGCTTTAGGCATTTCAGGTGGATAAACTTGACTTATTTCAATGCGCATTTTGTTAATGGCGCTGGAAGCTACCACTAAGATTGCGGAATCATCAGGCCCTGTTTTTGCTGTCTCGTTATTAACAATGGTAAAAGAAGTTTCGTATTTGCTACAATAAGTTTCTACCTGATTAACAAAATTATCATGCAAATTACCGTTTATCAGGATATTATAACCCGCGTAATCCTTGAAATGGCGTAAAAAAAGGTTGGTTAATTTGGGATCCTGCTCTTCAGAATTAGTCATTCTCACTAAAACGCGTTCACGAAGAGACCCTAAAAATCTTCGGCGTTCATCCGGTTTTGTCTGTGGTTTAATGCCTTGAGCAGCATTTGAAACTCTGGTATTTAAATCTTCAGTCATTGATGAGATTTCCTTTCGGGTAGCAAAAACCCCTCTCCAAGTAGGAAAGGGGTTTTGTGAAAATGTTGAAATTAAAGTAACTTGTTGTAGTATTCAACAACTAGAGCTTCATTAATTTCTGGTTCCATTTCATCACGTTCTGGGAGACGAACAAGTGAACCTTCTACTTTGTTCTCATCAAATGAAACAAAGGATGGGCGGGATACAACTGCTTCCAGTGCATCCTTAACTTGTTGCAAGTTCTTTGACTTTTCCTTGAGGCCAATGGTTTCACCAACCTTGACTTCGTATGAAGGAATATCAACACGCTTGCCGTTAACAGTAATGTGACCGTGGTTAACCAATTGTCTTGCTTGTTCTCTTGTAGTAGCAAAACCTAAGCGGTAAACAATGCTGTCTAAACGGCATTCAAGCAAAGCCATAAAGTTAGTACCGTGTTCACCTTCACGAATTTTACCGGCACGTTTGAACAAAGTTCTAAATTGACGCTCGTTTAAACCATACATCCAACGTAACTTTTGCTTTTCGTGCAATTGCTCGCCGTATTCTGATAAACGACCACGTGAATTAGGACCGTGTTGACCAGGAGCGTAGTTACGACGGCTAAGCTCCTTACCAGTGCCTGAAAGTGAGATTCCTAATCTTCTGGAACGTTTCCAACTTGGACCTGTATATCTTGACATAAAATCCTCCAATAAAATCTGATAACAGTTTTTGGAGTAAAATAATTACGTATAAGTTTAACATTCGTGCATCTTAATTTTCATTTTCGCCTATTGCAGCGTCGGTTACTCGTTCACTAAAACGTATTAAGATGTTGACGTTCTTGCCACTTATAGCTGCAAATATTTTACACGTTCTATATTATAGTTGTATTGACTTATTAAAGCAAGGAAAACATTGACTGCTTTAATTATTATAGGAAGAAAAAGAAAATTTGGTTTATAAAGACATATAAAAGTCAATATTTTGTTTAAAAGTAAGGTAGCATTTATCAATACTGCATATCAATTTTTATAGCATAATGAAATATGCTAGTTTAAAAAACTCTTGCCCACAATAATGTAGAAGTTTGGTATAATTGGGGTAGTTTTGGAGGAAAAATATGTCATCGACTCAATCCATAGTTGTAATCATTGCAATTTTAATCATTATTATAATTATAGCGCTCATGATCATAGTCAATCGACGCCAATTAAGGCAGATTCTTGAATTGGACGATTTGATCACTAAAATTGCCAAAATGCATTTAGAAACAGACATTATTAATCTGGATAAAATGGATTTAGCAGGTGAGAGTCTGACCACACTGACTACTTGGCGCAAAAGCTATGAGCAGGCATCAACTAAAAAAATTCCTGCTGCACAGAGTTTTCTTGAACAAGCTGCTGACCAAAACTCACACTATCAACTATTTAAGGCCCACAAAAATATTAAACAGGCTCAGGAAATCATGGGTTCAACTTATAAAGACGCTAAAAACACAAAGGAAGTTTTTGCCGAATTACTTGAATCAAACCGTGAAAACCAAAAGCAGTATAATGACTTATTCAATCAGTTTAAAGAATTGCGTAAAAGCGTTTTGGCTAATTCATATGAATACGGCAGTGCACTTGATAAAATTGAAACTGATTTGACTAATATGGAAAGTGACTTTTCTGAAGCTAAGAGTCTGACTGCTCAAGGAGACCAGGTTGAAGCAAAGCGTATTTTGTCAAAGATTAAAGTAGCTTTGAGGAATATCAGTTCAGTTTTACCTGAGATCAGAAATGCGCGTCACCAAATTGATACTGTGTTTAAAGACCAACTGGATGAACTTTCTAATAGTTATAAGAAAATGATGTCTTCAAAATATTATATAACTCAAGTTGATGTTTTAGCCGATATTAAAAAAATTCGCGGTCAAGTGGCCGATGCGGGCAAATTATTGACGGAATTAAAGGTATCAGATTTGAACACAGAAATCGCAAAAATCAAAAAAGAGATTGCTGCTCTTTACGATACTTTGGCTAATGAATATAAGGCAAGACCTTTTGTAGAAGAAAATCAGGACAAAATCCAGAGACTTCTTGCTCATGAACAGGTTGAGTCCAAAAACTTGGTGGCCAAATTGCGTCATATTGATGAAAGTTATGAACTAACGCATAATGAGCTTGCTACCAGCAGGCAACTAGAGCAGGAAGTCAATGACATGGAGCGGCAATATACGGTTGATACGCAGAATGTTGCTGATGGCAAGGGCGTTTATTCACAAATTAAGGCATCATGGTTAAGCATGCTTGACCGTTTACGTGAAATTAGCAACCAGCAAAAGACAATGGCGCAAGATGTCGATGGCCTTTATGATTCAGAAAATGTCGCTAACGATTCAATTAATCGTTTTAAGCAAGAAGTGTCTCTAGTTTACCGGCGGTTAGAACGTAAAAATTTGCCGGGTAATCCAGATGCTTTTGTTCAAATGTATACATTAGTTGTTAATGAAATCGGTCACGTAGCAAAAGAATTGAGTCAAGTTCGTCTGAACATGGAAAAAATCTCGCAAGAATTAATTCAAATTTCTGATGATGTTGAAAGACTAAAACGAGAAGCAGATGACATTATTAATTCTGCGGATTTAGTCCAACTGACTTTGCAGTATTCAAACAAATATTCTGACAATGGTTCAATACAAAGTGCTCAGAAAAAGGCAATGGATCTTTATGAGCAAGATTATAATTATAAGGATGCTCTTGATACCATAGCAACTGCTATTGAAAAAGTGGAGCCGGGTTCGTACCAGCGTTTAGAAAATTTATATTATTCGGATAAGAAAAATAATGACTAAATTTTATAAACTTTTGTCAAACAAAAATCTCAGCTTTAAAATTTGTAAAGGATTTTAAGGCTTTTTTATTGCTAATGAATAAATAATTGAAGCTTAGATTATTTTAAGTTACAATTTATAAGTTAATAGCTGACCTTGTAGTGTATTGGAGGAGAAATTTCGTGATTTACTTTGACAACAGCGCCACGACCAAAATTGATCCTGCTGTTTTAGCGACTTATGATAAAGTAGCACAAACTATTTGGGGTAATCCATCTAGTTTACATAAACTGGGAGACCGTGCTTACCAACTTTTGGAAAGCTCGCGTAAACAGATTGCTAATCTTTTGGGTACAAAGCAGGATGAAATTTTCTTTACTTCCGGTGGTACAGAATCAAACAATTGGGCTATAAAGGGCACAGCATTTCAAAAACGGCAATTTGGCAAGCATCTCATTACATCGAGTGTTGAACATGCTTCTGTCGCTAATGCTTTTAATGCGCTGGAATACATCGGTTTTCGCGTAACTCATTTGCCAGTTGATAAACAAGGGCGTGTCAATGTCAATGATTTGCGCAATGCTCTTGATTCTGACACCACATTAGTTTCAATAATGGGTGTCAATAATGAGATTGGTTCAATCCAGCCAATTGATGAGATCAGTGATTTATTGTCTAACTATCCGACTGTGAGCTTTCACGTTGATAATGTTCAGGCATTGGGTAAAAATATTTGGTCACGAGTTTTTACTCCGCGTGTTGATTTCTCCAGCCTTTCCGCCCATAAATTTCACGCACCAAGAGGTACTGGTGTCCTTTATAAAAAAGAAGGCAAGATGCTGGATCCTCTACATGATGGCGGGGGACAGGAAAAAGGTCTTAGATCTGGCACAGAAAATTTGCCAGCGATAGCAGGAATGGCTAAGGCTGTACGCTTGCTTTTAGAAAATGAGCAGGAAAAAGCTGCAAGGGAGGCTGCTATTAAGGAAAAAATAGTAAATTATTTGAAGGGCAAGCCTGGAATAACTATATTTTCCCCTGTCAATGACAATTTTGCGCCACATATTTTATGTTTTGCACTTGAAGGCATCAGGGGAGAAACTTTAGTCCATACACTTGAAGAATATGACATTTATACTTCCACTACTTCCGCGTGCTCCTCGACTAAGGTTGACCAAGCCAGTACATTAGTAGCAATGCATGTTGATGATAAAATTGCCACCAGTGCAATTCGTCTCAGTTTTGATGAATCCAATACGCTTGATGAAGCCGATGAGTTTATAAGAGTTTTTGACAAAATTTACTGTCATTTTGCCCCAATTAATCATTTAGGAGAATAGATTTTTTATGAAATATACTGAAATAATGGTGCGTTACGGTGAGCTTTCAACAAAAGGAAAGAACCGGAAAGATTTTATCGGTCGCCTAGCCGGTAACGTTACTAAAGTGCTGCGTGAATTTCCACAGGTTGAAATTCACCCACGCCATGATCGGATGCATATTGTTTTAAACGATGCTCCTTTTGAAGAAGTCGATCAACGCTTAAAAAAAGTTTTTGGTATACAAACTTATTCACCAACAATTAAAGTAGAAAAAACGCTGGCGGAAATTGAAAAAACTGCACTTGCTTTAATGAAAGAAACTTTTAAAAAAGGAATGACTTTCAAGGTTAACACTAAACGCAGCGACCATCAGTTTTTATATGATACTAATGAATTGAATAAAATGGTTGGTGACTACCTTTTTTCACACATGGATGATTTAAAGGTAGAAATGAAACATCCTGACATTGTGCTCAGAATTGAAGTGCGTAAAGATGCAGTTTACATTTCTAACCAGCTGCTTCATGGTGCTGGGGGGATGCCAGTTGGTACTGGTGGTCGAGCCGTCATGATGCTATCAGGGGGCATTGATTCGCCAGTGGCTTCCTATCTGGCCTTAAAACGTGGTGTTGATATTGACATGGTACATTTTTACAGCCCACCATATACCACCGAAAAAGCTTTGAATAAAGCCAAAGAATTAACCGGTATTTTGGCTAATTATGCTGGTAAAATCAATTTCATTGCAGTACCGTTTGCAGAAATTCAGGAAACCATTAAGGAAAAAATTCCCGAGGGCTATTTGATGACTGTGCAAAGAAGATTCATGTTACAGCTAGCTGATAAAATCAGAGCCAAAAGAAGAGGATTGGCTATTTTTAATGGTGAGTCTGTTGGGCAAGTAGCTTCACAAACTTTAGAGTCAATGGCAGCAATTAACGATGTCACCACTACACCGGTTGTTAGACCAGTTGCCACGATGGATAAAACTGAAATCATTAATTTAGCAGAAAAAATTGGCACTTTTGAATTATCTATTCAACCATTCGAAGATTGCTGCACCATTTTTGCACCTCCTCGTCCCAAAACAAAACCAAAAATTGAAAAAGCACGTGAATTTGAAAATCGCCTGGATGTAGATGGCTTAATTGAACGTGCACTGGCGGGCATACAAGTGACTTCGATTTATCCCAATGATAAGTTTTTAGCTGATAAAGCAGAAGAAGATGCTTCACTACTTTAAAAAGTATGTTATAATACGCCCAAAGCAATAATTGAGAGGTATTAACCTTATAGATAGAGAAAGGCTCGTTGATGGTGAAAAGCCGAATGAAGGTTAATTGGTAGCTCGATTGGACTGGTTGGCTGAACTGAAAGTAAGCTAATCCGGCAAATGTGCCGTTATCATTTTTAAGAGAAGCAGAATTTATTCTGCTTAACCTTAGGTGGTACCGCGGTTAATTACATCGTCCTAGACATTTTGTCTAGGACTTTTTTATTGGGAGGAGAATTATGACAGATTTAGCACCAAAATACGATCCGAAAGAAGTCGAACAAGGCAGATATCAAAAGTGGCTTGATCAAGACTTGTTCAAGCCATCCGGGGATAAGAAAGCACACCCATATTCTATTGTTATTCCGCCACCAAATGTTACTGGCAAACTTCACTTGGGGCATGCCTGGGATACTGCAATTCAAGATACATTAATTCGACTCAAAAGGATGCAGGGTTATGATACTTTGTATCTTCCAGGGATGGATCATGCTGGAATTGCAACTCAAGCTAAAGTTGAAGCCAAATTACGCAAACAAGGCAAAGACCGACATGAAATGGGTCGTGAAGCTTTTGTTAAGCAAGTTTGGGACTGGAAAGATGAATATGCTGCTATCATCAAGAGTCAGTGGGCAAAATTAGGCCTGTCTCTGGACTATTCCAGAGAGAGATTCACTTTGGATAAAGGCTTATCCAAGGCAGTTCGTCGCGTTTTTGTGCAACTGTATAATGAGGGTCTAATTTACCGTGGTGAATATATTATTAATTGGGATCCCGAGCTGCAAACAGCTTTAAGTGACATTGAAGTTATTCACCAAGACGATAAAGGTGCTTTTTACCATATTAAATACCCGTTTGCTGATGGTTCCGGTTTTGTTGAGATTGCTACTACTCGTCCTGAGACAATGTTCGGTGATACTGCCGTTGCAGTGGCACCTGGAGATGAACGCTACAAGGATATAGTGGGCAAGGAACTGATTTTGCCACTAGTAGGACGTCATATTCCAATTATTGAGGATCAACACGTTGATCCAGAATTTGGTACTGGTTTGGTAAAAATTACTCCGGCTCATGATCCTAATGACTTCTTGGTAGGCAATCGTCATAACTTAAAACGGATTAACGTCATGAATGACGATGGCACTATGAACGAAAATGCTGGTAAGTATGAAGGCATGGATCGTTTTGCATGTCGTGAAGCATTGGTTAAAGATTTAAAGGAGCAAGGCTACCTAATTAAAGTTAAGCCGATTGTCCACTCTGTTGGACACTCAGAGCGTTCTGGCGTTCAAGTTGAACCACGTCTGTCAACTCAATGGTTTGTTAAGATGAAACCTTTGGCAGATAAAGTTTTAGAGAATCAAAAAACTGCGGGCAAAGTCAATTTTGTACCAAAGAGGTTTGAACAAACTTTAAATCATTGGATGGAAGATGTTCATGACTGGGTAATTTCACGTCAATTATGGTGGGGACACAGAATTCCAGCTTGGTATAACAAGAAGACTGGCGAAATGTATGTTGGCGAGGAAGCACCAAAAGACATTGAAAACTGGAAACAGGACCCAGATGTTCTAGACACCTGGTTTTCAAGTGCTTTATGGCCATTTTCAACATTAGGCTGGCCTGATGAAGATTCTGCTGATTTTAAACGCTATTTTCCAACCAATGCTTTAGTTACCGGTTATGATATTATCTTTTTCTGGGTTTCACGTATGATTTTCCAGAGTCTGCATTTTACCCACAAGAGACCATTTAATGATGTTGTTCTTCACGGCTTGATTCGTGATGAACAAGGTCGCAAGATGAGTAAATCTCTGGGTAACGGTGTTGATCCCATGGACGTTATTGATCAATATGGTGCAGACGCTTTACGCTGGTTCTTGCTCAATGGTACAGCTCCTGGACAGGATACACGTTATAATCCTAAGCAATTGGCATCTGCATGGAACTTCATTAATAAGATTTGGAATGCTGCCAGATTTGTGATTATGAATTTACCAGAAGATGCTCGGCCGGCTCACATGCCTGATACCGGCAAGTTTGATTTGTCAGACAGCTGGATTTTTGACCGCTTAAATCACACTGTGAGTGAGGTTATTCGCTTATTTGACAATTATCAATTTGGTGAAGCAGGGCGCGAATTATACAACTTTATCTGGAATGATTTCTGCGACTGGTATATTGAAATGGCCAAGGTAGCTCTCAATGGTTCTGATGCAGAACTGAAGACTAGAAAACAAGACAATTTAATTTGGATTCTTGACCAAATTTTACGTTTGCTTCATCCAATTATGCCATTTGTTACTGAAAAGCTCTGGCTGTCAATGCCTCATGAAGGCAAATCAATCATGGTTGCGAAGTACCCTACATCTCATGATGAATTTGTTAATGACAGAGCACGGCGCGATATGGCTTTCTTGATTGAGATTATTAAGGCTGTACGTAATATTCGGATGGAAGTTAATGCACCACTGTCTTCACCGATTGACATTATGATTCAATTGGAAGACAGCAATAATGAACGGATTTTGACCGAAAATGAAGAATATGTCAAAAATTTCTTGCACCCGAAGAATTTGACCATTGCAATTGATGTTACAGCACCGAAATTAGCTAAAACTGCTGTGATTGCAGGAGCACAAATTTTTGTCCCACTAGCCGATTTAGTCAATATTGCTGACGAAATCAAGCGCATGACAAAAGAGGAGAAAGATCTCCAAGCTGAAGTTGAACGCTCAACCAAAAAACTGAATAATCAAGGCTTTGTCGCACATGCTCCTGAAGCTGTGATAAATAAAGAAAAAGCGAAAAAAGCTGATTACGAAAACCAACTGCAAAGCGTTCAGGAAAGAATTCAAGAATTAAAGAAGAGTGAATAATGTGACTTTTACTAAAGCTCAAGATGTGATTAATTATTTATATTCACTTCCTAAATTACATGAAAAGGCAGATCTATCTTACATAAAAAAAGTGCTGACTTTTTTGGATAATCCGCAAGATAAAGTTAAAACAGTTCACGTCACGGGCACTAATGGTAAAGGTTCTACTTCTTACTATTTAAGTAGTTTGCTGCAAAAGGCCGGTCAGAAGACTGGCCTTTTTGTTTCGCCATACGTGTTTGAATTTAATGAACGTATCCAGTTAAATGGACGAAATATTAGTGATGCAGATTTAGTAAAAACAGCTAATATCATAGAATCAGCTTTAACAAAAATTCGTAAAACAAACAATAATTTTTCTTTAGTAACGTTTGAATATGAAGTGGTCATGGCTTTTCTCTATTTTGCAAGAAAAAAATGTGATTATGCTGTCATAGAAGTCGGTATAGGCGGTGAACATGACAAGACAAACGTGATTACACCTGAAGTCAGCATAATTACAACAGTTGGATTAGATCATGAACAAATTATCGGACCCACACTTCAGGATATTGCGCGTGAAAAAAGTGGAATAATTAAGAAAAACCGTCCTGTGATTATCGGCAATATTCCAAAAGAGGTATTGCCGATAATTCAGCAAAAAGCACAGGAGGAAAGTGCACCGCTTAAACAATTGGGGAGGGATTTTAAAATTAGCCAAAATGAAAGCTTAACTTTGAAAACTGAATCCCAAAAATTGTCTTTTTTACCTAAGCCTATTGTTGAAGGCTACGATGTAGGCATTGCAGTTGAAGCATTCAACATGTTAGGTCTGCCACTATCTCAAAATAATATTATTGACGCAATTAATCGGACTATTGTGCCTGGACGCTATCAGGTACTGCAAAACAATCCCTTGATAGTTCTTGACGGCGCACATAATATTCAAGCGGTGCAGAACCTGCTTAATTATGCTCATTGTGAACAAAAGAGAAGGCAGGGCCAAGTTAGAATTTTGATCATGATTATGAAAGACAAAGATATCACACAGGTGTTTGACCTATTTCAAGCTACCGATGAAGTCTACTTAACTACAATAGATTATCCGCGTGCAGCTATGAAAAAAGATTTTCCCCAATGGATTCAGGAAAAATATCAATATATGTCTGACTGGGAAGCAGCTTACCAGAATTTGAAGCAGAAGAGCCAGACAAATGATATACTGCTAGTAACAGGATCTTTTTATTTAGTTGGTAATATTTTACAAATGGAGACAAAAAATGCGGGTTCAAGGTATTGATGATGAAATTAAGGGAATTTTATTTGATATGGATGGATTGCTCGTCAATTCTGAAAATTTATACTGGGAAGCCAATATTCAGGCAGCAAAAGAAGCAGATTTAGGTACTCCTGATGATATCTATCTTAAATTGGTCGGCTCGACAACTACTGACATGGACGATTTTTATCTGAAATACTTTAAGAATAAGGAGCAACGGGACCAATTTATTAAGCGTACGGATGACTTGGTCTGGCAGTGGACTGAGGAAGGTAAACTAAAATTGCGTCCTGGAGTGCAAAAAGCTCTTGACCTTTTTCAAAAAGCTGGGTTGCCGATGGCCGTGGTTACTAGCAATACAGAAGATGTGGTAGAGCATAACTTGTGGGCAACAGGCAGCCGCAATTATTTTCAATTTCACCTCAATTATGACGATGTTAAAAAGAATAACGTTAAGCCCAAACCAGCTCCAGATATTTATCTTTTGGCTGCTAAAAAATTACAGATCCCTCAAAATAATATTTTAGCCTTCGAGGATTCTTCTCCTGGATTACTTGCGGCTGTTAAGGCCGACTTGAAGTGCGTAATGGTGCCTGACTTAATTCCAGCAAGTAAAAAAGATTACCAGAATGCTGTATTTGTCTGTCAAGACTTTTATGAATTTCTGAAAAAGGTTTGTTAGTTTTCCACGTATTTAATAGTGAAAGGAAGGGTTCTATGGAATTGATAAAATCTAATCACTATTTAATGAAAACTGACCGAGAAATGTTAAGCAGCCTTGTTGCTGAGTTGAAAGAAAAGGGAATAGAGAAGTTCGATGAACTTTTTGCAAAACTGACAGAGCTAAAAATAGAAAATTTTAATGATTTGCTAAAATATATTTCTGGCAGTCAATGTGATAAAAATTTAGCTGTTCTTTGTGAGGGATTGTTTGAAAGACTAAGGTCAGCGGTTCCCGATCGAGAACTAATTATGACGTCCAGCGATGAAGTCGGCACTTATCTGTTGGACAAATTAGCAGGACGTAAACAAGAAGAACTTTGGGCTGTTTATATTGATAACAGTAATCACATTGTTGCTGAAAAAAAGCTATTTCAGGGAACTTTGGATAAATCAATTGCTCACCCTCGAGAAATTTTTCGCTGGGCGGTAATTTATGCTTGTGCTGGCTTTTTTGTGGTTCATAATCATCCAAGTGGCAATTTAATTCCCTCAAAAAGTGATATTGAACTCACCAAAATGCTCTTTGCAGCTTCTGAATTATTTCATATTGACTTTCTTGATCATTTTATTGTGGGAAAGGGAAAATATTTGAGTTTGCGTGAACGGCAATTATTTTAAATTCATCTTAAAGTTACATTTCATTTTCTTTTTTAAGTTGCACTTTATGCTATAATTATTCAAGATTTAGAGACTGCAATAATTAAGGAGAGATTTACGTGTTTGGATTAGGAGCAAAAAATATTGGCATCGATTTAGGGACGGCCAATACTCTTGTTTATATGGAAGGTAAAGGAATTGTCTTAAGAGAGCCTTCTGTGGTGGCTAAAAACACCCATACTGGAAAAGTAATTGCGGTAGGGTCAGAAGCAAGAGAAATGATCGGAAGGACGCCGGAAAGCATAGTGGCTATCAGGCCAATGAAAGATGGTGTAATTGCCGATTATGATACAACTGCCTCTATGCTTAAGTATTTTATAGAAAAGACTGTAGGCAACTCCAAACCTTCAGCTATGATTTGTGTACCTTCAGGTGTAACTGAAGTAGAGAAACGGGCTGTTATTGATGCAGCTCGGGTAGCTGGAGCACGTGAAGCCTTTGTAATAGAAGAACCATTTGCAGCCGCTATTGGAGCTGGATTGCCAGTAATGGATCCTACTGGTTCAATGGTCGTGGACATTGGTGGTGGTACTACTGATGTCGCTACTATTTCACTTGGTGGCATTGTATCATCTACATCAATTCGCCAAGCCGGTGATAAGTTTAATACTGCAATTGTGAATTATGTACATTCCAATTTTAATCTTTTAATTGGTGAAAGAACGGCCGAAGACATTAAAATCCAAATTGGTTCCGCTTCGGTTGAAAAAGCAGAAGGCATTGAAGCTGTCAATATTCGGGGACGTGATTTGGTTACAGGATTACCAAAATCAGTCGATGTTAAAGCAGTTGATGTCTCAAAGGCAATTCAAGATGTTGTTCAAGATATTATTGTTGCTATCAAAGAAACTTTAGAACAAACTTCTCCTGAAATTGCAGCAGATGTAATTGATCATGGAATTGTGCTAACTGGTGGTGGTGCTTTACTAAAGAATTTGCCTGATGTTATTTCCGAAGCTACTAAAGTTCCAGTATTTATAGCTCAGGATCCACTAGATTGTGTTGCAGTCGGTACAGGTGAGTCTCTGAAAAATATTGAAGTAATGCGTAAAAGTCGCAGATAATACAAAAAGTCGGCTATAATTGCCGATTTTTCTTTAGGGACTGTTTCCAAATGAAGAAATTTTTACAAAATAAAAAACTGTTGTCAGCAGTTGTCGCAGTTATTTTAGTTTTTACAATTTTAGGTGGTAGTGTTAGCTTGCGCAACAAGCGTAACACGCCATTGATTATCCAAAGTTTTGGTAATGATGTAGTCGCTGTGGGATCAAGAATTATTGATTTCCCTCTTAGTTTTGTGTCCGGCAGTTTAAATAATGTACATGATTTACTGAATACGCAAGATGAAAATAACTATCTTAAGAGCCAGGTAACCGAATTAGAACAAACAAAAGCTCGTAACTCAAGTCTTGAAGCTGAAAACAAGCAACTTAAATCTGCTTTAAAATTAAAAGAAACGTTAACGGACTATGATATGGTTCAAGCCTCCGTGATTTCGCGTTCGCCAGACAGCTGGACAGATCTTTTAGTTATCAATAAGGGAACTACGTCCGGCTTGCGCAAGAATATGGCTGTGATGTCAGGCGGTGGAGTTATCGGTCGTATAATAGAAGTCAGTGCTGCTTCTGCAAAAGTGGAATTAATTACTACCAGTGACAAGTCAGCAAACCGGTTTGCAGTACAGGCTCAAGCTACAAATGGTAAAAAAGTTCATGGCATTATTACGGTAATTGGTAATAAAACTTTAGCTTTTACCCAAGCAATTGATAGTAAAAAGCTCAAGCGTGGTACCAAAATATATACTAGCGGAATGGGTGGTAATTCACCTAAAGGGTTGCTAATAGGAACTATTTCTGCTACAACACATGATTCTTTTGGCTTATCTGATTTAATCAAGATCAATCCGGCTGGCGAATTAAACGATCCTTCCATTGTCACGGTTATTCAGAGGAAAGTGAGCGACTAATGAAGACACTGCGGAAATTTACTCTAGTCTTAGCATTATACGTTGCTTTGGCTATCAGTGGTAGCTTATCTTTTTACCTGCATCAGTTTTTTTCAATTGGTAATGCTGCGAATTTATTAGTACCTGTTAGTATGATGCTAATTGCATTATTTGATGATACCAATAACAAAGAAGTTTGGCTGGCTTTAGGTGCAGGTATAGTTAGTGATATTTATTTTTTTGGCATTATAGGCATCTATGCAATTAGCCTGCCGACAATTTCTTGGTTATTGCAAAAATCTGCACGGTTTTTACCAGAAGTATTTTGGGCCAAAGTTTTGGCAGTTTTAATTGCTTCTGTTCTAATTGAGGTCTACACATGGCTAATTTTAAATATGACAGGCTTATCAAGTATAGGAATCTTGAAGCTAGTGCAAAGTATTTTGCCAACTTTGTGCTGGGTGTTTATCTTTGTTTGTGCTACCTATAAATTATGGTGGAACTTGGTTCTTAACTACCCTTTTATGGTTAACCTAGACAATTATCGCTAATAAATAAAAAACGTGAGATTTGTATCTCACGTTTTTTACTCAAAAAAGCCAAAGCTTGATAATGCACCAACAACCTGCATCACAATTGCCACTAAAGTAATAATTGCCATTAGCCAAGCCATGGCAATTGTTAATTTTTGAAATTTAGATCTCTTTTTCTTATGTCTACGCGTCATTGATTGACCTCCTACTTGAACAATATTTTATGCTACTTAATAGTTTTTTTCAATCGCAGAGTAAGATAAAATAGATATTAAATGATAGAGGGATGTAAGTAATGTTTTTAATTATATTGATACCTGTTCTAGGTCTTGCTTTAGCATATATTATTAATAAAATGTTTCCTAAGGCTCAATTTAGGGGATATGATTTATTACCCTTCTTTTTTATATATGCTTGCCATTTAATTACCGTTCACCAAAAAAGGCCTGAGTTTCTGCCTTATGGCTTTTTTGTCTTTTTCTTCCTGGTTATAGTTATAGCAATTTCTGACGCGGTTAAAAATAAAAATATCTCTTTAAGTAAGACTCTGCGAAAAATCTGGGATTACTTAACTGTAAATACTATTTTTTGGTATCTGGGTCTCTTGTTTCTAATGATATAATCAATTTTTGTAATAAAAAAATTTAAAAAAATGGTCGCAAATCTGAATTGGTTTGCGATTTTTTCTTTTTTGTGTCATTAAAAAATAAATATTTAACTTTTTTGACTAAAAAGTGGTAGGAAGTGGTGAATTGTGGTAAATTATTTAGTGGAAGGGGGCTAAGCCATGTTCATGGGTGAATATCATCACAATCTCGACAGCAAAGGGCGGTTAATTATACCTGCCCGTTTGCGTGGTCAGATAGGTGACAAAATGATATTTACTCGCGGAATGGAAGGCTGCATTTTTGGCTATACTACAGAGGCATGGCAAAAAATTGAAGCTAAACTAGCACAACTTCCATTAACTAAGAGAAATGCGCGCAGTTTTACGCGTTTGTTTTACTCTGGTGCGATGGAATGCGAATTTGACAAACAAGGTCGTGTGAATCTGACCACAACGTTGAAGAAACACGCTTCCCTTGTCAAAGAATGTGTCATTGTAGGAGTTTCTGATCGAATTGAAATTTGGTCAAAGGAGCGTTGGGAAAGCTTTAGTGATGAAGCCAATGAAAACTATGATGATATTGCAGAAAATTTGGATGATATTGAACTATAATTATGGAATTCAAACACACCAGTGTACTCTTACACCAAACAATCGATAATTTAAAACTAAAAAATGGTGGTCTTTATGTAGACGCGACTTTTGGCGGTGGCGGTCATGCAAAATATTTATTGAGCAAACTTGCTAGTGGTACTTTAATTGGTTTTGATCAAGATGAATATGCAATAAATTCGGCTAAGTTAAACTTTGCTGATTTACTTGTTCAAAATGCTGATCCTAAATTACAATTGGTACACGATAATTTTAGCCATTTAAAAGCGAATCTGGTTGAGCTGGGTTATCAAAATGGTATAGATGGAATTTACTATGATTTGGGAGTTTCCTCGCCACAATTTGATCAAGCACAAAGGGGTTTTTCTTACCGCTTTGATGCAAGGTTAGACATGAGAATGGATCAAGAGCAAAGTCTTGATGCCTATCAACTAGTAAATAACTCAAGCCAAAAAGAATTGGCAAATATTTTATACAAATTTGGTGGTGAAAAATATTCGCGCCAGATTGCCCATAAAATTGTCCTTAAAAGACAAAAAAAGCCGATTGAAACAACATTTGAACTGGTTGATATAATCAAGGAAGCAATTCCTGCGTTTGCAAGAAGGACTGGTGGGCACCCAGCAAAAAAGACCTTTCAGGCTTTGCGTGTAGCTGTAAATAACGAACTTGATGTTTTAAGTGAGTCACTTGAAGAAGCGATTCATTTGCTAAAACCTGGTGGTCGAATTAGCGTAATTACCTTTCAGTCTGATGAAGACAAAATTGTAAAAAACATTTTTAAAAAATACTCTGAAGTTGATGTTCCCAGGGGAATGCCTGTTATTCCTGACAACTTGAAGCCAATGCTTCGTTTAGTTAACCGCAAACCCATTGTTGCCTCAGCTGAAGAGCTTAAGAATAATAATCGCTCACACAGTGCAAAGTTGCGAGTCGCAGAAAAATTGTAAAGAGGAAAAAGCAATGGCTGATAATTTAGCAAGAAAAGTAGAGTTTAATCCTAATGAGCAAAGAGATCCAAAGAAGAGACAACGTCAAGTTCTCAATCATCACAACGTTGCTTGGACCGGCTTTGAAAAGTCCTTGCTTGTATTGGGAACGATGATAACCATTGGCTTAATGACAATGCTAGTTTCTTCCAGTATTTCTGCTACATCAGCTCAACATGAACTTACCAATGTGCAACGCGCAGTTGCAAAAGGGCAAAGTCAAGTTGGAGATTTGCATCAAGAATTAGGTGAGTTAACCTCAAGCTCTCGCATGAATAAAATTGCACGTAGCAAGGGGTTAGCCTTGAATGAGAAAAATATTAGGACTATACGCTGATGAAAAAGCATATTAGTAAGATAAGTAACTCTAATTCCAAAGCTCACGGATACCGTTTTACAGTCGGGAGATTTCTCGAGGTAGCTGTTGCTTTGGTTTTTCTCGTATTTATAGGAAGATTTTTATACATTGGCATTTCCAAAACCATTAATGGCCAAAATTTAACTGCTAAAACTGAGCAATTATACATGCGTAATCAGGTATTAAAAGCTAGTCGCGGTACAATTTATGATCGCAATGGTTTGGCGGTTGCTCAGGATTCTCATTTATATACTATTTATGCTATTTTAGATAAGTCTTCAATCAACTATAAAAATCAACCTGAATACGTTGTTAATAAAAATAAAACTGCTAATAAACTAGCCCAAGTCTTACCTCTTAAAGCGGGGGAAATTTTAAAATATCTTAATCCTGCTCGTCCTGTTTTTCAGGTACAATTTGGTACTGCAGGTTCTAATTTGTCTAAACAGCAAAAAGATAAAATTGAAAAGATGAATTTGCCTGGGATTAAATTCTTTGAAACTCAGTCTCGGCTTTATCCTAATGGTAATTTTGCCTCACATGTGATAGGAATGGCGTCACCAGTATATGACAAAAAAACCAAGCAGCAGAATCTCGAGGGCACCATGGGACTTGAAGCTTGGTATGATGACGTGCTTATTGGGAAAAATGGTTATCAGCTTTCAGCAGTAGATGCTTCTAACTTTCAGACACCAAATAGTACGCATACCTATAAGGCACCAGTCGATGGTAACAATATTTATCTCACCATTGATTCACAGCTGCAGGATTATCTTGAAAGCAGGCTCTCCTATGTCCAAAATGCGTTTAATCCTGTTTCCATGACAGCTGTCGTTGAAGATATCAAATCGGGAAAAGTTTTAGCTGCCTCTCAAAGGCCAACTTTTAATCCACAAACTAAAAAGGGTCTAAAAAACTCATATCGCGACATTTTGGTACAAGATACTTATGAACCGGGTTCTGTTTTTAAGGTTCTAACGCTTTCCTCATCTGTAAATAGTGGAAATTACCATCCTAACCAATACTATAATTCAGGATCTGTTTCTGTTAATGGATCCGTGATTCACGATTGGCAGCCTCACGGTTGGGGGAGTATACCGTTTTCACAGGCTTTTCCTCGTTCAAGCAATACTGGCTTTGTTCATATTGAGCAGCAAATGGGTGCCAAGACGTGGAAAAAGTATCTCAAAAAATTTCATATTGGAGAAAAAACGGGAGTAACCTTACCCGGTGAACAACCAGGAACGATTGCATTTAATTCTCCTATTGATCAAGCAGTTACCAGTTTTGGTCAAGGTGTTGATGTCAATGTGATGCAAATGATGCAGGCATTTAGCAGTCTAGCCAATAATGGTCAAATGGTAAAACCGCAATTTGTCGAAAAAATTACGGATGCCAATAATCATACTATCACTGGTTATCAAATTAAAAATGTCGGTCAACCCGTTTATACCAAAGAAACTGCAGCTACTGTGCTTGAAAATATGCGTCGAGTTTTAAATAAACGCATTGGCACAGGTGCGGCATACCAAATGAAAGGTCAAAGCATTGCAGTTAAAACAGGGACAGCTCAGATTGCTAATCTTAAAGGTGGAGGTTATCTTAAGGGTAACAATAATTATATCTTTTCAGTGGTTGGAGTCACTCCTGCTAAGCATCCACGGTACTGCATTTATATCACTGTCAAACAGCCTCGTAAAATGAGTAAACCGGCTGAAGTAATACTCTCATCAATTTTCAAACCAATGATGAATAGAGTAATTCTCATGTCTAAAAATGGTCTAAGCAGTTCGACGGTTGTTAAAACGCCCAACCTAAAAGGATTAAATTACAAAGAGGCTGAAAAGATGGCACAGCGCGTTGGGGTACGACTTGCTAAGATTGGTACGGGTGATAAAATAACTGAGCAGTCATATTCAGCAGGTCAAAAACAACGATCAGGTAATTTGATGCTCGTTCGTACTAGCGGAAGTATTAAATGTCCTGATATGAAAGGCTGGTCTATTGATGAGTTACATCAGTTTGCTGATTTAACAGGAGTTAAATTACGGATCAAAGGAACAGGAGTAGTTTTTAAGCAAAGTCTGGCTACAGGAAAATCCCTTAAATCAGGGACAAAAATAAAAATACAATTAAAGGAGTAGCATTTGTATGCTGATTATTAGCATTATTGCATTAGTAAGTTCATTAGCATTGACTGGGATTATTCTGCCCTGGATGATTATTTTCATGAGGTCACATCACGAAGGACAAGAAATTCGTGATGAAGGTCCTAAATGGCATGAAAAGAAATCTGGAACGCCCACTATGGGTGGAGTAGTCTTTGTTCTAGCAGCTACGGTATCAACAATTTGGGTAAGTATCTGGCAACATGAAAGCTCTAAATTAATTTGGATTTTACTAATTAGTTTGCTTGGCTACGGAATAATCGGCTTTTTAGATGACGGTATAAAATTGTTCTATAAGCGCAACCTAGGCCTGCATGCTTGGCAAAAATTTTCCTTACAAATACTAGTTGCTATTTTAATCATCATTATTGCTGCTACGGATAATTTTCAGTTTAAACTTTTTATACCATTTTTTGGTATTGTGAACAGTGCTATTATATTTACCGTTTTTGTAGTTTTTTGGTTAGTTGGTTTTTCGAACGCTGTCAATTTGTCAGATGGATTAGATGGATTAGCAACAGGACTTTCAATTATTGCTTATGCTACTTATTCTTATATTGCACTTAAACAAAAGAACTTCGCTGTTTTAATCTTTTGTATGAGTGTTATAGGTGGTCTGATTTCATTTTTTATTTTTAATCATAAACCTGCTAAAATTTTTATGGGTGATGCCGGATCTTTGGCATTAGGCGGTGGATTGGCTGCTGTCAGTATCTTTTTAAACAGACCTTGGTCTCTTTTATTAATTGGAATTGTGTTTGTTTGTGAAACTGCAAGTGTAATTCTGCAAGTAATCTCTTTTCAGACCACAGGCAAAAGAATTTTCAAAATGACCCCAATTCATCATCATTTTGAAATGCTGGGGTATTCTGAATGGAAAGTTGATATTATTTTTTGGATAGTTGGATTGATTGGTAGTTTTTTATATTTAATAATATGGGGATAAAATTAGGCAAATGAGGCAGATTAAGACTTATCAGAACAAAAATATTTTAGTTTTAGGTCTAGGCAAGAGCGGTTTTGCAGTTAGTAAATTGCTGCTTAAACTTGGTGCAAAGCTGACTTTAAATGATCAGGCTGATTTAAGTAAAAATCGAAATGCACAGGAATTGAAAAAACTGGGCGTGCGAGTGATTGACGGCAGGCGTCCAATTGAATTATTAAGTCAAGAAAGTTTTGATTATTTAGTAAAGAATCCCGGCATCCCTTATGAAAATCCGATGGTACAAGAGGCTCAAAAACTAAACCTGCCTATTATTACTGAACCAGAAATTGCATTGACTGTTAGTGAAGCCCCTTATATTTGCGTTACAGGGTCGAATGGAAAAACCACTACGGTAATGTTGACTCAGAAAATTCTTGATCATCATTTAGCTAAAAGTGGACATCATGCATACGCTGTGGGAAACATCGGTGTGCCTATATCTGAAGTGGTTGAAAAAGCGACTAAGGATGATATTTTAGTCTGCGAAACTTCCAGCTTTCAATTGCTCGGTGTCACAGATATTAATCCTAAGGTGGCAGCAATCATCGATATTTACCACAATGTTCACTTGGATTATCACAAAACTTTTGCTAATTATGTTAATGCTAAACTGAATGTTACTAGAACGCAGAGCCCAGAACAGTATTTTTTAGCTAATTTCGATCAAAAAGATATTTTGACAAAGGAAAGGAAAGTTACAAGAGCAAAAATCGTAACTTTTTCTGAAAATGATCAAGCTGCTGATTATTTTATTGCTGATGGTTATTTGCAAAATCAGCATGGAAAAATAATGAAGACTTCTGACATGAAATTACCTGGAATCCATAACCAGCAGAACGCTTTGGTCGCCAGTGCAATAGCACAAATAATGGGTGCAGATACCAATGATATTAAAGCTGTTTTAACAACTTTTGCTGGTGCAAAGCACCGCTTGCAATACGTGATGACACTTGAAGGTCGCAAAATATATAACGATTCTAAATCTACAAATATTGAAGCAGCTTCTGTTGCAATTCCTGCTTTTGCAGATCCCGAGGTCTGGATCGCTGGCGGTTTAGATCGAGGATTTACTTTTGATTCTTTAATTCCTCTTTTAAAAAAGCACGTTAAAGCAGTCGTATTGTACGGGCAAACACGCTATCTCCTGGCTGATGCAGCACGCAAAGCTGGAATTAAACATATTTTAATTGAAAATACGTTGCAAGAGGCGGTGCCGAAAGCTTATGAATTAACCAAACCTGGTGATGTAATGTTGTTTTCGCCAGCTTGTGCGTCATGGGATCAATTTAGGACCTTTGAAGAACGTGGGGACTATTTTGTTAACTTTATAAAGGAATTGAAGACGAAATAAAATGAGAATAATATTTACTGGTGGAGGAACCGGTGGTCATATTTACCCTATTATGGCTATCATTGAACGGTTAAAAGAGCGCAATTTAGCTACAACTGATGAAATTCTGTTTGTCGGTACTAAAAATGGCCTGGAGGCAAAAATTGTTCCGGCGGCTGGAGTGAATTTCAAAACAATCGAAATGCGTGGGTTTTCTCGTAAACATATAATGAGTAATTTTGCTACAATTAAATTGTTTCTTAAAGCTACTAAAAAGGCACAAAAAATTATTAGTGATTTTAAGCCAGATATTGTCATGGGCACTGGAGGCTACGTGAGTGGTGCCGTAGTTTATGAAGCAGCTAAAATGAAAATACCAACTTTGATTCATGAATCGAATTCAGTAGTTGGGGTTGCTAATAAGTTTTTGGGCCACTATGTAAATAAGATTTGTTATACGTTTGATGATGCCGCTAAACAGTTTTCTGAGAAGAAAAAATTAATAAAAACCGGAAACCCACGTTCTCAGCAGGTATTGAATTTATCATCAGCAAAAGTTGACATGCAAAGTAAATGGGATTTAAATCCAACTATACCTACAGTATTAGTTTTCGGGGGATCTCGTGGAGCTTTAGCCATTAACCGAATTATGCTTAAGTCGTTGACACGTTTGCAAAAAAAACCGTATCAGATAATTTGGGTAACTGGAACATATTATTTTAAAGAAATTCACGAAAAACTGGCTAATATAGATTACGGTAAGACTATTAAGATTTTGCCATATGTTAAGGATATGCCTGCACTTCTGCCTAAAATGATCTGTGTGGTTTCGCGATCCGGAGCAACCAGTATTGCGGAATTTACGGCTTTAGGTGTTCCCGCCATATTAATTCCCAGTCCTAATGTTACTCATAATCATCAAATGAAAAATGCTCTTGACTTGGAAAAAGCAGGCGCTGCAACGGTAATTGCAGAAAGCGACCTTAATATCAATAATTTTATTTCCTCGATTGATCATATCGTTTTAGACCGTAAATATTATACAGAAATGAGCAAAGCTTCAAAGAAATTAGGCGTTCCTGATGCTTCTGATGAAGTAATTAAAGTAATGCAAGATTTATCTAAGTAAGAAGAAGGTGAGGCAGTTGACTAAGAAGCGAGTAACAAAAATTGATCCCAAAGAAAAGCTATCGCCTTATTTAGACCACGAAACTAATCAGAAGAAAAAGTCTAAAGCTAAAGCAAAAGTCTCTGCCTCGTTATCAAAATTACATAGTGAGCGTAAGTCTGCGCTCTTTAAACGTCTAGGACTTGTTGTTGGCATCTCCGTTTTAGCTATCTTGGGACTAGGATATTATATTTCTCCTTTGGCAAATGTGAAAAGCATTCAAATAAAAGGAGAAAATGACTTGCCAATAAGGGAAGTAGTGAAAACAGCTGATATTAAAGCAAGTGATAAAGTAATTGACCATCTGTTCAATAAGAACAGCATAGACCATAAATTGTCTTCAAGATACTCTGAGATAAAAAACATAAATGTCCATGTTAAGAATTTTAACAATTTAGTTCTTAATATTGACGAATACCATACAATTGGTTACGTTAAAAATGCCAAGGGATACCGGAAGATACTTTCACAAGGCAAACTAGGCACGCAAGTAATTCCGTGGTCAAAAGTAAGCCCTGATAAGCCGGTTTTTGTGGGATACAACCATGAATTGTCGTTGCAAGAAACTCTTCACTTGTTTAATAGTTTGCCCGCAAATTTTCAAAGCCAGATAAAATTATTAAGTGGCAACACAAGGAGAAAGTCTCAAGTTATTTTTCTAATGAAAAACGGAAATGTAGTTATTGGCAACGTTTCTACCCTCAAAAGTAAATTAAAGTACTATAATAAAATAAAAACTAAAGTGGGGAAAAATACTTTAATTGATTTGGAAGTAGGTGCGTTTAGCAGACCGCTTACACCAAGTGAAAAAAGAGCTTATGGCTTAACTTAGGCTGAATTTAAGCTACTTTTATGGTAAAATTTTTGTAAAGAGCACCGACAGGGGGTAAATTTTGGACAATACAAATTTATTAGTGGGCTTAGATATTGGTACCACAAGCGTGAAAGCGGTTGTAGCAGATTCTGGTAAGGTTATTGGAGCTGTAGCAGTTCCCAATAGAGGAATGCGCCATGGCAATATAGTTGATATCGATGAAACAGCAGCTGCTATTAGTAGAGCCTTAAAGGAAATAGCCAAAAAAACAAACGCAAAGATTTATCGGGTTGTAACAGGCATACCGGTAGGTATGCTTCAACTGGAAACTGCAAGCGATTTGGTTAATGTAAGCGATAATGGTCAGGAAGTTGGCAACCATGATGTCAGACGCGTAGTGAGCGCTGCAATCAGGTCTGCAGTAAAAAACGAACGTGAACCTATTGCTTTTTTGCCAAGCCGCTTTTTAATTGATGGTGAAACTGAGGTTGATGATCCCCGTAAAATGATTGCCCATTCCCTGTCGGTACAAGGCATCATGCTAACAGCTCCGGCCAGTCCTTTGCATAATATTAAAAAAGCAATAGAGCGTGCCGGTTATTCTAATAACTTTTTTGTTCCCACACCACTTGCCATTGCCAGCGTAGCTTTAAATGAAAGTGAGCGGCAATTTGGCTCAATTATTCTTGATTTAGGCGGTGGTGTGACTACTGCTACTGTTATTCACAATAATCAGATTAAATATGCTAATATTGATTTTGAAGGTGGCAGTGACATTAGCAATGACATTTCTGTTGTTCTTAGTACGTCCAAAAAAGATGCAGAACAAATTAAACTTGACTATGGCTATGCGGATCCGAATTTAGCTTCTGCTAAAAATAAATTTGCTGTTAATAGTGTGGGTTCAAATGGTCAACAGATGGTTGACGAGAGCTATTTAAGTGAAATTATTAACGCTAGAGTTATGCAGACTATTGATAGAATTGAAAAGGGACTAGATAAGCATGATGCTTTAAAGCTGCCTGGCGGCGTCATTATTACTGGTGGAAGCAGTCTTTTGCAAGGTTTTGATAGCATAATAGCCAATACTTTAAATGTCAAAGCCAGAATTTATCAACCTGATCAGATTGGAATGCGCAATCCAATTTACTCAGCTGCATATGGTGTCGTTAACTATGCATATAAAATGTCTGATATTGATTTTTTAGTAATTAGCGCCATATATGGCAAGGATTCATTTGGTCAAGAAGAAAGAACCGTTCAAGAAAAAACAAAAACTTCGAAAAGAACAGCTGCTGTTAATGAAACTAAAAGAAAAGAAGAATATAATAGACATGAGTTACTAAAGCGGGAAAGATCTACGCATAGTAAACCAAAAAATAATACGCAAAATAAAGATAAAGGCTTTAAGAACTTCTTCAAAAAGTTCTTTGATTAAAGGTGGTTAATTAGATGGATTTTACATTCGATTCTGACGACAATAAAAATGCTGTCATCAAAGTTATTGGTGTCGGCGGTGCTGGTGGTAATGCTGTTAATCGAATGATCGATGATGGCGTGCAGGGAGTCTCCTTTGTAGCTGCTAACACGGATGTACAGGCATTAAATAGTAATAAAGCTGAAAATAAAATTCAGTTAGGGCCAAAATTGACGAGAGGACTTGGAGCTGGTTCTCATCCCGAAGTAGGACAAAAAGCGGCTGAAGAAAGTGAGCAAACCATTGAAGATGCGCTAAAGGGTGCAGATATGATTTTCATTACTGCCGGTATGGGTGGCGGTACTGGAACTGGTGCCGCACCAATTGTAGCCAAAATTGCCCGCGAAACCGGTGCTTTGACTGTTGGCGTTGTTACTCGTCCTTTTACCTTCGAAGGTCCAAAAAGGTCCAAAAATGCTGCCGAAGGCATTGCCCAACTAAAGCAGTATGTTGATACGCTTGTTATCATTGCCAATAATCGTTTACTAGAAATGGTTGATAAAAAGACACCTATGATGGATGCCTTTAAAGAAGCTGATAATGTTTTGAAACAAGGTGTTCAAGGCATTTCTGACTTAATCACTTCAACTGACTATGTTAACCTTGATTTTGCTGATGTTAAAACTGTTATGGCAAATCAGGGTGCAGCCTTAATGGGTATCGGTCGTGCAAGTGGAGAAAACCGGACTGTTGAAGCAACTAAGCTGGCCATTTCTTCACCATTGCTTGAAGTTTCAATTGATGGTGCCAAGCAGGTTCTCCTGAACATCACTGGTGGACCAGATTTGACTTTATTTGAAGCGCAGGATGCTTCTGAAATTGTTTCAAAAGCTGCAGGCGATGACGTTAACATTATTTTTGGTACATCCATCAATCCTAATTTAGGGGATGAGGTTGTTGTAACTGTTATTGCTACAGGAATCAATTCACAAGCAGAAGAGGAAGCCTCAAAGCAGCTCCCTGGTCATAGTCACCAGATAAAGTCACAACCTAGTCAAACTAATTCATCTATGCAGAGAACAAATTCAGCTGAAAGACCAGTTGAACCCAAGCCTGCAGTTGATGATGGTGCCCAAACTGTTCAAACCGCTCCAAAGCATAGGCCTATGGTTGATCCCACAAGTGTTTGGGGGTTGGATAATGATAACGAAGGGAATCGTCGCTCGACTCCTTCTGTTTCAAATCAAGAGCAAAGATCAAGTTCATTTGATGACGACGATCAAAGTAGTATTTCACAAATTGAAACCAACGCTTTTGATGACGATGATACTGATGATATACCATTTTTCAGGCATCGTAGTGAAAACTAATGGGAGGCAAGAGAGATGGCTTTTAGTAAAATAGGTAAGTTTTTCGGTGTTGCAAACGATGACGATGAAATGCTGGATGACGAATATGCAGAAGAGCAACAATTAAATAATGAGGACAATTATTCTGCTGGTGCTGTTGATCGTGACAATGTAGTTTCAATAAAATCCGGCATGAATGCGGCTAAAAGCAAAATTGTTCTTTATGAGCCACGTGTTTATTCTGATGCTAAAGATGTAGCACAAAACTTGTTGAATAACAAAGCAGTGATTATTAATTTTAGCAGGATGGAAGATGCTTCTGCTCGAAGAGTTGTTGATTTTATTACAGGTACAGTTTATGCCCTAAATGGTGAAATACAGCGTATTGGCGATAAAATATTTTTAGCAACACCTCCTAAATTCGTTACTAATGGCAAAATTAGTGACCTAGTTGATAAGAAAGATACTTTAAGTTAATGGCAGCAAATATCATATACTACGGCTTTTATATTCTAGATTATATAATATGGATTTATAGCATCATTATGGTAATCGATGCAATTTTAAGTTGGGTTCCTTCTTTACGCGATTCGACTGTTGGTCGTATTATTGACTTATTAGTTGATCCATATTTAAACCTTTTTCGTAAAGGACCGATTGCAAGACTATCTAATGCTACTGGATTAGATATTTCATTTTTAATTGGCTTATTGTTTCTCTATTTTGTGCAATATTATGTTTTAAAATGGGTCGCAAACATTTTATTTAGGTTGTTTGTTTGATTTAATTTTTATAAAGAGCTGATAAATTTCCTTAGATCGCTAAATTGATTTATCAGCTCTTTATTTATTGTTAAATAATACAAATTGCTTGTCATTTTAAGATGAATGACTTTTAGACTTAATGCTATAATGATGTAAGAAAAGACCAATCTGTCTTTCACCTTCAATAGCAGGGGGAATTGTGTGAAGACAAAAAATATAGCAAAGCGAAGTTTTTACGCCAAGAATGTTTTATTTAAAGATGATTTGTCTGACCAAAAAACAGTGGATAAGATGAATGGACTTATAAACAATGTTCTGGGCAAACATGAAGAAGTTTTAACAGATTTTTTGGATCCCGGTGAAAGAGATATTCTTAAAAAGATAGCTGGTACTGAAGTTTGTTTGCAGAGCTTTGGTGGATACTTAAATGCTGAAAAAAAGAGAGTATATATAACTGAAGATTGGGACACCATTGCACCTTCTTCTTATCAGGTTACTGTTTTTAATG
Source organism: Lactobacillus laiwuensis (assembly GCF_019972835.1). Taxonomy (GTDB): domain Bacteria; phylum Bacillota; class Bacilli; order Lactobacillales; family Lactobacillaceae; genus Lactobacillus; species Lactobacillus laiwuensis. The sequence goes on along the minus strand of NZ_BPPB01000001.1, from coordinate 447,773 downwards.
TTGAATATCCTCAAAAATTCGCCTGTTTATCACATAGTGCTATTTTAGGAAGTCTAGCTAATGCAGGTATAGAAACTTCAACCTTTGGCGATATTATCACAGATGGCAATGGCAAGTGGCAATTTTTTGCAAAAAGTGAGCTGAAAGATTTCTTTCAAAATGAAATAAACCATATTGGCAAAACAAAAGTTAGGATAAGACCAAGTTTAAATCAAAAAGTAATATTGGCTGATGATGAAAGTGAAATGTTAACTGCTATCGTTTCCTCACTGAGACTGGATGCAGTCTTAGCCTCAATCACACATGAAAGCAGACAGCAAATAAAAACATATATATCAAATAATTTAGTTAAATTAAATTGGCATAGTGTCAAAGATTTTAATATAATGGTTGATGAAGATGATATCCTTAGTTTAAGACATTTTGGTAGATGTAAAATTACGGATATTTCAACTACAAGAAAAGGCAAACATAAGGTGGTGTATAAGATATGGCAGACGAAAAGAAGGAATCACAGAAATTGACTCCGCTTGAAATTCATAACAAAGAGTTCAAAAAGAGAGGACTAAGTGGCTATGACAGGCATGAAGTAGACAGCTTTCTAGATCAAATAATCAACGATTATGGGGATGCACTAGATCAAACAGTTGATTTAAAAAATGAAATTGTGCATTTACAAGAACAAGTTTCAGACTTACAAAAGCAAGTTAAACAATTCCAGCAGAATGAAAATGCTACAAAAGAAGCTGTGGGTAACGCTAAAATTAAGGCTGAAAGAATTATCAATGATGCTACAGTCCAAGCTAATAATGTTACTGAACAAGCAAAAATCGATACTGATTATCAACGCCAACAGCTTGAAACTATTAAGTCTGATTATGAACGTGTAAAAAAAGAAACTTCTGGTTATCGCTCTTATATTCAAGATCTTTTACAAAAAGCAATTGAAAATCTCAATGATGAAAACTGGCAAAAGGCACTTGATCAATACTTTGATACTGAGCGATTTTATCCTCCAGATGGGGCTGAACCAATAATGCTAACTGATGAAGATGAAGATGTTGATGATGATATCGATGAAGACGAAGATGTTGACGATGAACTTGACAATGACATTGATGATGAAGTAAACTTTGAGGAAGACATTGATGAAAATAATGATAGTCCTCAACCGATGTCGGGTGACAGTCCGCATACTGAAACTGTTAACACAGAAAATGTTAACGATTCTAACAACGGTTCCGGACCTACTGTTATTTTCCCCAGTGACTATAAAAATCATAAATAACAAACTGACAGTAAAACTTGCGAGCAATTCAGCGAATTAGCGATGGTGTAAGGCTAATATAAGAGCTCAAAGGTTGATCGGCTGTTTAAGATGGTTTGTTACGTTAGTTGCACGATACGTAACTCATTAAGTGGAGTTTAAAACTCAATTTAGGTGGTACCACGATATTAACCTCGCCCTAATCTTAGGACGAGGATTTTTTTATAGGGAGGATTAAAAAATGAGAGTGAAAAATACACTTAATATGGGTAAAACCAAATTTAAGATGCGGGGTAATTTGCCAGTACGCGAAGCGCAGTGGCAAAAAGAGTGGGAAGAAAACAAATTATATGAACAAAGATTAAAACTGAATAAAGGAAAGCCAAGATTTGATTTACATGATGGTCCTCCTTTTGCCAACGGTAATATTCACATTGGCCATGCTATGAATAAGGTTTCAAAAGACATAATTGTTCGTTTTAAAAATATGAACGGCTATTATGCTCCCTATGTTCCAGGTTGGGATACTCATGGTTTACCCATTGAACAACAATTGACCAAACAGGGAGTTGACCGTAAGAAAATGAATCTTGCGGATTACCGTCAGCTTTGTCAAGATTTTGCCAGCCAAGAAATTAAAAAGCAGATGACTGACTTTAAGCGTTTGGGGGTAATGGGAGACTGGGATCACCCATATATTACTTATCAACCTGAATACGAAGCAGAAGAAATTCGTGTCTTTGGTAAAATGTATGAAAAAGGTTATATCTATAAAGGCAAAAAACCTGTTTATTGGTCCCCTTCAAGTGAGTCAACGTTAGCTGAAGCTGAAGTTGAATATCATGATATTAAATCACCTTCAATTTATGTTTCATTTCCTGTAAAAGATGGTAAAGGCATTCTAGATCCAGAAAATACATATTTCTTAATTTGGACAACTACACCGTGGACTATTCCTACTAACCAGGGTATCACAGTTAATCCGGGTTTTGATTATTCAGTAGCTCAAGTGGGTCCAAAGCGTTATGTTGTTGGCACTGACCGCCTAGAAGCAGTTGCTCAAGAATTAGGTTGGGAAGATTATCAAGTCGTTCAACATCTTAAGGGTACTGAAATGGATCATATGGTTGCCAAGCATCCTTTATATGACCGTGACTCTCTGCTTATGAATGCCATGCATGTTACTGCTAGTGATGGTACCGGCTTAGTTCATACTGCTTCCGGCTTTGGTGAAGATGACTATAATGTCGCTCAAAAATATGGTCTACCAGTATACAGTCCCATGGACGATAAAGGTTGCTTTACTGCGGATATTAACGATCCCGATTTAGTAGGATTGTTTTATGATGATGCCAATAAAGTTGTCAGTGAAAAATTGAAGAAATCCGGCAATTTGCTTAAGCTTAGCTTCTTCACGCACTCTTATCCTCATGACTGGCGTACAAAGAAACCTGTAATTTATCGGGCTACTACACAATGGTTTGCTTCAGTTGAAAAGTTCCGCCAACAGATTCTTGATCAAATTGATCAGGTTAAATTCACGCCATCTTGGGGTCAATTACGCCTGCACAATATGATTAAGGATCGTGGTGACTGGGTAATTTCTAGACAGCGGGCTTGGGGTGTTCCACTGCCAATCTTTTACGCAGAAGATGGTACTGCGATTGTCACACCAGAAACTATTGAGCATATTGCTCAGATTTTTGCCAAAGAAGGATCAAATGCTTGGTATAGAAGAACTGCTAAGGAATTGTTACCAGAAGGCTTTACCTCTGAGCATTCACCAAATGGCAAATTTACTAAAGAAAACGATATTTTAGACGTTTGGTTCGACTCCGGGTCTTCTCATCAAGCTGTCATGGCCAAAAGACCAGACTTGAATTTCCCATGTGATCTCTACCTTGAAGGTAGTGACCAGTACCGTGGCTGGTTCAATTCAAGTCTGATTACAGCAGTAGCTGCTACGGGTAAGGCACCTTATCGCGGTATTTTGTCACAAGGCTTTGTTTTGGATGAAAAAGGACATAAAATGTCTAAATCATTAGGTAACGTAATTTCACCAAATGATGTCATCAAACAAATGGGAGCAGAAATAATTCGTTTATGGGTCGCTTCTGTAGACACTACTTCTGATGTTGCTGTTTCGCAAAATATTTTGCGCCAAACCTCAGAAAGTTACCGCAAAATAAGAAATACTTTCCGTTATATGCTAGCTAATACTTCTGATTTTGACCCGCAAACAAATAGAGTCGCTTATGAAGATCTAAACTCCATTGACCAATATTTGGAAGTTAAACTCAACGATTTGGTTAAAATTTGTCTTGACAGTTATGAGCGTTACGATTTTAATAATGTTTATAAAAAGTTATTTGCCTTCATTTCTAATGATCTATCAGCGTTTTATCTTGACTTTGCCAAAGATGTTCTTTACATTGAGAGCAAAAATAGTCATGCCAGAAGATCAATGCAAACAGTGATTTATGATGCAACAGTTAAGTTAGCTAAAGTTTTGACACCAATCTTGCCACATACTATGGAAGAAGTTTGGTCTTTCTTAAAGGAAAAGGAAGATTATGTCCAACTTGCTGAAATGCCTGAAATTGAGCATTATGCAAATCATGATGAACTCCTTGACAACTGGAAGAAATTTATGAATTTCCGCGATGATGTTTTGAAAGTCTTGGAAGAAGCGCGCGATCAAAAGTTAATCGGTAAATCTTTTGAAGCAGCAGTTACAGTTTACCCAACTGATGAGATGAGAGCAGTTTTAACCAACCTTGATGCAAACTTTAGACAAATTTTAATAGTTTCTAAATTAACTATTGCTGACGGTAAAGCACCGGCAAATGCTGAAAAATTACCAAATGGTGCATTTGTGGTTGAACATGCGGAAGGTGAAGTTTGTCCTCGGTGCCGTATGATCAGAACTGATATTGGAGCTGACAGCGAAGTTCCAATGCTTTGCGGTAGATGTGCTAAAATTGTTAAAGAAGATTATCCAGAAGCAGTACAAGAAGGTTTAGAAGAATAATGCGTTACGGTAAGGTAAAGCAGTTTGATCAAAACAGTAGTTTTGGTTTTATCACAGACGATGAGAATCAAAAATCTTACTTTGTCTTTTATACAGCTATCAAAGAAGAAGGTTATCGTCGCTTACGTGTCGGACAAAAAGTCAAATATCAGCTCGCTCAAGGTAAGAATGGCTTACAATGTGTCAACGTATATTTAGCTGATTAACAGGAAAGTGAATAATGGATTTAACAGAAACTGAAATCTCTTCAAAACAAATTTTTACGGGTCGTATTGTTGATCTTTCAGTGAGAACGATCAAATTGCCTAATGGTGAAACTGCCTTGCGGGAAATAGTTAAGCATCAGCCTGCTTCAGCTGCCATTGCAGTAAATGATAAACAGGAAATGTTGCTAGTCGAACAATGGCGTGAACCGATCAAAGAATTAACTTTAGAAATTCCAGCAGGTTTAATTGATGATACTGACGCTAGTCCACTGGATGCGATGAAAAGAGAGTTAAATGAAGAGGGCGGCTATCGTGCTGAATACTGGGAAAAAATAACTGAGTTTTATTCATCTCCCGGTTTTACTAATGAAAAACTCTACTTATTCTATTGCGATACTTTAACTAAACTGACTGATAAAAGGGAGCTTGATCCCGATGAATTTTTAACAAGTCATTGGTATAGTTTGGAAGAGTTGAAAAGACTTTCGGCACAAGGTAAAATCGTTGATGCCAAGACATTATATGCAATGAGTGTCTGGGAGAACATGCTAATTACGGGTGCTGACGCAAAGGATTAAAATGACTGAAAAACGATCTGATTACCGAAAAAAATTAAAACATAAAAAAAGTAAAAACTTTTTAAATACAATTAAATCTGCTTTTGACGATAGTGATGAAGAGGTTGATGTTAACCCTGATTTTACCCGTGATGATGATGAAGTTGTACAAGCAAATGATTTTAAAAACGCAAGGGTAAAAAAACGGGAACAGGTTTCGAGAAGAGAAGAGGAAAAATCTCAATCTCAATTAACCACCAGTCAAGAAAAAGCATTAAAGCTGAAAGGTAAACTTAATCGTGCCATTATCATTGTTTCGATTTTAATTATTTTGGTATTATTGGCGTTATTTCACTTATAAAATAAAAACGAGGGTAAAAATGAAGATAGCAATTATTGTCCCAATGGAAATTGAGGCTAAATATTATCATAAGTATTTTCACTCTGGTCGCAAAGAAATGTTCGGATCTACTACATTCGAGCATTTTTGCGTTAACCACAATGATTTATATATTGGTTTAAGCGGAATTGGCAAAGTACAGGCTGCTATGAACTTAGCTAGTCTATTAAGCAATGTCGATGTTGATTTAGTTTTCATGACAGGTACAGCGGGATCTTTGCAAGAAGAAGTTCATAAGGAAGATTTGATTTTAGCTGATTCATTTGCATATCATGATGCTCACAATACGTTAGCAGGTGACTACGTTGAAGGGCAAATACCTGGCGAACCAGCTAAATTTGATTTAGATTCTACTGCAAGAAAGCAATTTGCACATTTTTTGCAAGAAAACAACATTAAATTTAAAGAGGGCTTAATTGTTACCGGTGATTCCTTTATTGGCTCTCAGAAGCAAAAAGATGAAATTAAACAAAACTTTGCTCACGCATTGGGTGTCGAAATGGAGGGAGCCGCTTTTGCTCAGGTAGCTTATCATTTTAAAAAACCTTTGATAGCTTTACGGGCTATTTCTGACAATGGTAATCAAGACGCAAACGAGGATTTTGATCATTTTGCTCAAAAAGTGGGAGCTAAGGCTGCTAAAATTATTTGTACTTACATAGAGAAGATGAATTAACAAATGACAGAAATTTATCTGGACAATGCCGCTACGACACCAATGTCACCCAATGTAATCGACGTGATAACTGAGCAAATGAAAAACAATTTTGGTAATGCCTCAAGTACCTATGAACTGGGACGCAAAGCCCGCCATGTGATTGATCAAGCAAGGCAAAAAGCCGCCAAGGCAATTAACGCCAAAGAAAATGAAATAATTTTTACCTCTGGTGGTTCAGAAAGTAATAATACTGCTATTTTCGGGACTGCTCATAGTCGGCAAAATATCGGCAAACGTATTATCACAACTAAGATTGAACATCCATCTGTTTTAAAGCCAATGCAACGCTTAGAAAATGAGGGTTATGAAGTCATATACCTTAATGTTGATGATAATGGTCGTATTTCACTAGCAGATTTAAAAGATGCACTAACTCCGCAAACTACTTTGGTTTCCATTATGGCTGTTAATAATGAATTGGGCACAATTAATCCACTTATTGAAATTGGTAATATAGTAAAGAAAAGTAATGCATATTTTCATGTTGATGCTGTACAAGGATTAGGCAACATCGATCTTGATGTTGTTAAAATGAATATCGACTTATTATCCACCTCCGCTCATAAAATCAATGGACCCAAATTCCTTGGATTTTTATATGAAAAAAACTCACTCAATCTGCCACCTCTTGTTTATGGTGGAGAACAGGAAACTAAGCGTAGAGCGGGAACAGAAAATGTACCAGGAATTGCTGGTTTTGGAGAAGCTATCAGTGAAATCACAGCAATAGACAAAGAAAATTTGCAAACTAAATATCTGGAATTGCAAAATATTATTTTGAATGAACTTAACCAAACTAAAGTTAACTATCAGGTTAACGGAGGAACTGCAAAATTTGATTCTCATCACGTGTTGAACTTGCATTTTAATGGCGTTTCAACGACTGTTTTGCAGACAAATTTGGATTTAGCTGGTTTTGCAGTTTCTGGGGGTTCTGCTTGTACTGCAGGTTCAATTGAACCATCCCATGTTTTAGTGGCTTGTTTTGGTAAAAACTCTCCGAGAATCAATGAGTCAATACGCATTTCATTTGGCCGTTACACTACTGAAGAGGAAGTGCAAGCCTTCGCAAAGGAACTTGCCAAAATAGTGAGTAAAATTCAAAATAAATAAAATAATTGCTTTTTTAGTTAAATATGCTTATTATTAGTAAGTGAGGTAGAATTATGGCAAATACAGTTATTATTAATGGTGATAAACGCAAGTTTACCCTTAGTCCAGACCTTAAGTTATATGCATTAATTGATGCTGGTTTTGTTAAAACCGTTAAGGGTAATTTTAATTATGAGCATCCACTTTATAATGATTCGCCGTATAATGCTCCAACTAAATTGAAGATGACTATAAATAAAGAGATGACCCATCTGACCATGGTGGTCACAGACAAAAATGGTTTGCAAAAGGTCAATATTTTTAAGAATGAGAAATTAGCTCCCACAGTTGAACTTTTAGATTATATATTAAAGGATTTAGAGGAGCGTAATATTATTGTTGCTGTGAAGGATTGATTAATTTGGTAAAGAAAAAAACCAGAGTTGTTGTTGGTATGAGTGGTGGAGTAGACTCTTCCGTTTCAGCACTTCTTTTAAAAGAGCAAGGATACGATGTAATTGGTGTCTTTATGAAAAATTGGGATGACACTGATGATTCCGGGGTCTGCACCGCTACTGATGATTACGAAGATGTAAAAAGAGTCGCTGATCAAATCGGAATTCCTTATTATTCAATCAATTTTGAAAAGGAATATTGGCATCGCGTTTTTGAATATTTTTTAAACGAATATAAAAAAGGTCGCACGCCCAACCCAGATGTAATGTGCAACAGTCAGATAAAGTTCAAGTCATTTTTAGAGTTCGCTCTTAATCTTGATGCAGATTATATTGCGATGGGCCATTATGCAAAAACCATAACTGATAAAAATGGTATCACTCATATGATGCGCCCTAAAGATGGCAATAAGGATCAAACATATTTCTTAAGTCAGCTAAATCAAAATCAGATAAGTCGCGTTATTTTTCCGTTGGCCAACTTAACCAAGCCACAAGTGCGTGAAATTGCGCTAAAAAATGACCTGGCTACTGCCAAAAAGAAGGATTCTACCGGTATTTGTTTTATTGGGGAAAGAAATTTTCGTAAATTTTTGAGTGAATTTTTGCCTGCCCAGTCTGGAGACATGGTCACACCGACTGGAAAAGTAGTCGGTCATCATGCAGGTTTAATGTACTATACAATTGGTCAAAGATCGGGATTAGGACTGGGTTCAACAAAAGAATCAACCGCTCCTTGGTTTGTAGTCGGTAAGGATTTGCAAAAAAATCAGCTGATCGTCGAGCAAGGATATGATAGTAAATTGCTTTACGCAACTGAATTGGAAGCAAGTGATATGTCATTCTTTACCGGACAGCCTGATCACGATTTCAAAATTCATTGCAGCGCCAAGTTTCGTTATCGTCAGCCTGATGTTGGCGTGACAGTGTTCTATGATGCAGAAAAAAACAAGGCAAAAGTATATTTTGATGAACCTGCTCGTGCTGTCACTCCTGGACAAGCTCTTGTTCTTTATCAGGGTGAGGAATGTTTAGGTGGCGGCAACATTGATTGTGCCTACCAAAATGATCGTCAGCTTCAACTAGTTTAATAGAAATTTGAAAGGAAAATGTTTAGGTGCATTTTCTTTTTTTATTTGTCTTCGTTTTTTCTTTTAAACTATTAAATGATAAACTAGAAAATAACAGTTACAGAAAAGAGTAATTAATGAATGCAGATTTATTTCGTCAGACATGGTAAAACAGAATGGAACTTACAGAAGCGCTTTCAAGGAGCTCACGGTGATTCGCCACTTTTAAAGCAAAGCTTAACTGATATTCAAAAATTAAGCAGTTTTTTAGGTGAAATTAAATTTGCTGGCATTTATTCAAGTCCACTAAAAAGGGCTAGGACGACGGCAGAAAGACTTGCTAAAGAAATGGGTTATCCATTTTCCATCGAGATAGACGAACGTTTGCGAGAATTTGATTTGGGAAAAATGGAAGGTCTTACTTTTACCGAAGCCAAAGCCAGGTATCCTGAGCAAGTAAGTGACATTTGGGATAAACCTGATAAATATGATGGCCACAGCATCGGAGGAGAAAATTACCCTGAGGTAATTGCACGTGGCAAAAGCTTTGGTAAAGATGTTGGGTTACAATTTAAGATAGACGATAAAGTATTAGCGGTGAGCCATGGGGCAGCTCTGGGAGCGATTATGGGTGGATTATTGGGGTATTCGCTGCCAGATATCCGCCACAATGGTGGTTTAAGCAATACCAGCCTTACTATTTTGGAAACAAAAGATAGGGGCAAAACTTTTAAAGCTCTGGTATGGAATGAGACAAAGTTTTTGGACAGAAAAATGGAAGACTCGGATTCATTATGACACAAAAAAGAGAAAAGGCTGCTAACGCCAGCGCAGTAAGCAAAAAGGTACACGAATTAATAACAAAAATTGATGAACAACCAAATAATAGTGAAAACTATTTAAAATTAGCGACTTATTTAATAGAACAGGGAAGTAGTGAACAAGCTACTGAACTATTAGAAAAAGCAAAAAAGTTAGTTGCTCATCCTCAAGATTTAGATTATGATTTGGCAGTTTGTTATTATTTACAGGGTAAATTTGATACAGCATTAAATATACTTAATCAAATTCCTAATGATGACTTAGTTTTATACCAAAAAGCACTTGTTTTTTACAAAGTTGGTCAAAGTCAAAAAGCATTGGCGTACGCTTTAACAATTAAAAAAGTTGATGCAAAAGTCTTGGAATTAATAGGTGACATTTGGCTAAGCCTTGGCAAAATTAAGGAAGCAGAGTCAACTTATAAAGAAATAGCTACTGAAAAAAGGTCAGCCAAAATCAATTTCATGCTGGGTATCACAATTTTAACTAGAGATCGCCAAGAAGCTGAAAAATATCTGGCAAAGTCAAAAAAACAAGATCCTAAAATTTTTGCACAAGAACAAAAAAAATATTCTTCGTTACTAAAATTAGTGAATGATGCGAGAAAGAAAAATGACTGAATTTACTGGGAAAATCAACCGAATAGTTTTTGAAAACGATCAAGACCTTTATAAAATACTTGATGTTGCTATAATTGGAAAATTAGAAAAATATGATCGTGAAGATATTAAAGTGACCGGCAGTTTTGGTGACGTTCAAGTTGGTGCAACTTATACTTTTTCTGGAAGGTTGATTGTACATAATAAATTTGGCCTGCAGTTTCGTTGTGATAATTATAAATTGGCCTTGCCTCATGAAAAGGGGAGTTTAATTAATTTTTTAAGTTCCACTAAGTTTCCCGGGATTGGCAAAAAAGCAGCTGATACCATAATTTCAGATTTGGGAATGGATGCGCTAACAATATTAAAGCAAAACCCTGAAAAAGTTGGAACTTTGTCTATTTCGAAAAAGCAAAAACAAAGTTTGTTAAACGGTGTCAGCTCAATGGATTCGTATTCTGAAACTGTCTTAAAGCTGGCTCAATTTGGCTTGAATAAAAAAGTAGCGAGTAGACTGTATCAACTTTATCATGGCGAAACTTTAGCTAAACTTGAAGAGGATCCTTATGCCTCAATTGCTGAAGTTACAGGCTATGCTTTTAAGAGTGCCGATCGAATCGGCAGTAAATTAGGAATGGCTCTCGATGACTCCAAAAGAGTTAACGGCGCTATTTTTCAAATTTTACTTGATGAAGTAGCTAAAGAAGGCAATACCTTCGTCAAACTTGAGCAACTACTTGAAGAAACAGGCAAGTTACTGCAAATTAATGAGTATGATACGATAGCAACTTGCGTTAATAATCTCCAGCATCAAGGTAAAGTCGTGGTAATGGGTGAAAACGCAGCGCTACAGGAAATTTATGAAACTGAAACTGATATTGCCAACGCAATGAAAAATCTAGTGGAAAAAAAGCAAAAGAGTTCAAATTACAATGAAAAAGAACTAAACCTTGCTATTACTCACGCTGAAACCAAGTTGAAAATTCACTATGATAATACTCAGAAAGCAGCGATAAAAAACGCACTGACTAATCCAATTTCAATTTTAACTGGTGGTCCCGGAACTGGGAAAACCACTATCATAAACGGTATTTTATTAGCATTGAAAGAGCTGGCAGAAATACCATCATCTTCTCTTTATAGTACAGACCCGCCATTTTTACTTGCTGCACCTACTGGTCGTGCAGCCAAGAGAATGGAAGAGATTACTGGGATTACAGCTAAAACTATCCATCGTTTGCTGGGATTAGGAATTGGTGAAAATGATGCAACTGACCTAAACGAATTAAATGGTGAAATTTTAATTATTGATGAAATGTCAATGGTAGATATGTTTTTGTTTAGGCAACTGGTATCTAGCATCAATGAAACTAAGCACATAGTTTTTGTAGGTGATAAAGACCAACTGCCTTCAGTTGGTGCAGGAAACGTATTTGCTGATTTAATCAAATCACAGGCCTTTCCTACTACCGTTCTTAAGCAAATTCACCGTCAAGGAGACGATTCCAGCATTATTACGTTGGCGCATGACATTAATGAAGGAAAAAATCCCCAGGAATTATTTAAAAAGACCAAAAACTACTCATTTATTTCATGTCCACCGCATGAAGTCTCGCATGTTGTCAGTCAAATTGTCCAGCGAGCTTTAGCAAAGGGCTTTAATCCGGATGATATTCAGGTACTAGGAGCAATGTACCAGGGCGATGGTGGCGTCACCAATTTGAATAATGTTATTCAAGAAATTATTAATCCGCCTAAGGAAAATAGCAAAACACTGGAAGTACATGATGAGACTTTTCGTATTGGGGACCGCATTTTGCAATTGCAAAATAATCCTGAAAAAGATATCTATAATGGTCAAATTGGTAAAATCCTAGCAATTGATAATGATAATTCCCAAAAATGCATGGTAGCTGATTTTGATGACAGAGAAATAACCTTCAGTAAAAAAGATCTGTTTGATTTAACCAGAGCATACGCAATTACCATTCACAAAGCTCAAGGTTCTGAATTTCCGTTAGTTATTTTGAGCCTGACTATGCAAAACTATGTCATGCTTAAACGTAACTTATTGTACACTGCCGTTACTCGCGCAGAGAAAAATTTGGTTTTAATTGGCGATCCCCGCGCTTATGAATTGGCTTTTAATACTTCTGGTAATGACCGTCAGACAGGATTAACTATTAAACTGCAAAAAATATTAAATGTGCAAGATAAATCTGTTCAAGAAAAAGATTCAGGTAAAAATAAAAATGAACAAGGAGAAGCAAATTCTGATGTGTTTGAAAATCCAACTCAGGATTTTATATTAACACCGCAGTTGATTTATTCGGGTCGAATTGATCCTATGATTGGGATGAAAGACATTAAATTAGAAACACGAACAAGATAAGGGACTTTTTAAGAAAATGGCAAAGATAAAAAAAGAAGGTTTTATAAACTTACGAAAAGAACTTGCGGAATGGGTTGCCACTAACACTCATATTTTAAATTTTGGTCCGGATACTCTTGAAATTGAAACTATTTTTAAGGATTCATTTGGCGAAACAGTGTATTGTTTTGTCGAAAAAACTGGGGTTGATAAATATAACGTTACTGATGATGGTCGGGCACTTTTTAAATTAGATCCCAGCGCAAGTGACGAAGATTTGATTGCTGCATGCGCGGATTTAATCACAGCCAGTGGCTTTTCTTTTAATGTTGAAAATGGAGTGATCAGCTGTGAATGTAATGAACAAACTTTGGCTGAAAACATTATGCAATTAGGACAATTAGAAGTAAACGTTTCATATCTTAATTAAAAAGCTATCACTAAATACTATTTTTTATTGCTAATTTTAAAAAATAATGATTAAATTATTGGTATCATTTTAAGCAAAAGGAAGAAAAACCTATGGCAATTATTTTTGATAAGGTAAAGAAAAACTACGGTAAGAAGCCTGTATTTTATTACCTAAATTTTAAAATTCCTTTAGAACCAACAGTAATTGGTTTGGTCGGACCTAACGGTGTGGGCAAATCAACCATGTTAAGACTCCTTGCGGGGGTATTGGAACCAACCGAAGGATTGATCAAAAATGACCAGGCTAACGAACCATATGTTAAGTGGTCCAGTTTGCATACCACTTTTGTCGCTTCAGGTGAAAGGGGTCTCATGTACAGGTTAAATACCCTTGAAAATGGGATGTATTTTTCTTCACTTAAAGGAATTAGTATTAAAAAAACAGAAAACAATATTCGAAAAATGGCGCGGGATTTCAATTTTTCAAATGAACTTAACACTTATTTTCAAAATTTGTCTACTGGTTTGAAGAAAAAGGCTGCTATCCTTGTGGGAGCAGCAATGGAAACAGAAGTTTTACTTTTGGACGAGCCTTCAAATGGACTTGACATAGCGGCCCAAGAAGATTTAGCATCCTTTATTCTGGATTTAAAAAATAAATACGGGAATACTATTTTTATTTCATCGCATGACACTCAAATGCTTTCTGGAGTTGTTGATCATTATCTTTTTTTAAGGGATGGCCAAATAGAGAAAAATGTTGAACATAAAATGGCTGAAAATGACCTAATTTCTGAATACCATGAAATTTATAAGTAAAGGTAGGAAGCAAAATGAAAAAAGTTAAAAAATTATTTAATATTTTTTGGGTACAATTATATTTACAGCTAAAACTGCAAGCTCGCTATGTTAATTCAACTGTTAGTTCACTAGTTTTATATGCTGGAGCTTTCTTGATTGTTGTCTTTTTCACTGATCCTGCACAACTGGGTCAGGCATATGGTACAAAACATGGGGTCTTATTTACTATTATCGGTTTCTTGCTTTGGAGTATTGGTATCTCTTCATTAGGTGAATGTAGTAATGGGGTAGAGACTGATGAGCAAACTGGTCTGCTTGAAAGTGAAACTCAGTCCATCTTTCCCTTATGGGTTCTATACTTTATTCAAACGTTGGCAGAAAATTTGTTTGTCTGGATCTATCTTTTAATCATAGGCTTTGTAGCCTCATTTTTTTCAATATTCACAGTAGTTGAACTATTAAAGGCTTTATTGTTAACCTTTGTCTTTTCCTTAATTTCCAATCTAGGAATGTTTGGTATCGGAATGATTTTTGCTTCTGGTTCTATTAGATTTAAAAGAATGGGCCAGTGGGCTACTATATTGCAGGCTTTATTGCTCATGTTGTCTAATGTTTATTTACCAGTATATAATGCTTTTCAGGAGGTCATTCCCTATGTCGGTGGCATCGAAATAGTGCGGCAAATATTTCTTGGCCATGGAGTTTCATTGTCAAAGCTGATAATATTGATAGTAGTAAATGTAGTGTGGTTCTTAGTTGGTATTTTGATATTCGATTATTGTATAAAGAAAGAGCGCAAAGACGGCTCATTTGATGCTTTTTAAGTTAAAGAAAGGTGATATTTATTTTAACGTTCAAAAATGTTAAATGGGGGACAAAAAATTATTTTAAAGTAAGAAAATTATATTTAGGTGCATTTCCTAAAAATGAACGATTTCCATTTGTCGGGTTGCTGGCGATGGCTTTGCAAAAAAGAGTTAATTTGCAAGCAGTCTATGAAAATGATAATTTTATAGGCTTAATTTTTTGGACATATGCCGAAAAGATTATTTATATTGGTTATTTAGCAGTTGACCCAGTTTGGCGTGGCAAGGGCTATGGCAGTCAGACTTTAAACCTGATGAAACAGCACCATCCAAATCAGGAAATTGTTTTAGACATTGAACCAGTTATTAAAACAGCAAAAAACTACTCTCAAAGGATTAATAGATTATTATTTTATAAACATAATGGCTTCAAATTAACTCAAGACAATTTAGTCGATGAAGGCGGCCACTATTCGATTTTAAGCTCTGATAAACACTTTAAAAAGCGTAATTTAAGTCAACTACTTAAGCGAATGAGTTTTAATTGCTATAAATTTAAAATTGTTTCCAGATAATTAAATTAACAAAATACTTTGACAAGCAAATGATGCTTTAAAGTTTACTTTCTATAGCAGCTAGTTCATAAAAAAGGATAATAAATAACTTCACCCTGAAGTTATTTATTATCCTTTTTATAATTATTTAACGAATCCTACTTTGTACCAGAGAACATGTCCATTGTTGTTTTCAGATGGTTTAAGAGAATAACCTGAAATACGGTTATTGATTGCTCTGATCTTATAAGAGTTGACTGTTGGAATCATGTAAGCTTGATCAAAGATATACTTTTGCCAATCATGAAAGACCTTCACACGGTATTTATGATCAAAAGCTTTTTGCGAATCCATTTCTTTAACTAATTTAGTATTTTCCGGTGTCACGAAACGATCATAATTTGCTGCGGTGCTATCACCATACATTCCATCTTGTGATGGTTCTGTGGACATATACCATCCTGTTTCAAACATATCGACTTGCGGATCATCCTTGTTAAGCTTGTCGTAGAATGAATTTGTTTCGGTCAATCGACCATTCAATAAATTAACATTTAGTCCTATCTTATGCCACTGTTGAATATAGTTCTGTATAATTGGCCCTTGTGTTGAATCACCAGCTTTAGCCATAAATGTGATCTTTAAAGGCTTGCCGTTGGGTTGAACACGCCATTTACCGTTCTTTTTATATCCGGCTTTATCAAGAATATCGTTAGCCTTTTTTAAATTATAGTCATAACCCTTAATATTTTTATTGAAGTAGTCGCCAAATTGAGGTGGAATTAATGTGGTTATATGAAAAGTTAGCCCGTGAGTATAATGTTTAGTGACCTCAGCAACATTCATCGCATAACCAATTGCTTTACGTAAAGCTGTATTGTTCATTTTGCTATTATGATTCATAATACTTTTATTATGTTTGGCATCCCATTTACCTAATTTAAAACCGATGAACCAATATGAAAGAGGAATTTCTGCAATAAACTTAACTTTTTTGGTATGTTTTACTTCATCCCATTGAGAGTTAACTACATTAATAATATCGAACTTATTGCTTTTGATTGCTTGTGATGAAGAGTTGGGCGAAACCACTTGATAAATAATTTTATCCAGCTTTGGCTTACCACGCCAATAATATTTATTTGGTACCCAAATAGCTGATTGACCACGAACTAGTTTTTCTAACTTATAGGCGCCAAAATACAATGGCTTTTTCCTGATTTTATCAGATGATTGTAATTTGCTAAAAGGGACGTCTTTTAGGTAATGATAAGGAGCGGTATATTCTGAAAAATAGCCATTTCCACTATTGTACATCCCTGGTTTTAATTGCTTAAAATGTAAAATAACTCTTCTGCCATTTGCGCCATCAGGCATTTCAATTCCTGAAATAGACTTAGCTTTTCCTTCATGATATTCTTTTAAGCCTTTAATAAGTTCAAACTGGCTGGAATACCTTTGTGAATCAGTACCTTTATTGGATAATATTTCATACGGGTATTCCACATCCTTGGCCGTGACCTGTCGACCATCTGACCATCTAACTCCTTTTTTAACTACAATTGTAATTGTCTTATTTTTATTATTAATCTTTAGGGTTGCAGGTCCCTTATTGGTGAAACGATAGTTGTCATCTGTATCAAATAAGGATTCAGATCCAGGGGAGGAAAGATCAGCATCAGTTGCAGTTACTTGTAATTGATCAGAAAAGATACCTGTAAAAGGTGTATCGGTCTGCAGTGCTACTCTAACCGTCCCACCCTGTCGGGTTGGCTTATCAGGCATTTTTGCAGGGAATTTGCTTGCTTCTTTTGCATTATTTTCCTGATTACTGTTACTTTTACCACATGCCGTAAGAGTTAGGGCTGTAGCCACTAAAATACCAATAGAGCTTAAAACATTGCTTTTTTTCATGATTCTTCATCCCTTATGAGTACTAATTTATAATGATGTAACAATTCCCATAATATCACGTTAAGGTTATATTTTAAATGTAATAAATTAAAATTAACTTTTTGCTAATTATTTTAATATAATTTATCTGCTTTAACTAACAAAAGTAAATTAATTATGTGATTCAGATATGAAAAAAACCAAGCCATCTTCTGCTTGGTTGGTTAAATTATTATAATAAAATTTTAAATATTTTTATTAGCGTAAAAGCTTAAAGCTTGAGACAGAAAACTCAATATTAAAAAGGTTTGGTTTAATTTCTTCTCCGTCTACTTGGGCGTATTCTTTTTTCATGGTAGTAACCCTAATTTTGTCAGCTTCAAAATAGTGAAATTGTGGATCATTAACGTGTGAGCCATCTTTTAGTAGGTTAATAAATAACTTTACTAGTTTACCCAAACTAAATTTTTCTACTATAACAGTGTCAATTTTGTGACTATCAATTTTGGCACTGGGCAAGAGGGGAAGTCCACCACCTAAAAACGGATGATTAGTTGTAGTAACCATAAAAGCATCATCAAAGTATATTTTTTGACCATTTCGTTCAATTTCGACTCCGAAAGTATTCTGTCTAGTCACACTGGCAACAACGTTAAGGCCGTAAATAAATTTTCCCTCGCTAAGATGATTTAATAGCTTTTTAAGCTTTGAAATATTGCTATTATGATTAACAAAAGCATCAAAACCAATCCCAAAACTATTAGCAAAATAATATTTTTGTTCTGCTGTTATTTTGGGAAGGGTAAATGAGCCACAGTCGATCTCGTCTGGTTCAAAATTTTTCTTAAAGTGATCTAGTAACACTTTAGGATCAGCGGTCAGATCAGCGGCACGGGCAAAATCATTGCCAGTTCCTGCTGGCAAGTATGCAATAGGAGTACTAGGATTATCTGAACGTTTAATCCCATTTAAAACTTCATTTAGTGAGCCATCGCCACCAATCACTAATAAAATTTCGTTTGGCAAATGGTGTTGATTGCCATAATGTTGGGCGAGACGAATAGCTTCACCAGCGTAATTACTTATTTGCAGGTCAAAGTTAACGTTTTGGTTGATTAACAAAGAAGTTGTCTGCTCAAGCACTTTTTTAGCACGACCGTTACCAGCTACTTCATTGACTAAAAGATGTATTTTTAATTTATTATCCATATAATTTCATTCATTACATAAAAAACCCTTCTAAACGGGTTTTTGCTATTTTTTCTCAACTAACATTGGTAAGATCATTGGCCGTCTTTTGGTTTTTGAATATAAAAAGTCTGAAAGATTATCAACTATTGCATGACGGATTACACTATCTTTAGGATGCTCTACCTTGTCCATCTCAGATTTGATAACGTGATAAATGTGTTTTTGGGCCTGATTAATTAATTCGGTTGATTCCCGCATATAGACAAATCCGCGACTTAAAACATCTGGGCCAGCCAAAACTCGTTTGTGTTTGTAATCAACCGTTGCCACTACAACAACTAAACCATCTTCAGACAAGACTTGACGGTCATGAACTACTACGTTACCAACATCAGCAGTACCTGAAGTGTCAACATAGACATCACCAGCTGGAATGTGACCAGCTATTCTTGAACCTTCAGGACCAAAACAAACTACTTCACCATTTTCAAGGACAAAAGTATTTTCAGCAGGAACACCGGCTGCTTGTGCTAATTCAGTATGAATTACTTGCATCCGGTATTCGCCGTGAACAGGGATCATGTACTTGGGTTTGGTCAAACGAACCATCATTTTAAGTTCTTCCTGACCACCATGTCCAGATGTATGGACGTTATTTATTCTGCCATGAACGACATTGGCGCCGCCTTCCATTAACTTGTTGATTAAGTGGTTAACGCTTAAAGTATTTCCAGGAATTGGGTTCGAGGAAAAGATTACTGTATCGCCTGGCTGTAAACTAATTTGTCGGTGCGTTCCGTTGGCAATGCGAGAAAGGGCGGCTAAAGGTTCACCTTGAGAACCGGTACATAAAATCATTACTTGTTCTGCTGGCGTATGATTAATTTCGTTAGCATCCACAATCAAACCATCAGGAACATTGAGATAACCTAAATCAATCCCGTTTTGCACACCATTTTCCATACTACGACCAAAAATGGCAACTTTTCTTCCAGTGTCAATAGCTGCTTCAATAGCAGTTGAAACACGGTATAAGTTAGATGCAAAAGTAGCAAAAATTATTCTTCCGTGTATTCCAGTAATAATGTCGTGTAAAGATTTAGCAACGAACCGTTCAGACTTAGTAAACTGGCTGACTTCAGCATTGGTTGAATCAGATAGTAAAGCTAAAACACCATCGTTGCCCAATTTTGCTATTCTCTGGAAATTAGGGGCTGGTTGATTCATAACTGGAGTTAAATCAAATTTAAAATCACCAGTGAACACGACTGCACCTAGTGGTGTATGAACAGCAATACCTAATGTATCAGGAATAGAGTGAGTAGTTCTGAAAAAGGTTACCGTCAATTTCTTGAATTTTAGTACAGTATCTTCATGTTCTTCATGAAGCTCAGTAGTTCTTAAAATACCATGTTCTTCAAGCTTACCCTTAATTAAAGCTAAAGCAAATGGGGTGGCGTAAACTGGAATTTCCGGGATCTTTTCTAGTAAGAAGGGGATCCCGCCAATGTGGTCTTCGTGCCCGTGACTAACAACTAGAGCTTTAATTTTTTTGCGATTTTTTATCAAATAAGAATAATCAGAAATCACATAATTAATACCAAGAAGATCATCTTCCGGAAACTTAATGCCACAATCCATAATGATGATTTCATCTTGGTATTGTACACAGTACATATTTTTGCCAATTTCGTGCAACCCCCCGATTGCAACTACAGCAACTTCATTATTTTTAATACGCACAGAGACTACTTCTTACTCTCAAAAGTGGCTAATTTAAAATCGGCATGCTCTTTTTCGTAAGTTAACGAATTGCCAGCCAATTCTTGGATGAGTTCAATATTATAGGGGGTATTTTCCTCAACCATTGTTCTTGCGGCCACCATGTTGTCGGCCTCAAGATAAAGAGTTTGGGTTGTTTCCCGTCTAGGATTGACAACCTTGTCTTTTTGATACAAAACTTTGTAGATCATATTTGTATTCTCCTTATTCAGTTAATAAACGTTCTAATTTTGGATAACATAAAGCATCCAATAGCTAGTAAAATTCTACCATACATGCAAAAACAAGTATAGAATCAAGTTTTGCCAGCTATATTTAAAAAAACCGTCAACACAATAAATGACGGCTAAAAATCTTTTTAATTAAATTAATAAATGACTATAGTATCTTCATCTAATTTAAATGGGTTCTGCTTATTAATACGATCATAGAAAAGATGTCCTCGTAAATGTTCAATTTCATGGGATGCAACAATAGCGGGGTAGTCTTTTAAACGAATGGTCTTTTCTTCACCAGAGACAGTATAGTAATGAATTTTTAATTTGTCAGGTCGTGGCACGTAGCCATCAATTACTTTATCAACGCTCAAGCATCCTTCGCCTTCACTGAGGCAAGCTTGTTTGACTGATTCAGATAAAATTTCAGGATTAACAAAAGTTTCCTTAAAGACAATGTCGCCTTTGTCATTTGGAACCAGTAATGAGGCCATTTGAACGCTTTCGCCAACCTGTGGTGCAGCTAACCCCACACCGGCCCGCAATTGGTGCTTTTCTGCAATTTTAGGATCTTGCGAGTTAACTAGATATTCCATCATTTCTTTAGCCAAATTTTGATAATGTTCGCTTAAAGGAAAAGTTAATGGTTTAGCTACTTTGCGCAATACTGGGTTACCGTCACGGGTAATATCTTTCATTAAAATCAATTACATTCACTCTTTCATAAAAGTTTATATTTATATTTGTAACATAAAATAAACTAATTTGTCTGCTTTTTATTCTATACTAAATTTTTAATTTGAAAAAGAGGGATAAACGTTGACCCTTAAACTGTTAGGTGGTAAAATCAATGAGCGTAAATATACAGATATGAAACACTTCGATCAGCATGTTTTTGACGTGCCGCCGAAACTGTGACCACGTCACAGTTTTTTTATTGAGGAGTGGAGGAGGAATACTTTTGTCAGAAAAAAGAAGAGACGATATTAGGAATATAGCTATCATAGCGCACGTTGACCATGGTAAAACTACTCTGGTTAACCAATTGTTGAAACAATCCGACACTCTCCCTGAACATATGGCTTTGGAAGATCGTGCGATGGATTCAAATGATATTGAGCGTGAACGTGGTATAACTATTTTATCTAAAAACACTGCGGTTAAATATGGTGATACAACCATTAATATTTTGGATACTCCGGGACACGCCGATTTCGGTGGCGAAGTCGAAAGAATCATGCATATGGTCGACGGTGCTTTATTATTGGTTGATGCTTATGAAGGCACTATGCCGCAAACTCGTTTCGTACTTAAAAAGGCATTAGAAGCAGGAGTTAAGCCAATTGTCGTTATCAACAAGATTGACCGTCCTGGTGCTCGTCCTAAAGAAGTTCTTGACGAAGTGCTGGAATTATTTATTGAATTAGGAGCAAACGATGAGCAGCTTGACTTCCCAGTAGTTTATGCATCTGCTTTAAATGGTACCTCCTCTTATGATCCTGATCCGTCAAAACAAGAAGAAACTATGAATCCTATTTTTGACACGATTATTAAATCAATTCCTGCACCAATTGATAATACAGATGAACCTTTGCAATTCCAAATTACAATGCTTGACTGGGATGATTACGTTGGTCGTATAGGTGTTGGCCGTATTTATCGCGGGCGAGTTAAAGTTGGCGATAATATTACTGTGATGAAGCGTGACGGTTCTACCCAAAACTTTAGAGTTACCAAACTTTTCGGTTTCTTTGGCTTAAAGCGTAACGAGATTACTGAAGCTAAAGCAGGTGATATTATTGCCATTAGTGGTATTAACGATATTTTTGTTGGTGAAACTATTGCTTCAGCCGAAAATCCTGAAGCTTTGCCTCTTCTAAAGATTGATCCACCCACACTGCAAATGGATTTTGTAGCTAATGACTCACCTTTTGCTGGTCGCGAAGGTGACAAAGTTACTCCAAAAAAGTTGGAAGATCGTTTAATTAAGCAAACCAGAACCGATGTTTCTTTGAAAGTAGATCCAACCGACCAATTAAACGCGTGGACTGTTTCAGGTCGTGGTGAATTGCACCTTTCAATTTTGGTTGAAGAAATGCGTCGTGAAGGTTTTGAATTGCAATTATCAAGACCAAAGGTTATCTACCGTGAAATTGATGGTAAAATGTGTGAGCCATTTGAAGCTGTTCAAGTGGATACCCCTGACGAATACGTTGGTTCAGTCATTGACTCACTTTCTCAGAGAAAAGGAGAAATGAAGAATATGGCATCCACAGGTAACAATCAAACTCGGCTTGACTTCCTAGTTCCTTCTCGGGGATTAATTGGCTATAATAATGAATTTATGTCTCAAACTGGTGGCTACGGCATTATGAACCATAGTTTTGATTCATATAAACCTGTTGTTAAGAACTGGGAACCTGGTCGTCAAAATGGTGCTTTAGTTTCCATTAGCCAGGGTAAATCAACCACATATTCTTTGCAAACTGTTGAGCAACGTGGCGAATTGTTTATTGGAGCCGGAGTTGAAGTTTATGAAGGAATGATTGTCGGTCAATCCTCTCGTGATCGTGATATCGCAGTTAATGTTATCAAAGGTAAAAACTTGACTAACACTCGTGCTGCGGGGAAGGATCATGCTGCAGCTATTAGAACTCCTAAAACTTTAACGCTTGAAGAAGCCATTGAGTTCTTAAATGATGATGAATATTGTGAGGTAACACCAGATTCAATCAGGTTAAGAAAGAAAATTCTGAACACTTCTGAGAGACAAAAAGCCGATAAGAGACGTAATAAGAAGTAAATAATTTTTTTAAGAAGGGCACTCACTGATGAAGTGGTGCTCTTTTTGTTTTATAATGCTTATAATAAAGGTTAATTTATTACAGAAGGAGAGGTCGGCTTGTGCGGCAAAAACTTCACCATTTAAATTACAATATTTTCTTGCCCTATATCTTGTTAGTGGTCTTTGGAATAGTGATGGTCTATTCCGCTAGCTCGGATATTTTGCTTGTGAATGGGTTTAATCCGGCATTTTACGGTATACGCCAAGCCATGTATGCTTTTTTTGCGGTTTTTGTTTTTTGTGCTCTCTGCTTTTTTTTAAAACTTAATATTTTCAAGAGTCGGAAGTTTGTCATTTGGTTTCTCGGAATCAGCATTTTATTACTTTTTTATTTGATTTGCTTGAAAATTTTTAAAGGGTCTGCTGCTGCAGTCAATGGTTCTGTCGGTTGGATTGATTTAAAAATAATTAAGATTCAACCTCTGGAAATTGCCAAATTATCCTTGATAATTTATTTAGCTTATTTTTTAGATCGTCATGATGGTTCTTTTAACAAAGGGCAAATTATTCAAAACTTATCAAGACCTGCAATTTTAGCTGCTTTTATGATGTTTTTGGTTATCCTTGAGCCTGATTTTGGCGGTACCGCTATTTTGGCAATGATTGTCATCGTCATGTTCTCAGTTTCTGGTGTTCCCGCTAAGAATGCAGTTTTATGTCTTATTGGCATTGCGGTCGGAGTTTACCTGCTTGTTTTCCTGATTATCAAATGGAATCCTGAATTTCTACAAAATAAGTACCAGTATCGTCGTTTTCTTTCTTTTCTGCACCCGTTTGAACTGGAGCAAAAAGGAGGAGCACAACTGGTTAATTCATACTATGCTATCCATAATGGTGGTTTATTTGGTGTAGGTCTGGGTAATAGCATGCAAAAAAGAGGCTATCTGCCCGAGCCTTATACAGACTTCATTTTAGCAGTGATTGCAGAAGAAATTGGTGTCATCGGTGCACTCTTAGTAATTGGACTAATTTTTTATTTAATTTGGAGTATTATGGAAGTTGGTATTCATGCGAGTTCACAATTCAATGCTTTAGTATGCTTTGGAGTAACAACAATTATTTTTACCCAGACTGTTTTTAATGTGGGTGCTGTACTCGGTTTATTACCCATTACTGGGGTCACGTTGCCGTTCATTTCTTATGGAGGATCGTCTTTAATAATTTTGTCAGCTGCTATCGGAATTGTGTTAAATATTTCAGCAAACGAGCGAATTAAAAATGAGGAAAGGTTTGCAAATGGGCGTTGAAGAAGATTTAGCTAATAAAAATATTATTCAAAGACAAAGTCTTATTGTTTATTTGAATTCAATTAGTGATCAATATAAATTGAGACGATATGGTGATATTGTTTATTTTTCTAAAAAATTTGCTTATTGTATTTTGTATGTCAATAAAAAAGAGATTGAACAAGTTTGCCGTGACCTGAATTCACTTGATTTTGTTGAAAAAGTAGAAAAATCAAATTGGAATCAAATTGATCTCTCAAGCGATCATATTGAAAAGCAAATTGCAGAATTAGCAAAAGAAGCCGAAAAAACTTTACAAGAACGTCAGGAAGATACAGAACAACTATTATGAGAATTATTTCCGGAAAGTATGCCAAACGCAATTTATTTACGTTGAAAAGCCAGAAAACAAGACCAACTAGTGATAAGGTTAAAGAATCTCTGTTTAATTCATTAGGTCAATTTTTTAATGGTGGAGCAGTTTTGGATTTATACGGGGGGAGTGGCGCTTTGGCAATTGAGGCTGTTTCTCGGGGATGTTCTCATGCAGTTATAGTTGACATTAATTATCAGGCCGTTAACGTTATTCGTAAAAACGTTGCTTTAACAAAGGAGCCTGAACGTTTTTCAGTATATAAAATGTCTAGTAACGCGGCTTTGGCTAAATTTGCCAAAGACAAGCAGAAATTTGATCTTGTCTTCTTAGATCCACCTTATGCTAAACAAAAAATTACGGCAGATATGGCAAAAATGGTTGACCTAGAACTGTTAAACAGTGGTGCAGTGGTGGTGGCTGAAACCAATGATCAAACAAATTTAAAAACAAGTAGTAGCTTTCAGCTAATTAAAGAAAAGCATCTGGGTAAAACCATCGTTCGTTTTTATCGAAAGGAACACTAATGAGTGTAGCAATATTTCCAGGGAGTTTTGATCCCATCACTAACGGTCACGTTGATATAATTAATCAGGCTGCTGCGATATTTGATAAAGTATACGTAGTGGTAATGGTCAATACTGCTAAAAAATATCTTTTTACAAATAAAGAAAGAAAAGATTTAATTAATGATGCCGTTAAAGGTCTGAAAAATGTTCAAGTGCTGCTAAAGCCTGACCAGCTTACTGTTAATGTTGCACGCGATTTAGGAGCAAATACAATTATACGTGGCGTAAGAAATACCACAGACTTTTTATTTGAACAGCAGATTGCGGAAATGAATAAAAAAATGGCAAGTGACATAAGTACCGTTTTGCTTTTTACTGAGCCGGAAAATAGCTTTGTTGCGTCCAGTATTATAAAAGAAATTGCGCAGTTTAATGGTGATTTTGCTAGCTTCTTGCCGACTAAAGCGGCACAGGCATTGAAAGAAAAAATTGGTTATAGCAAACATGAATAAAGAAAAGAAAGTGAACAAGAAGTTTTCAAAAACCCGAAAATGGTTACTTATAATTCTGACTTTTTTTCTCGTTTTTATTGGCTTAAACTGGCCAACAAATTATTATATTGAAATGCCTGGCAGTGCTGTTTCAGTTGGCCAATTTGTAAAAAGTAAGGCTAAGCCGCCAAGTAATTTTTATTTAGTGACTGTTAGTGAAACAAGTCAACCGGCAACAGTATGGGAATATCTTTTTAGTTTTACCCAAAAACATGCTAGTCGTATACCAAAAACTGAGTTATTAGGTGATTCAAGCAGTAGTCAATACCAAGAATTACAAAATTGGTATATGCAAACTAGTCAACAAAATGCAATTTATTATGCGGCCAAAAAGGCTGGACTAAAACCAAAACTCCACTATCAAGGTGTTTACGTTATGCAGGTGCAAAAAGGCTCAAGTTTTAAAGGCAAATTGCAAGTCGGAGATACTGTCTTAGGTGCTGATGGCCATCAATTTCACTCGACAGAAGAAATGATCCGTTATTTTCAAAAGAAAAAGATAGGCTCTAAAACGGAAATTAATGTCTTGCGGGAACAGAAAAAAATCAATTTTAAAGGAAAAATTGTTAAGGTCGAAGGAACAGGTAAACCTGGAATAGGAATACAGTTAGTAGAACATATACAGGTTGAGACTAAGCCAAAAGTTACAATTAATGCCGGTGCAATAGGGGGACCATCAGCCGGATTAATGTTCACTTTGACCAGTTATGAAGTATTTTCAGGCAAGCACTTAGCAAAAGGCCATAAGATTGCTGGAACTGGGACAATTAGTCCATCAGGAAAAGTGGGTATGATTGGTGGCGTTGATAAAAAAGTTGTGGCTGCTGATCGTGCTGGAGCTGAAGTCTTTTTTGCACCTGTTGATACAGCGGGGATGAAAAAAAGTTCAAGTAATTATTTGCTTGCTAAAAAGACAGCCAAGCAAATTGGAACCAAGATGAAAATTGTTCCTGTGCGTACCTTTGAAGATGCACTTCGTTATTTACAAGAAAATTATTGATAAATATCAAAAAAGTCCAAATGTTTTTTGGGCTTTTTTGCGTACTTAAAAATAGGAGTTGAAAAAATGGATTGGGAAAGAATAAAAACTTTTATTGATGAGCATAAAACGTATTTTTTTATTGGATTAGCATGTTTAATGGTTGTTTTTTGGTTTGAAGTCAAAAAATCGGATTCTAATGAAAATATTAATGATTTTAACGATGAAAATACTGAGCTTTTGCAGAGTAAAAAAGACAATACTGACAATTTGCCAGACAAAACGAATTCAGGGGAAACAAAAACAGAAAGAATTGCTGCAGCTAAGCCTAAAAGTGTCACCTGTGATATATCAGGTGCCGTTAATCATCAAGGAGTATACACACTTAAAAATGGCGCAAGATTAAATGAGCTGATTGCTGCAGCAGGAGGTATTAAAAGCAATGCTCAATTGAAAAGGGTTAATCGAGCTTTGATATTAAAAGACCAGGATAAAATTCATATTCCTTATAAAGGCGAAAAAATTAAAGCAGAACAAGTGGTGGAATCAGTTTCATCTAATACCACTGGCACGGTTTCCGCTGAAATTAGTGATAACAAAGGTGACCAAACGACTGCCAGCAATAAAGTAAATATTAATACTGCAAATGTAGCACAATTACAGCAGCTTAATGGTATTGGAGAGAAAAAAGCACAGCAAATTATTGCTTATCGTCAAAAAAACGGTCAATTTAAATCCATAGAAGAACTAAAACAAGTATCTGGAATTGGAGAAAAAACTTTTGTCGCCCTTAAAGACCAATTGGAAGTTTGATGTCCTAAGACCCGGTTTTTTTCTTGTATTAGCTTTATTACTGGTTGATTTAAGCTTCTTGTATTATCAGTGCAATACCTTAATTGAAAAGCTAGTCTGTTTATTAATAGCTTTTTATCTTTCATATTTACTTTTTTACAAGTTTAATTCTTTAAAATGGTTTTCTTTGGTTGTTTTTTTCATAACTCTTTTTGTGACTTACATTGATAAAAAGCAAACTAACTTTACAATCAGTCCCAGATCAATAATAGCTTTTTATCCTGATCAAGTTGAAATTTTTGACGATTGGTTCACAGTTGATGGCCAAGCAGCAGACGGCAAAATAAAAGTTTCTGGAAAAATAAATTCTAGCCAGATAAAACAATTGAAATTAGGGTACAAAGTTGTACTTTATAATTTAGCTGGTGATGTAAATCTAATTGAACCAGCTTCTAACTATGGACAATTTGATTTGCAAAGGTTCTACCTCTCTAAAAATATTACTCAAGAAGTCAAATTAACCAGTTATAAAGTTAAAATTGAAAAGCGAGGCATCTGGAATTATTTACATCATTTGCGGTTCAAATTAAAAGTTTTTTTGCAAAAAATGCCACCAATCTTATCTTTTTTTAGTAACGAACTGATATTAGGTGAGAATCCCAGTCAAAGATTTCAATCAATACTAAATAATTATCGCGATCTTGGTGTAATTCATATTCTGAGTATTTCTGGTCTACATGTTGGTATCTATACTCTGCTAATCAGTACATGTTGCTATTTTTTAAAATTAACGCAAGAAGAGACATTTCTTTTTTGCCTAATTATTTTACTTATAGGAATTTTTCTCAGTAATGGTCAAGTGGGCTTTATCCGAGCAAGTTTGACCTATATTTTGGGTCAGCTACTTAGTATAAACAAATTACAAATTAACAAGAGTGATTTACTTGGACTTACTGCTGTTTTGCACTTAATTTTTGATCCTCGTTTGATGATGAACACTGGTGCAATTTTAAGCTATATTTTAGCCTTGGGCTTGGAAATGACTAACCATATGACTAAATTTAAGCAGTCATTTTCTTTAAATAGCCTTTTATTGCCCTTGCTTCTATTTTATTTTTTTCAATTTAATCTATTAACCGTTTTCTTTAATATATTAATTGTGCCATATTTCAATTGGGTCGTGATGCCTTTAACTTTTTTTAATTTGTTATTCTTCGGTATTAATCCAAAATGCAGTCTTTTATTTGAAAGAATACTTGAACAAGGAGAAAAAATAATTGCACAAATTTCTAACAGCAAAATTGGTCTTTTGACATTTGGCAAAATAAACTGGTGGCAATGCCTGCTCTTATTAATGTTGACATCTGTCATATTGATTTTGATAAATGAAAAGCCAGACTATCAAAAAACAAAAAAGAATATCATAGGCTGCCTTTTATTTACATACGGACTAATTTTTTTAACAATTCATTTTCCACTTCAAGGTCAGGTGACTTTTATTGATGTTGGTCAGGGTGACAGTATTTTTATTTCTACTCCATTTTTTAGAAAGGTTTATTTAATAGACGTCGGCGGAAAACTTAATTTTAACGGCAAAAAAATAAACCCCCAAGTTAATAAAATTACACTGCCATTTTTGAAGGCTCAAGGTATAAGCAAAATTAATGGGATATTTATTACGCATCAAGATGCAGACCATGTAGGTGATTTGAGACCACTTTTGAGTCAAATCAAAGTAAAAAAATTATATATAGCCCAAGGATTGATTCAAAATCCTTCTTTTCAAAAAAGGATCATTGGCAAAATCAAGAAAAGCCAAATTAGACAATTGTTAGCCGGGAATAAAGTTAATGACTCTCAAATATCTTTTCAGACTGTTTATCCTTTTAAGCCAGGCATAGGTAAAAATGAAGATTCTCTTTCTCTAACATTTAAACTGGCAGGTAAACGGTGGCTTTTTACTGGAGATTTAGGTCAAGAAGGAGAGTTGGAAATTATAAATCAATATCATTTGCATGCAGATTACTTTAAACTAGGTCATCACGGTAGTCGTACTGCTTCAAATAAAGAATTCTTAAAAGCTCTACATCCAGAGAGAGTTTTTGTTTCTGCTGGTCGCAAGAATCGTTTTGGTCATCCTCACATAGAGACAATTGAAACTTTGCAGGCTCAACATATTCCGTGGGCATCAACTCAAGACTGTGGTATGATTACTTGGACTTATGGTGCTTTTACGAGGCCCAAATTTAAGAGATTTTTACCGGTGACAAAAAAATGACATTACTTTCTTTATTTAAAGGTTCTAATACGAAAATTGCTCATACCCTGATTAATGGCAACGACGCTTTCCTAAATGAATATCTTGCTGATTCATATATTCATGAAACAAAATTCTCAGAATATGAAAAAGTCACTGTTGATTGCGATTCAGAAGGATTAGATGAATTAATTGCTGATCTCACTGAGTCGAGCCTTTTTAGTCAAAAAAAAATAATAACGATCAAAAATCCCTTTTTTTTAACTGCCAAAGTACCTAAAAAATTCCAAAAGCAAATTGCAAAATTGCAGAATGTTTTGGCAAATATTGCGGAGCTAGATGATGTTTTAGTAATCGTTGCTTCATATGAAAAAATTGATCGACGAAAGAAAATAACTAAGCTTATTACCAAAAATTTTAATGTGGTGGAAACTAAAATTAGACCATTTGAATTGAGTAAAACTGTCAGAAATATGATTTCTATGGAAGGGTATCAAATTACAAGTTCTGCTTTAAAGCTTTTATTAGAACGTAGCGATCAAGTACTAGATACTGTTTTAAGTAATTACAATAAACTGAAAATGGTAGTAAGCAATAGAAAAATTACGACTGAATTAGTTGAAAAAAATGTTGATTTATCTTTGGCGCAAAATATTTTTGCTATTCTGGATTCGGCGTTAAGTAACAATTATCAGGAAGCTCTGATAAGATTAAGTAATCAGTTGCATAATGGCAACAATCCAATACAGATTCTTGCAGTATTTGAAAATCAGCTGGAAATGATTTTGATTGTTAAGGTGCTTAATGAGAGAGGCCGCAGTGAAGCTGAAATCGTGCAAACTTTGGGGGTTCATCCTTATCGCGTTAAGTTAGCTCTTAAAAATAGATTATCACTAGACAAGGTAGCAAAATTATTAAAACAAGCAATTAAGTTGGATTTTAATTATAAGAGCGGACAATACCATGAAAACAATTTTTTAAAGCTGTTTATTCTCAGTGTATAAATTTTGGTAAATAAAAAGACAGAAATGAGTTCATTTCTGTCTTTTTGATTATTAATTAAGCAAGATCATTATTTTGCAAGTTTTGCTAAACGGCTCTTATCACGGTTAGCTTTATTCTTATGAATAAGACCTTTAGAAGCAGCTTTATCTAATGCACGAGCAGCAGCTACGTGTAATTCGGAGGCGTTTTCAGCACCAGCAGCTTGAGCAGTCTTGAACTTTTTAACTGCAGTTCTCAACTGATTCATTTGAGCAGCATTGCGCTTTCTTGTAGCATCTTGAGTCTTAACACGCTTAATAGCTGATTTGATTTGTGGCATAAATTTCACCTCCATTGATCGTAATTCTACTTTATAGATTATACTGAAAGATAATTGTAGATGCAAGATAAATAATACTTGCTTTTTAAAAAAATTGTCTGTATTATACTATTGTTGTGAACCGTTAACGCTGTTTGCGCGCTCACACCTGACGGTTAACGTTGTTAGCGGCAATTATTCTAGTGAAAGGTGAAAATAATATGGCAATTTCAAAAGCAGAAAAAGATGAAATAATTCAAAAATTTGCGACTCACGAAGGTGATACAGGTTCAACTGAGGTTCAAGTAGCCATCTTGACTACAGATATTAATAACCTGACTGAACATATGAGGAATCATTCACATGATCATCATTCTTATGTTGGTTTATTGAAGAAAATAGGTCACCGTCGTAACTTACTTCGTTATTTACAAAATAAGGATATTAATCGTTACCGTGAATTAATCAAGAAGCTAGGTTTGCGTCGTTAATTAATTGAAATGTCAAAAAAGCTGGTTCAAATTAGGAATCGGCTTTTTTATTTTTGTCAAAATACCTTTTTATGCTAGAATAAAAAAAGATACTTTTTACGTTGTGATCACATGATCCATAAATAACAACTGAATAGCAAATTAAAGAAAAGGAAATATAATGACTGATCAAGTTAAAATTATGATTTTGAGCGGCGTTCGTGAACAAGGAAAAGACATGTTCGCTGTTAAAGTTAATGATGAAATTTTTGTTCTTGATGCTGGTCTTAAATATCCTGACAGCACATTGTTTGGAATTGATCTGGTTATTCCGGATCTAGACTTTTTTGAGCAATATGGTGATCAGGTGGTCGGCATTTTTTTGACACACGGACATGCAGATTCGATAGGAGCTTTGCCGTATATTTTAAGAAAGTATGACATACCAGTTTTTGGGTCACAGCTCACAATCGAACTGGCAAA
The DNA here is from genome assembly GCF_019972835.1 of Lactobacillus laiwuensis. Lineage (GTDB taxonomy): Bacteria > Bacillota > Bacilli > Lactobacillales > Lactobacillaceae > Lactobacillus > Lactobacillus laiwuensis. The sequence goes on along the minus strand of NZ_BPPB01000001.1, from coordinate 415,744 downwards.
AATAACAGTTAAACGGGAAAATAAGCGCTGTAAAAACACTCTTTTTCATGTGATTGATGCAGAAACAGAGATTGATTTTAAAAATGCTAATATATCATTTTTCCCGACTACTCATTCTATTCCAGATTCGCTGGGAATAGATGTGCATACTCCTGCAGGAGAAGTTGTTTATACTGGAGATTTTAAGTTTGATCCTTCTGCAGCCCCTAAGTACCGTACGGATTTAGACCGTTTAGCAGAAATTGGACAAAAGAAAGTTTTAGCACTTTTAAGTGACTCTTCAAATGCTGAGGCATCTTTGCCCAATGTTGCCGAGCAGGAGATTGGGGACTATGTAACAAATGTTTTTCGGAATGCCAAGGGAAGAGTAATCGTCGCTGCCAAAGCATCTAATCTGATTAGAATTCAGGAAGTCTTAAATGCCGCTCATAAAACTGGCAGACGCGTTTTGCTGACGGGCAGAGATTTGGCTAAAATAGTCCGCACCGCCATGAATCTTGGTTATTTGAATGTTCCTAAAGGCTTGTTGATGCGCGTTAAAGATTTAAAAGAAACTCCTGATGAAAAAACGGTTATTCTTGAAACCGGTCAAATGGGTGAGCCTTTAAATTCTTTACAAAAGATGGCCAAAAAACGTCACAGTATGATTACGATTCACAAGGGAGACCTAGTTTTTATTGCGACGACGCCTTCTCATTCTGTGGAAACGGTTGTGGCTCAAACTAGCGATATGGTTTATCGTGCTGGTGGTACTGTAATTCAACTAGGTAAAGCAAAACATACCAGTGGACATGCAACGGGCCGTGATTTACAACTGCTTATTGACATTATAAAGCCACAATTTTTAATTCCAGTTATAGGTGAATATCGATTACTGGAAATTCACAAAGATTTGGCAATCAGGGCAGGACTCAAAAAAGAAGATATTTTTATTACTAAAAATGGTGATTGCTTAAGCTATGACTTTAATCAAAAACGACTCTATTTGACAGATCCTGTTCCCGGAGAGGACACAATGATTGATGGCTCTGGCATCGGGGATGTTGGTAATATTGTTTTACGCGATCGCGAGGTCCTATCTGATGATGGCATCTTTATTGCAGTAGTGACAATTGATCGCCGTAAGAAAAAAATTATTGCTCAACCACAGGTTACAAGTAGAGGATTTGTATACATTAAGGCAAATCAGCAGTTAATGCGTGACAGCATTGAGCTGATTAAAAAGACAATTAATAATAATTTTGAGCACAAAAAATTTGACTGGACAGAGATTAAGCAAGATGTGCGCAATGATTTGGAAAAGTTTCTTTATCGCAAAACAAATAGGCGGCCAGTAGTTTTGCCAGTAGTAATGGAGGTAAACCAAAACCGACATCGAGCAATGCAAAAAAGAAATAGCAAAAATGATATGCCAAAAAAGGAAACTCATCACCCAGTTGATGTTAATAAGACTGGTCAAAGAATTATCAAGAAAGATCAATGATGACATCACTGAGTCAAAAAAATTTAATTAATCTGGCAAAAAGAAATGAAGCAAGTGGCGATATGGTCCAGGCTATTCAAAATCTTGAAGAAGCTTTAAGGGATGGTCACAGCGACGAGGTTGTTCTTAATTTATGTGAGCTATATATTAAGAACAAGCAGAGTTATTCTGCTTATGAATTAATTAAAGAAGAAAAGGATCTTTTCACTAATTCTAAAATTTTTGCTGAATATAGCAAAATTCTTAGAAAAAATAATTTTTTTATTGAAGCTTTAGAAGTTAAAAATATTACTGACTATGAATTGCCATGTTCGGTAGAACCAGTTAATTCAACAGCTCAACAGAAAATAATGGTTACTTTTAAACAAAAAGCTAAACCAACAAAATCTGATTACGAACAATTATTTAAGTTAAATTTACCAAATTTTAAAAATTTTGCTCAGAGTTTGTTGCTGGATCCCAGTTTAAACTTTGCAATTCGGCTGGTTTTAATTGAAGATTTGTTTCGACTGGGACTTCAGGAAACATTTAGGGTTCTGGTATTAGGGCAGGAAGAGCAATTTATTCCTCAAAAAATAAATTTACTTGAAAAGGACCCCGTGTATCGAGAAGTTGTATCAGGTATTGGTTCACGTTACTACCACAAGCCTAATCAACTTCCGGCTGTTTTAGGCGAAGTTAATTTGATTTTAGGGAATCTTTATCCTAAACTAAATAAGTATGTTGATGATCCTGACAGTTTTGCCAGTGACATTGCTTCTTATATTGATAACCATGATGGTAGAAGTAATCAGAAGCTGTTTGAGAAAATCGATAATAATATATCCGAATAAAATTGGATAAAATGCCTTTACTTTTTCAAAGTATTTAGTATAATAGCAAAGGACGTTTTCATTAGGCATGGCTCTATGCATTAAAATACTAGGCATTTGCCAATGAAAGTAGTACAATATTCAACAGAGAACTATCCGTTACTTACTCAACGGACTTCTTGCAAATTTACAGGAGGGTCATTTTAATGGCAGAAAAAGAACATTACGTTAGAACAAAGCCACACGTAAACATTGGTACTATCGGTCACGTTGACCATGGTAAGACCACTTTAACAGCGGCTATTACTAAAGTTTTATCAGAAAAGGGCTTGGCTAAAGCAGAAGATTATTCAGAAATCGATGCAGCCCCAGAGGAAAAGGAACGTGGTATTACTATCAATACCGCTCACGTAGAGTACGAAACTGAAAATCGTCACTACGCCCACATGGATGCCCCAGGTCACGCCGACTACATTAAGAACATGATTACCGGTGCTGCCCAAATGGATGGAGCTATCTTAGTTGTTGCCGCAACTGATGGTCCTATGCCACAAACTCGTGAACACATTTTACTTGCTCGTCAAGTTGGTGTTAACTACATCGTTGTTTTCTTGAACAAAACTGATTTAGTTGACGACCCAGAACTGATTGACTTAGTTGAAATGGAAGTTCGTGACTTGTTGACTGAATACGATTATCCTGGTGATGACATTCCAGTTATCCGTGGTTCAGCATTGAAAGCTTTACAAGGTGACAAGGAACAAGAAGAAGTTATCATGAAGTTGATGGACACAGTTGATGAATATATTCCAACTCCTGAACGTCAAACTGATAAGCCATTCTTGATGCCAGTTGAAGATGTCTTCACTATTACTGGTCGTGGTACTGTTGCTTCAGGTCGTATCGACCGTGGTACAGTTAAGATCGGTGATGAAGTTGAGATTGTCGGCTTGGTAGATAAAGTTCTTAAATCAGTTGTAACTGGTTTGGAAATGTTCCACAAGACTTTGGACTTAGGTGAAGCCGGAGACAACGTTGGTGTATTGCTTCGTGGTATTGACCGTGACCAAGTTGTTCGTGGACAAGTTTTGGCTGCGCCTGGCTCAATTCAAACTCACCACGAGTTTAAAGGCCAAGTTTACGTTTTGAAGAAAGAGGAAGGCGGACGTCACACCCCATTCTTCTCAGATTACCGTCCACAATTCTATTTCCACACTACAGATATTACTGGAGAAATTGAATTACCAGAAGGTACTGAAATGGTTATGCCTGGCGATAACACAGAATTTACTGTTAAATTGATTAAACCAGCAGCCATTGAAAAGGGTACTAAGTTCACTATCCGTGAAGGTGGTCGTACTGTTGGTGCTGGTCAAGTTACTGAAATTCTTGACTAGTTCGTTAAAAACAGTTTAAAAAGATGTACTTCTTCATAGAAGTACATCTTTTTTTGCCTAAGTTTGTTTTTTGCGAGTGTTTAATGTAAGATAATTTAGTATGTAACGATGCAATTTAACTTGACATTGGAGGTATTTAATTAATGTCTGTAAAATGGAATAAAACCGATAATACTACCGGTGAACTTACTTTTGATATTCCCCAAGCTGATGTAAAGCGTGGGCTAGATCAAGCATTTAGGAGAGTAAAGAACAGTTTGCGTGTTCCTGGCTTTAGAAAGGGACATGTTTCGCGCGTGATTTTTGATCAATATTATGGTGAAGAATCATTGTATGAAAATGCATTGAATATTGTATTACCTGATGCCTATGAGTCAGCACTTAAAGAAGCTGATATTGCGGCTGTAGGTCAACCACAAATTTTACCTGTTTCAATGGAAAAAGGTAAAGATTGGCAAATGAAAGCCACTGTTACTGTTGAACCTGAGGTAAAACTGGGCGAATACAAAGGAATCGAAGTGCCTAAACAAAATACCCGAGTATATGCTAAAGATATTGATGCTAAACTAAAAGACGAGCGTGAAAAGAATGCAGAGTTAGTATTGAAGAAGAGTGCAGCAGCTAAGGGTGATACAGTTACCATTGACTATAAAGGAACAGTTGCTGGTAAAGCTTTTGATGGCGGTTCTGCAGAGGACTACTCTCTTGAATTAGGATCTAATACATTTATTCCAGGTTTTGAAGATCAATTAATTGGTCATAAAGCTGGTGATGATGTAGATGTAGTTGTAACATTTCCAGAAGATTATGGTGCAAAAGATTTAGCTGGTAAGGAAGCTCATTTTGCTACCAAGGTTCACGAAGTTAAATCAAAACAGTTGCCAAAATTAGATGATGAATTTGCTAAAGATGTAGATGACTCAGTTGAAACTCTTGATGATTTAAAAGAAAAGATCAAGAAGGACTTAAAGGCACAAAAGGAAGAAGCGGCACAAGACGAAATTGAACAAGCGGCAATTGAAGGTGCTGTTGCCAATGCTACTATTGATAAAATTCCAGATGCTATGATTCAAGAAGATATCAATACGCAAATGAATCAATATTTAGGAAATATGCAGCGCCAAGGTATTAGCCCTGAGACATATTACAAGATAACTAATACTACAGAAGATCAATTACGTTCACAATTCGGTAAAGATGCTGAAGAAAGAGTTAAAACTAACCTGGTACTTGAGGCAATTGTCAAAAAAGAGGACATTAAAGCCACTAAGGAAGAAATTGACAAGGAAATAAAAAACCTAGCTAGTGAATATAACATGGATGAAAAAACTGTCCGTAGCACTCTGACTGATGATATGCTTTCACATGACATTAATGTACGTAAGGCTATTAATATTGTCGCTGACAACGCAAAACAAGTTTCTAAATCTAAGACTAAAAAAGACGAAAACAAGTCTGATAAAAAGTAGAGTCTTAAAATTTGAGTAAAAAGGTGGTGTCGTACTGCCTTTTTATTTTATAAGCATATAATTCATATACAACCCGTATTTTATGCTAACCTTAGACTTGTAGATACAAGGAGGAATAGAATGGCATCACAATTTACTGATCAAGAGGTTATTAAATGTTCCTTTTGTGACAAAACACAAGATCAAGTTAAAAAAATGATTGCTGGCAACGGGGTTTATATTTGTAATGAATGTGTAGACTTATCAAAAAGAATTATTGACGATGAACTGAAATCTGATTCTTTAAAAAAAGCACAGGATTTACCTAAACCAATGGAAATTAAAAAGCAGCTTGACCAGTACGTTATTGGCCAAGAGCGTGCAAAAAAGATTTTATCAGTTGCAGTTTATAATCATTATAAGCGCGTTACACAAATGGATGTTGATTCTTCGACAGAATTGCAAAAATCAAATATTGCTTTGATTGGACCAACTGGTTCGGGTAAAACATACTTGGCTCAAACTTTAGCCCGTATTTTAGATGTGCCTTTTGCAATAGCTGATGCAACTACCTTAACTGAAGCAGGCTATGTTGGTGAAGATGTTGAAAACATTTTACTTAAATTATTGCAAAATGCAGATTACGACATAGAACGTGCAGAACGGGGAATCATTTATATTGATGAGATTGATAAAATTTCTAAAAAATCTGAAAATGTTTCAATTACTAGAGATGTTTCAGGTGAAGGCGTTCAGCAGTCATTATTAAAAATTTTGGAAGGTACTATTGCTTCAGTTCCACCACAAGGAGGCCGTAAACACCCTCAGCAAGAATTAATACAGATAAATACCACCAACATTTTATTTATAGTTGGTGGAGCATTCGATGGTATCGAACAAATTGTCAAAAGTCGTTTAGGTAAAAAAGTAATCGGTTTTAGTGCTGAAAATGAGCTTAATAAAGTGCAAGATGATTCTTGGACTAAACATTTAACGACAGGAGATTTGGTTAAGTTTGGGCTGATTCCAGAATTTATTGGTCGTATTCCAATTATTGCTACCTTAGATAAGTTAGATAGAAATGATTTAGTTAGAATTTTAACTGAGCCTAAGAATGCACTGGTAAAGCAATATAAAAAATTGATGTCGCTTGATCAGGTTAACTTAGAATTTACACCAGATGCTTTAAAAGCTATAGCAGATTTGGCCATTGACCGTAATATGGGAGCACGTGGCTTGCGGACTATAATTGAAAATGCAATGATGGGTATCATGTATAAAACTCCAAGTGAGCCTGATATTGAGAACGTAAAAGTTACTAAAGATGTCATTGAAAAAAATGCCGAACCAAACGTAACAAGACGTAAAGAGGATGATCAGGAAAATAATGAAGAAATAAAGGCAGCTAATGATCATTAAAGAGAGTTCATATGCAATCAGTGCTGTGCGTGAGGATCAATATCCAGCTGATAATTTGCCTGAAATTGCACTTTCTGGTCGTTCTAATGTGGGAAAATCAAGTTTAATAAATACATTATTGAATCGTAAAAATTTAGCGCGAACTTCGGCACAACCCGGAAAAACGCAAACACTTAATTTTTATTTAGTAAATCATGACTTTTATTTGGTTGATGTGCCAGGGTATGGCTACGCCAAAGTTTCGCAAAAAAAGCGCGAACAGTTTGGTACAATGATTCAAGATTACCTTGAAACCAGGGCGAACTTACAAGGATTAATTATTCTAGTGGATGCCAGGCATGAGCCTACTAAAAATGATGTAGCTATGTATAATTATGCATTATATCTTAATATACCGATTTTAGTAGTTTGTACTAAAATTGATAAGGTTAAGAAGAGTCAGCAAAATCAAGTGCTTACTATGTTAAAGCGAAAATTTGATTTAAATCATGATAATGTTGATGTTCTTACTTTTAGTTCGGTCCAAAAATTACATGTTCAAGAAGTTTGGCAATGGATTGAACAAAACCTGTAAAATTTGCAAGAAAAAATGGTTCTCAGTTGAGAACCATTTTTAGTTGTCTTTATCTTTGACTACTTTATCCTTGTTTTTTGCTAATTTTTTCTTTTTGTCTTCAGGCACAGTGGCAAATTTGTCAAATAATTTTTCTAATTCGTCTTGTTTTTTAAAAGTTAAACCCATGATAATATTTCCTTTCTGATCTTAATTATAATAAAAAACAAAAGCACAAGCCAGAAAATACAATAATTTGTTAGTTTTAAATAAAATTAATTATGTAAAGCTATATTTTGAAATTATAATTTTATAATAATCAAAATGCAACCAAGCAAAAGCAAATTTCAAACCATAAATTGTATGTTAAAATATGATAGCGAATTTGGGGGAGTGATTTTTTGGCAACTCAGCTGATTGAAAATAAATTAAAACTTTTACCAGCTAAGCCTGGCTGTTACTTAATGAAAGATGTAAATGGCAAGGTTATTTATGTTGGCAAGTCGAAAAATCTTAGGAGTAGAGTACGCTCCTATTTCAAAAGTACTCAAATTGGCAGGAGAGCTGAATTGGTTGAAGATATTCGTGATTATGATATTATCACAGTTTCAACTGATAAAGAGGCATTTTTACTTGAGGTCACGCTCATCAAGAAATACCAGCCATATTACAATGTGCAATTAAAACAAGGAACCGGGTATCCATATATTGAGATTACTAATGAACGTGATCCACAAACTAAGTTAACCAGCATCATTAGAAAAGATGGAGGCTATTATTTTGGACCGTATCCTAATGTTTATGCTGCACAAGCGACCCTTAAGTTTATTCAAAAAGTTTTTCCTCTAAGACGTTGCCATGGCAAGCAGGGCAGACCCTGTTTGTATTATCATATGGGACAGTGTTTGGGAGCATGTTTTAAAACAGTACCAAAGTCAGTCTATGAAGCACAAGTAAAAAAGATTAAGAGCTTTTTAAACGGTGACATAGCCTGGGTAAAGAAAGATCTTAACGGAAAAATGACAGCTGCCTCTCAAAACCTTGAATTTGAGCGAGCAGCTGAAATTCGTGATCAGCTTAATTACATTGAAGAAACTGTCGAGAAGCAAAAAATTATTTCGAATGACAATACTCAACGTGACATATTTAATTTTTATGTTGATAAATCATGGATAGCCATTCAAATTTTCTTTTTAAGACAAGCTAAGCTGCTCAGAAGCGAAACTAGGATGTATCCACTGACAGATACTAATGATCCAGAGGATACTTTTGCATCCTTTATTGTTCAATTTTACGGGCAAAAGAATAGAATACTGCCAAAAGAAGTTCTTGTACCTGCCAAAATCGATAATGAGGCGCTAAGTGAAGTTTTACATGTACCGGTGAGAACGCCAAAAAGAGGGCAAAAGCGATCTTTATTAAATATGGCAAAAGACAATGCCAAAATCAAGCTGGACGAAAAATTTCGTCTGCTGGAATTAGGCAATAGAAAAACTAAGGGAGCACAGAAAGAAATTTTTGATTCCTTGGGGTTGCCTTATGGTCACGTCATTGAAAGTTTCGACCATTCACATATTCAAGGGGCTGATCCGGTTTCGGCATTAGTTGTTTTTAAAGATGGTGAACCAGATAAAAATTCATATCGTAAGTATAAATTAAAGGGTGAAGTTGAGCACCAAAATGGTGGCGATGAAGTCCGTAATACTCGTGAAGTTGTTCGCAGGAGATATAGCAGACTGCTTAAGGAACACAAACCAATGCCAGATCTAATTTTGATGGATGGTGGTCAAATTCAAGTAGATGCTTGTGAAGATATTCTACGCAATGAGCTGAACCTTAATATTCCAGTTGCTGGTATGGTCAAAGATAACAAGCACAGAACCAACCATCTTTTGTATGGAGATCCGATTAATGGTGTGCCCTTAAAATTAATACCCTTGGATCCAAAATCTCAGGGCTTCTATTTAATGACTAGAATTCAGGATGAAGTACACCGCTTTGCAATTACCTTCCACAGGAGGACTCATGCTAAAAATGCTTTATCGAGCAAACTTGATTCCATTAAGGGAATCGGTCCAAAAAGTAGAAATAAGCTTTTACGAAAATTTGGCTCTTTGAAAAAAATTAAAGAGGCCTCAATTGATGAATTACGTTCTGCCGGATTAACATTGCCCCAGGCTCAGACAGTTAAATTGACCTTGTAATATTGATTTTTACCGCAATTGACCAAACTTTTTGTGGTATAGTAATATGGTTAAGAAAGACGGAAGGAGAATCTAGATGCCTACATTTGTCGATCAAACTAAGATTGAAGTCCAAGCTGGTAAAGGCGGAGACGGCATGGTTGCTTTCCGCCATGAAAAATATGTTCCTAATGGTGGACCTGCCGGTGGCGATGGTGGTCGCGGCGGCAGTATTATTTTTGTTGCTGATAGTGGTTTGAGAACGTTAATGGACTTTCGCTATCGCCGTAAGTTCAAGGCAGAAAATGGTGAAGATGGTCGGATAAAGTCTCAATATGGTCGAGGAGCTAAGGATTTATACCTTAAAGTTCCCATTGGAACGACTGTTTATGACTTTGAAACCAATGAAGAAATTGGTGATCTAACTGAAAATAAACAAGAACTGGTTGTAGCACATGGTGGTAAAGGTGGACGAGGCAATATTCACTTTGCAACTAGTGTTAACACAGCTCCTGAAATTGCTGAAAATGGTGAACCTGGTGAAGACCGAGTATTGCGCTTAGAACTAAAGGTTTTAGCAGATGTTGGTCTAGTAGGCTTTCCTTCTGTTGGCAAGTCAACTTTGTTATCAGTTGTAACCAAAGCTAAACCCAAGATAGCTGCTTATTCTTTTACGACTTTAACGCCAAATTTGGGTATGGTTATTTTACCTGACGGTCGTGATTTTTCGATGGCTGATTTACCTGGCTTAATTGAAGGAGCTAGTCATGGTGTTGGTCTTGGCATACAATTTTTACGTCACATTGAAAGAACAAAGGTGATTTTGCACTTGGTTGCGATGGATCCTGCTAATGGTAGGGACGCGCTCCGAGATTACCAGACAATTCGTCAGGAACTATTGACTTATGACAAAGATCTAAAGAATAGACGAGAAATAATTGTCGCAACTCAAATGGATATTCCCGGTGCCAATGAAAAATTAGAGCAATTTAAAAAAGATTTGAAAACTAAGAAAATTCAAACTCCTGTTTATGCTATTTCAAGTGTGACGCATAAAGGAATTGAGCAGTTAATGCAGGATACTGCAGCTGTAGTAGAGCAGGTTGAAAAAGAACGAGCAATGCAGAAACCAAAGCCTGTTCAAGAAGTAAAAGAATATAAATATCAGGCAAGACAAAAGAATGATTTTACTATCACAAAACTGGAAGATCATGTTTTTGAGATTAAAGGTGAAAACCTGGAAAGATTAGTGGAACGGACAAATCTTGACTATCAGGATGGTGTTATGAGATTGGCTCGGAAACTTAAAAATCTGGGAGTAGATGATGCTCTGCGTGAAAAAGGAGCCGTTGACGGCGATGATGTAATAATTGGCTCATTCAACTTTGAATTTGTCCAATAATAAATAGAAAAGTTTTGAAAAAATGGCAAAAAATCGATACATTACAGGATATTCTGGACTTAGAGCTTTGGCAGTAATCGGCGTGATTCTATATCACTTCGATCCTAATACTTTTGTGGGCGGATATCTTGGCGTACCGATTTTTTTTGTTTTATCAGGTTACCTGGTAACTTGCCAAATACTAAAGTCATATGAAGAAAAGGGCTTTTATAATAATAAAAAGTTTTATTTGAGTAGAATTAAAAAAATATATCCACCATTGATTGCAGTACTATGGCTTTCTGCAGCATATATTGTTTTATTTCAACGTAATTTACTTGTCAAACTAGGTCAAATAGTTATGGCCAATTTGTTCAACGTTTATAATTTTTGGCAGATTTTAAATGGTCAAAGTTACTTTGAGCGCTTTGCCGCCAACGAATCTCCGTTTGTCCATTTGTGGACAATGTCAATTAACGGTCAGTTTTATATACTATGGCCAATAGTTATTTTTTTGTTAGTGAAATATGGCAAAAAAAGAAAAAACATTTTTAGTATTTTACTAATTTTATCTGCACTTTCAGCAGTTGAAATGGCAATAATGTTTAGCGCCAAGGTTGATGTTAATCGCATTTATTACGGTACAGACACTAGATTCTTTTCTTTGGGCCTAGGGGCAGCTCTTGCTGTGATTTGGCCACTAAATAAGTTGAAGAGCAATATCAAGCGCAATGATTCTATTACGTTAGATATTATTGGTCTGATTTCTTTTTGTGAAATGATATTTTTGTTTCTTTCTCCCGTAATGAATGCGGAGAATGCATTTACATACTTGGGCGGAATGTTTTTGTTCACGTTGTTTACAACAATATTGGTGGGTGTGATTGCTCATCCAGGAAGCCACTGGAATAAATGGTTAACTAATCCTATTTTTAATTGGATTGGTTCGAGAAGTTATGAAATTTATCTTTATCAGTTTCCAGTAATGATCTTTTTTGAGGATAAAGTTTCCAATATGGCAGATCATGTTTTGCTTTATCGTTTTATTGAGCTAGTTTTAATAGTTATTTTAAGTGAGCTTGCATATAGATTGGTAGAACGACCATGTGGCAAAATTTCCTGGCCAAAAATTAAAAAATATTTGCAACAGATTTTTGATAAAAAAGCAAAAAATTATTTTCAAAAAGCGAAAGCGGTTTTCACAGGCTTGATTTTTTTAACTGGTAGCATTGCAATTTTAATTTCTCCTGCTGCAAAGGCTCAGAATTTCAGTCAAAGCCAGCTGGCACGCAGAATCAGAGCAAATCGTAAACAACAAAGAAAAGATAATAATGAGTTAATTAAGGAATACCAAAAAATTAGTCCGAGAGAGCAAAAAAAAGCTAAACTAATAAAGGAAGCTAAACAAGCAGCAAAGAAACATCCAATAAAAAAATCTTTTGAGAAATATGGTATTTCACAAATTGAAATTCAATTAGCACGTAAAATTGATTTAACTGCTATTGGCGATTCAGTTATGGCGGGCTCTAGTAATGATTTGAAAGATTTGTTGCCTAAGGCTGTGATTGATGCGGCTATTTCACGTCAACTGAATGTTTCATTCGCTTTACTAAAGCATTATCAGAATGAAAAGGCTTTAGGAAAGAATGTCTTAATAGGTTTAGGTACTAATGGTCCTTTTAAAATGTCTGATATAGATGATTTAATGAAGCAGTTAGGACATAAAAGACAGGTATTTTGGATAAATACTTATGTACCGGCTAAACCCTGGCAAAATGAGGTAAATAACTTATTGAATGAAGCTGCAAAAAAATACCATAATTTTAAAGTGATTAATTGGCATTCATATGCAGAAAAGCATCCAAGTTGGTTTTACGAAGATAAAACGCACCCAACACCAATAGGGTCAAAGCATTACAGTGCTTTAATTGTTAAAAAAGTAGTAGAAAATGCTAAGTATTAGATAGGTAGAGTATGGAGTTACAATTTTTAGGAACTGGAGCAGGACAACCTTCGAAGAAACGTAATGTATCAAGTATTGCTCTAAAAATGCTTGATGAGATCAATGAAATTTGGTTATTTGATGTGGGAGAAGCAACACAACATCAAATTTTACGAACAAATATTAGATTGCGTAAAGTCACTAAAATATTTATTTCCCATAATCATGGGGATCATATTTTTGGCTTGCCAGGATTGTTAGCAACAAGATCATTTCAAGGGGATGTTGGGCCGATTACAATATACGGTCCGGCAGGCTTAGAGCAATTTGTACGAACAGCTTTGAAAATTTCACGAACAAAAATTAGCTATCCTATTAAGTTTGTTGTATTAGAAGAAGGTGGTTTGATTTTTCATGGAAATGGCTTTAAAGTTTATACAGAAAAATTGGCCCATCGTGTACCTAGTTTTGGCTTTCGGGTAGTTGAAGATGATCATCCGGGAGAACTTTTAATGGCTAAACTAGCGCAATATAATGTACCTAATGGCCCATTACTTGGTAAACTTAAAAATGGTGAAAAAATTGTTCTGGATAATGGTACTATATTAGATGGAAATGATTTTTTGGGTCCTAACAAAAAAGGTAGAATTGTTACTATTATTTATGACACACGGGCAACTCCTGCAATTGCACAATTAGCACAGAATGCGGATGTTTTGGTACATGAATCTACTTTTGCCGGTAATGAGGCAGATTTAGCTCATTCATATTATCATTCTACGGCAGTAGAAGCAGCAAAAATTGCGCGTGATAATAATGTAAAACGTTTATATTTAAATCATATTTCCGCTAGATATTTAGGTGTTAAAGCCAAAAAATTGGAAAATCAGGCACAAAAAATATTTGCAAATACTAGATTAGCTAATGATTTCGACCGAATTGTAATTCCGATGAAAGGAGAAAAAGATGAGTGATTCTCTTAGAAATAAAGTGGTTGTAATAACAGGTGCTTCAAGTGGAATAGGCCATTCTATTGCACTGGAAAGTGCTGGCAGGGGAGCAACTGTTATTTTAATTGCCCGAAATAAAGCAAAACTGGAAAAGGTAGCTTCTGAAGCACACGAACTGTCAGGGGCCGATTCCTACACAATAGTGACTGATATGAGTCAAAGCGACCAGATAGATGCTGCTTTTACTAAAATTATCAAATTAACCAAACATGTTGACTATTTAGTCAATTGCGCGGGTTTTGGCAAATTTGAAAACTTTGTAGAATCAAACCGCCGCGAAGTTACAGCCATGTTTCAAGTTAATGTTTTAGGATTAATGTATTTTAGTCGTTTAGTTGGTCGACTAATGATGGAACAAAAGTCCGGACAGATTATTAATATTGGTTCAATTGCAGGAAAGGTTCCGACTGTAAAATCAGCAGCATACAGTGCATCAAAAGCAGCTGTAATTCAGTTTTCAAATGTTTTGCGTTTGGAGTTAAAGCCATTTGGAGTTAAGGTTATGACGGTTAATCCAGGACCCGTTTACACTAATTTCTTTAATATTGCTGATAAAAGCGGGCATTATGCTGAAAGCGTACAAAAATTTGTGCTGGATCCGGATGATGTTGCTTGGCAAGTAGTTCATTTCTTTGGCAGTAATAAGCGCGAGCTTAATTTACCAGTGAGTTTGGCAATTTTAGCTAAATTGTATAACCTATTCCCAACGATAGGTGATGAATTGTCGCTGAAGTTTGCTTCCAGAAAGTAGTGCAGAGTATGAAAAGTAAAACAAAGCAGATTAAGCTCATTTTTACATTGATTTTAACCTTATTGGCAGTAATTTTTGTTGTTTTAAATACGAATAATGTTGCCATTAACTTTGGCTTATTTCAATTTAAATTACCTTTGATCATAATTTTAGTATTGATGATCATTATCGGAGTCCTAATTGGTTATTTTTGGGGTTCTTATGGTCATAATCAAGACAAGAATAACTAATATAGCTTGATTTATTTGGGATACAATAGTATCATTAACAAACGTGAAGTATTTTGGGTACTTTTAAGTAACCTAAAATCGTAATTTTACAAAAAAGGAGATCAGTTAAATGGCAGTTCCTAAAAGACATACTTCTAAGCAAAAGAAACGTTCACGTCGTGGTCATATTAAGTTAACTGTACCAGCAATGCACTATGATGCAACCACTGGTGAATATCGCTTAAGCCACCGCGTTTCACCTAAAGGATATTACAAGGGTCGTCAAGTTGTTAGTCAAACTAACTCAAACGACAATCAATAATTAAAAGACACCAAAAGCGGGTGTCTTTTTTATTCTAAAAAATTTGGCAATTCTTTATCTAGGAAGAGGAAAAGGTGAAATGAAACTCGTCTTCTTACATTCAAGTGATATTCATGGCTATATTATGTCTACTGACTATCAAGAGCAAAATGCTTATTCTGCTCCTTTGGGACTAGCCAGACTGAGCAGCATAATAAAGCAGCAGCGAAATAAATATGGTGCTGAAAATGTGATTGTGACCGATTCTGGTGATTGTCTTCAAGGTTCACCTTTAGCAGCTTATGTACATGAGTCCAATAATGATGCCAATTTAAAAGCATTTGCAGACTGCTATAACCTGATTAATTATGATGCAAGATGTTTAGGCAATCACGATTTTAATTTTGGATTAAGCTATTTGAAAAAATATTTAGCTTATAGTAAAGCCCCTTTTTTAAATAGTAATGTATTGGCTAAGAAAAATAATCTGCCAGCTTTTGGACAAGACTATATCATTATCAATAAAAACGGCATAAAGGTGGGAATTATTGGTATTACTACACAACGAGTGCCTTTATGGGAACCGGCAGATCATGTTGCAGGATTAAAGTTTAAGTCTGCTTTTGAGCGGGTTAAGCAGATAACAACTTTTTTAAGGCCTAAAGTCGATGTCTTAGCCGTGCTTTATCATGGCGGTTTTGAAGCTGATATTCATAATGGAGTACGTAAAGAGCCACAAACAGGAGAAAATGAAGGATATCGTATTTTACAGGAAATTCCTGATATTGATGTAATGCTGACAGGGCATCAGCACCGCAGGCTAAATATCGTAGACCATAAAACTGCCATTGTACAACCAGGTTATCGCGGAGAAGCGATTGGTAAGATAGTGTTGGATATTGATAAGCAAAGCAAGAAAATAAAGTCAATGTCTACTGAATTGATCGATGCTCAAGACTATGAACCCGATCGCAAAATTAATGTTTCCAGTTTATCGTTGGAGCAGCAGGCACAAAAATGGCTTGACCAGCCAATTGCTTATTTAGATGAACCTGCTCTTATTTTAAATGCTGATGAAGCTAGGATTAAGGGTTCACCGTTTATTAATTTATTGCAAGACATGCAATTGTATTTTACAAAAGCTGATATCTCAGCAACAGCATTGATGAGTGAAACAGCTCAAGGGTTTAATAAAAAAGTTTCAATGCGTGATATTTTGCTGAATTATCCTTTTGCAAATCAGTTATGTATAGTTAAAGTAACTGGTAAGGAATTACGCGATATCGTCGAATATTCACTGAAATTTTTAATTAAAGATAACAGGGGCAAAATTACGTTTGCCCCTCAGTATCGCAATCAGCTTTTTAACTTTGATGTTTTTTACCCGCTTAATTATGAAGCCAGTATTGCAAGACCTATTGGCAATCGTTTAATTAAGCTTGAATTAAACGGACAGCCAATTTCAGAGCAAAATAATTATCACTTAGCCGTTAATAATTATCGTGCTATGGGCGGTGGCTTTTACCCAGTTTACAACATTAATAAGATTGAAAAAATTCTGGATAAAGACTATGTGGAAATGTTCAAAGAATTTCTGACTAAGGGTCATCCAAAGGTTAATTTATCACACAATTATCGTTTTAAATAAATAAAAGTGTCTGGGAAAAAAGCGCTCTTTGAAGTTAAATCAAAAAATTTTACAATATAAAAAGACCGGCAAATCAACGTTTTATTGACGTGATTTGTCAGCCTTTTTAGTTAGGTTAGAGTTTTTTTCCAGACTCTTAGTTATTTAAGTTTAGAATACTTACTTTTGTCTTTATGAGAATGTGCTGTAATTGTGGGAATAATGGCTGCAAATAACAAGCCAAAAATCAAACCGACAATAGCAGCTTCACTTAGATTAAAAACATGTTGGGTTAAAGGAGCAGCAATAAAACCTACAATTAACATGTAAACTACGCTCCAGCAAATAGTTACGATATAACGACCCATAGCGTTTCCTTCTTTCATACCCTAGAATTTTAACAAATAATATGCAGGTTTTCAATCCAAAAGATAGCTTTTTGGTATACTAATTTATATGGAAGGTGACTCGAATATGAAATACGCTGCATTGCAAAACCTTAGCTCGTTTACTCTTTTAGACAGTCCAGTAAAAATTAAAGATTTACTGACTACTGCAAAGGAATTGGGTTATGGAGCTGTAGGTTTAACTGATATTAACGTAACCTATGGCTTAGTTAATTTTTTTGAAGTTGCTCAAAAAGTTGGTATTAAACCACTTTTAGGGATGCAATTAAGGCTAAGTGGATTAATTGACAGTGCTCACCAATATGATCTTATCGCTTTAGCAAAGACTGATGAGGGTTATCGAAATATCTTGCGTTTATCAAGTAGAATTAACCTTTTGACAGACAACGGCAATAAACAAAAAATTTTAACTATTGCAGATTTGACCAAAGATTTAAATGATTTGATATTTATCATACCGGCAAATTTGCATAGTGAATTATTAAACTTGCAAATGCAAAATGAATCTTTAGGAACAGATTTTTTGCGTCAGTTAGTTAGCTTAATTCCTAAATCTAGTTCCTTATACATCGGAGTCTATGGCAGTGAAAAGCAGGAAAATTATATTCAATATGTCAGAGCGCTATCAAAACAGTTTGATTTACCACTAGTTAGCGTTGAGGACACCTGTTATTTAAAACCTCGTGATCAATTTTTACGTAAAACTTTACAAGCTATTAAAAAAGGCGAAGTTTTACAAGATATTACAGATTTGGCTAAACAATCTGGCTCACATTATTTGCCTGCTATTGAGGAATTGAGCGAACGCTATCATAAATTAGGTTTAGATGAAGCTTTAGAAAACACAGAAAAAATCGCCTCTGTCTGCAATGCTAAAATTATATTTCAAACCCCAGTTTTGCCTAAATTTAAGCAGGACCAATATTCAACTTCCAAGGATTTTCTGCAATTTTTGGCTCAAAAAGGTTTACAAAGTCGCTTTGGTCAACGAAAAGTTCCTGCTAATTATCAAAAACAGCTAAATTATGAATTACAAGTAATAGATCAAATGGGCTTTAACGATTACTTTTTGATTGTTTGGGATGTTGTAAATTACTGTCATCGAGTAGGGATTACGATGGGTCCAGGCAGAGGATCAGCTTGTGGCTCGTTAGTTTCGTATTCTTTAAATATTACAGAGGTTGATCCAATTAAATATAACTTGCTTTTTGAGCGTTTTTTAAATCCTGCCAGACATGAAATGCCAGATATTGATTTGGATATACCAGATAATCGTCGTGATGATGTCATAAAATATATGTTTAATAAATACGGCATGGATCATGCTGCTCAGATTCTCACGTTTGGGACTTTGGCAGCTAAGCAGGTTTTGCGAGATACTGGCAGAGTATTTGGTCTTCAAGAAATGCAATTAAGTGAGTGGTCTAAAAGCGTACCTTTCGCAAAAGGCAAAATAAGTCTGGCTCAGGCTTATAAAGACTCCAAAAAAATGCAAATGCTGGTGAACGCAAATGACATCAACAAGTTGCTTTATGCAACAGCAAGTGGCTTGGAAGGCTTGCCACGCCACTATTCAATTCATGCTGCCGGTTTAGTCCTTAGCGATAATTCTATTGCCGCCATTGCCGGCTTGCAGTCTGGGCAATTGGGAATACCGATAACTCAGCAAACCAAAAAATATGTCGAATCATTGGGATTGTTAAAGATAGATTTTTTAGGTTTAAGAAATTTAACTATTCTTGGCGATACGGAGAAAATGATCCGCGAGCAAGGAAAAAAGATCGATGTTAATCAGATCCCTCTAGATGATCCAGCTACTTTAAGTATTTTTCAAAAGGGTGAAACAGAACTCGTCTTTCAATTTGAATCAGGCGGAATACGCAATGTTCTGCGAGAATTGCATCCAGACAATTTTGAAGATTTAGTAGCGGTTAACGCGCTTTATCGTCCGGGTCCAATGCAGAATATCAAGAATTTTATTGCGCGTAAAAAAGGCACTCAGAAAGTCACATACCCTGATCCCAGCTTAAAACCGATTTTGGCTTCGACATACGGTATTTTGGTTTATCAGGAACAAGTGATGCAGACTGCTCGTGTTATGGCTGGCTTTTCTTTAGGAGAAGCCGATATTTTACGCAGAGCAATGTCAAAAAAAGATCAAAAGGTTATTGAACAGGAAAAATCTAAGTTTATTACTGGAGCAGTAAAAAACGGGCGGACTGTTCAGGTTGCAACCCGTGTGTACGACTACATTGAACAATTTGCTAATTATGGTTTCAACCGTTCACATGCTGTTGCTTATACAATGATCGCATTTTGGCTAGCATACTTACAGGTTCATTATCCTGCTGAATTTTATGCTTCTATGCTTAACTCGAATATTGGCAATCAAAATAAAGCTAATGAATATATAATGCGCGCACAAGAAGATGGCGTTAAAATTTTGCCACCTGATATTAACAAAAGTGATTTAGCTTATCAGGTAATTGATGGACATATTTTAGTGGGTTTGCGTGCAATTAAAGGAATTAGAATGGATTTTCTTAAAGAAATAGTTGCCAAGCGACAAGCCCAACACTTTGATTCTCTTAGCAATTTTTTACGTCAGATTGATCCCAAATTTATTAAAGCCAACAGCATTACGAATGTAGTCGAATCTTTGATCAAATCGGGTTGCTTTGACCGACTTAACAAAAATCGTAACGAGCTATTACAAAATTGCTCTGAAATAATTGAAAACGTTAAATTAACTGGAGAAAATCTTGCTTTATCAGAAGGGTTAGGTGGCGTTCCCATTAAGCCCGCTGAAGAACCTAGCAAACAAGAAATGGCTCTAATGGAGGAGAAAACTTTAGGTTTCTCTACTTTAACGTCCCCATTAATTACTGTACAAAAATATGCCCAAAAGTTTAATGCCAAGCCGCTAAATGAATTTGAAATACATGATGGGGGAATAGCTGTTGGCAAACTAATGTCATTAAAACTAGTGAGGACCAAAAAGGGTCAAACAATGGCTTTTGGCAGTTTTGCTGACACAAACAGTAAGCAGGATATTGTAATTTTCCCTAATGTTTATGATAAAATTCAATCGAATTTAAAGGAGGGTAATATTTATTTATTAGGCATTAAAGTTCAAAATGATCGTTTCGACTCTAGTAAAAAACAATATATTCTAACTAATTTAAAAGTTGTAAATTTAAAAGAGTAATTTTTTGAGTAAGCGTAAACAAATAGTTGATGTTAACGCTAACATTGAAAAAGACCGTCAAATCAAGAATTTTAATCATTTTTTGTGAGATTTTTTCATGAAAGAATGTTAAAATTTAGTGGATGTGAGAAATTACACAATAAATCTTGATGAGGTGAATTCATGAAGCGAATTGGAATTTTAACGAGCGGTGGCGATGCTCCTGGCATGAATGCAGCTGTTAGGGCTGTTACCAAAACTGCTATTCATCACGGACTTGGTGTTGTTGGTATTCGTTATGGTTATGCTGGCCTGGTAGCGGGTGACTTTGTTACCTTGACTGCCGAAAACGTTGATCATATGATCAATGTGGGCGGTACTTTTCTATATAGTGCTCGCTACCCTGAGTTTGCACAAAAAGAAGTGCAAGAAAAAGGGGTGGAACAGTTAAAAAAGCATGACATTGATACTGTAATTGTTATCGGTGGTGATGGTTCTTATCATGGTGCACTGGCATTAACTCGTTTGGGGATTAACTCAATTGGTTTGCCAGGAACCATCGATAATGATATTCCCTACACTGAGTATACTATTGGACTTGATACTGCCTGCAATACAGCTATGCAAGCTATCGATAGAATTCGTGATACTGCCAGCAGTCATCATCGTGTTTTTGTCGTTAATGTGATGGGACGCAATTGTGGTGACATAGCTATGCGTGTAGGTTTGGCAAGTGGTGCAGATGCGATTGTTGTTCCAGAAAGAAGTTATGACATTAAAGCAATTGCTGAAAGATTAAAGCGCGGTTTTAAGGATGGCAAAGATAATGGCATTATCATATTAGCCGAAGGTGTCATGGATGCTGCTGATTTTAGAGCTGAACTTTTAAAATACGGTGAATTCGATTGCAGGGCAAATGTTATTGGTCATATGCAGCGTGGTGGTGCGCCAACGGTTACCGATAGGATTAATGCTACAAAGATGGGAAATTATGCGGTCAAGTTACTTCTTGATGGTAAAGGCGGTTTAGCTGTCGGCATGGAGAATGGAAAATTGGAAACCCATGATATTCTTGATCTTTTTGATGAAAAACATGCCAGTGAAGAATCGTTAATTGATATAAATGAAGAAATGACTAAATAATTAGTCGATTTTGAGGAGAATTTTACATAATGAAGAAAACTAAAATTGTTAGTACCTTAGGGCCAGCTTCAAATGATATTGAAACTATTACAGCTTTGGCTAAGTCAGGCGTAAATGTATTTCGTTTCAACTTTTCACATGGTGACCACGCTGAACATCTATCACGGATGAAAATGGTTCGCCAAGTTGAAAAAGAAACTGGTTTAGTACTTGGTATAGCATTGGATACCAAAGGTGCTGAGATTAGAACCACTGATCAAGAAGGTGGCAAGTTTACCATTAATACAGGAGATCAAATTCGAGTATCGATGGATGATTCTAAGCCTGGTAACAAGGACATGATTCATGTTACTTATGAAGGTCTTTATGGTGATACTCACGTTGGTGGTCACGTTTTAATTGATGATGGTTTAGTTGACTTATTAATTAAAGAAAAAGACGAAGAAAAGAAAGAATTAGTTTGTGAAGCTCAAAATACGGGTGTTATCGGTTCTAAGAAGGGTGTTAATGCACCTGGCGTCGAAATTCGCCTCCCAGGAATTACTGAAAAAGATACTGATGACATCAAATTTGGTTTAGCCCATGGTATTAACTTTATCTTTGCCTCGTTTGCGCGTAAGGCACAAGATATTCTTGATATCCGTAAGCTTTGTGAAGATGCTGGCTGTGATTATGTTAAAATTTATCCTAAGATTGAATCACAAGAAGGTATTGATAATGCAGATGAAATTTTACAGGTTTCAGATGGCTTGATGGTTGCTCGTGGTGACATGGGTGTTGAAATTCCATTTATTGATGTGCCATTTGTTCAAAAAGATTTAATCAAGAGGGCAAACGCACTTGGTAAGCCAGTAATTACTGCTACTCAAATGCTTGACTCAATGCAAGAAAATCCTCGTCCAACTCGTGCTGAAGTTTCTGATGTTGCCAATGCAGTTCTTGATGGTACTGATGCCACTATGCTTTCTGGTGAATCCGCAAACGGTTTGTACCCAGTTAAAGCTGTTTCTGCTATGGCTGAAATTGATGAAAGAACTGAACAAGAACTTCTTAAGCGTAATACTCTAGCTCTGCAAAGATTTGAAGAATACAAAGGTTCAAACGTTACTGAAGCTATTGGTGAATCTGTTGTGCGGACAGCACAAGAATTAGGCGTTAAGACTATTATTACGGCTACTAATTCTGGCTATACTGCGAGAATGATTTCCAAGTACCGTCCGAACGCAAATATTTTGGCTTTAACTTTTGATGAAAAGATCCAGCACTCACTTGGTATTTCTTGGGGTGTTCAGCCTTTACTGACTGATAAACCAAATTCTACTGATGATATGTTTGATCTAGCAGCTAAAGTTGCCAAAGAACAAGGCTACGTTAAAGATGGCGATCTTGTCATTATCGTTGCTGGTGTACCCGTTGGCGACTCAGGCACAACCAATTTGATGAAACTACAGATTATCGGCAGCAAGCTAGCTCAGGGACTTGGCGTTGGTAATGGTTCTGTTGTTGGTAAAACAGTTGTTGTTAACAGTGCTGAAGAAGCTATTAGCAAGGTTAAAGAAGGAGATATCATGGTCGCCAAAACTACTGATCCTGATTACATGCCTGCAATTAAGAAGGCTTCAGGTTTAGTTGTTGAAGCATCTGGTTTGACTTCACACGCAGCTGTTGTTGGTTTATCATTAGGAATTCCGGTTGTAGTTGGAGTTACTGATGCAACAGAAAAGATTGGCAGTGGTATTACTATTACTGTTGATGCTCGTCGTGGTGCTATTTATCAAGGAGAAGTTTCAAATCTTTAATTAAAATTACGAGTTAAAATAGCCAGTGCTTGTTACTGGCTATTTTTGTATGATTTAAATTTTAGGAAAAATCAGTAGCAAATTTAGATTGACTAATGTCAATTTATTCCTTTAAAATGATATACTTGTTATCAGATCCCATTCTAGATGTAGGAGAAAAATCATGCTTGGCACAATTGCAACTGGAAAAATAATAGACCAAAACGAAGATTCTTTTTTTGTTCAAATTGACGGAATTACATATGAACTGAAAAGAAAAGAAATTACACAGGAAGAAAAGCCACAGCTTGGAGATCAAATCAAGGGATTTTTATACGATGATAAGCAGCACAATCGTGAAATGACGCAATTCTTACCTTTTGCTCAACAAGATCAATATGGCTGGAGTAAAGTCACTGAGGTAAAATATAACTTGGGTGTTTTCGTAGATATTGGCTTGCCAGATAAAGATGTCGTAATTTCAATGGACGATTTACCCTACGACAAAGAACGCTGGCCTCAACCAGAAGATCAGCTTTTGGTTCACCTTGAAACAGATGAGAAAAATCGTATTTGGGCAAAACTGGCAGATGAAAATATTTTTGAACAGTTAGCAGCTCATTTTCCTGACGATATGAAAAATAAAGATATTTTTGGAACCGTATATGCGTCTCGTGAAGTAGGTGCATTTATAATCACCAAAGAGTATTATTTAGGTTTTGTTCATCCATCACAAATGGCACGTCCCTTGCGTTTGGGTGAGCAGTTCAAAGGTAGGGTGGTTGGTATTAGCCAATATGGTCGCTTAAATCTGAGTACTCTGCCACGAGCTTTTGAGGAAATTGATGATGATGCACAAATGATTTTAATGAGTTTGCGCAGGAAAAAAGATAAGACCTTACCTTTTTACGATAAATCTGACGCGCAGGAGATTAAAAATTATTTTGGTATTTCCAAGTCGGCCTTTAAGAGAGCTTTAGGACATTTACTTAAAGCTAAATACATAATGGAGGATAAAGATGCTGGTTCCATCTCATTATTAAAAGATCCAGAAGATGCCCAAAATGACTAATTTATCAGAACAAGTTGAAGATTATTTAAGATATAGTCAGGTTGAACGCGGCCTGAGTAATAATACGATAACAGCGTACAGGCAGGATTTAACATCTTTCATTCGTTTTCTCCAAAAGGAAAATTTGACTTCTTGGCCAACTAAAGTCCTTGACATTGATGCTTTTTTGGCTGAACAGCGCGATCAAAAAAAGGCCACAAGTTCTATTAGCCGCTTAATTACCAGTTTGCGTAAGTTCTACCAGTGGCTGGTAAGACAAAATATTCAAAAGCTCAATCCAATGCTCGAAATAGATTCTCCTAAAAAGCGTCGTACTCTGCCAGTGGCTTTGACAGTTAATGAAGTTAATAAATTACTCCAGCAGCCTGATACTAAAAAGAAGTTGGGCTTACGTGATAGAGCTTTACTTGAAACTCTGTATGCAACTGGGATTAGAGTGAGCGAATTAATCAATCTTAAATTTACCGATTTGCATGAAGAGTTGAGACTGGTCAAAGTTTTTGGCAAGGGTTCAAAGGAACGATTGATTCCAATTAGTGAAGTAGCTTTATCCTGGATTGACAGTTATAAGGAAAAGGTTCGTGATCCTTTAATATTAAAAATTGGCAAAAATACTGATTTTATTTTTCTTAATAGTAGAGGAAGCTCTTTAACAAGACAAGCCGTTTGGCAAATTATTAAGCATTATTGTAAAATGGCGGGTATTCAAAAAAATGTCACTCCACATACTTTAAGACATACATTTGCAACACATTTACTGGAAAATGGGGCAGATTTACGTGTTGTCCAAGAAATTTTAGGGCATTCAGATATCAGTACGACACAAATTTATACCAATTTGTCGCAGAAACATATTTTACAAGTTTACGAAAAAACGCATCCGCGGACATAAGGTGATTAAATGCTAATTGAATGCAAAAATGATAAAGAAAAGGTAGCCATGGGATTGTTATCTTATTTGCCTGATTTTAAAAATCTGGCTAATCTCAAGGATGAAATTCAATTAAACAAAAGTAGTACCGAGTTTTGCTTATACCTCTATCGTTCCAAGGCTCCTAATTTTATAGGAGTGATAGGTACACAATCAAGTAAACATTTTGTAATCATTCGTTATATTTCTTTTGCTCCTGATTATCGAAAAGCTAAGTACGAAGCCAGAGCAGTTCAAGAGTTAGCACAAAATAATCCCAGCAAAGTAATTACTGCTGTTCCTGAATATATTTATTTAATTAAGTATTTAAAAAAGGCACAGAAAAATGAGTGATAGTCTTACCCTTGAACTGCCTAACTTTGAAGGTCCTTTAGACCTGCTATTACATTTAATAAAAGTGCAAAAAATTGATATTTATGATATTCCCATAGCACAAATTACCAGCCAATATCTAGCTTATTTGCATCAAATGCAAAAACTTAATTTAAAAATTGCCGGAGAATATTTTGTTATGTCAGCGATGCTTTTGCGGATCAAATCTCAATCTCTTCTTCCGCAAAATGATTTTACTGAAGAAAATGATGAACAGGAAGATCCCCGGGATGAGTTAGTGCAGCAGCTTATTACTTATTCAGTTTTTAAAAAAGTATCAGCATACTTTAAAAAGCGCAATGAAGAAGTACCGATCACTGCTGCAAAAGAAGAAAGCGCACCAGAAAGTAAAAAAATTCAGCCGTTGCCAAAAGGACAGATTACTTCAACAGAGTTAGCCAATACTTTTGTAATTGTGTTACAAAGGATGAAAATTAGACAGCCTGATATTGTTTCAGTTGAAGTTAAAGAAACTTCTGTCAAAGAAATGAGTGTTTTTTTGCAAAAAGAATTGCTGAGGCGGAAGCAAATAAGCTTTTTTGCCTGTTGTCAAAAAATGAAAAATTTATCTGACGTTATTGGTCTGTTTTTGGCACTGCTTGAACTTTGTAAAAAACAGGAAATTCGGGTAAAACAAAAGAGGATGTTTGGTGACCTGGACTTGGAAAGAGTTGGTAGTAATGATAAGTAAAATGGCGCAGTTAGAAGCGCTATTATATGTTGCCGGCGATAATGGTATTGAAAGTAGCAACTTATGCGAACTTTTGCAGGTCGGTAAACCTGCATT
This sequence comes from Lactobacillus laiwuensis, assembly GCF_019972835.1. Lineage (GTDB taxonomy): Bacteria > Bacillota > Bacilli > Lactobacillales > Lactobacillaceae > Lactobacillus > Lactobacillus laiwuensis. Next base: position 389,551 of record NZ_BPPB01000001.1, on the reverse strand, counting down.
GCGAGAAATAAGCAAAAATTTACGAGAAAAATTACAAAAAAATCCTGATTCAGGGTTACAAATCCAGCATCTCAATGATGTTTACAAATTGACCACTAGGCCAGAGGCAAGTAAAACAATCGAAAATTTTTTTCAAAAAGATTTATCAAAGAGCTTAAGTCAATCGGCATTGGAAATACTATCTATTATTGCTTATCGGCAACCAATTACACGTGTAGAAATAGATGACATCAGAGGCGTAAATTCGTCCGGGGCTCTGCAAACATTAATGTGGCGTGGATTAGTAAAGATTAATGGTAAAAAGGATGCACCAGGTCATCCTAATTTATACGTCACAAGCGAGTACTTTTTGCAGTACTTCGGGTATCACAGTCTGGCTGATTTACCCTTAATAGAAGATTTCGAAGATGATAGCATCAATAGTGAAGGTGAAATAGATTTATTTGCAGCTAAAGGTCAAGCTGATAAAAATATTGCAAAAACTCAAAAAGGAGCAAAATAATGGTTTTAGAACGGTTGCAAAAAGTAATTGCTGAGGCGGGCATTGCGTCACGACGTAAGGCAGAAAAAATGATTTCTGATGGCCGAGTCACTGTTGATGGCAATGTAGTCACTAAACTTGGTACTAAAGTGGATACTTTTAGTAATATCACGGTTGATGGTGAGCCCATTGAAAGAGAAAGTTTACATACCTACCTATTTTATAAGCCTCGAGGGGTGGTCTCAACTGCAAATGATGATAAAGGCAGAAAAACGGTAGTTGATTATTTTAAAGATTTACCTTATCGTCTTTATCCTATCGGCAGACTAGACTATGATACTTCTGGCTTGCTTTTAATGACCAATGATGGTGAACTGGCTAATTTATTGATGCATCCGCGTAACAATGTAGCCAAGGTTTATGTGGCTAAGATTTCTGGCATTTTGACGCCTGATGAAATCAGTCAGCTAAAGCATGGGGTCAAAATTGATCGTCATCGATGTGCTCCTGCAAAAGTTAAGGTTATTAGGACTGATCGTAAAAAGGACAATCAGATAGTGCAGTTGACAATTCATGAAGGTCAATATCATCAAGTAAAAAGAATGTTCAAGGCAGTTCACCACCAGGTGAAAAAATTAGCACGCGAGAAATACGCTTTTCTTACACTTGATTCTCTCATTTCAGGAACGTACCGAGAATTGTCTCATGAAGAAGTTGACAGATTAAAAAACGTAGATTAGTATAGTATGTGAAATTTGATAAATAAGTTTGTTGTCTTCATGGCAGGGTGAAAGTCCCGACCGGTGGTGTAAGTCCACGACCCACGCAAGTGGTGGAATCTATTGAGATACCGATAGTTAGAGTCTAGATGAAAGAAGACAGACTAAACTAAAAGCCAAGATCTTAAGCTTACTTTTACTCGGTCTGTTGCTAGAAGCAACAGACCGAGTTTTTTGGAGGTAAGAATTTTGCAAAAAAAAAGCAGAAATAATTTAGTTAATATTTTGGCTTATACTTTAATTGGTACAATTGCCTATGTATTAATGCTTTTGGAGATACCATTGCCAATAACTAGTTTTCTAAAATTTGACTTCTCGGATGTCGTAATTACAATTGGGACGTTTTTATTCGGGCCCGGACCTGGTATCTTTATCGCTTTTGTCAGAATGCTGATCAATTTAATATACAAAGGCTTTGCTTTGCCAAGTTTAGTTGGTCAGTCTGCGGCTTTTCTGGCATCAATATCTTTTGCTTTGCCATTTTATTATTTAACAAAAAATATTAGCAAAGATGAAAAGAATTTTTCTAAAAAATATTTAAAACCAATTTTAGGTATTGTTCTCGGTATTCTAGCAATGGCTTTCGTACTATCTGTACTAAATGCATTAGTTTTGACACCATTTTATGCAGTAACTACTGTACCAAACCTGCCGGCAATACATGGATATTCTGGTTTGCTTTCTTTTACTGAAAAAGTATACTTGGGTAAACTGCTACATATTCCTTCAATGAGCGCGTATATTTTTGGCATCATAGTTCCGTTTAATTTGTTAAAAGGAACTATTAACGGTATTGTAGTTTATTTACTATTTGAAACTGTTTTAAGAACTTTTAAACCTTTTGTCAGAAAAAATTTCAATCTTAAAAACTAAATTTTAAAATATTGTAAATCGGTCTAGTAAATGACCGATTTTTTTGTCCACTTAAATGTTAAATATGCTAAAATTAAACAGGTTAGGTAAGGAGGTTTTTTAGATGAATAATAACTCAAAAGGACCATATCAGCACTATAAGCGTCCACAAAAGCCAAGAGTAGAAACTTATTCTTCTGTATCAAAAGGCTGGATTGCTTTGATAATACTGATTATAGTTGTTCTTATTAGTCTTGTGCCTGTGGTTCATCACTTGGCAGCAAACAATAACTCACATGAAAAAGTAGTTGAAGTACGTAAGACCACCAAAAAAGCACATACTAAGACAAAAGCTAAGGTTGCGCCTGTAAAAAGCAAAGAAACTAAAACTAAGGCAAATACAAAGAAAAAAACAGAATCATCTAAAAAAACTCCAAGTAAGCCTAAAAAGAAACGTGTTGTGATTAAACAATACGTCGTACAAGAAGGGGACTCGTTGACTAGTATTGCCCAGCACTTTAACATTTCAGTTAGCCGTTTGGCAGAGTTGAATCAACTTGATCCCAACAGTCAGGTGGACACAGGACAAACCTTAAGAATCAGATAATTTAGAAAGGATGGGGACTTAGGTCCCTTTTTTATTGGAATGCAAATAGCAATTGATGGTCCAGCTTCAGCTGGAAAAAGTACTGTAGCAAAAATTATTGCCCATAAGCTTAATTTTACATATATTGATACCGGCGCAATGTACCGCGCGTCGACTTGGATTGCACGAGAAAATAACGTTAATTATGGTGATGAAAAGGGCATTTTAGCTGCAATTGACCACGAACAGATTGAATTTAAGCTTGAAAATGGTCAGCAGAAAATATATGCCGGTAATAAAGATATAACTCAAGCAATACGTACTCCTGAAATTTCAGCTAATGTGTCTCAAGTTTCAGCATTAGCCGGCATCAGGGAAAAAATGGTTAGTCTCCAAAGGCAAATGGCTGGTGAAATGAATGTGGTGATGGATGGACGTGATATTGGCACTACTGTTTTACCTCACGCTGCAGTTAAAATCTTTTTGGTTGCTTCAGTTCATTCTCGCGCTGAGAGAAGAATGCTCGATTTTAAGGAAAGAGGGATTGAAACCAGTCAAACTCTTGCAGAAATTGAGCACGACATTTCAGAAAGAGATTACAAGGATTCACACCGTCAAATTTCACCTTTAAAAAAAGCGGAGGATGCAATCGAAATAGATACTACTTCTATGACTATTGACCAGGTCGTCGAGGCAATTTTATTTGAAATTAAAAAAAGTCAAAAAAAACTACAAAAAAGAATATAAAACAGTAGAAAAATATCAAACTTTCATTTAGAATTAGAGTATGATATTGGGAGGTAAATAATGTCAGAAAACAGTAATCAATTTTTAGATGCATTAAAGCAAATGCAAGGAGTTGAGGTCGGAGATATTGTAGATGTTGAAGTATTAGACGTTGAAGAAGGTCAAATCGATGTTGGTGTTGAAAATGCCGGTATTGAAGGTGTGATTCCGCGTCGTGAATACACTTCGGATCGCAACGTTGACCTACGTGAAGCAGTTAAGCCGGGCGATAAACTTAAAGCTTTAGTCTTAAGAAAAGCTGGCGGTGACAAGGAAAATGGTGAATTTTTCTTCTCAGTTACTCGCTTAAAGGAAAGAGAAGCATACGACGAGTTACAAAAAGACTTTGAAGAAGGCAAAACAATCGAAGGTACGGTTACCTCTTCTGTTCGTGGGGGTTTATTAGTTGATGTAGGTACAAGAGGATTTTTGCCTGCTTCACTAATTTCAAATCGTTACGTTTCAGACCTTAAGCCATTCATTGGTAAAACAATGAAACTTAAGATTACAGAGATTGATCCAAGTAAGAATCGTTTAATCCTTTCTCATAAAGACTTGATTGAAGAAGAACGTGAAGAAGCCTTTGATAAGGTTGCATCACAACTAGTTGTGGGTGATGTTGTTGAAGGTAAAGTTTCTCGTTTAACTAACTTTGGTGCTTTTGTTGATGTAGGCGGCGTGGACGGCTTAGTTCATATATCCGAGATTTCATATAAGCATGTTGACAAGCCAAGCGATGTTTTAAAGGCTGGCCAAGATGTAAAAGTTAAAGTAATAGGTATTGATGATGATAGACATCGCATCTCCCTTTCAATTAAGCAAACTGAACCTTCTCCATTCGAACAAGCCACAGCTGACTTACACGAAGGTGATGTGTTTGAAGGCGAAGTTAAGTCTTTAACTAACTTTGGTGCTTTTGTTGAAGTTGCTGATGGTATTCAAGGTTTAGTTCATGTTTCAGAAATATCATATAAACACGTAGACAAGCCAAGTGATGTTTTAAAAGTTGGTCAAAAAGTTAAAGTTAAAGTTTTAAATATTGACCCTAATGAGCATCGCATTTCACTTTCTATGAAAGCTGCTGAACCTAAGAATTCTGAAAGTGAAGGAAATCGTTCACGTAATTCTTATAATCACAATTCTGTTAACAAGAAGTATATGAATAATGATGACAGTGGCTTTGCTTTAGGTGACATCATTGGTGACCAATTAAAGGATCGTCGTTAAATTTAATTAAAAAAGCCGACTTTTGAGTCGGTTTTTTTATTTGTAAAAGGAGGCTGAAAAATGGTTTTACCTGTAGTTGCGATTGTAGGACAGCCTAATGTTGGTAAATCAACGCTTTTCAACCGTATTATTAATCAACGTTTAGCAATAGTAGAAGATAAACCTGGTGTAACTAGAGACCGAAATTATGCTCCAGCTGAGTGGCTGGGACATAAATTTGATCTAATAGATACTGGGGGAATTACATGGGCAAATAGTAATATTGAAGAAGAAATCAGGGCGCAAGCGGAAATAGCAATTGAAGAAGCTGACGTCATTGTGTTTTTAACTAATGTTACTAATCATGTTACTAATCTTGATGAACGGATAGCCCAAATGCTTTATCAAACTAAAAAGCCAGTGATTTTAGCAGTTAACAAAGCAGATAATCCTGAACAACGCATGGACATTTATGACTTTTACAGTTTAGGTTTTGGTGATCCAATCCCAATCTCCAGTGTACATGGAACAGGTATTGGAGATTTACTTGATCAAATAGTCGCAAGCTTGCCTAAAGATATAAGCTTGAACGATAATGAGCAAATATCATTTAGTGTTATTGGTAGGCCCAATGTAGGTAAATCTTCAATTGTTAATCGCCTAGTAGGCGAAAAACGGGTGATCGTTAATAACGAAGAAGGAACTACCCGAGATGCTGTCGACACACCCTTTAAAACTAAGGACGGCACCAAATTCAGAATTGTTGATACGGCAGGTATCAGAAGGCGAGGAAAAGTCTACGAAAAAACTGAAAAATATTCAGTAATGAGAGCGATGGGGGCAATTGAACATTCTGACGTTGTCTGCTTGGTTCTTGATGCCAGTACAGGCATTAGGGAACAGGATAAACATGTTGCCGGCTATGCTCATGATGCTGGACGTGGCCTTATAATTTTAGTTAATAAATGGGACTTGCCAAAGAAAACCAGTAATAGTGGCAAGGACTTTGAACAAACTATTCGAACTGAATTTCAATATCTCGATTATGCTCCAATCTTATTTGTCTCGGCTAAAACTGGTCAAAATATAGAAAAGATTCCCAAACTAGTACAAACAGTTTATCGCAACCAACAACAAAGAATTAAGTCCAGTGTATTAAATGATCTATTATTAGAAGCAAGCAAATTGGTGCCTACACCAATGATTAAAGGCAAGAGATTGCGGGTTTATTACATGACCCAGGTATCTGTTAATCCGCCAACATTTGTAGTTTTTGTAAATGATCCTGAATTGATGCATTTTTCTTATCAACGCTTTTTGATTAATCAGTTACGTGAAAATTTTGATTTTTCGGGAACCCCAATTAAGATAATTGCACGAAAAAGAAAATAGTTTGTATCTACCAAATGCATAAAAATCACATTTTTAGTTTAAATTGCTTGTTGTATCAAGGGTTTTGTGCTATTTTGAAATCAAGGAAATAGTGGTTTGAATAATCATTTATTCCTTGTTCCATATTTGAGGAACTAATCAGGAATCTTAAAGCAAGGTTCAAGTTTCAGGAGGTGAATTCCCAATGGCAAATAAAGCAGAATTAGTCACTGAAGTTGCATCAAAAACTAAGTTAACCAAAAAAGATGCAGCTGCAGCTGTTGATGCAATTTTTAGTTCTATCCAAGATGACCTTTCTAAAGGCAAGAAAGTACAATTAATTGGCTTTGGAACTTTTGAAGTGCGTAAGCGTGCAGCCCGTAAAGGACGTAATCCACAAACTGGTAAAGAAATTCAAATTCCAGCAAGTGTTGTGCCAGCATTTAGGCCTGGTAAAGCTCTTAAAGAAGCTGTTAAATAGCTTAATAGTTTTATCTAAAAAGATGGTGGCTAATTCGCCATCATCTTTTTTGTGTTATCATTTAATAATGATTAATTGCCCATGATAATTGGCCATATTTAGATCGTAAAAAATGGAGGAATGAGAATGAGCTACTCTGAAAAGCTTCTAGATGCAATTGAGCAGCAGGACTTTTCTCAAGAAAAAATATTATTAAAAAAGGCTTTGGAAAATGATAAACCTGAAATTCTAGCATCTTTAGCTGAAAATTTAGTGGGATTGGGTTTTTCAGATTTAGCTAAAGAAATATATCGCAGCCTAATTGCACGCTTTCCCCAGGAGGATATATTTAAAATTTATTTAGCTGAGATTTTATTAAATGATGGTAGAGATGAAGATGGTCTAACTCTGCTCTATAATATTGCTCCTGATTCTACCTCTTATCTTGACAGCCTATTAGTTCAAGCTGATTATTATCAAAGCAATGGATTGGTTGAAACGGCCTATAAAAAGCTGTTAGAGGCAGAAAAAATTGCCCCAGATGAAGATGTCGTAAAGTTCGGATTGGCTGAACTGGATTATCTTAGTGGAAACTACGACCAGGCTCTTAACAGGTATCAAGATTTGATAAAACGACATAAAACTTTTAGTGAAGTGAATTTAAATGATCGACTTTTTCAAACTCTTGCAAAATTAGGACGCTATGAAGAAGCCGGTGAAGTTATTGCTAAAAATGGCAATGATATCCTTGATATTGATAGCAAATATCAGGCTGCATTAGTTATGTTAACTTTGCATAAAGATGACCAGGCAATTAAATACTTAAATGAGGTAATTGATCAGAGTCCCGATTATGTAAATGCATACCGCTTGCTTACTACAGCTTACGAGCACAAAAACAATAATGAACAGGAATTGCGTTCTGCTCAGGCCGGTCTTGCCTACAATGAATTAGATCCAGTTTTATACAAGAAAGGTGCACAAGCAGCAATTAAACTGAATGAATTAGATACAGCTGAAAACTTGCTAAAAAAGGGGATTAAAAAGATTCCTGAAAGTTTTGACTTACGCATCCAGTTGTCTAATCTTTATGTCACAGAAAATAAGAATGAAGAAAATATTGCTCTTTTTGCTAAGGTTGACGAAGAAGATTTAGAGCCGCAAGTTCATTGGAATTTAGCTCTTTCTTACCAAAATTTAGATCAGAGCGCAAAAGCCAAAAGTGAATTTTTACTGGCTTATCCTGAATTTAAAAACAATAGTGCCTTTTTAAAGCAAATGATACGCTTTTTTAATACTGAACCGAATGCTAAAGATATTGTCAGTGAGTTACTTAAGTCGTATTTGAAACTTGAACCCGAAGATACTGAAATGCAGGATTTATATGATGAATTACGGACATAATGGGAAAATACAAGCAGCCAGATGATAAAAAATATCTCTTATTTTTGTCCCAATCTCACTATTTATAAATTTAACAGGCTAATAAATCATTATAGGTTTATTAGCCTGTTGTTTTTTGCCAACCTTCACGGAATTAGCTTGATGTTATGAGTTATTTTCTTATCAAAAAATGATTGCTTTTTTGCTTATATGTAAAACCCTCTCCTAAGACTTCATGTACCTCAATGACGCTTACAAAAGCCTGGGGGTCTTCTGTAGCTATTAACTCTTTTACTAAAGGAATTTCTCGTGGTGAAACTACCAGATAGATTACAGGCCGCTTAGTTTTTTTAAAGCCACCGCGAGCTTCAAAATAAGTAAAGCCGCGATCTAATTTCAGGTCTATCATTTTGGCTATTTGCTGATAATTATCCGAAATAATAATTAAGCCACGTGCAGAATAGGCTCCTTGCTGAACTGCATCCATCACCCTGGAAAGAATGAATGCAGCCACTAAGGTATACATAATATGTTTAAGGTCTAAATATGATAACGATGACAATAAAATAATCGTGTCACAGACCAATAAAACTTTGCCAGAAGACATGCCATATTTCATTTGCATAATGCGGGCAATAATATCTGTCCCTCCAGAAGTACCGTTATATCGAAAAACCAGGCCCAGACCAATACCAGAAAGGGTTCCAGCAAGTATGGCGGACAAGAAGAGGTCGTGTTCTAAGTTCAATTGATATATAATAGGGATTAAGCGCCAGAACCATAAGAAAAATGACAGCCATAAAGTGCCCCAGATAGTATAGGCTAAAAGTCTTTTTCCCATGGAACGATAGCCTAAAATAATTAAAGGGATATTTAATAACAGAGATGATAGACCCATATTAATGCCCCAGAAATGTCTCAAAAGCAGAGTTATGCCACTAATCCCACCATCTGTGAGCTGGTTTGGCACTGAGATCATGTCAAGACTGAGGCCATAAATGCCACAGCCAATCATAATCATTATAAGTTCAAAAATAATTTTTTTGTTAATCTTTTTCATGATAATAAAACTTTCTCTATATAAATTAATACTTTAAAACTACCATAAATTAAAAATAAAAACACAGATAAATGAGTTGAGATAATAATGATAAAAATAAATAATTTACCACCGATTTTTACAGCCTCGTTTCCCGTGCTTAAGCAGTTAGAACAAGCTGGCTATGAAGCATATTTTGTTGGGGGAGCGGTTCGCGATTTAATTTTAAAAAGGCCGATTCACGACATAGATATTGCTACCAGCGCATACCCAGAAGAAGTTAAACAAATTTTTCCCAAAACTATTGATACGGGAATTAAACATGGTACAGTTACTGTTTTAAATGATGGCGCTAGTTACGAAATTACCACGTTTAGAACAGAATCAGGCTACCAAGACTTTCGCAGACCGGATCATGTCACTTTTGTGCAAAATCTGGCTGAAGATTTGAAAAGACGTGATTTTACCATCAATGCATTGGCAATGAATAGAACCGGTGAAGTAATTGATCTTTTTAACGGATTAGGGGATTTGCAAAAGCACCTTATCAAAGCAGTAGGAGATCCCATGAAAAGGTTTCATGAAGATGCTCTACGTATGATGAGAGCAGTCCGCTTCATGAGTCAGCTTAATTTTGAGCTTGAATCTCAAACTAAAGAGGCAGTGAGTGACTTACATCAATTATTGTCCAAAATTTCAGTTGAAAGAATTCGTGATGAATTTGTCAAAATGGGTACTGGAATAAATTCGCGGGATGCCTTCAAAATTTTTTTACAAACTGAGTTAAGTGAAAGTGTACCGGATTTTGCCGGCAAAAGTGATTTATTGGCAATTTATCCTAAATTAAAATTTAATCCCAGTATGGAAACTAGTCTTTGGTCTATAATTATTATTTTGTTAAAAATTTCCGATAACCAAATAGCACGCTTCATGCGTGATTGGAAAAATTCAAACGCTATGACAGAAAAAGTTAGAAAAATTGTGGCTCTGTTTGATTTGATTTCTGAAAAGTCGCCTTCTGATCTTGAGTTGTTTAATGCCGGTAAAGACATTTTGTTAAACACAATAGATGTAGCACATATTTTGGGACAGCCGGTCAATTCCGAAGCATTGGTCGATCGCTATACTGCTTTGCCAATCAAATCAATGTCAGAATTGGCTATTGACGGGCAATTCTTAATTGCAAACGGCATAAAGCCTGGTCCGAAATTGGGACAAATACTCAATGAAATTAAGCAAAAAGTTATTTCAGGCGAGTTAGGCAATTCTAAGGATGATATTCAAGATTATTTGCAGCAAATGAATTAACCTAGACATAGAATAGCACAGAGAAAAACATTAAAGCCGAGCCTAAAATGACGAACAGGTGCCAGATTACGTGAATAAAAGGAATTCTTTTCATTGTGTACAATAGGGCACCAACAGTATAAGCTACACCACCGCTAACTAAAAGCCAAAAACCAACAGGGCTGAGTCGCACATACAAATGGTTACCAGCTAAAATCACCAACCAGCCCATGGCCACATATAAAATAGTATCTAGTATGACATGTTTACCACGATTAAAAATGTAGTAAATGATACCAAATATTGCAATTATCCAGACCAGAGCAAATAAAAGTATGCCCCATTTGCCACCTATTGCTACTAAGGAAAAAGGAGTATACGATCCTGCAATTAACAAAAAAATTGATGAATGATCAAAAATTTGAAAAACATTGCGAGCCCGAGTGAAAATGAGACTATGGAAAAGTGTAGAGAAAAGATAAAGCAGAAGCAAACAGGAGCCATAAATAGTAAATGTAACAATTCTCAATGGACTATGTGTTGAAACAGCTTTGATAATTAAAAGTACTAATCCGGCAACTGCCAGGCAAAAACCAATTCCATGCGTGACAGCACTGAGAATATTATCTACTAGGTAATAAGTTTTGGATCTTTGTGCAGGTTCTTGCCAAATTTTTTGCAATTTCATCATGAAACAGTTTGTTCGCTTTCTTTTTTTTGCTAGTTTTTTTGCTATAATAATTTATAATTAACACAGTTCACATTCTATCATAAATGAGAACATCAAATCAGAATTGAGGGCGAGTACGTTGTCAGAAATTAAAATTTTGACTGATTCTTCTGCGCAGTTAACACCGGAAGAAATTAAAAAATATCATATTACCGTTGTGCCTTTATCGGTCACAATCGATGGTAATAATTATCTTGATGGGGTGGAAATAACCCGGCAGCAATTTGTCCAAAAAATGAGTGAATCTAAAAAGTTGCCAACTACGAGCCAACCGCCTATAGGAACCATGGTTGATGCGATTAATGAGTTAACTAAAGATGGTAGCGAAGTCATTGGTATATTTTTGGCGAAGGTATTAAGCGGTACAATTGATGCAGCTCGTCAGGCAGTCAAGCTAACTGGTAAATCAGATTTGGTACATATAGTTGACTCTGAATTAACTGACCGCTCAGAAGGCTTTCAGGTATTAGCCGCTGCACGGGATATTGCCGCTGGCAAAAGTATTCCTGAAATTTTGGCTCATATTGAAAAAATTAAAAAAACGCAGCGTTTGCATTTACTTATTGTCAATTTAGAAAATGTGGTTAAAGGTGGACGCCTAGGTCCTTTAGCTGGTAAAATTGTCAACATGCTTAATATACACATTGAATTGCAAATGCCGAATGGTCATTTGAAAATTGCAAAAAAAGGAAGAGGCAAGAAGTTTTCTTTAGCTTTTGATAAACGCATTTTAGATGAAATTGAGGCCAACAAAGAAAAAATCAAGGAAGTCGGTATCTCATACGTTGCAACGGGCAGCACACCGCAAAAGCTGCTTGATTTTGCCCAAAAAATTAAAGATATTAATTCCAAAATTGATGTTTTAGTGCGAGAAACCAGTCCTATTATTGCAACGCACGCAGGGATGGGTGCTTATGCAGTTTTATATTATACGGAGTAAAAATTGGCATATAGAGAGAGCTTTTATCGCTATTTAATGACTCAGCGGAATGCTGATTCAAATGATGAAGTTGCACAGTTTGCAAATAATGCGCAAAATGACCAGACTTTTCCTAAACAAGAGCAGAATTATGAAAAATTATCTGATTATCTTGAGCTTAATGGTGGTTATTTACCAAGCATGAGCATTTTTGACAAAGCATATCAAATGTATCGTGAAAAGATGACGTATTAAACTAGGGCTCCCAAGTGATAAGGGGCCCTTTTCGCGTAAGAAAGGCAAAAAATGGTTAATATTCAGTGGTATCCCGGGCATATGAATAAAGCTCGCAATCAACTTGAAGATAAAATGAATTTAATTGATGTCATTATAGAAGTTTTAGATGCACGTATTCCTCAATCGTCACGCAATCCGATGATCGAAAAACTTGTTGGTGACAAACCACATTTAATTATTTTGAATAAAGCTGATTTGGCAGATCCAGTGATGACTAAAAGATGGCAAAAAAAATTTACCACTAAGGGTAAGTTTGTGATGGCCTTGGATTCTCTTCATAATACTAACATGCAAGTGTTAGTGAAGATGATCAAAAAAGCTGCTGCAGCGAAAATTAAAAAATTACAACAAAAAGGTGCAACTAGTCCTGTTATCAGAGTTGCAATAGCTGGAATTCCCAATTGTGGCAAGTCCACAATTATTAACCGTCTTGTTGGTCGCAATGTGACCCAGGTTGGTAATAAGCCAGGCGTAACCAAAGGACAAAATTGGCTCAAAACAGCCGATAATATTCAAATTTTAGATACACCTGGTATTCTGTGGCCTAAATTCGAAGATCAAACAGTCGGACTAAAGCTTGCAGCACTGGGAGCAATTAAGGATACTGTTTTTAGCGCTGATGATGTTGCCTTATTTTTGTTAGCAAAGTTACGTAAACACTATTTAAATGATTTAAGCAAGTTTGCTAGAACTTCCAAAGAAGAAATTCAAAATATCAATGATACTGATCTGCTACTGGCACTGACGGAGGAATATGGTATGCGTGACGATTATGATCGTTTCTCTATGTATTTATTGCAAAGATTGCGTAAAGGAAAAGTAGGAAGGATTACTTTGGATCGGTTATGACAATTGGTGAAATAAAAAAATTACTGGCACAGGGCTCAGTCAATCCAAAAGATTTAAAAATTTTAGAAAACGATACACGTGTCGGTGTTCAAAAGCTCTTACTTAGTTACCATAATCGCCAGCAAAAATTGGCCAAGAAAAAAGCTGCTTTCACAAAAAGGTTTGCCTATGAGAAAACTTTTTGGGCCAAAAAAGAGCTTGTTGCAGGGGTAGATGAAGTCGGCAGAGGACCATTAGCTGGTCCTGTTGTGACAGCTGCTGTAATTATTGATGACAATTTTGATTTGACTGATGTCAATGACTCTAAAAAATTAAGCGCCAGTCGCCGCCAAGAATTATATCCTTTAATTTTAAAGGAAGCAGTTAGTGTGGCAATCGGCCTAAAAAGCCCGCAAGTGATTGATGAAATAAATATTTATGAAGCAGATCGTTTGGCAATGGCTGAAGCTGTAAAGAATTTAGACGTTAAACCTGATGCTCTGCTTGTTGATGCTATGCAAGTACCAGTTAAATTGCCACAGATTCGGTTAATAAAGGGTGACGCCAAATCAAATTCAATTGCTGCTGCTTCAATTGTTGCCAAAGTATTCAGGGATAACTTGATGGCGGACTATGCCAAAATTTATCCTGAATATCATTTCGATAAAAATGCTGGCTATGGCACTAAAGCTCATCTTCAAGCGCTGACAAAATATGGACCAACACCAATTCACCGCAAAACTTTTGCACCAGTGAATGCTTTTCAAAAATAAAAAAATATATCTCCTTTTTACGTATTTGTATTTAGGAGGTTTTTTATGAAGATTACCAATTTTCTCTTGCGCTTAAAATTACAAAAAGGTATTGGATATGTTAAGATGTTACAAGTTGCCAGTCAGTTGCAACTTGCTGATATTGATATTCAGACTATTAAAAACTTAAATTTGACAAGTAATTTGATAAAAGTTTGTCTGAATGCTTATAATGACAGATATGCAGATAAAATGATCAGAAGAATAGAAAAGCAATGTCGGGTTATTAGCTTTTTTGACGCAGAATATCCCGAAAAACTACGTCAAATATATCAGCCACCTTTAATTTTATTTTTACAGGGAAATTTGGAATTACTTCAGAAAAGAATCATAACAATTGTAGGTTCCCGTCAAGCCACTAATTATAGCAGCCTGGTTTTGAATAAACTTGTGCCTAATCTAATAAAGGATGATTTTATTATTGCCAGTGGACTGGCTAAGGGTGTGGACGTTATGGCGCATAAGGCGGCACTGAAATTTAATGGTCAAACAATTGCAGTGGTTGGAAATGGTTTAAACCATTTTTATCCGCAAATAAACCAACATGTGCAAAAAGAAATTGCTCAAAAAGGCCTATTAATGAGTGAATATTTGCCTGATACTCCACCCAGGCCTTATAGATTTCCCCAGCGAAACAGAATTTTGGCTGGAATAGCTGACAGTGTAATTGTTACTGAGGCAAAGCAGAAGTCAGGTTCTCTAATTACAGCAAACCTGGCTCTACAAGAAAATCGGGACATTTATGCTTTACCAGGTCCTATTACCAGTGAACTATCTCAAGGACCCAATAAACTAATTCAAGCGGGTGCTTATCCAATCACTGATTTTGACTTGCAACTTGAAAGATTTGACAATTAGTAGTTAAATATTCTATTCTCAAATGAGTATTTAAAAAAGAATTTAAATGAGGAGGCTTTTGATGCCTACTAAATCAAAGCCAAAGAAACGTAAGAAGACGCTAGTAATAGTTGAGTCTCCTGCTAAAGCTAAAACAATTGAAAAATATTTAGGACGTAATTATCGTGTAATTGCTTCTAAAGGTCATATTCGTGACTTGCCTAAGTCGCAAATGGGAATTGATTTTGATAATAATTATAAGCCAAAATATATTTCTATTAGGGGTAAAGGTGATACCATTAAGGAACTTAAGTCGGAAGCTAAAAAAGCCAAAGATGTTTATTTGGCATCTGACCCAGACCGTGAAGGTGAAGCAATTGCTTGGCATGTTGCTCATGTGCTCAATTTAGATCAAAAAGATAAAAATAGGGTGACATTCAACGAAGTCACTAAAGATGCTGTCAAAAACAGTTTTAAGAACCCGAGAACAATCGACATGGATACTGTCAATGCTCAACAAGCTCGCCGTATTTTAGATAGAATTGTTGGTTATTCGCTCTCGCCAATTTTGTGGGAAAAGGTCAAAAAAGGTTTGAGTGCCGGACGTGTTCAGTCAGTTGCATTAAAATTGGTAATTGATCGCGAAAAAGAGATCAAAAATTTTAAGCCACAGGAATATTGGACAATTGAGGCAGAATTTAAGAAATTAAAAAAGACTTTCACAGGTCAGTTTTGGGGTATTAATGGCAAAAAGACTGATTTACCCCATAATGATTCTGTCAAAAAAGTTTTGGCTAAAATTGATAAAAAGAAGAACTTTCAAGTCGAAAATGTTGTTAAACGTGAGCGTCGACGTCAGCCTGCCGCTCCCTTTACAACTTCGACAATGCAGCAGGAAGCAAACAAACGTCTAAATTATCGTACGAGGAGAACGATGAGCATTGCCCAGCAGCTTTATGAAGGCATTAGCCTGGGTAAACAGGGTACAGTCGGTTTGATTACCTATATGAGAACTGATTCTAAACGGACATCCCCAATTGCACAGGCGGAAGCCTCTAAATTTTTAAATGAAAATTATGGTAAAGAGTATGCTGCTAAAGGAGCGCGCCATTTCAAAAATCAAGAGGATGCTCAAGATGCCCATGAAGCAATCAGGCCAACCAGTGTTTATCGCACCCCAGAGTCCCTCAAAGCAGTTTTAACTACTGAACAATATCGCTTGTATAAATTAATTTGGTCAAGATTTTTGGCCAGTGAGATGACTCCAGCTGTTTACGACACAGTAAGAGCAGATATTACGCAAAACGGAGTGATATTCAGGACTACCGGCTCAAAAATGAAATTTGCCGGCTTCACAAAAGTTTATGATAATCAACAGGAAAAAAATGTTGAATTACCTGAATTAAACGACGGAGATAAAGTTAAACTAGCTAAATCTGATAATAAACAACATTTCACCATGCCCCCTGCAAGATACACTGAGGCCAGTTTAGTCCATTCGCTAGAAGAAAATGGTGTTGGTCGTCCTTCCACTTATGCACCAACTATTGATACCATTCAACGTCGTTATTATGTTAAATTAGACGGTAAAGCAATTGTCCCGACTGAACTGGGAGAAATTGTAGATAATTTAATTGAGAAATTTTTCCCTGACATTGTTAACATTGATTTTACTGCGCAATTGGAAAATGATCTTGACGGAATTGAAGAAGGCAAGAAAAATTGGGTTAAAGTAATTGATGATTATTATCATCCCTTTAAAAAGGAGCTAGATAAAGCTGACGCTGATATCAAAAAGGTGCAAATAAAAGATGAGCCTGCCGGTTTCAATTGTGATATCTGTGGTGCGCCGATGGTTATTAAAATGGGACGCTATGGTAAATTTTACGCCTGCTCACGTTTCCCAGATTGTCGCAATACAAAGGCAATTGTAAAAAAGGTTGGCGTTATTTGTCCGAAATGCGGCAAAGGTGACGTGATTGAAAAAAAATCAAAGCGTAACCGCAAGTTTTATGGCTGTTCACGTTACCCTGATTGTGACTTTGTTTCTTGGGACAAGCCTATTAACCGAAATTGTCCTAACTGTGGCCATTTTCTAGTTGAAAAAAGAAATAAAAAAGGACCTGTTGTTCTTTGTCCAAATGGCGATTATAAAGAAGAAACAAGTGCTGAAAAAGATACTGTAGAAAGTTAAATTTATGTTAATATCATCAGATCAGTCATGATTTGATGATATTCTTGTATATAAAGTAAAATAATTTTAGTAAAGGAATATGATCATATGCCAGAAAAAGTTACTGTAATTGGAGGCGGTCTGGCCGGAAGTGAGGCAGCCTGGCAACTAGCAAAGCGTGGAATTGCTGTTGATTTTTACGAAATGCGTCCTAAAAAAATGACCCCGGCGCATAAAACAGACAAGCTGGCTGAATTGGTGTGCACAAACTCAATGCGTTCAAATCAGTTATCTAATGCTGTAGGTTTATTAAAAGAAGAAATGCGGCAGCTTGATTCGCTTATTATGGCAGCTGCTGATCATTCCCAGGTACCTGCTGGTGGAGCATTAGCAGTTGACAGAGAGCAGTTCAGTGATTATGTGACCAGTAAGCTTAATGCAATGTCAAATATTAATTTTCATACCGAAGAGATTACCCAGATTCCGCAAGATTGTATTGCAATTATTGCTACCGGTCCCTTGACTAGTGATAAACTGGCCGAAGAGATACAAAAGTTTTCAGGTAATGAAAGCCTGCATTTTTTTGATGCAGCGGCACCTATAATTGCGGCTGATTCGATTGATATGGATATCGTCTATAAGAAATCTCGCTATGACAAAGGTGAAGCTGCATATCTAAATTGTCCTATGACAAAGCAAGAATATGAAAGATTTGCTCGGGAATTGGTTAGTGCGGAGACTGCAGAAGTTCACAGCTTTGAAAACAGTGATGTTTTTGAGGGCTGTATGCCGATTGAAGTTATGGCTGAAAGAGGTATGAAAACTATGCTTTTTGGTCCACTTAAACCTGTAGGATTGGAAAATCCAGCTACGGGAAAAACTCCCTATGCAGTTGTTCAGCTTAGACAAGATAATGCCGTAGCCTCAATGTATAACATCGTTGGCTTTCAGACTCATCTGAAATATGGTGAACAAAAACGAGTTTTTTCCATGATTCCTGGTCTGGCTCATGCTCGTTTTATCAGATACGGCAAAATGCATCGCAATACCTATATGGCTTCACCAGCCGTATTATCTGCTACATATGAGGCTAAAAAGCAACCTGGATTGTTTTTTGCGGGACAAGTGACTGGAGTTGAAGGCTATGTTGAAAGTGCTGGCAGTGGCCTGGTTTCTGGCATTAACGCTGCTAGAAGAGCCAGTGGTCAAGAACCGGTTGCTTTTCCTAAACTAACAGCTTTAGGATCAATGGCTAATTACGTAACTACTGCTGACATCAAGCATTTTCAACCTATGAATGCCAGTTTTGCATTAATTCCGGGACTTGAAGGTTCTAAAGTGCGCAACAAGAAAGAGCGCCACTTAAAAATCAGCCAACGCGGTCTAGAATGTCTTAAGGAATTTCAACAGGAAGTGCTGCATTAAGATGGACGCTAAAAAAGATGAGCAGGTAGAGCTGTTTACTTCATATTTGCGTATTGAACGTCAATATAGTCCCAAAACAATAATGTCTTATCAAACGGATTTACTGGAAGCAAAAAAATTTTGGCAGGAAAATGGCGGCTTTAATGGTTGGTCAAAAATAAATAGACGTGATGTTGAAATTTTTTTACAAAACTTAACAGAACGTAAATTAGCGCGTTCGACGCAAGCCCGTAAAATGTCCAGCCTCAGGTCGTTTTATCACTTTTTAACTAGACGAAAAATTGTTAAAATAGATCCAACGCAAACAATTGTTTTGCGCACTAAAGAACGCAAATTGCCCCAGTTTTTTTATGCAACAGAAATGAAACAGGTATTTGACTCTTTAAGTGGAAATGACCCCTTGACTTTGCGTAATTTGGCATTAATTGAATTATTTTATACTACTGGGATGAGGGTTAGCGAGGTAAGCAGTTTAAGAAGAAAACAAGTAGATTTAGATTTAAAGATAATTTTGGTACACGGTAAAGGTAATAAAGACAGGTACGTTGCGTTTGATGATAAAACTAAAGCTGCCTTTGTTAATTATTGGGAAAATGGTAGAAATCAACTTGTAAACGGTGCTGATGATTCAAATTATGTTTTTCTAAATAACAAAGGCAAACCATTAACGGATCGTGGCATCGAATATATTATGCAAAAGATTTTTAATGAGGCTGGCATTAACGGTAAGGTACATCCGCATGAATTGCGCCATTCCTTTGCTACGGCAATGTTGAATAACGGCGCAGATTTACGCAGTGTACAGGAACTTTTGGGTCATGATAATTTATCTACCACTCAAATATATACTCACGTGACTATGAGCCACTTACAGGCAAATTATGAAAAGTACTTTACTCGCAACGATAAGAAAGACGAGGCAAAAAAATGACAACAATATGTTCAGTAAAATTTAATGGGAAAACCGCAATTGCGGGAGATGGACAGGTAACCTTGGGTGAAAAAGTAATTGCCAAATCTACCGCTAAAAAGATTAGACGAATTTATCACGATCAGGTTGTAATTGGCTTTGCTGGAGGCGTAGCCGATGCAGTCAGTTTGCAGGACATGCTTGAAGGGAAATTAGAAGCTTTTGGGGGCGATTTGCGCAGAGCTGCTGTGGAAATGGCTCAAGCCTGGCGTAAAGATGCTACTTTACAAAAACTGGAGGCCATGCTTATTGCTTTTAATGAAAAAGATCTTTTATTAATTTCTGGCAATGGTGAAGTGCTTGAACCTGACGAAAATGTGGTTGCTATTGGTTCTGGTGGTAACTTCGCTCAGGCTGCAGCCATTGCAATGACCAGACATTCGTCCAATATGAGTGCCAGCGAAATTGCTCATGAAGCTGTTGAAATAGCTTCTGGAATTGATATTTTTACTGATAATCAGATTATCACTGACGAATTGTAAAAAACGAGGCAGAAAAATAATATGGAAACAAAAACACCAAAGCAAATTGTTAATTTACTTAATGAATACATTATAGGTCAAGATGAAGCTAAAAAAGCAGTTGCTGTGGCTCTTTATAATCGTTATCGCAGAATGCAGCTGCCAAAAAAAATGCAGGAAGATATCACACCTAAAAACCTGTTAATGGCAGGCCCCACAGGAGTTGGGAAGACAGAAATTGCCAGAAGATTAGCAGCGATTGTTAATGCACCATTTGTCAAAGTGGAAGCTACCAAATTTACTGAAGTTGGTTATGTCGGTCGTGATGTTGAATCAATGGTGCGCGATTTAGTAAATGAAGCAGTGCGCATGGAAGAAAAAGATCAATTTGACCGGGTTCGCACTCAAGCAACTAAAGAGGCTAACAAAATTTTAGTACGTTTGCTTGTTCCCGGAATCAAGCAGGACAAAAGAAAAAATCAGATGCAGGAATGGCAAGATATGATGTCAATGCTCATGTCAGGAGGTCAGAATAATAATCAGTCTTCTGACGCAGACCAGGAAGAAATAACCGATGATGTTCGTAATCAGCGTCTTACTGTGTCTGAGCAGCTAAACAAGGGTTTACTTGAAAATAGAGAGGTCACTATCGAGGTTGAACAAGCTCCTAAAGTAAATCCCATGGGTGACATGATGGGACAAATGGGAATTGATATGAGTTCAATGCTTAACGATTTGGTTCCTAAAAAGAAAATTAAACGTACTTTAGCAGTTAAAGATGCCCGTGAAGTATTAATTCAGCAAGAATCCCACAAGATGATCGATTATGACTCTCTTTATCAAAAAGCTATTGAGCGTACAGCAAATAACGGCATTATTTTTATTGATGAAATTGATAAAATTACTGCCGGCAATAAGAAAACTTCCGGTGAAGTATCTCGTGAGGGTGTACAAAGAGATATTTTGCCAATTGTAGAGGGCTCTACTATTCAAACTAAATATGGTCCTGTGGCCACTGATCATATTCTTTTTATTGCTGCTGGTGCATTTTCTGAATCTAAGCCAAGTGATTTAATTCCTGAATTGCAAGGACGTTTTCCAATTAGGGTTGAACTCAATGCTTTAACAAAAGACGATTTTGTTAAGATTCTCAAGGATCCTGAAGATTCACTTTTAGAACAATATGTAGCCTTGATGAAAGCTGACGGAATCAAATTAGTCTTTACGCAAGAAGCAGTTGATCGAATTGCTCAAATTGCATATGACGTAAACCAGGGAACTGATAACATTGGTGCCAGAAGATTGTCAACAATTCTTGAGAAGCTGCTGGAGGATGTTTTGTATGAAGGTCCAGATATGTCTATGGGCGAAATTACGGTGACTGAAGCATACGTTAATGAAAAACTTAGTGATATAATAACAAATAAAGATTTAACTAAGTTCATTCTTTAACAAAGGTGATGATTAAGCATGAATTACACTATCAAAAATAGCATCTTACAGGTTGAAATTGCCAGTAAGGGTGCTGAAGTGCAAAGTGTAAAAAGTTTACATAGCGGATATGAATATATTTGGCAGGCTAACCCTGAAGTTTGGAAAAGGCATGCTCCCATACTTTTTCCCATTGTGGGAAAACTTAAAAATGATGAATATACTTATCAGGGCAAAACATACCACCTAACTCAACATGGTTTTGCGCGAGATTTAGAGTTTAAAGTTGAGCGACATACAGATGAAAGCATCACTTTTTTGCTGACAGATTCTGCAAAGACCAGGGAAGTTTATCCATTTAAATTTGAGTTGCGCGTGAACTATAACCTGCTTAATAATCTACTAGAAGAAAATTTTTCAGTCGTTAATAAGTCAGATAGCGAAATGATTTTTGGCATTGGGGGACATCCCGGCTTTAACATTCCAACAAGCAAGACATTGTCTAAGGAAGATTTTTACTTTAGTACTAAGCCTTCTCGTGCCCGAGTTCGTATTCCTCTTAAAGGAGCATTCTTAGATTGGCCTAATCGATCGCTGGCTTCAACCAATAGTTTGATTACCCTGAGTGATCATCTGTTTAAAGATGATGCCTTGATTTTTCAAATGCGGGGTCATGACAATCGGATATCTTTAAGAACGGATGCCAATAACTTTCATGTAAATGTTTGGTTAAGGGATGCTCCCTTTGTCGGCGTGTGGTCCCAATATCCTAAAACTGCTGATTATGTCTGCATTGAACCATGGTGGGGTATAGCTGATCGCACTGATACTAATCAAAAATTAGAAGAAAAATATGGCATGAATCACCTTGAAGTTGGTGGCACTTATACAGCTGGCTTTAGTATGGCTTTTCATGATCAAGATGAATGAGTGTTAAAAAAGAAATTATTAGGTTCAAAAGGAAGCCCAAGGGCTTCCTTTTTACAGTTCTTATTGATTTAAACAAAAACAGTTCTTGCGAACTAATGTTCTTATGTTTATAATAAAATAGCTAGCTGAAATAGTTAGCCATATTTATCTGATATGCAATTATAATTTATGGTGTTTTTTCTTATACCAGTACCATAAACCAAAAGGAATAATATTCTCCTGGTGGTGCAATAATCGTTTAATATTGCTTCTGTGGCGGATAAATAAGATAATCATGATGCAGCCCACAATTATCTCCAGAAAAACATCATGAAAAAAGAAGGTTACAATGAATATTAAGACGACTGCAATTAAACTGGATAAACTGACATAAGACGTGATAAAAACTAGTGGCAAGAAAATGAGGGCGCAGACACCAAAAAATTTCAGGTTGTAGCCCAAAAAAAGTCCAGCACTGGTTGCTACGGCCTTGCCACCTTTAAATTTGAGAAAAATGGAAAACGTGTGCCCCAGAATTGCTAAACCACCTGATATTAACAAAAAATATTTAGGAGCATTAATATGGAAAATTCTGGGTAAATTTGTGGCTAACGTTCCTTTGAGAACATCAACAATTAATACTAGACTACCTGCAAGTGGTCCAAAAACGCGAAAAGAGTTAGTGGTTCCGATATTGCCAGAGCCATAGTTTCTAATATCTTCTGCAAAAAATATCTTGCCGACAATCACGCCTGTGGGAAACGAACCTATTAAATATGCTAGAATAAATATCAGAATTAAATTTAAGTTTATCATTGATAATCCTGCTCTCTTAAAGTCTAATGCTATTTTATCAGAGTTTACAGAATAAGAGGATGAAAATAATAAATGATTTTTAACTGGAGGAGTCTATTTGGCTAAAACAAGTAAAAAAACAAATTCTTATGATGACTCATCAATTCAAATTCTTCATGGCCTGGAAGCTGTACGGAAAAGGCCAGGTATGTATATTGGATCAACTGATGTTCATGGTCTTAATCAGCTTATCTATGAAATCGTAGATAATTCAGTAGATGAGGCAATGGCTGGATTTGGTAAAGAAATTGACGTGACAATTCATCAGGATAACAGTGTGACGGTACGTGATTTTGGTCGAGGGATGCCCACAGGTATGCATAAGTCAGGCAAGCCCACAATTGAAGTCATCCTGACCGTCTTGCATGCTGGTGGTAAATTTACCGAGCAAAATTATAAGACTTCTGGAGGACTTCATGGAGTAGGTTCCTCTGTCGTTAATGCTCTTTCCAGTTATATGGATGTTAAAGTTATACGGGATGGAATTGCATACGAAGAAGAGTTTAAAGATGGTGGTCATCCCGTTGGTACATTAAAGCGCTTAGGTAAAACTAAGGAACCTACTGGTACCACCATTACTTTTAAACCAGATGAAAAAATTTTTTCGACTATTAAATATAAATATGAAACTATTCAGGAACGCATACGTGAGTCGGCTTTTTTGCTTAAGGGTGTGCGCTTTGTCTTAGTAGATGAGCGTGAGCCCCAACATCATGATGATTTTAAATATGATGATGGTATTAAAGCTTTTGTATCCTATCTGAATGAGGGTAAAGATACTTTAAGCGATATTTTTTATTTTTCCGGTAAACAGGACGAAATTGAGGTTGAGTTTAGCGGACAATATAGCGACAGTTATTCTGAAAATTTGGTTTCTTTTGTTAATAATGTGCGTACAGCGGATGGTGGTAGTCATGAGGTAGGTGCACGAACTGGTTTTACTCGTGCTTTTAATGACTATGCTAAAAAACAAGGACTATTAGGTAAAAAAGACAAAAATATTGATGGCTCTGATTACCGTGAAGGTCTAAGTGCCGTATTATCAGTTAAAATTCCAGAAGAGTTACTGGAATTTGAAGGGCAGACAAAGGGTAAACTGGGCACTCCTCAAGCCAGATCAGTTGTTGATGCCATCGTTTATGAAAAAATGTCTTATTACCTGATGGAAAAAGGTGAACTGGCTCAAGAGCTGGTGAAAAAGGCACAAAGAGCAAGGGGTGCGCGTGAAGCCGCCAAAAAAGCTCGTAACGAAAGTAGAAACGGTAAAAAAAGGCGCAAAAAAGAGGTTCTTTCCGGCAAATTAACACCAGCGCAATCACGCAATCCTAAGAAAAATGAATTATTCTTAGTTGAGGGGGACTCGGCCGGAGGTTCCGCAAAGCAGGGTCGAGACCGTAAGTTCCAGGCAATATTGCCTTTACGGGGAAAAGTTTTAAACACCCAAAAAGCAAAACTCCAGGACATATTTAAGAATGAAGAAATCAACACCATGATTTACACTATTGGTGCCGGCGTAGGTGCTGAATTTAAAGTTGAAGACTCAAATTACGATAAAGTAATTATCATGACGGACGCCGATGATGATGGCGCCCACATTCAGATTCTATTATTAACCTTTTTCTACCGGTATATGAGACCAATGATTGAGCATGGCAAAGTCTATATTGCTTTACCTCCTCTTTATCGTTTGCAAAAAGGGCGCGGCAAAAAGGCTCAGGTAAAATATTCCTGGACTGATGAAGAACTGGCTGCCGATGAAAAGAGAATGGGTCGTGGGTATGCTTTACAACGCTTTAAAGGTCTTGGTGAAATGAATGCTGAACAGTTGTGGCAAACAACTATGGACCCAGAAACCAGGTTGCTTATTCGGGTAAAAATTGATGATGCTGCCTTGGCTGAACGTCGTGTGACCACACTAATGGGTGACAAAGCAGGTGCCAGGCGAAAGTGGATTGAAGAAAACGTTAAGTTCAGACTTGGGGATAACACTTCAATTTTGGAAGAAGAAAATGAATAAAGAGGTTTTAAATTAATGGCTATAAAAGAACGAATTCGTGAAATGCCCCTTGAGCAGGTCATGGGTGAGCGATTTGGCAGATATTCCAAATATATTATTCAGGAACGTGCCTTACCGGATATTCGTGACGGTTTAAAACCGGTGCAAAGAAGAATCCTTTACGCTATGTTCCAGGATAATAATACCTACGACAAGCCATTTAAAAAGGCTGCCAAAGCTGTAGGAAATATCATGGGTAATTTCCATCCCCATGGTGACAGTTCTATTTATGGTGCCCTAGTTCACCTTTCTCAGGACTGGAAAATGCGGGAACCTTTAATCGAAATGCATGGCAACAACGGTTCAATGGATGGCGATGGCCCCGCTGCAATGCGTTATACCGAATCACGTTTAAGCAAGATTTCCAACATGTTACTGCAAGATATTGATAAAGATACAGTCAACATGGTTTTGAACTTCGATGATACTGAATATGAGCCAACGGTTTTACCTGTTCGATTCCCTAATTTATTAGTTAATGGCTCGACGGGTATTTCGGCTGGTTACGCAACTGAAATTCCACCGCACAACTTAACTGAGGTAATTGATGCTACTATTTATTTGCTAAAGAATCCTGATGCCAGGCTTGATGATCTAATGCATTTTGTCAAAGGCCCAGATTTTCCTACAGGTGCGATTGTTTTAGGGCAAAAGGGATTACGTGAAGCCTATGAAACAGGACGAGGACGCATTCAGGTAAGAGCAAAAAGTTCAATTCAGGAAATAAGAGGGCATCGCGAAGAAATTGTCATCACGGAGATACCTTTTACTGTTAATAAAGCCCTGTTAGTTAAGAAAATGGATGAAATCCGTCTTAATAGAGAAATTGACGGCATAGCAGAAGTGCGTGATGAAACTGACCGTCATGGTTTATCTATTGTAGTGGAGTTAAAAAAGGGGGCTGATGCACAAAATATTCTGAATTATTTATTCAAGAATACTGAATTGCAAGTTTCCTATAATTTTAATATGGTTGCCATTGATCATATGACTCCCAAGCAAGTTGGTTTAAAACATATACTGTCTTCTTACTTAGAACATGAAAAAGACGTAGTAATCAAGAGGACGAAGTTTGATTTAAATAAAGCTGAAGAGCGTCTGGAAATTATTCAAGGTTTGATCCATGCCATGGATATCCTGGACAAAGTAATTAAGATTATCCGAGCTTCTAAAAATAAGGCGGAAGCAAAGAAAAATCTATCAGACAAGTTTAAGTTTACTGCTCGGCAGGCTGAGGCAATTGTGTCTTTACAATTGTACAGGTTAACCAATACTGACGTTAATGCTTTAGTTAAAGAGCAAAGCGAGCTGAATGAAAAAATAGCTCGTTTTAAAGAACTTTTGTCTAATAAAAAGATTTTAGAAAAGGAAATAATTAAGGAATTAACGACAGTTAAGAAGGAATTTGGCAATCCACGGCGCACTGAAATTTCATCTGAAACCGCTAAGATTCAAATTGATGAAAAAGCATTAGTGGCAGATGAGCAAGTACGCGTTTTAATCAGTCGTGACGGTTACTTGAAGAGATCGTCTCTTCGTTCCTGGCAGTCAAGCGATGATGAGGATAATGGTTTGCCGAGTGGGGATGACGTTGTTTTTGAAAAGACATTGTCCACGTTAACAAATCTATATCTGTTCACTGACCGTGGTAATGTCATTTATAGACCAGTAAATGAGTTAGTCGAAACTAAGTGGAAAGAAACAGGCCAACACTTATCTCAAGAAATTGGCTTAAGCGAGGATGAAAATATTATTCGCGTCTTTGACTTTGACCAATTAAATCAAAAATTAAACTTTTTAATGGCAACTAATGATGGTTATATAAAACAGTTGGAACTAAGTAATCTTCAGCCTACTAGAACTTATCGTTCACGTGCCATTACTGCAATGAAAATGAAAAAAGTAGACAGTAGGATTATTCGTGTTGATTTAGTAAAACCTGATAGCAATAATGAAATTATTTTATTTACGCATAAAGCCTATGCAGTTCGTTATGATTTAACTGAAATTCCAGCATCAGGTGCAAAATCATTTGGAGTAAAATCTGTGAATTTAAAGGATGATGACTATGTAGTTTCATATGTAGTAATAAATCCTGATTATCTTGACTTAATTCGCGTCGGTATAATTACTCAAAGGGGAGCATTCAAACAATTTAAAGCTGAATTAGTCAATAAAGTATCTCGTGCCAAACGAGGGGTATTAGTTTTAAGAGAACTTAAAACTAAACCTCACCGTATTGCAGCAATTATTTCATATGGCCAAGAACATAATCTGCTGATTACAACAACAAGTAAACGGCACATAAAACTTTCAACTAAAGATTATCCGCTCGGTGATAGGTATTCTAACGGCTCTTTTGTCTTGGATACGACAAGTGATGGCCAGCCAGTTAATATAAAGTTGGGTCGGCCTTTAGGTGCTAAATAATTTTTTATTTATTTAATGATATCAATAATTTATGGAAGTGCTTTAACAGCTTTAAATAATACTTTGACACAAAGGGGTTTTTGATTGATAATAGCATATAAATAGAGCAACATTATTGTTAAGATAGAAGGAATAATCTTATGCCTAAAACAGATACAATACTCTCAACCAAATCCTTACATTATTTTTTGCAATTAATTGATACCATGAACTACACCCAAGCTGCTCAGATACTTGGTATAACCCAACCGGCTTTAACTCAGCAAATAAAGAAAATTGAACACGCAATTGGAACCCCGTTGTTTGGTCAGATGGGTAAAAAACTTTACTTGACGGAAGCAGGGAAACAGTTGCAGACTGGAGCAATCAAGTTGCTTGGAACTATTAACTCTGTTGTTAGTGATATACAGGAGTTTACGCAAGCTGATAAAGGCAATATTGCAATTGGCGTTTTAGAAAGTATTAATTATGAACTTCTTAGGAAATTTTTGGTTGAGTTCAATAAAAATTATCCCAATATAACTATCAACGTATCATATTTTAATCGTAAAGATCTTTGGTATAATCTTGACAATAATTTGATTGATTTAGCAATGCTTTATCTCCCTGAAACCACTAAAAAGAGTCAGTCAAATATACAAAGCCAGTATGAATTAATGAAAGTTACTCAAGACAGGCTAACCATCTTAACTCACGATAAAAATCTTGAAGCAGGTAGTTCATATCCAGTTTCTAAGTTTTTAGGGAAAAAGTGGGTTCTTTATCCTGATAATTTTTATTTAACTCAGATACTTAAAGGCAAACTTGGCAATAAGATGAATGCGAGAAACGGTTTGACTGTTCCATTAACTTTCACTTCCACCAAAGAGATGGTTGATACAGCACAAGACACAGGGTATGACACAATTGTAAGTAACTCTTACTATAGCTTAAATCAAAGTCAAATTAATTTAGTACCTGTGTTTTTAAAAGGTATCAAGAAACTTAACATTTCGCTTATCTATCGCAAAGGGAAAAGAGAAGTTCCACGTATACAGAACTTTTTGAAAGAATTTAAGAAATTTTTAGAAGCCTGACGTTGTTAAATAATCTTGTAAAAATTTTGCTGTCAGACGAAAAATTTATGATTTATTCTGTCAAGAATAGCCTTTATTAGGTAAACTATAATAAAGTAAAATTTTAAAAAGAAAAAGAGGAAATCTAATGGAAAAAGAATTGGTCTTTGGTCATCAAAATCCTGACACAGATGCAATTGGTACAGCAATTGCTTATTCATATTTGCAGAATAAGCTTGGTTACAACACAGAAGCGGTTGCTTTAGGCGAACCTAATGATGAAACAAACTTTGCTCTAAAAAAGTTTGGTTTTAAAGCACCAAGAGTAATCAAAACAGCAGCAAATGAAGTTAAAGAAGTAATGCTCGTTGATCATAATGAACCACAACAAAGTGTATCAGACATTGATCAGGTTACTGTAACACATGTTGTTGATCACCACAGAATTATGAATTTTAACACCAGTATGCCTTTATTTTATCTTGCTGAACCTGTAGGCTGCACTAGTACAATTATGTTTGGTCTTTATAAGCATTTTAAAGTTGAAATTCCTAAGAATATCGCTGGCATCATGCTTTCAGCCATCATTTCTGACACATTATTGCTAAAATCTCCTACAACTACCGATAGGGATAAAAAAGCTGTTAAAGAACTTGCAGAAATTGCTGGTGTAGATTACGAAAAATATGGCTTGGAGGAACTAAAAGCAGGGACTAACATAGCAAGTAAATCGGAAGAAGAACTGATCGATTTAGATGCAAAATCATTTGAATTAAATGGTAAGAATGTCCGCGTAGCTCAAATTAATGTAGTTGATTTACCAGAAGCACTTGAACGCAAAGAAGCCTTCTTAAAGACAATGAAAGATTCAGCAAATTCAGAGGGCTATGATTTGTTTATGTTGCTTATAACTAATGTACTCGATTCAGACTCAACCGCATTAGTTATAGGTTCAAATGAAGCCGTAGCATCATTTGAAAAAGCATTTGGTGAAGTTAAAGATTCGGAAATCAATTTACCTGGAGTTGTTTCAAGGAAAAAACAAGTTGTTCCACCATTAACTGAAGCATTTAAGTAATTTAAAAAGCACGAAATAGATTTTAACTATTTCGTGCTTTTTTTAGTCTTTGTTAATTTCCTTAGCCAAAATAATGAATGATTTGCATACTCTCTCGGCTTTGTCAGGTGACATTTTTCTAAGTTCATTAAGAACCTTCTTAATAAATACAGGAGTATTATCTTGATGATTTTCCACCTTAACTTCCTTAAAGCGGTAAGCATTCATGATAATATCTGGCGTAGTTGTATTTAAAGCTCGGGCAATGGAGTCTAGCTTTTGAATACTAATATTTTGATTTTTTGTACGTTCTAAGCGAGAAATAAAGTTAACCGATAAATCACTTAATTCAGCGAGATCTTCCTGGGTCAACTTTTGTTCACGCCGCCTGCGACATATTTCTTTTCCTAAATTTATACTCATGGAATAAATTCAACCCTTTCAAAAAAATAATTCCATATTCTATAATAACAGATTAATTATAGAAATAAACAGTAAAACAAAAATAATAATGAATAAAACACTTGCTATTGGCAAAATTATACTCAAACTAAATGTTTTAAACTATACCCCACATAGTATTGTAAGCTATTTTTTGGAAAAATAAAATAAAAAGGCTCCAAATAATTAAACTTAAAGTGAAAAAGGAAAGAGTGGCAAATATTATATCAAAGCGTGCATTCGCTTGCTGGAGTGGAAGGGAGAAAAGCGTTTAAGTAAAAAAATTAAAATCTAGATTTTTTATATATTTATCTATGATAGAAAGCGCTTTTATTTATATTTTTACACTTGTAACGTAGAAACTTTAAATAAATCAACTAATATGGATAAGAAAAGGACCGGGTAATCATATTAATTTTTAAAGTTATAAGTAATCAGTATTATTTTGTATAAAAATGAAATTATAGATTTTCGCAGAATGTCAACTTTTGTTTGTCATGATAAACTTTTTAAGAAATTTGAAATGGGATAATTGTGCGTATGAACTACTGATCCAGCTATATAAACAGAGCTGATAAACTAAGAAATAGTGATAAAAGGTGGTTGTAACTTAGCATCATCCAACTTCGTATAATATATATTATGTAAAGTAAAATAAAAATTTGAAAGATAGTCCATCAGAATGAGTCAGGATTCAATTACACAAAACAATTTTGCTTTTAGCTTTTAGATTGCCTCTGGTCACTTGAGAGCTCATTAAAATTAAAATTAATGTATAATTGATCATTTAGCTGCCTGTGAGCTTCCCAAGAATTATTAATCAATTTAATTTTTAATTCGTATTTTTATTAATAAGTAGTTTGAGGTCAATCGATTTTAGTACTTTTAAAAGTAATATCGTTGGTTGATTTTATCTTAAAAGTAGATATAAAAAGCTTGGAACAATATTGCTCAAAATTAAGTATAAAAAGTCTGCTCATATAATTTTTTTCAACTTCTAAACATGCTAACTGTTAAATAATTTTATAGTTGCTTTCATTAAAACTATAATTTTAATGAACGATAATTAAATGATAATCGAGCTCAAAAATTTTGCATTCATTGATATTGATTTTTAGCAAAACTAAATTTGATCTCTTAGATAAGTTTTTATCATTAAAGCAGAAATTTCTACTTAAAACTATTTTGAAACTTTATTTTAAAAATACCCAATTGGCATTTTATTTCATTAGATCTAGTTAACACCTTTCTCCCTCCTCTATCCCATAATAAATATATACGACACAAACATACATTCTAGTTTTGTTTTATAATAAAGCATGTAATTTATTAAATTAAGCTAGGAGAAATTTATTACGTGGAAACAAAGAAATATTTAGATCTAATTGATGAAGAATTAAAAAAAATGCCGGATTTTGTTAAAGAATACAATTTTGGCACAAGTCACTCTTTAGCTACATCCTATCAGTATCTAACAGAAATCAGAAGATTTTTTGACTGGCTGCGGCATGAAGGCATTTCAAAAGCTAAAAATAACAAAAATATTGAAACACAAACTTTAGCTCAACTACAACGCAATGACATCATGCTTTACATTAATTATTTAGGTCACACCAAGAATAAGCAAGGCAACTTGAATTCACCTACTACAATAAATCGGTCTATTAATGCCTTGAGGTCTCTTTTTAAGTTTTTAACCATTACTGCAGATAATATTAATGGCAAGCCATACTTTGAACGCAATGTCATGCTCAAAATTGATTCTCTGAATAACACAAAAACTTTAAACTATCGGGCTCATGTTCTTGAATCACACATGTACACAGGAAAATTAAAATACCAGTTTTTGGATTTTATTGCAAATAATTATGAATTTAAATGCAATAAGCATGCGTTACCAGGATTTAAAGCAAATAAAGAGCGCGACATGGCAATTATTGCTTTAATTTTAGGAACTGGAATCAGAGTTTCTGAGTGCGCAGGAATTGATTTGCCAGACATTAATTTTAAAAAGGCTACATTGGACGTAACCCGCAAAGGTGGCCAGCGAGACAGCGTACCAATTGCTGAATGGACGTTGGTTTATATTAGAGAGTATAAGAAAATAAGAAAACAACGCTATTTGGCTGTCAAAAACGATTCAGCATTTTTCTTGACTCGCTGGCATAATAAAACACGTCGGATTACCACAAGTGCTATCGAGAAAATGGTCAATAAATATTCAGCTGCTTTTGGTCACCCGCTCACTCCCCATAAATTACGTCACACAGTGGCCTCTGAACTATATGGTGTAACCAAAGACCAAGTGCTAGTAGCTCAGCAACTGGGCCAAAAAGGAACCTCAGCAACCGATTTATATACTCATGTTGATCAAAAAAAGCAACGTGCTGCATTAAATGAGATTTCAGAGGCAGATAAAAAGAATAGTGATCACAAACAGGCTTGATACAGAGCCTGTTTTTTATTCAAATTTTGTTTGCCAATTAGGACTTTGATTCGCTTCAAAACACATTTTTATCTCTGCTAAAGAATTTCGTGGCAATGATAAAGGTGGTAAATTATCAAGTTCGAAAAAGGAACACTTATCAGTCTCAGTATTTTTTGAAAATTTTCCACCTAGATCTTTACATAAAAAAATGATATTGCAGACATTAATAGCTCGTTTAATTCGCTCTTTATCATAAATATTAGTTGAATGGTTGTTTACTGCAATAATATGATCAACTTCAATTTTATGACCAGATTCCTCTTCTGCTTCCTTTATACAATTTTCTTTAACTGTTATATTAGGTTCACACCAACCTCCAGGCATTGACCATAAATTATCTGTAGTTTCTTTAACCAGTAAGATTTTTTGTTTATTGAAAATTGCAGCTCTGGTAGAAACTTTAGGCGTCTGGTATCCATCATCATTACTAAATAAGCCTTTAACAATATTTATTGGCTGACCAGTTTTAGCTGCCATCATTTCAGTGGCAATCTTTCTTACTTGTTCGTAACGCTCCCTGTCAAAACGATCGTGACCATATTCTAGGCCGTCTTGAGCAATGCTCTGCAATTCTACAGCCCATTTGGTTATCTGATCCATTTGCTTTATCATATATATCCTCCCACTTCTGTAACAAAAAAGCAGCCTTGCGAAAGGTTGCTCTTATTTAGTCAAATCTATTTTATCTATGTCAATCATCCAACCAATTGCAAAAGACTTTTCTCCTAGATGCGTGGCAATAACAGGACTAAATTTTGTGATAGAAATATTTTGTTCCGGAAATTGTTCAGTTAAAAATGCTTTAGCTTCATCTACTTGACTGCTGTCATTGGAATCAATAATAAAAAGTTTTATTTTATCTTTATAAGGTAATTGTTCAATTTTCTTTACTGTTAATTTCTTAATTTTGATAAAAGCTCGTTTCATAGAACGAATTTTGTCAAAAGCTACTATATTGCCGTCTTTGAAAGTAAGCAGCGGCTTGATATTTAGCATAGATCCGATAAAAGCACTGGCATTGCTTAAGCGGCCTCCTCGACTTAAATTGTTTAAATCATTAACTACGAATATTTCATCAATAGTTGAACGAATTTTTTCAAGTCGAGCTAAAATTGTATCCAGATCAAGACCATTTTTTATCATTTTAGCTGCTGCCAAAACCAAATTACCTTGTAAGCGAACAGTCATTCTTGTGTCAATAGCATGTAAATTATATTTCGGATGATTTTCTGCAATATTACATAATGTTTGATAAAAACCAGAAATCCCGCTGGAAAGTGTAATAGCAATAATAGCGTCATAGCCTTCATTATTTAGGCGATCAAAAAGGCGTATCAAATCGCCTGTGCTTGGCTGAGAAGTTTTGGGAAAATCTGCTCCCTCTCTCTGCATTTTGAAAAGTTGATCAGAAGTAATATCAACATTTTCTAAATACTCTTTTTTACCTATAATAATTGGAATTGAAACAACAATAATGTTATTTTTTTCTGCCTCTTGTTTTGTAATGGCGCTAGTACTATCAGTAACTAAAGCAATCTTCATCTAACTTACCTTTCGCTTTTGTCTGTACAACATACAAGAATTATAGCATAAAAAAATAAGTGTTTCGACTATCAACTATAGAGAACTTGTTCTCTCAGCTTTCTGTACCAGTTTAGTAAAAGTTTGATCAAATGCTTCTACTTCTTGCTTGGTTAAACCATGTAAAAGTGATGCTTCTATTTCTTTTAAAACGTTTCTCAATTCAGAAATTTTTTCCAACCCCTGTTCATTCAGCAGAACTGTTTTGCTAGAATCACTTTCTGATCTTTTAATTGTTACAAAACTCATGGTTTTCTTTTGCTGCAACTGCCTGCTTAATGTCGAAAGTGATATTTTTAATTTTTCAGCTAAATCTCCCATTTTTAAAGCAGTATTACCATTATGGTAAAAGTAAAGCAAGATTCTAGTTTGCGAAAGGTTCAACCCGCACCTTTTGTTTATTTCGTTTTTAATATTTCCAGCAATTGTGCTAAAAGATAAAACGTCCATTTAACTACCTTTTCTGATAAAACATAAACATAAAAATATTTTATAAACTAAAATTTAAGCAATATTGAAAGCTTGAAAAGCATAAAATTTAAGCAAAAATGTGAAACATTAAT
This sequence comes from Lactobacillus laiwuensis, assembly GCF_019972835.1. GTDB lineage: Bacteria > Bacillota > Bacilli > Lactobacillales > Lactobacillaceae > Lactobacillus > Lactobacillus laiwuensis. The sequence continues at coordinate 355,003 of NZ_BPPB01000001.1, read as the reverse complement.
ACTTAATTGAATAGTAATATTTGCAACTATTATCTTTAGCTTATAAATATTTATATCAATAACTTTAAATCTATATTACCAGTATATCAGTTTTTTGCAATGATTTCTTTAACTATTTTGAAAATGATTACTATATAATTAGTGGTACTCTTTTTTAAGATTTTTAATAACTTATATTTTAAATAAGCACTTATAGCCGAATACTTGGTATAATAGAGAGCGTGTTTTGAGGTGATAATATGGCTTTTGATGGTTTGTTCATACATAGCCTGCTAAATGATGTTAAACCAAAAATAGAAAGTGGCAGGCTTTCCAAGATTTATCAACCATTTGAACAGGATTTAGTATTAACTTTTAGAAAAGACAGAAAGAATATTCAATTGTTATTATCTGCCAATGCGCAGTATCCACGATTTTATATTACCGGCCAAACTATTGCTAATCCTGATAAAGCACCAACCTTTGTCATGGTGCTACGTAAATATTTAGAAGGTTCAATTTTACAATCAATTGATCAATTAGGTGTTGATCGCATTGTTAATTTTAATTTTAGCAACCGTAACGAACTTGGCGACCAAGTTCAACTAGTCTTATCATTAGAGTTAATGGGCAGACATAGCAATGTTATTCTCTATGACCAAAAAAGTGGACGAATAATTGATTTGCTCAAAAGAATTAATCCTGATGAAAATAGAGTGCGGTTGCTCTTACCCAAAGCTAAATATGAGTTACCTCCCCTTATATCTGGTATTGATGGTTTCAAGATGACGGAAACAGAGTTTAATAAATGGGCTTTGAATTCTGATCCTGAAAAATTCGCCGGTCAGATTGGAGGGCTTGATCGAGACGATCGTCAAGAACTTGCAGGTTATTTAGAAGACGATTTTTCTTATTCATCTTTTAAAACTTTTATGGCTCAGTTTAATAAAAAAGGTGCTTTTATTCTGAAAACACCAAATAATAAGCGGAAGATTTTTCCTTATTTGCCTTACCATCTTAACTTAACTAAAGAAAGTTCTGATCCAGATATTAATCATGCATTAGATAGTTTTTACCAATATCAGGCCAATCAGGATTGGGTGAGACAAAAGTCAAGTCAAATTGAACGCCTGGTAAAAAACGAGCATAAAAAATTAACTAAAAAAATAGTTAAACTGAAAAAGCAATTGGACCAAGCTGAAAATTCTGAAGGATATAGAATTCGGGGAGAAATTCTTAATGCCAACTTGTCCCAAGTTAAACCGGGAATGACAGAAATCGAACTGCCTAATTATTATGATAATGATCAACCTTTAAAAATTAAGCTTGATGCTGCACTCTCTCCTGCCCGCAATGGTCAAAAATATTTTACCAAGTATAAAAAGCTACGTGATTCGATTAAACATGTTAAAGAACAAATAAAGATAGCTCAAAACAATTTAACTTATTTTGACACTATCCAAACTGCAATCGATAATGCTGAACCACAAGATATCGATCAAATTAACGAAGAATTGATGAATCAAGGCTATATTAAAAAGCCCCAGAAACCTAAACGGAAAAAGAAAATTACTGAGAAAAATCTCAATAAATTTCGCATTTCATCTGGTAAAACTGTTTTAGTTGGTAAAAATAACCTGCAAAATGATTGGCTCACTCTAAAAAAAGCTAATAAAACTGATATTTGGTTTCATGTTAAAAATATTCCTGGTTCACACGTTATTTTGCAATCTGATCAGGCAACAGAAAAAGATATTGCGGAAACCGCTGAAATTGCAGCCTATTTTTCTAAGGCTAAAAATTCAGCTCATGTACAGGTTGATTACGTGAAAGATAAAAGAGTAAAAAAACCTAATGGTGCAAAGCCTGGTTTTGTAATTTATACTGGGCAAAATTCAATTGAAGTGACCCCTGAAAAAGAACGAGTGTTAAGCAAAAGAATAAATTAAAAAACGAGGATGAAATTGTTCACCCTCGTTTCATTTTTCTTATGGTATCAAATTGGTTGTGTAGTTAATGCTAGTGATTCTAGAACGCTTAAAATAAGTTCTGTTGTTTCAATACTGGAAAATACAGGTATGTTTTGGTTTAGAGCTTCATCACGTATTCTGATTGCATCGTCACTAGCAGAGTCGGACAAGTTTGTAATGTTAATAACCATATCAATTTTATGTTGTCGAATTTTATCCAGTAGACTGCGAGAGCCATGACTAATTTTGGAAACAATTCCTGTGGTTATTCCAGCCTCTGCTAAACCATTAGCTGTACCTTCAGTGGCAATTATTTTAAAACCTAGACGATAAAAACGTTGAGCTAGTTCTGTCACTTTCTTCTTATCCTCGTCACGAACAGATATAAATATAGTACCAAAGTTAGGTATTCTTAATCCACTGGCTTCATAGCCCTTGTATAAAGCTTTCGCAAGCTCAGTATCTCGGCCCATGACAGAGCCAGATGATTTCATTTTTGAATCAAAAGAGTTTTCACTTTGATAATCAATGTATGAAAAAACTGGCATTTTAACAAAAATGAAATTATTTGAATGCCACAAACCGTTTTTATAATCTAAGTCGGGTAAGTTTTTTCCAATAAGCACTTCTGTTGCGCATTGGGTAATATCCTTTCCAAGTGCCTTAGATAAAAAAGCAATATTATGTCCAGCGTAAGGTTTAATTTGTAGTAAAAAAATTTTCTTGTCAACAATTAAAAAATGTAATGTAAAAATTCCACGCATATTTATACGTTTAATTAATTCAGTAGCATATTCAATAAGTAATTTTTTGCCTATTTTAGTTAAATTCTGTGGCTTAAAAACAGCAATTGAATCTGACGCATGAGAGCCGGTTTGTTCCAGGTGTTCTATAATTCCGGGAAGTGTAACATTCTTACCGTCTGAAATGGCTGTGATTTCATATTTATTTCCTTCAATAAACTGAGATAAACTAACTTTGGATAATTGATTTTCTTTCAAATATTTTTTTAGAGCCGGCAAATCGTAAACAACAGCAGATTTTTGCTTTACACCCATATTGTTAAATCCGCCAATGAGAATTGGAAAACCGTGTTCGTTGATAAAAGATTTCGCTTCGGTTTTATCAACTGTTGTTAAAAGCTTATTTTGTCCTAAATTTTTTAATGGTTTATTTAAAACCTGTTCTACACGATCCTTTGGATTAATATTTTTATTGCCTAAAATATTTAAGCCATTTTTTATTAGTTTTTTACATAAAGCATTCATTTCTTTGCCGGAGAATTGTACTAAAACATCTTTTATATCTTCTTTTTCAGCAATATGTAAGATACTTTCAAGAGTTATAGGTTCAAAATAAACCTTATCTGCCCTTTTATAGCTAATTGCCACAGATTCATCGTTATTGGATAATAAAACAGTGGCATAATTATTATTATGTAAAGTATCAATTGCATGACTAATCATGTAGTCAAATTCGCTTGTAACTGAAACTTGTGAAGGTAGCATACCAATCACCAAGACTTTTTTATTTGCAGTTAGAGCTTGACTTTCATCTTGAACTCCATATGAACTATAATATGCTTTAACTAGAGGTTTAATTGTTCCCGCAGACCCATCTATTTGTTGATAAGCCGGCTTTAAATGCATCTTTATCAGCTTCTTTTTAATTGCATTAACATCAGTATTAGAAAGTTCAGAAATTAACGCATTACGAAATCCTCTCTTTTTAGCTTCAATCAATAGTTCATCTGTTAAATTACCAGTTGCTAATTTAAGACCTATTTGCACGATATGAGCTAGTTTTTGAAAATAAACGGGATGGATATGAATAATGTTTTGCAGATCATGATAATCAAAACCATTAGATATTGCGGCTAAAAGCTTAATTAGATGTGACTCATCGGGATGTTCTAAATCACTTGCAATTTCGCTTTTTTCTTTTGCTTTTTCAGTTTTAAAAACATTAAGTGCCATTTTTAAATTGACTGTTGATGCAAGGCCCTTTAAAAAAGCAGATTCGAAATTTGTTCCTAATCCAATGGCCTCCCCACTGGCTTGCATTTTGGTGCCAAGTAAATAGTGGTTACTACCAGATTGTGTTAATGACCAGAAAGGCATTCTAACTGCGACTTTATCTAAGGTTGGCTCAACAGCAGCATTAAGACCTGATAATGGATCTGTTATTTCATCTAAACGATAACCAATGGCTATTTTACAAACAATGTAGCCTAAACTATATAACCCTACTCTTTTTGACCAAATCGCACTGCGTGTTAACCTAGGCTTGATTGATAAAATTTTTACAGAAAATCTGGTTCCCTCATGTTTGACAGCAAAGTGAATATTTAATATTCCGACTATTTTTAATTTGTTGGCAATTGTTTTAGCAATGGCACGAATTTTTTGTACTTGATCATTATTAAGCGTTAAAGCTGGCATTACAGTTGCAGAATCTCCGGCATTAATAGCTACAGATTCAATAGTATCAGCTAAGTTGGTAAAAAGCACATTTCCGGAACTGTCACGAATTATGTTAGCAATGACTTCTCCCCAGGAAGAAAGATCTTCAGACAAATGGTAATTGCTAAAAGAAAAGTTCTCAGATTGTCTTTCTTTTGTTAGGTACTCATTTAAGTCAGAAACGTTGTCAAAAATAATTTGTGTATTTTTGGTTGCAGTATTTTCTTTAATGAGCATTACGGGAAATTGAACTTTTTCAGATAACTGTTTCTGAATATTTCCAGCACTAAAATCAGTTAAATTCCAATATTTATTAGCCTCAATTTGATTTTCAGCCAAAAAAGCATTCATTTTTTGATGATTATCCATTGTGAGAGTTTGCTTATTCAAGGTCAGCAATCTAACACCCATTTTTTGCAATATACCATCCTGAACCAATTCTCTGGTAACTTTTAAGCCTGTAGTTGAGCCGTAAGCAGAAATAATAGCATTTGGTTCTTCCATACGAATTATTCTTTTTAGAAATTCCAGCGTCATTGGTTCAAGATAAACAGTTAACCCAGATTTTTTGTCAGTAGAAATTGTTGCAGGATTGGGATTAACCAAAACAACTTGAATATCTTCTTCAAAAAGTGCTTGAAGTGCATCTTCAACTAATAAATCAGTTTCAGACACTTTACCAACCAGGGTTGGGCCTGATCCAATGATTAAAACTTTATCTAAGTCATTTTCTAAAGGCATTTTTACACCATCATCTCTACAAAATTATTAAAAATAGGAAGAGCATCAAGGCTTCCAGGTGCACCTTCAGCATTAAAAGCCGTACCAATCACTTTATTAGCTTTATTGCTGTAGCCGGCTAATAATTCACTGTGAAGATCGTATAGTTCTTTTTCCATTGCAAATTGAACGCTGTTTGGCAATACTAATTGATCAATGTTCATCGCTACTTGCCAAATCTCATTCGTATTTTGGTCAATAATTGGATAATTGATACCATTATAGGCCTGAGGCAAAGCTACTAATTCAAAATTGAGAAATTCACTTAAGGCTAAAAAGCCCAAACCAATTCCCCAAAGAGGAATTTTCTTGTAAAATGCTGTCAGAATAGGATTAAGGTTCTCTTTGAGTTCATCCACTTTTCCTGGACCACCAGAAATAATAATTCCTTGGGGGCGCAAATTTTTAATATCAGGTACTGACACGTTATATGGTAAGACAGTAGCATTTACTTTTCGTAAAGACAATTCTCTAAGCATAGAGTGCTTTAAGCCAAGATCGATGATGGCCACAGTCTTACCCACATTAGGTACCGCATAGGGATTTTTAGTTGAAACAGTGGCAGACTTGTTTTTTGGCAGGACTAAAGCTTTGATTTGATCAAAAGCATGTTCATCATTTGTGTCCATGATTGAGGCTTTAATTGTTTTCTCTTTGTTTAAAAGATGAACTAAAGCCCTGGTATCAACGTTAAAAATTGCTGGTATATTTTTTTCTTTTAAAAAGGAAGCTAAATCTTGAAAATTATCACTATCTGAAATATTTTGCGCTACATCATTAGCAATAATTCCTTTTACAGTTGGATTAATACTTTCATAATCAATTGCATTAATGCCATTGCCACCGATCATCGGTGCAGTAAAAACTAAAATTTTACCAGTGTTTGTGGGATCAGTTAAAGCTTCTTGATAACCAAAATTACCAGTCTGAATAGCTAATTCGCCAGTAGAAATTATTGAAGCTCCTAATCCCTCTCCCGGAAATGATTGACCATTTTCCAGAATTAAGTATCGTTTCATTTAATCACTTTTTTCTCTTAAGTCAGCCAATTGTTGTAAGAAAATTTGTGGCGGTTGAACTTCAAATTCTAACCATTTGCCTGAATGCGGTTGTTCAAATCCTAAAACCTGAGCATGCAAAAACTGACCATTACCCTTTAAGGTATGATGTGGTCCATACAATGGATCCCCTGCAACCGGATGCCCAATATAAGCAAGGTGCACCCTAATCTGATGTGTACGACCTGTTTCAAGCTGACATTTTATTAAACTATATTTTGGGAACTGTTCTAGAACAGTAAAATGAGTGACTGCATCTTTACCGTTTTCAACTACAGCCATTTTTTTACGATTATAATGATCTCGTCCGATCGGAGCTTCTATCGTGCCAAATTTTTCAGAAAAATTACCGTGGACTATTGCTAAATAAAGTCTTTTATTTGTTTTTTGTGCTAATTGTTTCTCTAAGCTTTCACGCGCAAAGGAGTTTTTGGCCACCATCAATAAACCAGATGTATCTTTATCAATTCGATGCACGATTCCCGGCCGAAAGCCTTCTGAGCTTTCAGCTAAATTTTTTGTATGAAACAATAATGCATTGACAAGAGTGTGGTCTGGATGTCCAGCAGCTGGATGAACTACCATACCTTGAGGCTTGTTAACAACTATTACATCTTGATCTTCGTAAATAATATCTAATGGTATGTCCTCCGGAATTACAGCCAAAGGCTTTAGCTTAGGTACTAAAACTGAAATTAAGTCATTTTTTTGAACTTTATAAGAAGTTTTAACCGTTTTACCATTAACTAATATATTTTTATCTTGCACTAGTTCTTGGATCCTTGAGCGTGATAAAGATGGAATTTTAGTCGCAAGCACTTTATCGATTCTACCTTTTTCCTCCTGAATTACGAATTGATATTTATCAGGCATTATTTTTTTCGCTTTCATCAAAAAACAGAAGATAAATAAAAACGAGTATTATCCCTACTGTTATTGCAGAATCGGCAATGTTAAAAATATTGAACTGAATAAAATCGACTTGGATCATATCAATGACGTACTTTAGATGAATCCTGTCAATTAAATTACCTATTATTCCCCCAAGAACTAATGCGACTCCTGTACTGAAAAGCTTGCTATGAAATTTTTTACCAAACAGATAATATAAACAGACTATGATAGCAATAATGCTTATTAGATAGAAAAGTCCCATCTGACCAGGAAGAATATTCCAAGCTGCACCTTCATTTTGCACGTAGGTAAACGAAAAAATATGGGAAAGAACTTGGTGTGATTCACCCAGCCTATAATTACCGGCAATAAAAGATTTTAAAGATTGATCGGAGATCACTACTAATAATGAAATAATTAAATATAAAAATTGCATTGTTATTTTTAAAAAAGGCCACTTATTTTGCCGTTGTTGTCAACATCAATATCTAATGCAGCGGGATGCTTAGGTAACCCAGGCATGTCTAAAACATGTCCGGTAGTTATGACAATGAAGCCAGCCCCATTTTTCAAACTAGCGCCTTTAACGTGTAAAGTAAAATCAGTCGGAGCACCTAATAATTTTTGATTATCAGTGAATGAATATTGTGTCTTGGCGATAATTACTGGCAACTTATCCTTGCCCATTTTTTCCAGTTCACGAATATCTTTTTCCGCTTTTTCGCTGTATTCTACTTGAGCGGCATGATATATTTTTTGTGCAACTTTTGCAATTTTAGTTTTAACGTCATCATCTTTTTGGTAAGTAGGAATAAGGTTACCACTTTGAGAATTTGCCAAATCAAGAACTGCGTTTGCGGCTTCTATGCCACCTTTTGATCCCTGTTCATGATAATCTACCACAACAGAGTCGATTCCTTGTTCCTTGATCAATTTCTGTAAAAGATTAAGTTCATTTTCAGTGTCTGTTGCAAAATGATTAATCAAAACAATAACAGGAATACCATAATTGCGCATATTATTCATATGTCTCTTAAGATTTTCAAAACCGTCGCGTAAAGCAGACAGATTTTCTTTGCTTAAGTTATCAGTAGTCCCTTCAGATTGGTATTTCAGGGCACGAACGGTAGCAACAACAACACTGGCATCTGGCTTTTTATCAAGATGTTCAGAAACAAAGTCCATGAATTTTTGACCACCAAGGTCACTACCAAATCCGGCTTCAGTCAACACGTAATCGCTGAGGTGCAAAGCCAAATTTGTTGCCATTACTGTATTGGCACCGTGAGCAATATTTGCAAATGGACCACCATGAACTAATGCTGGCGTATGTTCAATTGTTTGAACAAGGTTAGGCTTTAAGGCATTGGAAAGAAGAGCAGCAATTGCACCTTCAAACCCGAGATCCTTAACGAAAACAGGCTGTTCATCAATAGTATAGCCAACGAGCATTAATCCAATTCTCTTTTTTAAGTCATCGATATCAGTCGACAAGCAGAGAATTGCCATTAATTCATTAGCAACAGTGATTGCAAAACTGGATTTATGCTCAACACCATTAAACTTTGAACCTTGTCCGACAGTAATTTTTCTTAAACTGCGATCGTTAACATCAATTCCGCGCTTTAAAAGGATTCTTTCCGGATCTAATTTAAGTTCATTTCCCTGATAGACATAATTGTCTACTAATGCTGCCAAAGTATCAATAGCAGCGGTTAAGGCATGCATATCTCCTGTAAAATGGAGATTAATATCCTCCATCGGGATAACCTGTGCCTGACCTCCTCCAGTCGCTCCGCCCTTTAAGCCAAAAACTGGCCCCATTGACGGTTCTCTCAAAGCAATCATGGTTTTCTGATGCAGCTGATTGTTTATGGCGTCTCCTAAACCAATTGTCATAGTTGACTTACCCTCTCCAGCTGGAGTGGGTGAAATAGAAGTAACCAATATAAGTTTACCAAGGTGCTTCTTAGCCATTATACGCTTTATTGCCTGCCAGTTAATTTTAGCCTTGTCATTGCCATATGGTTCAATGTCGGTTTCACTTAAGCCTACTTTAGCGGCTATTTCTTTAATGGGTAATGCGTGAGCTTCTTGTGCGATTTGAATATCTGATTTCATTGCGCATGCCTCTTTCTATATATTTAAATTTTTAAATCTAACTTTTCATTTTACGTAATATCCTTTTCATATTAGAATTTAGGTCCCACCTTTTGTTTAATCAATTGTAATTATATCAAACATTGATCATTTTTTATCCATTGCTAGCTACAAATTAAGAATTACGTTAAATTTAATTTTCAGCAACACGAAAAACAGGCCCGCCTCTAGGTATAACTACCAAATTTTGGGAGTTATATCATTTTCAAATACTTGCCTGCTTTATTTTTCAAGTCTTAATAAATAATATTGACCAAATTCTGCAATTTTGATTTTGTAAATTTTTAAAAACCGCCATTCGGAAATCATTACTGGTTTAGAAATTCTTTTTGCTTTGGCGCGAAATGGCAACTTAAATATTTCATCAGTCCAATAAGAATTAAAGTAAGTATAAGCTAATAAAATTAAGAAAATTAAAGCAAAAATTAAAGCTGGCCAGTTGAAAGATTTTGTACTTTCATATAAGAAAATTAGACATAAGAAGAGAACAATTAAAACCCAGCTAAAATAAATTAATCCACTACGACCCAAAATAATGAAATGTTTTTTTCTCATAAAGGCTCCTTTTCAATACCAAATTTCTGTTTCAAGGTTGCTATGATCAGTAGTATCGAATAAAGTTCTCATGTAATTGCTAAAACGTGGTCTTTGTTTGACCAAAAGCTTAAATTCAGGAGAAGAATATAACTTTTTTAACTGCTCTTTTTCAATATGATTATGTCCAGTAAAATATTGATAATTCATTTCTATAAACAAATGATTTACCTTCTGCAATAGCTCAGATTGTTCACTCTGTAAATTATCTTTCTTATTGGAATTTCCTTTCAAATTTTTAATCTGAATTTCCTTCAAATAATGGTGAAAATGAGCCAAATTTTGTTCTTCCAACTCTCTTTTAGTTAGAAATGGTTTCATGTTAAACGTATGACGTTGATATTCAATATGGTCCTGACTTACCTTGATTACACCATATCCCTGATCATATGAACAAAAACTGGAGGTTACTATTTCTACGGTAGGTGTTTTTTCTACTGGTCCAACTATATTTTGAGCATGTATATGACCGGAAAAAGCAAGTTTAATATTGAAGTCCTGACATAAGCGGCATAAAAGTTGAGCATTATTTAGGACAAAGCCGCGATTTACAGCAGGATTATGAACATATAGATTGTGATGCATAAATAAAAGAGGTCTCAGCTGATTTCTTTTAGCACTTTCCAACTGTTCTTCTAACCAAATAATTTGTTCTTCATTTATTTGTCCTTCGGTCATCGGCGCACTATTAGACTCCTGCTTACCATAAATATTAGAATCTAGCAGTATTAGAAGATAACGTTGATTTAGTTGCACGCTGTATGCTAATGAATCAGGATCAATGCTCAGTGCGCAGTCATATGAATTTTTAAATATTTCTTGCCAACTTTTTGGACTTATTTGTTGAGCATATAGTTGATTTGGCCCTTTAAAAGCCCGGGCCCATCCATCATAAATGTCATGATTACCAGGTAAAACCAATAGTTTTGTTTCTTTTAAGTGACTAAATATTGCAGCAAATTTTTGCGCAGAAATAAATTCTCCGTTAAAAGTTACATCTCCAGTAACAATAATTGCGGTAGGTTTCTTTTTATTAGCAAGGTCAACAAACGTACGTAAGGCTGTTTCTTGATAAACCAAATCTTTACCCTGACTAGTATTCTGAATATGCCGAAATGCCTGACCATCATCATGCAAGCTATCAGCAATTAGGTGAGTGTCTGTAATAACCCAAAATTCTGTATTTGCTTTTTCAGTAATCATTTTTCTTTGCCCAATATTGGTAAAAGTCTACTCTTAAGTTGCCGTTAAATAATTTGCGCTTTTTGGTGGCTTTTTTACCAAAAAATTTCTCAAAAGCAGGATCTCCAACTAAATAATATTGACTAAAACTATCATATTTTAACAAAGATTCGCCCATCTGCTTATAAAGGTTTTCAGCTGATTCTCGATCTTTCAGCCTTTTACCATAAGGTGGATTCGCAATTATAACTCCATTTTGTAAATCAGTAGCAAAATCCTTTACTGCAACTTGCTTAAAATAAATGTCTTGTAATACACCAGCATTATTGGCATTTAATTTTGCAATCTCAAGAATAGACTGATCAATATCACTTGCCCATATAGGTTGTTCAAGAGGCTTAATTTCACTTTTAGCTTCTGCGAGCAATTCCTGATGAATAGAACTGTCAAACCAATCAAAGCCATCAAAAGCAAATTTGCGCCAACTGCCAGGAGCGATGTTTTTACCTATTAATGCGGCTTCAATAGCAAGAGTACCAGAACCTGTCATTGGATCTATAAGAGGATGAGTGCCGTCATATGGGGTTAGTTTTAATAGACCTGCTGCAAAGTTTTCTTTTAGTGGTGCCCCACCATGTTCAATACGATAGCCTCTTTTGAATAAGCTGTCTCCAGTAGTATCCAATGAAATTCTGGCGACATCTTTATTGATACGAATGTCAAGAGGATATTCATTACCATTCTCTGGTAGAAAGCCGCGACGATGGTACTGGTCTGACATTTTATTTACAATTGCCTTTTTAACAATTGATTGGATGCCCGGTTCAGAGTGCAATTTAGACCTGACTGATCTGCCTTTCAAAGGAAATTTTGCGTCAATAGGAAGTAACTCCGCCCAATCAATTTCATAAACTTGGTTAAAAAGAGTATCAAAATCTGTTGCTCTAAACTCTTTCAGTAAAATTTTAACGCGATCTGCCGTTCTTAACCAAAGATTGGTTTTGACAATATCTTTTTGCCCGCCTTCAAAAAATACTCTGCCATTTTCAGTGCGCGTTAGATAGCCCATTGCCTGCAGCTCTTTGGCAACAACGCTTTCAAATCCTACGCCCATAGTTGTATATAGTTGATATTTTTCCATTTTAATTCTTTCTTTTCTTAAAAAAAGCGTTGAGCCCTTTGAAAAGCTCAACGCTGCCAATGCAAATTTCTGTAAGCCACGTTCTGTTAAGGTATTTGTGGCATAAATACCTTTAGCAGCCATCTATCTTTGCTATAACTAGCAACTTCAATCTTTAGTTCATTTCCCTAGATTGAAACGCCCCCACCAAGTTTGGGTTGCACGCTCGCAGGGTTTACCTCGTTCCACCAGAAGCGTTTCCACCTCTGCTCCGTCACTGTGGCACTTTTCAGAATATTCATGCATGTCATAATGATTTAGCACTTTTTTCGCCGTAATTTAAAATCCTTTAGCTTATTGAGCTAAATACGAACACTACCAGCATCGCAGCTCGTGCGTGCGTGGACTTTCCTCAGCCTGACCTTTTTTCCAGATCAAACCGCGACTGCTCAAAATTTGCACCAATAAAAATTATATCAAAGCTTACTCTTTTTGTAACCCATAAACTCGTTGTTCAAGATTATAAACTTTCCGTTCGAGGGTCGAAATGCGTTGAATGATGGCCATATTAGTAGAGCTTTCAGTTTGTGAATCAGACCCATTTATTGGATTAAAACTATGAGTAGAGCGTTCTTGACTTGGAGTATAAGTTCTAACGCTTTCTTGTGCTGTCACTGGGGTTACTTTTCTGGTTTTCTGAGTTTGAATAGACTTTTCTTTATGCCGATCGTCCATCAACTCTCCCTGCAGCTTGCCAATTTGACCATATAGATCTTCAATAATTTGTTCAAACGTATCATAATCAGCAATTACTTTGTCTAAAAAGGCGTCGACCTCGTCTGGATCCAAGCCTTTAACCTTTGTTCTAAATTGTTTTTTTAAAATATCCTTAGTGGATAGTTGAATATCATTTAAATCAGCCATGATAATATACAACTCCTTTTTATATCACTTTTATTCTAGCAAAAACTGGACTTGCTTAAAACTAAAATGTTAATTTTAAAGCAAAGTTATCTTATTGGCGAAATTCGTCATCTTGATTTTCTTGAAATTCTTCTGCTTCATCCTGCAGATCGTAAAAATCAATTAATTCTAACGGATATTCTGTAGTTTCCTGGTATTTTTTGATTAAATTATAATCAAACTTTGGTTTTCCCGAATTTTCCGGATCATAAATCATTAGGGCCCTATCGGTATGGATAAGCATAAAATTTTGATAATTACGCAGTTGCACAGGACTTTGATATGTTTCTTTAGAAGTGGAGGCAAAAAAATCTACTTGTTGTTTTAAAGAAAGGTATTTTTCCTGATTATTTTCGTTCCATCTACTGGCGAAATCCTCATAAGGAACAATGACAGATACTCTTAAAGAATATTTTTTGCGTAAGTCGATTGCGACTTCGCTAGCCCACTGTTCAACCCCAAGGTTAGCTCCTGTTATTACCCAGTCGAGTTGGTTATTTTCCAATAGATTAACCATATGTTTTTTTAAAACCAACTTAATAATTTTTATCTTAGGATCTTTGTCTCCAAACGTATTAAGTTCATAGTTGCGATATCCAGTTACCCACAATCTTTGCATAATGAAACAGATAGCTCCTTGTTCAAAAACTTTTTCTTTATTGCTATAATGCTAGCAGGAGTGATATTTATGGTCAAATATCCAACAGGCAGTTCTGCCGCTTTTCGTAAATTAAATTATAGTTATCAAGCTAAGCACCAAAAAAGAAGACACAAAAATATTAATTTTTCTGACCGGGGAATGAACCTTGAGCAGATGATTAATGAATCTAATAAATATTATCGTACAAAAGAAATCGCAGTGGTGCATAAAAAGCCAACGCCAGTTCAAATCGTTAAGGTAGACTACCCTAAAAGGTCACGTGCAGTAATAAAAGAGGCCTATTTTCGCCAAGAATCCACTACGGATTACAATGGGGTTTATAAAGGTTATTACCTGGACTTTGAAGCGAAAGAGACCAAAAATAAAACCAATTTTCCTTTAAAAAATTTTCACGAGCATCAAATAATTCACTTGGCAGAATGCTTGAAGCAAAAAGGAATATGCTTTACAATAATAGGATTTACAAGCTTAAACCGCTATTTTGTAACTCCGGCAAGTGCAATAATAAAAGCTTGGTGGACTAAAGATAAAAGTTCATTAACGTTAAAAGAAGTCGAGGATTGGTCAATAGAGATTAAAAATGGCTTTCAACCAACTCTGCCATACCTGAAAGCTGTAGATTCTTTCATCTCGGATAGGAAAATACACGATGACAAATAAAAATTCAAACTCAAATAATGGACGTGAATCACGTAAGAAATACAGGCAAAGTTTGCCTAAACCATTGTGGCGTCGAATACTTAAGTGGACATTTTTAGGCGTTTTTTTAATTTTGGTAGCCGGCATAGGTTTGTTTGCCTTTTATGCTAAAGATGCTCCTAACATCAGTCGAGCTGATCTTGAAAGTGGCGGCTCTTCAGGCTTATACAATACCAATGGTAAATTTATCATGTCCCTTGGTACCGAAAAAAGGTTATACGTTAAAGACAGCAAGGATTTACAACTACTTAAAGATGCTATTGTATCAGTTGAAGACAAACGCTTTTATAGAGACAAGCTGGGAATTGATCCTATCAGAATTGCAGGTTCCATGTTGACTAATGCTAAAAGCAAAAGCATTTCCGCCGGTGGTTCTACCATTACTCAGCAATTAGTTAAGCTAACAAAATTTTCAACAGCTGCTTCTCAAAGAACATTGCGTAGAAAGGCTCAAGAAGCTTGGCTGGCCATGAGAGTGCAGCGAGAATACAGTCATGACGAAATTTTAGAGTTTTATATTAATAAAGTTTACATGAATTACGGTAATACTGGAATTGGCACTGCTGCCAACTTTTATTATGGTAAAAAGATTGGGGATTTGGACTTGGCCCAAACAGCTATGCTTGCAGGAATACCTAATAGACCAACCGTCTATAATCCATACACCTACCCAGAATATGCAAAATATCGGCGTAATATTGTTCTCAAAGCAATGTTAAATAATAAAAAGATTTCTCAAGAACAATATGACGAAGCTAGGAAGGAAAGCATAAAAAAAGGTCTAAAACCTCATAATCAGCGAAAACAATCTAATTTACGCAAGATTAATGATCCCTATGTAAAAGAAGCAATTGCTGAAGTTAGGGCTAAGGGGTTTGATCCCTTCCGCGATAACTTAAAGATTACAATTAATATGGATCAAAAAGCTCAAAAGAAACTTTATCAACTGGCTAATAATGGTCAAGTTCCTTTCACAAATAACAAGATGCAAATTGGAGCTTCCGTAGTCGATCCAAGTAACGGCCACGTAGTAGCTATCCTTGGTGGCAGGCACCTACCCTCTTCAGTTCAATTGGGCTTGGATCGTGCTGTACAAACTACCCGATCAACTGGTTCTTCAATAAAACCAATCTTAGATTATGGTCCGGCAATTGAATATCTTAATTGGTCAACAGCTAAAATGCTAGATGATAGCAAGTATGTATATCCGGGGACTAATGTGCAACTTTATGACTGGGATAATAAATATGATGGCATGATGACAATGAGGCATGCCTTGGAACAGTCACGTAATGTTCCTGCAGTCAAAACCTTGAGAGAAGTTGGTGTTAAGCGAGCTGCAAAATTTGCTGGGAAAATGGATATTAATGTTCCAAAAGACTCTGGTTTGTCAGTGGCGATTGGAGCTAATGCGTCAAGCCTCCAAATGGCAGGTGCTTTCAGCGCATTTGCTACAATGGGAATCTATCATAAACCACAATTTGTTTCTAAAATTGAAACTCCTGATGGTCTTACCAGAAATTATGATTCTGAGGGCATCCGAGTAATGAGCAAGTCCACAGCGTATATGATTACTGACATGCTGAAAGGAGTAATTAAACATGGCTCTGGTACAAACGCGCAGATCAGAGGTTTGTATCACGCTGGAAAAACTGGATCTGTCAAATATTCTGAGCAAGATTTAGCACGCTACCCGGCATATGCTGCAACCCCTAAAGATTCCTGGTTTGTGGGTTACACCCCTAGCTATTCAATTGGTGTTTGGACGGGTTATGATAATCTGAAAGATGGAACTATTTCAGGTATTGGTCAACAATCAGCACAGCTTTTTTACAAGAACATGATGACTTATCTAATGAGAAATAAGGAAAATGTCGATTGGCAAAAGCCTGACTCTGTGATTCGCGCAAAAATCGCTAGAAACTCAAATCCTCCTGAAGTGTCATCTACAGGTGAATGGCAGTTGTTTGTTCGTGGTCATTCTCCTATTGGTATAGTTGATGATAGTAGTGATTATGATGAAGATGATGAGAAAACTAATACTAACGATTCTTCTTCAACCAATACTCAAGGAAGATATTCAGTTCATCACAATCAAAATGGTTCAACCAGGCAACCTGATAAGAATCAAAGAGAAGCCAAAAATTCAAAAGACAAGAAACAAAATAATACTAGCAAAAATAATTCGCAAAGTTCGGGTCAAAATAATGAATCTGGCCATTCTGATTCAGGTAGCAGTTCTGATCAAGAACAAAGACCTAACAAACCAGGAGGAGAAAACAACAATTCAACCAATAATGAAAATAATGAACATTAACTAATAAAAGCAACATTAACTAATAAAAGCGTCGAAAAATCTTTCGACGTTTTTATTTTCTATTGTTTTTCAGTATAAGGTAAAAAATGAATTCTATTAAAAAAATGACGGCAAAAAATATTGTTAAAACAGTTAAGGAAATCAATTTTACATACATAGTATTAGGAACGCCAGTTCCATCATATGGACGAAGCCATAAGAATAAAGCAAAACCTACAAATAAAATTGCTAAAATAAAATTAGTCGTTTGCCAACCACTCATAGTATAGTCTCCTTTAATATTATTTTGATAAAGAAATTATACTAAACTTTTATTTTTTAAACACTATTTTTCTATTAAATAACTGTAAGGATCATTTTTATCACGTGCTGTCATGGTATAGCGACCGAATAATATCATTGCATGATGAGTATGAATCCATTCGTCTTTCGGTAAAATTTCTTCTAACCTTTTTTCTACTTCAAGAGGTTTGGCATTTTGAGGCACTATATGAAATCGTTTTGAAATCCGTGACACGTGTGTATCAACTGCTATTGCTGGTATCCCAAATCCCTCTGCTAAAACAACATTAGCAGTTTTCTCGCCGACTCCAGGCAAAGAGATTAATTCCTTTTTATCTTGTGGTATTTTACTATCATATTTTGAAACCAAAATTTCCGCAGTTTCTTTTAAGTGCTTAGCTTTTGAATGATAAAGCCCAATTTGGGAAATATGATTTTCGATCTCTGGAATTGTTGCCACGGCCAAATTCTTAGGTTCAGGATAATCTTTCATAAACTTGGGCATTACTCGATTTACCATCTTGTCTGTTGTTTGAGCACTCATTAACACTGCGCATAGTAAATGAAAGTTATTGTCCCATACCAATTCACTTTTGGCATCAGGATACATTCGGTTGATGCACTCTAACACCTTTCTGGCTTCATTTTTACTAAGTATTTCGTCTACTTTCATTTAGCGATTCCTCCTCAAAAACTTTTGAACTTCACTGCTTGTTTTTAGGTTATGTCTTTGCCAATTGAGCAAAATACGATCAACATACTTCAGACTATAGGCTTGAGATAAGACAGCTTCGCGCAGGGCCAACTTAATAATAGCCGGATCGTAGTGATCTACATTGAGCCAAGCGGCAATTTCTTCTCGTTCAATTGGACTTAAATAGCGACCAAATTCAATTTCAAATTGTCGCACTAATTGATTTAATGGACTATTATCAATAGTAGTCTCCGCTTTTTTAACAGGCATTTTTTTATTAGCTGACAAAGTTTTATTTTCCAGCAATTGATCAAGCTTATCGTATAACAAATTAAGATTATATTTGTTTCCAATCATACCGCTGTTGTCAGTAACCTGATCAATTACAATTAAGTCTTTTTCAATTAATTTTTGAATTAAAGCAGTAATTTCTGTAACAGAAAAATTAGTATTTCCTGCAATCTGTTCATTGGTGGGAAAAAAATTGTTTTTCTGAGCAAACATTTCCAATTGGATAATGACCATCATTTCTGCATCGTCAATATTAAGTTGCGGATAATAAGCAAGTAGACCATTTGATAAGGTAGTGGAACCTAAAAAGCGGTAATCATTATAGTGCATATTAATTTCTCCCTTTAAAAAAGTTGAACTAAATCAGTCTTTAGTTCAACTTTCAACTATACTATTCAATTTAATTTAAGGTTCCAGACGATTAATCATTCTCGGGAATGGAATAGCTTCGCGGACATGATCTAATTTGCAAATCCAAGCAATAACACGTTCAAATCCCATACCGAAACCAGAATGAGGCACGCTGCCATATTTGCGCAAATCTAAATACCAGTTGTAATCATTCTCATTTAAACCAGCCTCATGGATTTGTTTGAGCAAAGTTTCATAATCACTTTCACGTTCAGAACCGCCCATGATTTCGCCATAACCTTCTGGTGCCAAAACATCTGCACATAGGTATTCCTTAGGATTATCAGGATTTTTCTTCATGTAAAATGGTTTAATTGATGTCGGGTAATTAACAATGAAAAATGGCCGATCAAATTTTTCAGATATAAAAGCTTCGTCAGGAGCACCAAAATCATCGCCCCATTTGAAATCACGTCCATCATCTTGCAAAATTTTTACTGTATCATCATATGATAAGCGCGTGTAGTTACCTTGAGCCGCAGGCTCTAATTTTTGGGGATCACGACCTAAAATTTCTAATTCATATTGACAATGCTTGAGCACCTGTCCGGTCACATATGACAAAAAACGTTCTTGCAAATCAAGAGACTCATCCTGATGCATCCAAGCCATTTCTGGTTCCATCATCCAAAATTCAGTTAAGTGGCGGCGAGTTTTAGATTCTTCAGCTCTAAAAGTTGGGCCGAAAGTAAAAATCTTGCCAAATGCTTCTGCACCTACTTCGCCGTACAGTTGCCCAGACTGTGATAGGTAGGCATCCCCACCAAAGTATTCAGTGTGAAACAGCTCGGTAGTTCCTTCAGGAGCAGAATGCATAAAAATGGGAGCATCAAATTTTACAAAGCCTTCATTTTCAAAAAAGTCAACTGTAGCTTTGAAAATAGTATTTCTGATGCGCATAATTGCAAAAGGACGTTTGCTTCTAAGCCATAAATGTCTGTGGTCAAGCAAAAATTCAATCCCATGTTCTTTGTTACCGATGGGATAACCTTCGTTGTTAGTAATTAGCTTTAAGTCGGAAATTTGAATTTCATAACCAAAATGGGAGCGCTCGTCTTGGTGTACAGTTCCCTTAATATAAAAACTGGCTTCTTGATGCAGAGATTTTGCTATTTCAAACACTTCATCAGAAACTGCATTTTTACGAACTACGCCTTGAAAAAAGGCTGTACCATCACGTAATTGTAAAAACACTATTTTGCCGCTTGAACGTTTGTCAGTCAACCAAACGTGCATCCGTACTTCCTGGTCAACATGCTGGCGACAATCTGCTATTGAAATTAATTCTGTCATAAATTTTTATTCCACTTTCCTTATCATAATCAAATTAATGATACCAAAGTTTGATCATTTTAGCGACTCAACCTATTAATTTTCCGTTTTTAAAATTATAAAGTTGATAATGATATTCACCGACTATATTTTTAGAACTTACTTCCCATACAGGTTTATTTTTATACCAGCCTAGATTAACTTCTGTAATTCTTTCGTTAGGCTCTTTTGCACTATATTTGTTGCGAATGAGTCCTTCATTTACACCTTTATTTGCTGAATAAAGATAGGCTTTTTTAGAGCCTGGTAAATAGATAAAATAGTAAGTCCTATGGTTTTTAGTTAAGCCTTTAAGTGCATAACTATTAACACCACGATTTAAATGATAGTTTTTTTCCGTGTATTTGATAGGAGTCTTTTCGATCGCTATTTTGTTAAGTTCACGGGTTTCTGACCGTTCTGGATTACCTGCCTTATAAAAAATAACAATGAAAGCAAAGTATAAAAAGATCAGAATTATAAATACCCATGCTAAAAATTTAAATGTTTGCTTTGTATCATCTTGTATCATAGTTTGTTAGTTTTTCCTGTAAATTACTTAAAGATGTTTTTTTGACTTTAACTGGAACTGCTGCCAGAAAAACCGGACCATAATCTTTTGACCAGATTCTTGAATCCAGTATTAAAAATTGGCCCTTATCCTTTTCTCCACGAATTAACCTGCCCATCCCCTGCTTGAAGCGAATAACTGCACGCGGCATTGTATCGGTGTGAAAAACATCTATACCTTTGTCAACAAGTTGTCTTTGGCGCAACTTAACTTCCGGTAAATCTGGTGATTCGAAAGGCAATTTGGTGGCTATTACCAAATCAACACCACATTCATGAAAATCAATTCCTTCCCAAAAACTGTCTGCTCCTAAAATAAGTGCTTGCTTGGCGATTGCAAATCTCTTAATAATCCGATTATTTGAACCGGAAACGCCCTGAGCCAAAATTTCAAAATCACGTAAACTGGGAGAATTGATAATAGCACTAAAAACTTTTTTTATTTGTTCTAAATTTGTCATTAGAACTAAAACATGATTTTTATTTGTCAGATCTTTCTCCAAAATCTGGGTTAGACTTTTATCATATTTTGGATCACTGATATCGGGAAAACCAGTTACAGATAAGACTTCAAGATGTTTGGCCAACTTAAATGTGCTTGTTCCGATGTACTTTTGCGGTGCTAAATCAGTTAAGCCGAGAAGCTTAATGATAAAGTCAAACCCATTATCACTGGTTAAAGTAGCACTAACAAATGATATATGGTCAAAGCGATCATATATTTTATGAAGTTCAGGCGTTGCGTCAAGCATTAACCAACTTAAGTTGGCACTTAAAGGATCTTGCGGATTAGTCAAGGTAATGATAAACCCTTCCGCATCCAAATAGGCTTTTTTATGAAGTAAATCCGATAATTGGTAGCTTTTGGTAATATAGTCATCAAGTTGATCGATTTGATCAGAAATTTCACTTAAAATAGCATCCCTATCAATATTAGAACTGTCAGTTTCATTGTACAGCTTAAATAAAATTTGATTTGTATTTTGCCTGATCCCTTCTAATTTTCGTTGCAATTCTGCTAGTTTAGTTAAAAATTGACTGTTCTTGGGAAATAGGTCTTTGCCCCTAAAACTGAGAAGCAAGTTGCCATTGGCTAAGCTATTTTGGCTGACTGCTTTCTTCTTCTTAGAACAAAGCAAACGCTGCAAATGATTAATAACTTTGATCAAATCAAGTATTGCTGGATCTAATTTTTCTAGGAGAAAATTAAACTGTACGTCACTGCCATACTGGTTAAATATACTGTCATCAGCGTAATAAAGCAAATTGCGCAGGTGATTAAGAAGTCCCCACAATGATTCAAATTGAAACGAGTCATTCCTTGAAGTAATCACATTGTCAACAAATCGATGAGCTTCGTCAATAACGAGGTAAGGATTCTGCCCCCAAATTGTATCATTATAATGATTAGCCAAATAAGCATGATTTGTGACTAAAATGTCAGCTTGCTCTTGCCTTTGTCTGGCTAAATTCCAGAAATCAACTTCGGCAAAAATGCTGCCGACACGGGCATCTCCAGGGTGAGCAATCTGAGCAAATAAAGGGGCACGATAATTGGTCAGCTGCAATTCATCTAGATCACCTGTCCTAGTTTCAGTTAACCAAACCAAAATACGCATTTGCAACACCAAAGTTAACTTATTGGGCGTTCCCTGGTATAGACTTTGGTAAAAACCATCCAAATCGAGGTAATGGCTACTGGCTTTTACTTCTTCTGCTTTTAAATCCAACTTGGTTACATTCAGTAATTGGGGAATTTCCTGATCTATTATCTGCTTTTGTAATACTTTGGTGGGAGTGGCAATTACCAATTTTCTGTTTGTGTATAATTGATAGGAATATGAAAACAAGTAGGAAAAGGTTTTACCAGTGCCGTTAGGTGCTTCAATCAATAGTGCTTTTTGCTTAGGAGCATGCAAAAATTGCTCAATTCGATTGATGAGGTCTACCTGAGGCTGGCGGTAATTAATTTTATTTTTAAATAATTTCTTTTTGTCCGTGTCACTTTTCGGAAAAACACTTGACTGTTGATTCTCAGAAGTGATTACTTTTTCTTGTTTTCGTAAAATTATTTGTCGTACCTGCTGATATTGAGAAGGTAACGGCCTTTTTTCTTTGCGTGCGTCATCAGCAATTGTAGTAAAGATCCAAGAAGTGTCACGAATTAGGCCGTGAGCCAAAGAGCTTAGCGTATTTAAAGTAGCTTGAGGAAGATTTTCAAGTCGTTCAATTATTTTTATTAATAAAATAGCGGTGCCGTAGGCATCAGAATCTGCTTTATGAGGGTTTAAATGTCTAATCTGCAGGCGAGTTGTCAAATCGCTTAACTTGTATGATGGTTCAGTAGGAAATGCAATTTTTGCCAGCTCTACCGTATCTATTGCGCGATTAGTTAGTGGTTCATAGCCGTGCTGCACTAATTCAAAATTTAAAAATGGCAAATCAAAATTAACGTTATGAGCTACGAAAACTGTGTTTTTCAAGATTTTAATAATCTTGGGTGCATAATAAGCAAAATCTTTTTCTTGAGCCACATCTTTATTGTGTATATGGGTCAAATTTTGGACAGCTAGCGGAATTTCGCGGTGAGGATTAATCATAAAAGAGTATGTCTTGACAACTTTCATATTCTTAATAATAGCGCAGCCAAACTGAATGATATGATTATTTTCTTCACGTTGCGTTCCCGTAGTTTCCAAATCCACTACAGCAAAAACGGTATGCTCGAATGATTTCATTTTGCAATTACCCTCCTTTCTTTTACTTTACTTCCACAACTTTGCAGGCATCTAACAAAACCAAGTATTTAGCCTTCACTTTTTTGTCAGCAAAGGAATTAAGAGCTCTTTCATAAAGGCGCAGCTGGCCTAAATATTTCTGCTTGATGTTTTTGATAGCTAATTCCAAATGAGTTTGATCAATATGATCGGTTTTATAATCAAATAATATTATGCCATCTTTTTCGGTAAAATAACCGTCTATTGTACCATGAATTAAAATTTTTGCGTCTGCATCACTGAAATTATCAAATAGACTATCGGCTGGCAACAGACTCGAAAATTCAATTTCACGGTGCAAGTTTTCTGGTTTTTGCCAAAATTTCTTTGCAAAATCATTATGAACAAACCAATTTATTTTTTCTAAATCTAAGCTGGAAACAATATTGCTATTAAGCTTATTTTGCTTAACTAATTCCTGCACTTCTTCTTTAACTTGGTCTGCTTTGCCTGAGCCATGATAATCGTAGTATTGCAGGATCAGGTGCATTGCAGTACCAATCTCTGCTCCTGTAAATCGAGTTTTAAACAGAAAATCAGGTTTAGTATCGATCGGCTGCAAGTAGCGGTTAGTGGAAGAAATGAAGTGTGCATTTTCCAGTTCAGTATCAAGCGGATCGTTAAACGCTTTTTTAATTTCGGATACAGACTGATAGGCAGTTGTCTGACTGGCGTCTTGAAAAGGATAACTAAAATTAAACAGTTTTTTTGTATATTCTTTTAGTGCTGAACTGTTGTCAGTTTTGCTTTCTTGCGGGCTAATATCTTCTTGAAGATGAACTTTTTCGCCTTGGTACTGGATATAAAGCAATTCTTGACTAGTTTCCGAGGCTGAATTGATATCATTAATTTTTTGACTTAAAAGCTTATCCCATCTGATTGACGGACCGATTAAACTCATAGGATTTGAGGCATTAATCTTACTGCTGAGCGGGAGACGTCCATTTGGATCTACCTCATTTTGCCATTTTTCAATTGTCTGAGGCAATTTCTTTAAATCTGCTACCAAAATTAACTTTTGTTTTGCCCGAGTCATACCCACATATAAAATGCGCGCTTCTTCTTCTAAAAGTTGTCTCTTCTTGGACATATTTGCAACAGCCTTAACAAGGGTGTCAGCACGATAATGTTTTTGTTTAATAGTTAAACCTACAGAATCTGAACTGATAATATAATTGCCGCTTAAATCCCGTTTTTGAAATTGGTGTTGCAAGCCTAAGTAAAAAACAACAGGAAATTCCAAACCCTTGGAACTATGTACTGTCATTAAGCGCACGGAGTTGCCGGCCTCTTTAGTTAAAAGGGGTTGCGCCAAGTCTTTTTGGCTGCGTCTCATTCGCTCGATAAAATTGATAAATTGATACAGGCCCTTAAAACCAGCGCTTTCATATGAAGCAGCTCTTTCATATAAAGCCTCTAAGTTGACTCTTCGCTGCTTGCCATTAGGTAGTGAGGTCATAATTTCAAGCAGGCTGGTTTTTTCATAGATGCTCCAAATCAATTCTGAAATTCTATGTGTTGCAGCAAATTTACGCAATTCTTCGAGTTGATTTAAGAAGTCTTTTACTTTTCGACTAAGTTCGTCACCCACGGCAACATAAGAAGTTAAAGCGTTGTAATAACTGGCATTCTGCGTGTGAATCCTGATAGTACTGAGTTCAGGCTCTGTAAAATTAAAAAGTGGTGACCTTAATACTGAAACAAGAGGAATATCCTGGTCTGGATTATCAATGATCCTCAAGTAGTTCATGATAATAGTTAATTCTAAAGTTTGAAAATAATTTTTGGCATCGGTAACCATTATCGGAATATGACTTTTGGCAAACTCTTGCATAATTTCAAGATTATTGCTGCGACTCCGGGTTAAAATAACAATATCACTGTACTTAAAAGGTCTCAAATGACTGCTATTTTGCGAGTTTTTGTCATAAATTAAGAAATTTTCCTCTGTAAATTTTTTAATCCGGTTAATAACCAGCGCAATTTCAGCCGAATCAATATCATCAGGATCATCATCTTGAGACTGGTTTTCGTTGCTATTTTTTTCATGAAATAGTATTTCAGTCGCATCAGGTAGGTTTGAAGGATAATATTTGGCACCATAAGTCAGCTGACTTTCATTGTTATAATCAATACCTCCAAAATCATCCGTCAAAATATTTTTAAACACTTGATTAACAATAGAAATAACTGGCTGAGAAGAACGGAAATTGTCCGACAATAAAATTCTTTCTTCTTTTGCTTGATTTTCTTTAAGGGCTGCTTCTTGATATTTGTGCAAAAATAAACTTGGTTCAGCTTGCCTAAAGCCATAAATTGATTGTTTAACGTCACCAACCATAAAAAGATTGTTTTGACCATCTTTTTTAATTAATTGCAAAATATTTTCTTGTAGCGGGTTGATGTCCTGATACTCGTCGACCAAAATCTCATTATATTTGTTTTGATAAAAGGTTCGTGCCATTTGGGATGCAGAAGTGTCTTGACTGAGAATTTGGTATGCTAATTGCTCCATGTCACTAAAATCAAGCAGGTTTTCTGCTCTTTTTAACTGATTAAAACGGTCAATCAGTGCCAGTTCTGCTTTCACAATTGCAGCCATTATTTGCTGACCTTTTTGCATCATAGACAATTGCTCTTTTTCGTCAGTGGCATAAAAAGAGGTAAAGGCCGTAAAAACCTGTTCTTTTACTTCTTTTTTAAAATCAGAGCACTCATCATAAAAGGCAATAATATCTTCGTCCCACTTGGCAGATTTGCGCATACTTCCACGAAAAATGCAGTCACGTAGTTTTTCTCTTTGGTCATCGTAGGCAGCATCATTTTTGAGAGCAGCCAGATAATGGGCAAGACATTTTGCAAATAAGTCAAAACTTTCTTTAACTTTGTGCAGTTCTTTAGTAGCCATGACCGCACTTTGACACAACTTCTCTAACTTATCAGCAAGGTTTTGAAAAAGGTCTACTAAATAAGGCTTAATTTCTTTCTGCCACAAAGAAGATTGGCTTACTTCTTCTCCCATCTGATATTTTTGCGGCAGTTCTTTGAGCCATTCTCGATAATCAGGTTTTGCCATTGCGTAATTATATAAGTCTAACAATAAATTCTGCGGTGATTCCGCATCCCTGTCACCTGCAAAATTGTCATAAAATGCTATGAAGTCCTTATCTTTTTTCTCTAAAAACTCTCCTTCAACTTCTTTTAGTGCTCGCTCGCGCATTAATTCCGCTTGTGAATCGTCAGTGAGTATACTGAAGCTGGGGTCAATGTTAATTATGTAATAAAAGCGGTGGATTACATCCAGACAAAAGGCATCAATTGTAGAAATATTGGCAGAATCAATCAAATTTAACTGTTGACGCAAGTATGAATTTTTTGAAGACTTCTGCATTTCATTTGTTAATACTTCTTTAATGCGTTTTTTCATTTCAGCTGCAGCTGCTTTTGTAAATGTAACTACTAACAGGTGATCAACACTCACACCAGATAGAATTTCTTTCATTAAGCGCTGTACAAGAACGGTGGTTTTGCCACTACCTGCGGAAGCCGATACTAGTATGTCGCGGCCATGATCATTAATAGCTTTTTCTTGAACGGCTGTAAATGAGGTTTTTCCTTTTTCTTGAACCATTTTTAATTTCCTTCCTTTAGCCGTTTTTTAATCTTTTCCAGTAGTTCATCCCTTTTCAGGCTCCCTACTTGATGATACTTATTTTCTTTCAACATGGCGTCAAAAAAGAAAATATCACGAAAGTCTGAATAAGTTAAGGCATTTTTTCCATTCCCATATTTATAGGGATTCAGCTTTATTTTTCCTGCTAAAATTTGACTAGAGGCATCTTTAATAAGCTCTTCATCGTATTTCAGCAATAATTCAAGTTCATCACTATTGAAATAACTGCCACCAAACTTTAAAGTTCCATCTTTTGTAGAACTGACTCCGGCATAAATGGAAGAAGTACTGCGTGGTTTATTTAAGTCAGGCTCAGCCGCGAGCATTAATAGCTGGTCATCATTAATTAAACCAGTATATTTAAGTTTAATTTGACCGTCTAAGTTGGCATCTCTGATCTGCAAATTACTGTCATACAACTTATTGCTATTTAGCCTTTCAGTTTGTCTGGTAACCGTTTGGTAAAAAGCACCTAAAAGTGAGAGTGGGTCAGAACCAGCAAAGAATTTGTGGTTTTGCGTTAAGACGTCTAGATATGAAACCATTTGTAAAGAAATGCCCTGGTAAAATAATCCCAGATCAAATTTTTTAGCGGAAGACTTATAATCAATTACTTGAGCAATTAATTTGTTTTGATCAGGAACCTGAGCTAAATCAACCCGATCTATTTTGCCTCTTAAATTAACGTAATGATTGCCTTCAATGTCCGGTACCTTAAAATTAAGTCCCTGCACCTGCTCACCTTTTCCAAAACTTAGCTCTGAATATTTAGCACGCAGAGGGGTTTTGGAAACTGCATGATGCCAATTGCTTGCTACTTTACTAGTAGTTTGATCAAGGCATTTAAATAAGAACTCATTGAATGGGTCATTTAATAATTGCTGGTATCTGGCCTCATTTTTCATTTTGGTACGTGCAATTGTAAGTAACTGATTAAGTGTTTCGTCATCAATTTCTTTTAAATCAAGTGAACGGTCATTTAGTTCCTTAACCAAACGATCAAAAGTTTCGTGGAAATAATTGCCTGCTTGGATAAAATCAAATTCATTTTCAAATCTCTTATGAAGGTGTAAACCATATGTTAAAAAATATTCGTACGAATTTTCATAAAAAGTTTCCAATTGAGAAACCGAAGAATTAAGGTTTGACCCATATAATTTTTGTGCCAAATCAGGACCGATATTTTGGGGTTCATTTATGAAGTTACTTCCCTTTATGACTTTAGCTGTTTTTTGCGGGAAAAGTTTAGCGGTTAGCTTTAACAATTCTTTAACATCAATGTCTTCTTTTGCCTGGTTAAGATAGCTTAGATATCCTAAACTCGCTTGGGGATTGGTTATAAAAGATAACAGTTGGCTA
Source organism: Lactobacillus laiwuensis (assembly GCF_019972835.1). Lineage (GTDB taxonomy): Bacteria > Bacillota > Bacilli > Lactobacillales > Lactobacillaceae > Lactobacillus > Lactobacillus laiwuensis. The sequence continues at coordinate 326,796 of NZ_BPPB01000001.1, read as the reverse complement.
TATTCTTCAGGTAAATTGTGTTGCGAAAATTCTGGTGCACCTGCTGTTTTAAACCTTTCATAATAAATTGAAGGCTGCACAGTGCTACCCTCATCACTCGCTAAAGAATACGATAAATAAACCTTATCTTGTGCTAAAGCTAGGCAATTACCAAATTGGTAATTTTGATCCCAATTGCTTAGCTGTTGTTTATCTTCAATATAGGAGTCCTCGCCAAAATCTTTTTTTAATTCAGCCAGATTTTCTGTACTTAAAAAGCCTGGAGTATTCTGCATTTGTGGTAAGCCGTTAACTGTTGCCCCCATAATAAAAACTTGTTTGTAGCCACTAACTTGAACGATACCCATTTCGGATAAATTTACGGCGTCCAGAGTAGCTGGAATTTGCGAAAAAGTAGCTTCCTTAAAACCGTTAATCAGTACTGCAAAAAAGCCTGCCAGATCAAAATTATCAGGGTTAATTAATAGATAATCATGCAGCAGATTGATCAAAAGATCCCAAACCTGCTCTGACTGCCTGGCTTCTTGTAAAGCACCACTTTCTTGGGCAGCAGCACGCCATTTTTCTAAAACTTCATTGACCTTATTAGTAATTAAAAAATTAAAAAATGTCGTAATAGCTTTTTGGGTATCCTTTTCTTCTTTTAAATTATTAAAAAGCTGGGTAATTTGTTTAATAAAATAATCCTTTAATTTTTCTATTTTATTTACTTCTTCAGGAATTTTATCTAATCCGATGACTTCTGCAGCCATATATTCCGCAAAATTTCTCCGCCATAAATGATGGTTGATGCCATGGGCGAGGACAAAATTTTCTAATTGATCAACATCATATACATAAGCCGTTTCATCTTGATACCAGTCAGGTATTATTAAACGGGTTTTCATTATGGCCAGCAAGTTTTGGGTCTGCATAGGCCTAGTCAATAATTGGGCAATATTCTCAATTAAAACCACCAGAGGATGATACTTCATTTCTTGCTGTAAGTCATTAAAGAAAGGAATTTGATTCTGCCGTAAAATTGGGGTTAAATAAGTTTCATATTCATGCAGATTCGGTGCCAGAACCAAGAAATCACGGTAGCGGTAGTGCTGCAGTGCAACTTGCTGGTAAATGGTATGAGCTACGTAATACGCCTCTGCATATCTGTTATCTGCACGCACAAGCTGCACTTGCTTAAGCTCACCAACATTGCTAACAGCCTCAGTCCAAAACTCGTTAAGCAATTCTCTTTTACTGGGTCTATGATTGACAGCTGTGCTTATTATTTGATGTGCTAGACTATGATTTTTAATATACTGCAATAGCTTATTGATGGTAGTTTGAATAACGTAATCATAGTCTCCCGGTTCAGGTTTAGGGTTAATTTCACCCATTTTTGTTTTAAAAGCCAAAGTAACGCTATGGGCTTTGGCCATTAGTAATTTGACGGTTAGACATTCCTGAAGAGAAAAATGAGAAAAATCGCTAAAGTAAAAGTCTGCTTGATCTAAATTTTTTTGTGTAGCTAAAAATTCATTTAACTGCAGCTGTATCTCGTTTGAGGTAGAAAATTTGCCTGTGATGGCTTCAATGAACGCTGAATAAATAATTTTAAGATCAGAGATCTTATTTTTGGTTTCAAGTTCAAGCGCATCTAGGTCAATATCATCAAGGTTCAAATTACCTTCGCGAACTTGCAAAATTGTGTCGTATAATTGTTTTATTAAGCCTGGATTTAAGTCAGTAGTTTGAAAAAGGTGCAGCTGGTCTTTCTTTTGGTCAATGATTTTTGCAAGCAGCATCGCCGCAGCAGCATTATCAAGTTCTGTTGGCAAACCTTTTTTTGCATCTTTTAAGAAAAACCAAGCTAAGCGAGAAAATGATAGAACCTGTAGATTTTTGACAGACTGTTCAGTATGCTTTTGACTAGTAGCCACTCTATTTATTGCCCTGACTTCTGTGGTAAACTTAATGTGGTTAGGAACGATGACAAAAGTTTTATGATCAGGAAAGTGCTGATAATTTTGTACTGCTTCCTGTAAAATTTTTTCTTGCATGGGATCGGTTTGGCGACCGACTAAAATCTTGATCATCTGTTCTCTTCTCCTTTGTCATTATTTTAGCATAGGAACCAAAATTTTTTACAAACAATAAGGATCTTAAATAAAATGAAATCAAGTTTTTTAGCACACGGGAAAGTTATTCTTATAGGTGAACATTCAGTAGTTTACGGCTATGATGCGTTAGCGCTGCCAATAAAATCATTGCATATCAAAACTACTGTTGAACCGGCAGAACAAATGTGGATGGATACGGCTCATTATCAGGGGCCTTTTTTTATGTCTCCAGCTGAATATGACGGATTAAAATATGTTGTTAAAACCATGCTGACAAAAGCTGCCAGTAATGAAACTCTGAAAATAACTTATACAGGAGAGATTCCAATAGAACGTGGTTTAGGTTCAAGCGCCACAGTTGCTCTTGCTACAACCAGAGCAATGAATGCCTATTTCAAACTTAACTTAACGGAAAAAGAAATAATTAAAATCACTAATCATGCAGAAATGATTAATCACGGTAAAGCTTCAGGTCTTGATGCTGCAACGGTTAATTCAGATTATCTGGTCTTTTTTAATCAAAAAGATGGTCCCAAGCCAATTAAAGCTAAATTAGGCGCAACTTTACTTATAATGGATACTGGTGAATTAGGCAGTACCAAAAAAGCAGTTAATCAGGTTCATGATTTGATGATAAAAGTTCCCAGTGGTAAAGAAAATATCAAGGAATTAGGCAAATTGGCTGATGAAACTAAATCAGCATGGTTAAAAAAAGACGCTGAAAAGGTAGGTTCATATTTTAATCGAGCACAAGAGATACTCCATTCATTTAATCTTTCAACCGGAAAAATCGATCATTTGCAAAAAATTGCTCTTGCAAATGGTGCATTAGGTTTTAAATTATCTGGTAGCGGGCTTGGCGGAATTGTAATTGCCTTGTGCCAAAATCATGAAGATGCTGTCAAAATAGCAGATAAATGTCAAAAAATAGCTACAAATAGTTGGATTGAGGAAATATAATTCTTATGGAAAAAACAGTTCGTGCCCATACAAATATTGCACTGATCAAATATTGGGGCAAAGCAGATTCAGGTTTACGTTTACCTTTGATGTCTAGCTTGTCAATGACACTTGATAAATTTTATACTGACACCAAGATTTCAGATAGTTTAGAAAATCAATTTTGGTTAAATGGCGTCAAACAAAATGGACAAAGCAGCAGCCGTGTTTTTTCTTTTTTAAAATTGCTACAAAAAAAATTTGCTTTGACCGGCAAATTAAAAGTTGAATCATATAATCATGTTCCAACAGCTGCAGGATTAGCTTCTTCTAGTTCAGCTTTTGCGGCTTTAGCGGGAGCTTTTTGCGTCCATTACAGTATTACTTTGTCTCCTGTCGAACTTTCCCGTTTGGCTCGTTTAGGTTCAGGATCAGCCAGCAGGTCAATTTACGGTGGTTTTGCTATTTGGCGAAAAGGACACGATGATGAATCATCTTATGCCTATGCTTTAGATGAAAAGCCTGACATAGATTTGCGATTGCTTGTGGTTGAGCTGAATAACCAGCAAAAAGATTTGTCTTCCACTCAAGGGATGAAGCAGGCGCAAACTTCGCCATTTTTTATGCCTTGGATTGCGCGTAATCAAACAGAATTAAAACAAATGATTAGCGCTATTAAAGCAAATGATTTTTCAACTATTGGCAGTTTGGCAGAACTGAATGCTTGTGAAATGCATGCAGTCAATTTAAGTGCACAACCAGGTTTCACATATTTTGAACCCGCAACTATTAAAGCAATCAAACTTGTAGCTGATTTGCGTAGCCAGGGTATAGAATGTTACTTCACAATAGATGCCGGACCTAATATAAAAATCTTAAGTCAATTAAAAAATGTAAAAGATATTACTAATAGGTTTGTATCCGAATTTGATAATGTTAACATAATAAATGCAAGTTTTGGTCCAGGTATTTCATGTCTGAACTAATTAATATAAATTAATTGATTAGGAGATTTAATTCTTTTGATAACAGAACAAGCACCCGGAAAATTATATATTGCTGGCGAATACGCGGTACTGGAACAGGATTGTCCCGCTATCTTAGTCGCAGTTAACCAGTTTATCCGTGTTTCAATTATTAAGTCAAAATCAGGAACTGGATTAATCCATTCTAAACAATATTCTCAAAGTTCGATTCACTGGGTCAGACGGGGAGCAAAAATGGTAATCGACAACCGTGATAATCCTTTTGAATATATTTTGGCCGCCATTTCTTACACGGAACGTTTTTGTTTAGAGCAAAAAGTCAAGATGAAAGTATATGATTTATATGTTAATTCTGATCTAGATTCTTCTGATGGCAAAAAATATGGTTTAGGCTCCAGTGCGGCAGTGACTGTAGCAACAGTTAAAGCAATACTTCGTTTTTATAATGTGCCTTTCAGCAATGAATTAGTTTATAAACTGTCAGCCATTTCACATTATTCTGTGCAAGGTAATGGTTCAGCCGGTGACATCGCTGCAAGTGTTTATGGTGGCTGGATTGCTTTTCAAACTTTTGATAAGCAATGGCTTGCTGATGAATTAGCACACAAATCTTTATCTGAAGTACTGAATGAGGCTTGGCCTGGATTAAAAATTCAGCTTTTGACCCCTCCTGCCGGTCTTAAATTAATGATTGGTTGGAGTCAAAAACCTGCATCCACCTCAAGACTAGTTGATGAAACTAATGCCAATAAAGCCGCTTTAAATGGTCAATACCAGGAATTTATCAGGCTTTCGCGTAAATGTGTTCTTAAAATGATTGCCGGATTTGAGCATAATGATATTCAGTTAATCAAAAAACAAATTCGCGTTAACCGTAAGCTTCTGCAGCATTTTGCGCAAATAAATCAAATTGCTATTGAGATACCGCGTCTTTCTAAACTAATTAACATTGCAGAATCATTTGGTGGTGCAGCTAAAACTTCAGGTGCTGGCAACGGAGATTGTGGCATAGTAATTGCAGACAGGAATACAGATACTGCTTTTCTTGAAGATAAATGGCGGCAAAACGGTATAATGCCTTTGGACTTTCGTGTACACCAAATTCGGGTTGTTGATTAAGGGAAAATTATGTCAATTAGATCTAATCGTAAAGAAGAGCATTTGGATTTGGCACAAAAATTTTATCAAAATGAAAAACCAAATAGTTTTGATCAAATGCATTTAGTGCGCCCTGCACTTCCAGAAACTAAAGTTGATCTTCGGGCAATACAAACTACAATGTTTGGTAAAAAAATTGCGGCCCCCTTTTTTATTAATGCTATGACTGGTGGCTCTCACAGATCTTATCTGATTAATAAAGAATTAGGTCGAATAGCCGAAAAAACAAATATTGCATTAGCATTAGGTTCTGCCAGTATTTTAACTAAAGAACCTGATTTAGTTGATAGCTTTTTGATTGCCAGGCAGCAAGATACTGATGGTGTTTTAATAGCAAATGTTAATGCAAAGACTTCAGCCGAACAAGCTGAAAAGATTGTCATGGAGTTATGTGCTGATGCTCTGCAAATACACCTAAATGTGGTACAGGAAATAGCAATGCCAGAAGGAGATCGAGATTTTTATTGGCTTGATAACTTAAAAGAGTTGCGACAGAAAGTAACAGTTCCAATTATTATAAAAGAAGTTGGTTTTGGGTTAGACAGAGAAACAATTCGTTCCTTAAAAAAAGAAGGCTTTAGATTTTATGACGTTGCAGGAAGTGGCGGAACCAATTTCGCTCAGATAGAAAATGCACGTAATACTAATAATGTTTCTTATTTAAATAATATTGGCTTACCCACCGTTATTTCGAGTTTAATGGCAGCCAAAGAGAAAGTTGAATTTACTGTTTCTGGTGGTGTGCGTAATCCGTTAGATGTTTTTAAGGGTCTTTGCTTAGGTGGAAAATTTGTCGGAATTTCTAATGTATTTTTACAGGCATTACTTAAGCATGATGCAGATTACCTGCAAAATCTTATTGAAGAGTGGCAATATGAACTTGCCTGTCTTCTTGCAATTTACGGTCAAAACGATCTTTCTGCTTTGACCAAGATTGATAAATATTATGACTTTTCACTAAAAACTATTATTGAGCAGTTATTATAAATAAAAATGAGTACCATAAATTTTTCGGATTTTGGTACTCATTTTTATTTTGACAATAATTTAATTTAATAAACGCCATATTTCCTTTTGAACAGCGCTATCATTACTTGATCCTATAATGTGGTTGGCAGCTTTTTTGGCACTCGGAAGGGCTGTTCCAGTAGCATAACTGCTACCAGCATATTTTAACATTCCCACATCATTGCCGCTATCGCCAAAAGAAACCATTTCCTTTGGACTGATGTTGTACTTGCTGCCCAAATATTGCAAACCTCGTGCTTTATTCATTCCTTTTGTCGACATATCTATTGATGTAGCTGAACCGGAAACAAAACCAATTTGAGGGTATTCCCGTTTAAGTTCTTCTAAAAGTTTAACCATTCTATTTTCTGGAACGTCAAAAGTTACCTTAAAAACTTGGTCATCTAGATTATTAAAACTATCAACAACTGTCAGTTTTTCATAATATTTTTTTAAATCTTCTGCATATTCAGGACCATCACTTTTTAAAATATATGCACTTGCAAGACCAGAAACCGTTACTTTTTCATCATATTCTTGGATGATTTGTAAAATCGTGAGCCAGTCTTCTGCAGAAAGGCACTCAACATGAATTACTTGCCTGCCTTGAGCTACGAGTGCCCCATTATCAGCAATGTAATAAAGCTGATTAGCCACTTGGGGAAATCGGGAGTACAAATTTTCAAATTGGTTTCCACTTGCAACTACAAATTTTATGCCTCTTTTTTGCATTATTTGGAATTCTTGCAAAAATAACTCTCGATCATAAGTTTTTTGGTCAGTTAGCCAAGTTCCGTCCATATCAGTAGCGATTAATTTAATCATTCTTTTTACTTTCTCTAAATTCGTAATCCTTTGGGATAATAGTTTTTAATAATATGATTGCTTACTTTGCCAAAACCTAAGATAAGGTTTTTAAAACTGACCAGAATAAAACCATTCATATTTAAATCAGTTTTAATAGTTTCTCCATGCAAATACTTTAAATAATTGTTACTACTTAAGTCAACTACCCTATTCTGCTTTTGTCCGGCTAAGACCATAGCCAGCTGATGTCCTGGTTCAAAACGTTTTTTCTTTAAAATCCCCAGCTCAACGCCATTGGCTAAAATTTTAAGATGTATATCAGAATTTGTATTTATAGCAGGAATAAAAACATGATTATTATGTACTTGACATTTAACTTGCCAGTTCTCAATTTCTGATGGCAACTTAAATTTATCTAGTATGCTGGCAATCAAATGTACATCCGATTTGGTTAAAGCAGTTCGTGATTTCTTTTGGTGTTTTGACTTTTTGCTTGTCGACGTGAAGGTTTGTTCCTTAATTTTTTCGTCAAGTCTTAATTTTGCCACATACTGTCCTTCTCCAATATTGGCAGTAGGCCAAAATCGTGCTGTTTTAGCTAACTCAATATTATTTTCTGACCATTCTGGATGACCATGGTCAATATATTGTTCATCTATTTTTAGTGGCAATATTGTAAAACCAAAAGTTTTAGTTAGCCAAGAAACTACTTGCTCATTTTCTTCTGGAGCAAAAGTACAAGTTGAATAAATTAGTTCTCCACCTGGCTTAAGCATTTGAACTGCAGCAGACAAGATCTCTTTTTGCCTTTGCTGACAAAAAATTACGTAATCCTGTGACCAATACTCAATAGCTTGAGGGTCTTTGCGAAACATACCCTCACCACTGCAAGGAGCATCAACTAGAATTTTATCAAAATACCGCGAAAAATATTTTGTTAATTTTTCCGGTTTTTCGCTCGTAATTAGCGCATTGACTACTCCCCAACGTTCTAGATTTTCGCGTAGTATTTTTGCTCGACTAAGCGAAATTTCATTTGCCAGCAAAAGTCCCTGGCCTTTTAGTTGTGCGCCAATCGCAGTACTTTTGCCACCGGGAGCTGCACATAAATCAAGAATTTTTTCTCCGGGTTGAGCTTCAAGAAAAAAAGCAGGAAACATTGCAGCAGGTTCCTGTGAATACACTGTTCCGCTCACCCATTCAGGATCTTTTCCACTTATTTTGCCGTAATAAGCATCAGGAATTAGTGGGATTTTTTCACTTTGACTATAAGAAAGAGTTTGATTTTCTTTCAATGAATTAATTCGATATGCGTTTTTGGATTTTTCACTAATTGCATTAAAAAGTTGGTCAGCCTTTTGCTTACCCAAAAGCTTAGTATATTTTTTGATAAAATCTTCAGGCAGTTTTGGCATTATTTTGTTCCTTTCGTAATAAGTGCAGAATACCTAAACCGTATAGAATAGAAATTATTATCCAACTAATCATTAAGAGCCATATTAAATGCTGTGGTTTGGAAACGAATTTACGCCATACCAAAAAGAGATAAGCACCAAAAGTAAGCACAAGCTCAACAAGCAAAATTCTAACCCCATGATTGATTAACCAATTTCGTAACAGACTACCTTTCAGATTTGTTTGTTTAACAGTTTTCCAATCCATAAAGGCTAAGAGTAAGTTACTTGCTGCAGCAATTAACAAAAATAACAATATAAATAAAATTTCACGAATAATTGAAAACTGGTGTATCTGATGATTTTTTACAAAAACCGGTGTCTTAGCTTTTACTTTATAATGCTTAGCGATTTGTTGAATCACTTTATCTGAACTGTCTATTATAATTTGATAATCACGCAGTTTGAATTTGCCTGTTGGCTGTTTTGGACTAGTAGTCAAATAATAACTATTTTGTTTCATTTGCCGATAATGCTTTAAAGTTCCTATTACTGTATAATATTTTTTGTTTATATAAATATATTCGTTTCCTTGTGTTTTTAAAGTAGGAACCTCTGCGTTTAAACCCAGTACTGCAAAAGAAACACGACCTTTAAAATCATCTTTGGTAAAGTATCTTCCAGATTCGGTCGGTAATTTTAACACATCATGATTTGACCACACGAGAGTTTGATTTTTCTTAGATTTAGAAATCATATGAACTTGAATTTTATTCTGAGGAAATCTTTTTTTCAAATAGGTCAAGAAAGACCTAACTTCTTGATCTTTTTTGACTTCAATATAGCGAGTATTATTGCTTAAACCATATGCCTCAAGTAGCTGGTTCGCTTCACGTGACTGCACATTTGACAACATACTGCCGATACCTAAAAAAGATAAAAATATAATGACGATTAAAATAGTTTTCTTAAATTTCATGTGCTATCTCAAAAATGTGTTCATTAATAAAATCAAAACTAGGAAAAGTTTGATTAATTCGTTTTAATTCTTTTGAATGATGTACTAATCCTTTTTGCCAAAAAGCCTCTGAATTGGTCGCTCCGCTCTTTTCGCCTATAAAGAGCAGATGGCTTGTTGCATTCAACTTTTGCCAGGTTGATACAACTTTTGTATCGCTATTACCAAAATTAGGAGCCCAAGAACATATTATTAGATCAACATTACCAAACATTTCAACGGCCTTAGCGGCATCAAAATTTGCGACTGACATAAATGACTTGGAACCAGTGTTTGAAGTTTTTGACCAATCTAAGTTATCTGTGACCGTCATTTTAACACCTACATCAGATAAAGCTTTGCTCCAATATGCATTACCTGCCATAATTTCCAGTCCGGTTTTAATGTTTAAACTGTCTGTAATTGTTTTAGCTGTCTGTAAATTAGGTAGCGACCAAACGCCAAAGTTTATAGCTAAAAATTGCCTTAAATTATTGATTAACTGGTTAATAGCTCTAAATTGTTTAATTTTAGTTTGCGAAAGACTACCACATATTTCTTCAAATATATCTGGTAAAAACCCCAGTTTTTCTGGCGCTTTTTTTAAAACTTGTTTTTGGCTCACGATAGAAATAATATCATTAATTTCCTTGACTTGATGATGCACTTGTTCAATATTAAGCTGATCATCTAATTGGTTAATTTTACTTAAAAAATTTATCATTATCAAATCCCTATAATGATTTTAACATTCAAACGGAAAGATTTCAGTTATAATAAAGGGTAGCATAATAAAGGAGAAAAAATTTATGGCGAAAAAAGTAACAAAAAAGCAAGACGAAGAGCAAGAAAGCTTAGGTAAATTTATTCTCGACGTTGTCATAATGATGGCAGTTATTTTAGGTGTATTCTATGTTGTATTCCATTTTGTACTTTCTAATGACAGAGTCTCTGGACCGTCTATGCAACCGACTTTTGAAGATAATGACCGTTTGATTGCGGTGCGTAATTTTACTCCTCAGCGTAATGATGTTGTTGTTTTGCTTGCTCCTAAGGCAGCTAATGATCTCCCAGGGGCGTATTACATCAAGCGTGTAATTGGTCTTCCTGGAGATAAACTTGTTTCTAAAAACGATAAAATGTATGTCAACGGCAAGCTTTTACCTGAACCATATCTAGAAAATCATTTCAAAAAGGCTAATAATGCTGAAGGACAGACATATACGACGAATTTTACTTATAAAGTTCCGAAGGGTTACTATTGGGTAATGGGCGATCACCGTGATATATCTAAGGACTCACATATTTTTGGTCCCGTAAAACGACAAAATTTGGTTGGCAAAGTCAAATTCAGATATTGGCCATTTAATAAAATTCAGGGTTTTTAATTTCCTTTGAATTTTAATATTTTTCCGCTAAAATAAATTGTAAAGGAGAATTTATTATGAATCAGCAATTAGAAGAATTATCCGATGCAATTATCGATTTTCAAGTAAAACATCATGTTACTGATACAGATTTAGCTTTTGCAAGTCATTTGTCAGTTGAAAAAATTCACGCAATGAAAACTGGCGAAGGCGAGTTTACTCCTGAAGAAATTAATCAGTTGTACGATTACCTTGCTGCAAATCATTAAAAAGTTATCTAAAATGTCAAAACCCGGAAGATATTATTTTTGCGGGCTTTTTAAATATAATTTTGTGAGAAATGATTTTAAAAGATTTTATTAATTATGATAATATCTTGGGCATCAGTCATAGAAATATTTATGTTTTTTCGTATGCCTGATGGAATTTGAAAAAATGGTTTGTAAATTTTGGGCGATTCCCTATCTGATTTTTGGTTTTATATTTTTCTGTTTCGCATTCGAAATCTTCTCTGGCTGTTTAAAGAGTCTGGGAAAAAATGTTCTTTGAAGTTAAATTAAAAAATTTCACAATTTAAAAAGACCGACAAATCAACGTTTTATTGACGTGATTTGTCGGCCTTTTTTAGTTAGGTTAGAGTTTTTTCCAAGACTCTTTAAATATCTAAGTAATTAGTCTAACTTCCTTGTTATACTCTTTGTTATTTGTCCATTTGAATCATTAATTCCCTAGTACTTTTTTAGGATTATCAATAACCATTTTAGCAAAATTATCATTACCTATTAGTGGCACCAACGAATGCTTTAATGTTGTAATAATATATCGCAATCCTGGTTTACCTTTGTATGATAAAAAATATGATTTCCTTCCCATATCACCTGACAAACAAATATGATCTACATAGCCATCCTCAACTAATTTACAAAGTATTTGTATACGATCTCTATCATTAGTGCTTAACTCACGGCCAATATGGTCAAAACTTATATTTACTCCAGTATCACATATTCTTTCAATATAGTCTATATTTTTGGGAATATCTACATGACTTAAGCAAATATGCTTTAAGTCTGCCCCTTGATCTCTTAAAATTTCAACCTGTTCCATAGCCATCGTTCCTTTATCACAATGAGTAATCATAGGAATATGGGTAGCCCTTTGAACCTTGCCCTCAATTTGTAGGATCCTTTTTTCGCTCTTTGTTATTTGCTTAAAACTTGTTCCTGCTTTCATGGCAACTGGTAACAGATGATGTGAACTTACTCCATTTTCAATTTCATTAACTAAAAAATCAAATATCTGTTTATCCGACATTTTATCAATCCACTTTGGCATAAATTCTTCTTTGTGGAATCCTGTAACAAAACCTATATTAATGTTTGCTCCTTCAGAAATTTTTTGTAAAGCAATAGGATTTCTGCCATAGTTTATCGGAGTTAGATCTATGATCGTACTACCACCATTATTTTTAAAGTCTATAGCCTCAGCAATGCTTTTATCTAAGTCATCAAAAACATAGTCTTTATATTTAGGCAAGGGATTTGGATTTACAAAGAGATGATCATGTATATAAGTAATGCCCAAATCATTTGAAGATATGGTTCCTTTAACAGTATTAATCATAGTTATTACCATTCGGCAATAGTGCCATCATCATTGACCCAAGCCGGATTATTCCACACTAATCCCTCTTGTGCGACATCTTTAATTTTGTCTTCATCCATTTCAATGCCAAGACCTGGACCTTTTGGAATGTCAACGAAACTATCTTTATACTGAAAGATTTCTTTGTTTTTTACAAAATCAAGTAGGTCAAAACCTTGATTATAGTGAATTCCTAGACTTTGTTCTTGAATAAAAACATTCGGAGTACATGCATCAACTTGAAAAGTTGCAGCTAATGCTACTGGGCCGTACGGAGCATGTGGAGCAACAGCCATATCGTATGCCTCTGCCATTGCTGCTATTTTACGCTCTTCCAGTAGGCCGCCACAAAGAGAAATATCAGGTTGAACTATATCAACTGCTCCCTGTTTAAAAATATTTTTGAAACCCCATCTGGTGTATAATCTTTCTCCTGTTGCAATTGGGGTTGAAACTTCATTTGAGATTTGAGCAAAATACTCTTCATTTTCAGGTAAGACCGGTTCTTCAATGAACATAGGATGGTATTCTTCTAAAGCTTTGGCTAAGACTTTCGCCATTGGTTTGTGTACACGCCCATGAAAATCAATGCCAATAGACATAGCATTGCCAAATTTTTCACGAATAGAGGCAACTCTTTTGACAGCAGCATTCACTTTTTCTAAAGAATCAACATAATGCATTTCAGAAGTAGCATTCATTTTAACTGCTCTAAAACCCTTATCCCAACGTTCTTGGGCCATTGCCACAACATCTGATGGACGATCTCCTCCAATCCATGAATAAACTTTTATCTTATCCCTAACGGCTCCACCTAATAGTTCATAAACTGGCAAATTTAAGGCTTTACCTTTAATGTCCCATAAAGCCATTTCTATTCCTGATATTATGGTTCCATTAATTGGTCCTCCACGAAAGAAAGATCTATGAAGGCGTTGCCATATCCTTTCAATTTCAAGTGGATTTTTTCCAATCAGCTTACTGCACATCTCTTTTGCTCCAGCAACAACTGTTTCTGTTTTCGTCCCTGAAACTAACTCTCCCCAACCAGAAATGCCTTCGTCAGTATTTATCTTTATAAATATCCATCTAGGTTTTACTTTGTAAACAATAAAATCTGAAATTTTCATATTTTTCCTCAAGTTTTAAAAAATCATCTTAAATAATTCAGCTATTTTATAGATAATAAATCCTACAATGTGTGTACCTGCATCCTCAGTAGATATATATTTAACTCCATTTGCTAAGTGGAAACCACCAGCAATAGCAAGTTGTGTATGTATTGGAGCTAAAGCGGTTCCAATCCAAAGAACAAAGCAAGTAATAACAATAGTTGACAATATTCCTCTAAAAACATTACCTTTGCTAAATGCTACAGGCCAAGCTGACAGCCACATAGCTTGGTAAGCAATATCAGAAATCGGCAACAGACGATTTCCAGGTAAAATAGCTGATAATATTAATGTAATCGGTACCATAATAATTCCGCAAGCAATTGCTGATGAATTAGCTACTGTCAAAGCAGCATCTATTCCAATGGTAAACTTATTTCCTGGAAACTTTTTATTAAGTAGTTCTTTAATAGAATTAGCAAAAGGTATCAATCCCTGCATTAAAATTTGCATCATTTTGGGAGTCAAAACCATAGTAGCTGACGTGCTCATTCCTACAATTAAAATTTTACCTATATCTTCACCTGCTAGTGCGCCAATAATGATTCCTATGATAAAACCCATAAACAATGGTTCACCAACAAAGCCAAACTTTTTTTGTATCTTTTCCGGTCTGCCATCAATCTTATTAATTCCAGGAATAATGCTCCATAGTTTATTTAATGCCCAAGCCACCGGAGCCCATCCAACTGAATTTGCAGTTGGAAATGAAATTCCTTCTAAACCAAAATATTTTTGTGCTAAAGGAGCTGTCCAATCGGCTAGTTTAAAACTGATAGCAGCATCAACAGCCGAGGCAACTAATGCTGCAACAGCACTTTTGGTTAAATACCAAACTAAAGCACCAGTAAAAATGTAGTGATTATATGACCAAAAATCGACCATAACTGTATTGGTTGTCTTAGTAATTATCATTAATATATTTAAAGCAAGAACAATAAATACAACAATCGCAGCCAAAGGAAATGCCCATGTTGCGGCAGCTCTAGCTGGCCATCCTACATCCATAATACTTGTTTGGATTCCCCAATGCTTGACCATCAAATGGACAGATGGTCCTACCTGTTGTACAAACCAATTAATTACAATATTAACGCCAGCAAAACCAACACCAATTGTTAGTGAAGATTTAATTAGTGTGCCCATTTTTACTTTAAAAATAATACCCAAAATGAAGATCACAATAGGCATCATTACCATAGGCCCTAAGCCGCTAATCCAGTTTAAGCCTGCAATTACCCAATTCATACTCTCACACTTTCTCCCTTATTCTTTTAAAGCCCTTAGTATTTCGGCGCTAGTTTTTTCTTCGCCTACTCCAGTTACAAAAGAAGTAGCCTGGATTACAGGAATATTTTCTGTGACATTTTTGTCCAATTTTCCAGTTGGAACAATAAAGTCAACTTTATTGGTTTTTAGATTTCCCTGAACTTCTGAAAACTTACATTGAATTATATTTGGCATAGGAAGTCCATTCTCAGAGGCTATACTTTTAACTTTCTCAGAAGCTAATGTTGAAGTGATCATCGAGGATGCACAACATATAATAATAGTTTTTTTATTCATTTTAATTACCTTTCTCGAATAAATCTAAGATTGTTTTCTTATTGTTAGCATCTAATACGTCTTGTAAAAAATTTTGGTTTTGAATTAAATTCATTAATTGCTTTAAAAGTTCAACTTGTTTATCGGGAGTGTAAAATAAAATTTGTATAATAATATTTACTCCGCATAGTTTAGTTGGATCATCCATTTGTTTAAAAAAAACTGGCCGTTTTAAGGTTGTAATTACCAATTGATTAGTTTCACAATGTTGAAAATCTGTGTGTGGAATTGCTACACAAATTTTTCCTGTATTTAATCCTGTTGGGAATTTTTTTTCGCGTTCCTTAATACTATGGAGATAATTTATATCAACTTTTTCTTCTCTTAATAGGTGATCACAAATTCTTTCATAATAAGAATTACAACTTTCAAATACCTGATTGATAAAAATATCATCTTCTGACAATAAAGATTTGTCCATATAACCACCTACTTTATGACTTTTCAATTATATCAATTAGAGACTGGCGTAATTTTGGAACATCTTTATTAATAATGTCTTCTTTCAAAAAAGCACCTGAACCAATTCCAATAAATTGAGCACCATTTTTTAAAAAGATCCCGACATTTTCACTTGAAATTCCGCCAACTGCCATTAGTGGTATCTTTCCTAAGGGCCCTTGAAGATTTTTAAAATATTCCGGTCCTACTGTAATTGCAGGAAAAATTTTAATTATATCTGCTTTATAATTAAGCATTTGTAATACCTCAGTAGGCGTATATGCACCTGGTATTGTTATTACGTTTTTTTGTTTAGCATAATCGATCATATTTTTGCTAAACAAACATGAACTTAATAAAAATTTTGCATTAGCATCCACCGCAGCAATTTCATCTTTAAGGTTTAATACTGTTCCAGCACCTATTAAGATTTTTTGGCCAAATTCTTTATTTAGGTTGCTGATGTATTCTGAAGCAGACGGTGTATTCATTGTTATTTCCATCGCAAAATTTTGTTCTAAACCTTCGATTGCCTTTGCAATAGCGTGGGCTTCATCGAAAGTATAGTTTCGTATTATGATTGTATATTTGGGAAAATTATTTATCCCCATTTTTTTCCTCCACTTCTACAAATTTTAAGATTATTTGATAGACTTCAAATGACGTTTTACAGCATAAAATTTTATTAATAATATTTTTGTCCATCGCAAGAGAAGTAAATTGATTAATTGCCTTTAATTTATTATCTGTATGAGAAAATGCTACCGGAGCAATAATGTTGACTGTTTTGTTGTAGGGCATTTCGATTGGAGTTTTTGATACTAAAAAACCAATTCCACTACCCAAAATTCCAGTTTTAGGTAAGGAATGAGGAATAGAGATACTAGTTCCCAAAAAACTATAATTATCTGGATTATTAATCTGTCTTTGTAATTCAAATTCATATCGCTTTTCAATTTTTTTGTCTTTCAATAAAGGCTTAATTGCTTCATGCAAGGCAACTTTCCATTCGATATTTGTATCTTTATTTAAAACGATATAGTTAGGGTGAAGATAAGAAAGTAAATTATGAGATTTTTTATCATCTGAATTATCGAAGTTTTGTTTTAAAAGCATTCGATTTATGTCAGCTTTTAGTACTTGGTTATCGGTTAAATTGGCATACCTTGAAATAAGCTCGAGAAGGTTATTTATTTCTTTATCCGTTTTTTCTATCTTTAGCTGGTTTAAAACTCTATACCGTAAACCAATTTTTTCTGAATAGTTCATATTTGGCTTAACAACGAACTGTACTTTGTTGGTATTTAATGGCAATGTAGTAAAAACAATGTCAAATCTTTCTTTTGAATTGTTGAATTCTCTAATTGACATAGTACAGATGAAATTTAGTTCTGGTAAAATTTCTTTTAAAATTTTTATCAAAATGTTTGACATAATTATACCGTTTGAACAAACTACAATAGCTTTATAGATTGGTTTGTTGATATCACGATTTTCAGGAGTACTAGCAAGTAAGTAACCAAAATAATACGTTAATAATTGCACTTCTCCTTTAGGAAAAGTCTTGCCAATCCAGTCTTCAAGAGGCCTAATTAAATTTTTTATTATTTGAAATAAAATTTGGTGGTTTTCGCTATTATTCAACTCTAATTTTTCAATATTTGGCAATTCGTACTTAACACGATAGCAAGCAGGTCTTAAATGATTCATTAATCTTTTTTCAAACTGCTTTTGATCATCAATCTGAACTAACGTTTTTTGTTTAAAACCCTCTACTATTTGATGAATAAAATGTAAAATTTTTACTTCATCTGTTCCGTATTGTAAATTTGTTTTATCATATACGTTAGAAGCTAAAATTTCTAAAACTAACCATTTCAAATCTACATTATCCAAATTTTCTAAACCCGAATAGGTTTTTAAAAATTTATATTCATTTGTTTCGGTGATAAAAGGATCTGAAGGACAGTTAGATTTACAATTGGAATTTTGACTTCTATACAAGATTGTTTGAAACAAATTATTTAAAGCTTTAAAATATATGTCCGAAAAAGTAGCTTTGAATTTTTCTTCAATATCTAGTATTAGAACAGTCGCTTTTTTTGCGATTGTTCTATTTTTTGTAATGGATATAATCAGATCACTTGTAATTAGATTTGGATTATTTAAAAATAATTTAGTTGCTAATTTATAAATATCATCTTTTTCCCCTTTTAGAGAATATCCTTCAACCCTATTATAAATAATTTCTAAATTATTTCTCTTAACAAATTTTTGCGCTTCCTTAATATCACTAATAACTGTGGTCTTCGAATATTTGAGAAAAGATGTCAGATGGTTCAAAGAAACATAACTTGTTTTTAAAATTAAGTAAGTAATGATTAAAACTTTACGATCATGATCTGATAATTCACCAAACTGATCTTCCTTACCTGCCTGAATTAGCAGTCTAATGGAAGTATCATATTCGAAAGTTCCATTTTTATGTCTAGTTATTTCTGGAAAATGTTTTGCCCTCAAAGTATTATTTATTAATTTAACAGCATAATTAATTTGTCTTCTGCTAAGCGATAATTTCTGCATCATCTCCGATATCGTTATGTTAGGTTCTTTTAGTAAAAGGGAAATTATTTTTTGAATACGCTCATTCATTTTCAAATCCCCCTTTCAACTCTAATTATAATCTGCCAATTTAACTTTTTGTATGCGCTTTCGTTTCTAAACTTGTACAAGTGTATGCCTTTGTTATACATTTACTTTAAGATGATATTTGCAAATGAAACCTTTTAATCGTATAACAAATTCCGTGTTTTTGTTTTCTTCTTTAAAATATTTTAAACATAAAAAAACCTGAATTAAATTATCTTAATTCAGGTTTTTATTCTATAAATATTTTTTTATTAGATAATCACTATTTCCCCTCCCTAGCCTCAAAGAATTTACTGAAAAGAATTGTATCCAAAAACCAAAAAAGTAAATTGATTACAAGCATTAAAATTAGAGCTAGAGCCAAATCATCATTTGTTCCTGTGGTTTCCCCTATCATAAATCTAAACGGGAACGAAATTATTTGTAGACCTATATCACTTGCTTTGATTGCAAGCCAGGCTACTAAAATAATTACAAAAACTGCAATTACCCGAAAGTAAGCTTTGCTGAGAGCTTCCGGAAGAAAATCCAAAAGAGCACGACTGGAGTAATTTAAAAAGCTGATAATGAAGTAACCAAAAAATGCGCAGAGAATAGTCATCATGATTGCTCCAAAAAAGTTAAACATAATCTCCAGATCAACTTGCTGCAAATGCCGTCCAATATCAGCAAACATTTCGATTATGACAGTATGAAACTGACTGTCAAAGGTAAATGTCACAGCACTTAAGATAAAAGCACAAATTATTTCCAGTATCACAAAGAAAAGTAATGCACCAAAAGAACTTAAAATATTATCAAAATAGAGTTTTTTGTCATCAATTGGAACTAAACGCCAAGTTTGATTGCCACTGACACGTTCGTTTTGAAAACAGGTGGTTAAATAAAATATCCCGGTAAAAAGCCACGCTGATAACACAAAAATGGTCAGCCATAAGGTGAAGAAATTAGAAAAAATAGTTCTATTAATGTATACATGGCCGTTATTAAAATTGAAAAACGACATCGCAAATGAAGCTACGGTCTGGATAATTAACAGAAGAGAAATCCATTTGGTTTTTAATCTGAAAAGCACCGTAAAATAGCGATTAAAAATAGCCATTATTCATCCTCTTCTCTTTGATAAAAACTCTCATAAAATTCCTCTACACTTTGATTATCAGCCCTAATTGCTTCAGTCGACTTTTGCATGCAAACAGTTTTATTTTTAATAATAACAACTTCATCCAAAACCGCAGCTATTTCATTGACGAAATGATCTGAAACTAAAATAGTGGATTTTTCTTGCTTCCATAAGATGATCGACTTAATAATTTTTTTGCGAGCCATTGCGTCAATACCAGAAAAAGGCTCATCTAAAAGGTATAAGTCAACTCTTCTAGAAAAAGTCAATGCAACAACCAGCTTCTCTTTCATACCCTTTGATAATTCAGATAAGCGCAGATCAGGTTTTAAATTCATAAATTCTCTTAATTGTTCAAATTGTTTGAGATTAAAATCCTGATATAAAATTTGGTAAAATTTGATGATGTCGCTAATTTTTGTTGAATTAGCAAAACCTGTTAAGCCATCAGTAAAAGAAAGATGTCCTTTTCTGTCGGCCTCCTTGGTAAAGCCAGCAACTTTAACAGTACCACGATAGTTTTTAGCTACGCCACTGATAATTCGCATCAAAGTGGTTTTTCCTGCACCATTTTCACCCAAAAGAGCAACAATTTTTCCGGGTTTAAGTGTTAAGTCAAGATTAGTTATGATTTTTTTCTGATTTTTTTTGTAAACTAAGTCTGTTATTTCTAAGGGATTGCCCATTATTTACGCTCCTCTTTAAGATATTCAGTTAAAGATTTGAGAATTTGTTCATCAGAAACCCCGAAAGAGTTCATACTCTGAACAAATTTGTCTAGTTCAGCGTTAATTAATTCCCTTTTCGTTTTTTCAAGTAAAGTAGTATCTTCAGTGACAAAATTACCTTCTCCCCTCTTGGTATACAAAATGCCTTCAAAGTTCATCTGTTGCAGAGCACGTTGTACCGTATTGACGTTTACAGTGAGTTGCACTGCTAGTTCACGCACGGAAGGAATTTTTTTACCGGGCTTCAATTTGCCGGTAATTATTTGTCGATATAGGTATTGCTTAATTTGTAAGTAAATGGGAATGTTATCTTTAAATTCCACAAGTCCACCATCCTTTGGCCGTAATACACCTATAGTACACTATCATAAACCAGATTTATTTTTTCCGCAAACCTTTTAATTGTTGTAATAACTTGCTTTTTTGTGAGAAATTACAAAATTGTAAAAGTAATTTTTTCTTATTTGCCTACCTACTTACGTTCACTGGCTTCATAAAAATGATTAAATAAGAAAACGTTGCTGCCCAACAAAATAAGATTGCAAATTGTGGTTGACAAAATTGCAAAAGGTAAATCACTAGAATAAGCAAGTCCGTAATTAGCTGGATTAAATACTGACAAAAGAATTTTGTAGACAAATATATGTTGAATTTTAAAAAAGAACCAGATCAGTACAAAAATTATGAATAAATGGAGTATCTTTACAAGTGCTCCATTAACGTTGGCGGGTACAAAATCTATTATGGACTGGCTAGCAAAGTTAAAGAAACTGATAACAAAATATAAAAAGAAACAACTTAAAATGGCTAAGACAATCGTACCAATTACAGTCCAGAAAACATTGTAATCAAAATTAGGATGCAGATCCATTAGGAAATCATGAAGTCCTCGTTGAAAATCTTTATCAACCAAAAAAGATAAGAAACCTAGCATAACTGTAGCAACTACTTCAAGCGCAAGCATGTAAATAAAAGATACAAATGTACTTAAAACATTATCAAGATAAAACTGGCTGTCACTTATTCCAGCTAACCGCCAGGTTTGACTGTGATTAAATTTTTCACTTTGCAAAGGGGTTAAAATGAATACAAATAATATGACAAGAAAGGCTAAGATGACAAAATATAATGTCCATTCCGGTATCAGACCGACATTATTTTGGGGATTTTTGCGGATATGCCAATTTGTAACTTCATAATAAGTAAAAAAGGCACACGCTAATGCTGCGATTAATTGAAAAAAAAGTATAATGTGTAATTTTCTTGTTTTAATTTTAAAAAATCTGTTAAATAACCTGCTAAATTCTGCCATTTTGGACTCCTTATTTTTTATTTTTGCTCGATGACAAATTGCCACTCAAATAAAATTTTTATTATGCCTCTATTCTATTTACTCTGCTTCAAAGAAATACTTAAATAAATAGATATTAATAACGTACATTATTAAATTAACAACTACAACAATTACATTAACATATGGTAAAGCGTTGTTATAAGCTGGATTTAAGTTTAAAAAATGCAAAAGGCTGCCTAAAACTTGATCGACAAAAATTTTTTCTGCTTTGGTGAAAAGCCAGGCTATTACGATAACAATAAAAATATGTAATAGTTTCACAATTAAGCCGTTTGAAGCTACAGGAAGATAATCCATGATAGCTTTACTGGAAAAATTTAAAAAGCTGATCAATAACGAAATGAAAAAGCAACATAAAAGTATGAGTAGCGTGATATCAAAAATAAAATGAATTGTATTTAGTTCAAAATTTGGTCTAAATTGCTTAAACATTCTTTCGCAGGAACTACGAAAAGTCTTGTTCATGAAAAATGAAGCAGTTAGCAAGATACCAGCAACAATAATGTTAAGAATAATGAAATAAACAAATGTTGCAAATGTGCTTAAGCTGTTAGCGATGTAAAATATTTCGTCACTAATTGCAGTTAAACGCCATGTTTGGCTATGGTTAATCTTTTCATTTTTAACAATAATATAAATGAAAAAGAAAATGACAAAAAAGACACCTAATAGACAAAAGCCCATTAACCAGTCAGGTAAAAGCTCAGTATAAAAATTTAAAAATTCACTTATCTTACCTGTTCCAATTAGCAGACCAAAAACAGAAAATGCAAGGGCACCAACTGTTTGAATTATTAAAAATGAATAAACATTTTTTGCTTTTTCTACAAAGAATCTGCCAAACAAACTTTTAAATGAGGTCATACTCTTTCCTCCCTACTACGAAAATATTGTAAAAATATTAGGATTTACTTCTCTTCTGCTTCAAAGAAATGATTGATTAAAAAGACGTTGATGCCAAGCATTATTAAATTAACAACAAACATCATACCTACAACATATTCTAATCCCGCAAGATCAGTAGCTTTTAGTAAAAAAAGATTTACAAAAGAGTTTATCAATACTCTATAGAGCTTAACAAGCAGTCCCATTAATATGATAATGATGAATATACGAATAAAAGAAATTAAAATATGACTCGATGCTTGTGGTAAAAAACTTAAAATTGCCTGACTGGAAAAGTTAAGGAAACTAACCAAAAAATAAATAAAAAGAGCAGTTAGAATTACCAACAGTATAATACAAATAAAAGTAAGAAATGTGTCAGTATCTAAATTGAGTTCAAACCGCAGATTTTTGCCAAATTTGGGATATGCAAAAATAGATACAAAGAATAATCCAAGCGCAATGATAAAATCTAAAAAGACAAAATAGATTAGAGAAACAAATGAACTTAAGATATTATCAATATAAAACGTGCCATCGCTGATTGGTGCTAGGCGCCATGTCTTACTTCTATTTAAGCGTTCATTCTGAACGACAGTTAAAATATATAAAATAGGTCCAAACAAGAAAGTAAAAGAAGCAAATAGAGCCATCCATCCTGGAAAAAATTCAAGGTTATTGTTCAAATTTAAGTGAAACCTGCCAGAATAAAAACTAAAATAAGTAAAAAAAGCTGATGCCAGAGAACTAATAAATTGCAGGACAACTAGAAGATGAACATATTTGGCTTTTTTTTCAAAAAGTTTGCCAAATAAATGGTTAAACATGACCATTATTCATCCTCCGCATCGTATAAGCCTTCATAGTAGTCTTCAACACTCTTATGATGTTCTCGTATCTCTTCAGTTGATTTATGAGCATAAATGGTTTTGTCCT
Source organism: Lactobacillus laiwuensis (assembly GCF_019972835.1). Taxonomy (GTDB): domain Bacteria; phylum Bacillota; class Bacilli; order Lactobacillales; family Lactobacillaceae; genus Lactobacillus; species Lactobacillus laiwuensis. The sequence continues at coordinate 303,504 of NZ_BPPB01000001.1, read as the reverse complement.
TGATAATGACAATTTCGTCCAGCATACTAGCGATCTCATTCACAAAGTGATCTGAAACGAGAATTGTTGATTTTTCTGGTTTCCATAAAATGATTGAGTTAATAATTTTTTTACGAGCCATAGCATCAATACCAGAAAAGGGTTCATCCAATAGGTAAAGGTCAACTTTGCGCGAAAATGCAAGTGCAATAATTAATTTTTCTCGCATTCCTTTTGACATCTCAGATAATCGCATTTCAGAATCTAATTTCATAAACTGACGAAGTTGCTCAAATTGTTTGCCATCAAAATCTTGATAAATGATTTCATAAAATTTAACAATATCTTTGATTTTTGTTGAGTTGTTAAAGCCCGTTAGACTATCAGTGAATGATAGTCGGGCTTTTCGTTGAGCCTCTTTACTTTCACCAGAAAGTTTAACGGTTCCACGATAGTTTTTAGCCATCCCACTAATTACCCTCATTAAGGTCGTTTTACCAGCGCCGTTTTCGCCTAAAAGTGCTACTATTTTCCCCGGTTGTAAATTTAAGTTGATATTATTTAAAATTGTCTTTAGATTTTTCTTGTAAGTTAAATCTCTAATTTCTAAAAGATTATCCATTTTTTTACTCCCTACTTTAAATGATTAGCCAAAATAAGATGAGTTTGTTTTGGCGTGATTCCTATGCTTTTCATGTTCTGAACAAACTTACGTTGTTCAGCAACGATCATGTCTCTTTTGATTTTTTCCAATAATTTTTTATCGCTAGTAACATAATTACCCTCTCCCCTTTTAGTAACCAGAAGACCGGAATTAATCATTTGTCTAAGCGCTTTTTGAATAGTATTAACATTCACTGTTAACTGCTTTGCTAAATTACGTACAGAAGGTATCATCTGATTTGGCTCAAGCTTGCCGGTGATTATTTGGCGACATAGATATTCTTTTATTTGTATATATATCGGCAAACTGTCTTTAAAATTCATAATTCTTTTCCAACTGTATTACATTTATAATACACTATAATATTACAATAAACTTAAAAGTTATGCAATTACTTACTTAAAATCTTTTTCTGCGAAAGATTAAATAGCCGGCAATGACAAAAATAAGAATATAGACTAGACTACCCATTAAAAGCTCTTGATTGTTCAGGTGGGTAGTTAAAACATACATGCCATAATTACCAAACTGCCTAGTCAAGTCCACCATATTAAAAGGGTTCCATTTCATAATGTTCACCAGTTTGCCTCCGTTCATTAGGTCTGAAGAAATGCTTTGACCCATGAATGTAATTAGAAGGCTTGCTGTAATTACAATTGCACTACTATTAATTAGACACGAGAGTAAAAAAACAATAGCAATAATTAACATTGTAGTTACTAAATCTATTAGAGAAGCAGTTACCATGTTTAGCCATACCGGCTGATGGTATAGATAAAGTTCTGACCAGTTAACTTGATAATTAAATATGGTATAACGCAGACAAATGGTATAAAAAAGAGCTAGCAAATGCAGAAAAACATCGTATAAGAACAAAACAATATACTTCGATAAGTAGACATATATTTTATTCGAAGACTTATATAAGAGTGTTAAAATCGTATTGTTTTGAAATTCCATTGAAAAACAGGTGGCACCTACTATCACTAGGATAAACATGATGAAATCAGAAGAATCAAAAGTTAATGTTAAAATTAGCTTTTTACTTTCATCTGCTAAAGCGAAACCGGTAATAAGAATTAGAAAAAATAATATGATAGCTGCGATCCAAGTAATTTTGCGGTGCACTAATTTATATAATTCCTGCTTAATACTATAAATCATTATAGTGATCTCCTCTCTTTATACTCGTCGATGCTTGAATAGATAATATCCTAGAACCATAAAAACTATGCCGTAAATGATATTGGCTATAATTAGTTCAAGACTTGATAAATTCGATTTTAAGCTAAGGCTTGGATTTGATAATTGCTGGGAAATAAAAATCATATTTAAAAAGTTCCATTTAATAGTACTTATAAAATGGGGAAAGGTTTGCATTAATCCTTTGGAAAAGCTGGCACCAAAAAATGCTAGTACAATTCCAAAACAAACTACTACAGCATTATTTTTAACCAGCATAATGAGCATAAAAGATAAGCCAATGCTAAAAAAAGAATAAATCGATGCTCCTGCCAGGTTAGTTACCAGATCATTTAAAAGATTATTACCATTTTTGTTAACTAACCAATTATATCTGACATTATTAAAGGGAATGCTTAAAATCAAGGTAAGTAAAAATGCAATCACTGTTAGGAGAAAACTATAGACTAAGACAACCAAAAACTTGGAAAAGTAAGTTTGAAACTTGCTCGAAGTCTTATACTCCAGCATGATAATCGTGTTATTCTTGTATTCCATTGAAAAAATTGCAGATGCTACGGTAATAACTATTAAAGGAATCCACTCAATTGCACCAAATCCGTAGCTAAGGGATTGGCGCGTAATAGGATTAGTAAAAAAGTTGTAAATCATTGTTACAATGAGAATAATCAGACCATACAGAGCAATGTTTTCATGCCTGAATTTATAGATTTCCTGTTTAAAGCTTATAAGCATTTTGTCTAGCCTCTTTTCTTTTCCAAGACATCAACTACAATTCGTTCAAGGTTGGCTTCAAGCGGCAAAATTTCTTTTAAATGAACACCTTCGTTAAAAAGCAGATCTTCTATTTTGTATATGTCGTTTTGACTTACTATTAAATAATTTTCATTTTCTGTAAACGTGATCTGGTAAGCAGCAAAAATCTTTTTTGCAAGTCTATTATTTTCAGTAGTCAAATGGTATTTTTGGTGACTAATTTTTTCAAATTCTTTGACCTCTTTATTCAATATAATTTGTCCTCCGGAGATTAAGACAACTCTCGTCATTACTTTTTGTAATTCACTTAAAATATGACTTGAAATTAAAAAAGCTGTTCCTTGATCAGAATATCTTTTGATTAATTTTCTTACTCGAATCGTTGATTCAATGTCAAGTCCGTTCATTGGTTCGTCAAGAATTACAACTTGGGGCTGATTTAATAAGGCGATTGCTATGCCTAATTTTTGCTTCATCCCCAGTGAATATCCTTTAGCCTTATTATTAATATATGAATCCATTTGTAATTCGGAAATTAAGTTTGCCATATCTTTTTGATCATGAGCATAAAGGGTCAAATTCTGCATTCCAGTAAGAAATGGGTAAATTGCCGGATGTTCAATTAATGCTCCAACCTTTGTTAAAGCATGATGGTCATTTTCAGACACATTTTTGCCATTGACCTCTATTTTTCCTTTAAATTTCATTAAGCCTAAAATGGTTTTCATAATAGTTGTTTTCCCAGCACCATTAGGGCCTATCAAACCGATTATTTCACCAGCTTTAACATCAAAAGTAGCATTATTCACTAGCACTGTCCTGCCCACATAAGTACTAACATTATCAACTTGTAGTGCAATAGAACTTCGCATGATCACTAATCCTTTCTCTTACATTATAATAGTGAACTATTTATCTAATACACTAGTATAATAAAATAAATAATCAACTTTTGCAAGGAGTCTTTTGCCTGTTGTCTTAGAAAAATTTAAGTGTTCCACAAATTATCAATATAAAATTTTAAAAAGAAAAAAGGCACATAAAACCATTTTTGATAATGATCCTATGTACCTAAATTTAAATTTCTATTAATTGTGCATAATTTTACTAACCTTTTGGAAGTTAGATAAACTTTATCAGAATAACCTTTTAATTTTTAATTATTTTGATAAAAAAGATTAACAACGGCCGTTTTTGTTTCACTATTTTTTAGCAGCAGCATTCATTTGTACCATTTTTAGCATAACATCTACTGCTTTTGCCATAGATTCAAGAACGGTATATTCAAACCTGCCGTGCATGTTTTCTTGCCCGGAAAAAAGATCAGGACAAGGTAAGCCTCTATAAGTTAAAAGTGAACCATCAGTGCCACCTCTGACAGGGTCCTCGTTGATCGTAAGTCCTTCAGACTCATATGCTTTTCTAGCTAAGTTAACAATTTCCATATGGTCTTTAAGAATATCGGCCATATTGTAATATTGATCTCTCATGTTAAGCTTAATTCTTTCGGTGCCAAATTCCTTATTCATTTGGTTAACGATTGTTTTAACCTTATTTTTGCGATTTTCAAGACCGTCCCTTTCAAAGTCACGAACAATGTATTCCATTTGCGCATTGTCAACCGTACCAGCAAAATGGGTTAAATGATAAAAGCCTTCTCTTCCTGCCGTTTTTTCAGGAACTTCGTTTTGTGGAAGTTGATTTTGGAAGTTAATGCCAACCTGGATAGCATTGATCATCTGATCTTTAGCTACAGAAGGGTGCACATTTACCCCTTGAATATCAAGGGTAAAGGTTGCAGCAGAAAAGGTACCCCAATCTAACTTTCCGGGAGCCCCGCCATCGACTGTGAAAGCAAAATCAGCACCAAATTCTTCGATGTCAAAATGCTGAGCACCCATACCAATCTCTTCATCAGGAGTAAAGCCAAAGCGAATCTTACCGTGTTTGATTTCTGGGTGGTTTAACAAATATTCTGCCACAGTAACTAATTCCGCTACTCCACATTTATCATCCCCACCCAGCAAAGTGTCACCAGACGCTGTAATGATAGTCTGTCCCGCATATTTCTTTAAGTTTGGAAATTCTGCCGGATCTAAATAAAATTTGGAATCTCCTAGACGAATTTTTGATTTGCCATCATAATTTTCATGAACTTGCGGTTTGACATTTTCCGCGTTAAAGTCTGCGGTATCGCAATGCGCTAAAAGACCCATTACAGGTACATCATAATCTACATTAGCTGGAATTTCGGCAATAACACAGCCTGATTTCTGATTATAATGCACATCAGATAAGCCTAATTTTTCTAGGTCAGGTAGAATTACTTCTTTTTGAAATACTTCTTGGCGTTCGGTTGAAGGAAAACGATCAGAGTGCTCATCAGAGCGTGAATTAACTTTTACATATTTTAAAAATCTTGGTAATAAATTTGGATACTCCATCTTATCTCCTTAATTAAAATAAATCTTGAAATGGGTTAGTCGATACTTCAGATTGGGTGATTTCGACATTCCAAGAGTTTTCTTTATTCCATTCAAGCAACTTTTGATAAATTTTTTCTTTAAAAATCTTTTCAGTGTAGTGACCTGGATCAACTACCGTCAGACCGGCAGAAATCATATCGTGGCCTGTATGGTAATAAACATCTCCTGTAATAAAAGCATCAATATTCTCTTCTACTGCTTGATGCCAATATTTGCCGCCATCACCGCAGATAAAACAAACTGAAGATATAGTCTGCTGATTATCAGCAGTAATTAATCTTACCATTTTTACCTGCATCTTGTCTTTGACGTAATAAGCAAATTCCTTGGCAGATAGTGGCTGAAGCAATCTCCCCTTACGTCCTATGGCAATGCCATCATCATCTGGACAAAAAGGCTCAACGTCTTTCAAACCCAACTCTTCAGCTTGCCAGTCGCTTGAGCCATCTTCAGCTTTATCTGAATTAGTATGAATGGAATAGACCGTAATGCCATGAGCAATTATTTTACCGTACATAGCGTATTGGGGATTGGCAAAATCCAAGTTTGGAGCAGGGCGAAACATCAAGGGATGATGGCTGATAATCAAATTCACTCCTTTTTGAATTGCTTCGTCTACCACTTGTGGTCTGACATCTAAGGTCGTCAATATTTTAGTGACATTCTGCTGCATCGAGCCTATTTGGATGCCAACCGGATCACCTTTACTAGCTATTTCTTCTGGAAAATGTTGCCTTAAAACGGCAACTATATCCTCTACTTTAGTCATTTATTTCTTCCTCGATCATTTTTATTTCTGACTCAATTTTGTGCATATGGACTAAATCTTTTTCTTTAGCCTTATTTAAATTAAGCAGTAATTTCTTGTGATATGCAAGTTGACCTCGCCATTTTTGATAAAAAATTTCATTTTTTTCTGTTAAGATTTCTGGACCAAAAAATAGTTCTTTTTCTGTCAATTTGACAATTTTATTAGTTTTTTCTGCCTTAATTAGTTCGTATGTGTGTCCTGCTTCAGCAATAATTTTTTCTCTTTTTATTTGATAATTATGATTCATTAACCAGTTTCGGACACCGGGCTCACCTATATTTGGCTCAAGGATTAAAGTTTTGAAAATAGAATCTTTTAGCCAAGCATCATTTAAAATCTGCGTTATTAACTTGCCGCCCATTCCGGCAATAATTACTGTATCAATTTGATCAGCAGAATTAATAGTATCAAGTCCTGCCCCAAGCCTAGTTTCAATATTCCCATCTAAACCAGCAGCTGCTATGTCTTTTTTCGCATTCTCTAGTGGTCCAGATGCAACATCACTAGCAATAGCAAACTTAATCTTATTTTCTTTCACTAGTTGAATCGGTAAATAGGCATGATCTGTACCAATATCTGCAATGCGTGCACCACGGTCAACCATTTGTGCCAATGAGTTCAATCTTAAGTTCATTTATATCCTACTTTCTTCATAATAAAATTTTAGCATAATGAATTTTTATTAGATAAAGATAAAATAACGATTCTAAATACTTTTTTTATTAGCTTCTAAATCGATCTTACGATCAAACATGCTTGCTTCATCTGTAGATATGTGATGAGCAACTTCGATCACTGTTCCGGAAAATTCTTTTAAAAAAGTAGCGTGAATTTTTCGAGATAATTTTGTGTCCAATGAGGAAGTAGCTTCGTCTGCTAACAAAATTTGCCTTTTCTTGAGCAGTGCGCGGGCAATTTCTATACGCTGATTTTGTCCTCCTGACAAATTTTTACCTCCAAGGCCAACTTGATAATGATACCCCTTTTTTCTTACCAGTTCTTCTAGGCCAGCTTTAGCAACGACATTATTCAGTTCTTGTTTGGTAACCTTTTGTCCTAAAGTAATATTGTATTCAATCGTGTCATTTAAAATAAAAGGTTGTTGATTGATTAAAGCAAAGAGTTCATGGTCTTTATTCCAATTACCACTAGCCTTTTCTCCATTTATCAGGTAAGAGCCTAAATCCAGCTTATATTTTCCTATCAAGACTTTGAGCAAAGTTGATTTTCCCCAACCTGAAGGAGCCTGTAATAATATTTTTTCCCCCTTTTTGATTACCAAATTTACTTTTTGAAAAATAGTTTGTTTATCAAAATAGATTGTGGCATTACTTAAACTCAAATTATTGAAAACAGGGATTGAACTAATATCGCCAGCGGGTCTTTTATACTTTTGTATTTTTATAAATTTAGTCCAAATGGGAGTGGTCGTTTTAATATCATTAACGCACATAAAAATATTAACTATCGGATTCACGAAATTATTCGAAAGCTGCACAATCATCATAAAAGTACTCAAGGCAATATTTCCTATAGTTATCAAATAAACTCCAACACTAAATGGAATAATCATGCCAAAACAATATGCGGCAAAAGAGGTTAATTCGTTTGCAATGCCCTTGGATAAATTCGTTGATTGTAAGGCGTCCTCCATTTCGCGAGCGCTTTTTATTAAGCGTTTAGCAATAGAATTTTCTGAATTATATAAAGAAAAAATGGTTGTGCCGTTAATCGTTTCCGTAACGGTAGCGGTATAATTACTATTTGCCCTTTCCCATTTTTTAGAATTAGCAGAAATTTTTTTACCGGCAAAATTTTGAACTAAGGCTGGAATTATTGCTGCAATAAAAAAGACCAAAGAAATAAACCAAGATGTAATCACTGCAGTGATAATAGCGGTCAAAAATTTTAAGATGTAATTAAAAATTTTTAATTCGGCAACAACTTTATTAGTCTCAATTTGTTTAAGGTCGTTTGTCATAAATGAAGTATCAAGTTTAGCTTGATCATTAATATTAACGATATGATCAGTTGCTATCTCTTTGATTTTGATGTTAATATCATGGATCAAATTTAAAAAGGAATACTGAAAAAGTATTCCAATTATACTGAAAATAATTAATCCGCTAATGGCGAATAAAGTTAATCCGAGTAAATTTCCCGTAGGCTTTTGAGCAAAGGAAATGAATACTTTTAATAGATAAGCTAAAAATACTGACTGAAATGAATCAAGAATTGAAATAATTAGAAAAAGAAAAAGTTTCCATTTCTTTGCATATTTGATAGCCATGTTATCCCCCTAAAACAGTATTACAAGTATAATGGAACAAATTAATAAATGCCACAAAATCCCTAGTATAATTTTAATTTGCCGGCAAAAAAGTGAGAAAAATTTTCTTTTTCTTTCTAAATTGCTATTTTATAATTGATAATAAGATTTAAAAGAAAGAGATTTTTGACTTAATGGATAGAACTGAACCTGTTACTTTGACAAATATGTGCATGATTAAAAAAAACGATAATATCTTAGTTTTGGATCGTAATGACCCTTATTGGCCAGGATTGACTTTTCCGGGTGGTCATGTGGAAAATCACGAATCTTTTTATGATTCAGTAGCGCGCGAGGTTAAGGAGGAAACGAATTTAGATATTAAAAATCCTCGTCTTTGTGGAATTAAACAATTTTATGATGAAAATGATCACCGCTATCTTGTTCTTTTTTATATAGCGACTAAATTCACTGGCACAGTCAAAGCCTCAAGAGAAGGCAAATTGACGTGGATGACTAAAGAAGAACTTTTTCAACATAAATTAGCATATAATTTTGACCGCGATTTGCTAGTATACTTTAACGAAGGTATTGATGAGCATATCTTGGACGGTAAACGGGATGAATTATTTTAAGGAGTATCGAAATGCTTTCTGAACAAGAAATTAAGCGTTGGCATTTTGGACAAATAATAGTTCAAGAAATTCTAATCATTGTGGCGCTTGTGCTATTTTTTAAAATCAAACCCCTGACCAAGAGTAGACTAGGAGCAATAGTAATTCTGCCAATTTTGTTCATACTGGTTCTATTGCAACTATCCCTTTTATGCGAAAAACATCCTGAAAGAAAGTTAGTTCAATTTAATCATTATTTCCAGTCTGTCAATATATTATTATGCTTTTTTGCACTACTCACTTTGGGAGCAGCATTCATCAAAACTTTGAATAATAAGAATGCGATCTTTTTATTAATTCCCCTTACATTATACGAACTCATTATGCTTGTTCCGATGGGAGAACTGGCATGGGGCAAAATAAAGAATCCGATTGGGCAGATCATAACTTTATTGTTGTTTGCAAGTTTGATTGTTTCGATACCTGAAATTTTAACTATGGATAGCCATTCTTGGCTTCAAGTTCTCAATACCACAGGAATCACAGGTAGCATTTGTTTTGTGATTTCATCAATTGTTGTAATGAAAAGCTGGCACTATCAAAATCCGAGTTTGAGAATAAGTCCAAGAGCTAAGTATTCAGTCCTTGCGGTTATTTTTATTTTTATTATTGCTGACTGCCTAATTAATGCTTTTAATGATGCAGATAATTTAGGACAATTGCTAACTCGCTGGGATTTTCATATAACAACAAAACACGTAACTCAGTATATTTGTCAGGGCATAGAAGCTGGTGTTGCTGAAGAATGGCTAATGCGGTTTTGTGTTTTAAGTATATTACTCAAAATATTTAAAAATTCTAAAAATCAAGTTTTATGGGCAGTATTACTGGATGGTTTGATTTTCGGATCAATTCATCTTACTAACGCGGTGGTGCAACCACTCTCTGCCACGATTTTACAAATGATTAATGCTTTTGCCGCAGGTATTGTTTTTGCTGCAGTTTATTTATATACAGGTTCTTTTTTGGTTAATTTGGGCTATCATGCAGTTTATGATATACTAGCCTTCCTAGCTACTGGCTCAACAGTTATGACAGTACCCCATATCTTTGACTGGGAATATCTCTTTATTACCACTTTGATCTATTTGGCTTTTGCTTTCTTCTTATTATCAGGTAAGCGAAAAAGTGTTATCGAATATAATTTGCAGCAACGGGGACTAGAAAATAATCATGGTGCCAGCGAATTAACTTTTAGATAATAAAAAGACAAGATTTTTTGGAATCTTGTCTTTTTGTTTAGCTATTTAATCTAGGAAATCACGTAATTGATTTGACCTACTTGGATGTCTTAATTTCCTTAAAGCTTTAGCTTCAATTTGACGAATCCGCTCACGGGTAACTCCAAACACTTTGCCAACTTCCTCAAGTGTTCTAGTTCGACCATCATCAAGTCCAAAACGTAAGCGAAGAACATTTTCTTCTCGGTCTGTTAAGGTATCAAGCACTTCTTCTAATTGCTCTTTGAGCATTTCATAAGAAGCATGTTGCTCAGGACTAGTTGCATCTTTATCCTTAATGAAGTCTCCTAGATGAGAATCGTCCTCTTCCCCGATTGGAGTTTCTAAGGATACCGGCTCTTGAGCTATCTTTAAAATGTCACGCACTTTAGAAGTAGGCATGTCCATTTCTGCCCCGATTTCTTCTGGAGTCGGTTCACGACCTAAGTCTTGCAGTAATTGCCTTTGGATTCTGATTAGCTTATTAATAGTTTCGACCATGTGAACTGGAATTCTAATAGTTCTAGCTTGGTCGGCGATCGCACGAGTTATTGCCTGCCTGATCCACCAAGTTGCATAAGTTGAGAACTTGAAACCTAGGCTGTAATCAAATTTATCCACGGCCTTCATCAGACCCATATTTCCTTCTTGAATCAAATCAAGAAATGACATACCACGTCCTACATAACGTTTAGCAATCGAAACAACTAAACGCAAGTTGGCTTCTGCCAGCTCCTGTTTAGCTTCTTCATCACCTTTTTCAATCCTTTTTGCCAAAGAAATTTCTTGATCAGCATTTAGAAGTGGTACCCGACCGATTTCTTTCAGATACATTCTGACCGGATCATTCATTCTAACGCTTGAAGGTGCTGACATATCTTTTAATTCAGCTTTTTCAACATCTTTTTGCTTTTTCAAGGCTAATCTCGATGGATTACCCTTTTCATCAACTATACTGATGCCGTTATCTTCAAATTCCTGAACTAATTGATCGACTGCTTTTCCCTGTAGTTTATAGGGCTTAACCAGTTGAGCAACAAATTCCTTTTCAGTAATAGATTTATCTTTTTTAACATCTTTGACAACCTTTTTAACCATCTTGTCTAAAGATAATTTTTCGTTGTTAGCTGCTTGTTCCTTATCTGCCACAATAAGCCCCCCTTTAACCCTGAATTCTTTTTAACTGCAAAATTTTGCGAGTAATATCTAATATTTCGTCTGTGTCAGTTTTGCGTTTTGCGTCTTGTAAATCATTCATTAAATGTTGCAGTTTAATATTAATTTTGCGCATATTTAATGCGTTTATTTGCTCATCAATTTCGCGGTCTGAAAAATCCTGGGGCATGTTTGTCATTTCAGCATTAACTATTATACCTTGAAGTTCGCTGGGAATAAAATCTAAAAAACTATTAACTGTTGGATTTTCTTGATTTTCACTAAAATTTAACCATAATTCCGCTAATCTTTGATATTTTGAATCTGAAAATAAAAATTGATGGGCAAGTAAATATTCTTGAGCATGCTTTGAATGAATAAATAAATATAATAAGCGAGTTTGAATAGGATCACTGGCTTCCTGCTTTTGAGCCTTATCTATTGGTGGATCTGAATAATTATAGGACTTACCTTGTTCTTGACCAGGATAACCTTGATGTCTCTTTGCTTTATTTTGCTGCCTGCGGTATTTTGTCAAGTTCACTTTAAGTGAATCTTGTTCCACTCCTTGTTCCTTGGCAATTTTGTTTAAATATAAATCTTGTTCAACTGGATTAGACAACTGAACTATTTCTTTCATGGCATCATCTAAGTACGCTAATTTTTCCCTGTCATTTGCGAGATTATATTTCTGTTTTAACCTTTTCAAGAAAAAATCTGTTGGCGTCAAAGCACCTTTGACTTCGTCCTTGTATTTTTCAATACCATATTTTTTTACAAATTCATCAGGGTCAAGTTTTTCAGGCAAAACAACAATTCCTAAGTTAAAGCCTCCAATTTGGTTGAACATTCTTGTTGCCCGTTCTTCAGCATGTATTCCAGGGTCATCGCCGTCATAATTGATAATGATATTTTTAGTAATCCTGCGTAACATATATACTTGTTGATCTGTCAAACTGGTTCCCATTGAAGCAATGCCAGACTTTATTCCGGCTTTATATGCTGCAATTACATCCATGTATCCTTCATACAAAATCAAATGATTTTCACTGCGAGCTGCTTTTTTTGCTTCTGCAAAATGGAATAGAGTTTTTGATTTGGTAAATATTTCGGTTTCTGGACTATTAATATATTTAGCTTCAGTTTTATCATTAGAAAGTCTTCTTCCAGAAAAGCCAACGACATAGTCTCCTTCGTTGCTAAGCGGAAACATTAACCGTTCTCTAAAGCGATCGAATAAGTCCCCATTTTGCGATTGAACAAACAAACCACTTTTTACCAGGTCCTCATCTTTAAAATTTTGTTCCCTGAGATAAGTTAAAAGCAAATTATTTTGTTTGGGAGCATAACCAATCCGGAAATGATTAATTATGTCTTGATTAAGGCCACGTTTTTCTGCGTAACTATGCCCTGGCTTTCCTGCGTTAGTGGAAATTAGTACTCTGTGATAAAAGTCGGCTGCTTCTTCATTTATTTTGATAAGTACATTAGAAAATTTGGGTTTTTGACTGGAATATTCACCAATATCAATATGAGCAAAATCAGCTACTTTTTGGACACTTTCCGGAAAAGTTAAATTTTCCTTATACATCAGAAATGAAAAAACGTTGCCCCCTTTACCGCAACCAAAGCACTTAAAAAATTGTTTTCCTTCGCTAACAGTAAATGAAGGCGTTTTTTCTTCATGAAAAGGACAGAGACCAACAAAATCTTTGCCCTTCTTTTCAAGTGAAACATATTGACTTATGACATTGACAATATTGACATTATTTCGAACTTTAGCAATTGTTTCTTCAGGTATAAGACCAGCCATCTTTCCACCTACTTTTATTTAATAACTAATTTGCTTAGATCACCGAGCCGCTTTGCAAGTTGTGCTATCCCATTAAGCTGTGCTAAACGGTTATTTTTAATAGCTTCATTCTTATCCATAATCATATTTGTCTCAAAGTAAACATCAATAACAGGCTGTAGTTTTACAAAGCCATCATAAAGTTCTGAAAGATCATTAACCTTGCTCAAACTGCTAACTCCATCAACAAGTTTAGTTTCAGTATCGTTTTCAAACAATTCCCTTTTTACTTCATTTTGGCCCTTATATTTAGCTTTTTGCAAAATATTGTTTATTCTGATTAAGCTTTCAACAACTGGTTTGAATTTATCATCATCATGGTGTAATTGCAAAACTTTTGCTGCAGCCAAAATTTGAATTGGGTCCTGTTGACTTGAAGCCAAAACTGCATCTATGATGTCATACTTATAGTTGTTTCTTTGTAGGTACTGCTTAATACGATCACGAATAAAGGATGAAATTTCCTCCTCCTGCTCAGCTTTTTTAGGTAGTTTAGCAGGGGTCTTGTTTTCAAGAGCTGAAACAATCTCTGGTAGAAATTCGTTAAATGGTAATGACCATTTTTGATTTAATAAAATTCGGACAATGCCGTAAGCATAGCGACGAAGTGCGTATGGATCATTTGAAGAACTAGGAATCATACCAGCAGCGAAGAAAGTAATAATAGTATCTAATTTATCAGCAACAGATAATAATGAACCTACCGTTGTTTTAGGTAATTCTCCTTCAGAGGTAGTTGGCATGTAATGCTCTTCAATGGCAGCAGCAACATCATCGTTTTCTCCAGCTAATTTGGCATAGTGCCTGCCCATTACTCCTTGAAGTTCAGCAAATTCACCCACCATTTGGGTAACTAAATCAAATTTGTAAAGCTGACTGGCACGGTCAAAATCTTTGACCACTTGATCATTTAGTTGCCATTTGTTAGCCAGGAAGTCACCTATGATCCGAACGCGTTTCATCTTTTCGGACATTGATCCAATTTTATCGTGAAATGAAACATTATCCAGTTTTTGTGCAAAATGACTAAGAGGATATTTACGGTCTTCATCATAAAAGAATTGCGCGTCATCAAGACGTGCTACTAGCACTTTTTCATTACCTGAAACAACATTATCCAAATAGTCTTTGTTACCATTACGTATAGCTATGAAATGATTGATTAATTTATCATCTTGATCATAAACTTCAAAGTAACGTTGATTATCCTTCATGGAAGTTATTAAAACCTCTTTTGGCATTTCCAAATACTTTTTGTCAAAAGAGCCGGTGAAAACTGTAGGATATTCAACCAAATTTGTAACTTCTTCAAGTAAACTTTTATCTGGCTTAATTTGCCAATTATTCTTTTTAACCAATTTGTTCATTTGATCAACTATCATTGTGCGACGTTTGGTTGAGTCAACAATTACAAACTGATCTTTTAAAGCATCTTCATAGTCACTAGAGTTAGCTAGTACAACACTGTCGCCTAAAAAGCGATGACCTTCAGTTTTTCGGCCAGCAGTGATATCTAAAATTTTAACTGGTATTACTTCATTACCATAAAGTGAGACTAGCCAATGAATAGGGCGAACAAATTCAAAATCATGAGAATCCCACCGCATCTTGGTTGGAAAGGTCATAGCTTTGACAATATCGCTCATACCTAAAAGGATATCAGTGGCTTTTTTACCTTCTTTTTGAACATGAACATAAGCATATTCGGTACCTTTTAATTCCTCAAAATAAATATCATCAGTAGTCATTCCTTGACCACGAGCAAATCCTTGAGCAGCTCTAGTCCAATTTTTATCCTGATCCAGTGCAATTTTTTTGGCAGGACCCTTTTTTATTTCATCAATATCGGCCTGTTTTTCAGAAAGTTCCTCTACTAAAATAGTCAATCTTCTAGGTGTTGAAAATTTTTTAATGCTTTTAAATTTAAGTCCGTTTTCTTTAAGAAATTTGCTGGTTTTTTCAGCTAATTGCTTAACACTCCTTTCAACGACATGGGCCGGCATTTCTTCAGTACCAATTTCAAATAAATAATCTTTAGCCATTTTCTAGTCCTGCCTTCTTATCTTCTGCATTTTTTAACAAAGGAAAACCTCTTTTTTCACGCTCTTCTACAAAACATACAGCTACTTCATGAGCCAATTTCCTAATTCTAGCTAAATATCCTGCTCGTTCAGTAACAGATACGGCTCCTCGAGCATCAAGCAAATTAAATGTATGGGAACATTTCAAAATATAGTCATAAGCCGGTTGTACTAAATTCAACCCAATTAATTCTTGAGCTGTTCTTTCATAAGTGTCAAAAAACTTTAAAAGATCTTCCTGGTTTGATTCTTCAAAAGCATATTTAGAGTTCTCATACTCAGCTTCTTTAAATATGTCGCGATAAAGAACACCATCTCCCCATTCGAGGTCAAAAACGGAATTAACATCTTGTATATAAGAAGCCAGTCGTTCAACACCATAAGTTATTTCACTCATTGTTGGCTTAACATCAAGCTCGCCGACAGTTTGAAAGTATGTGAATTGACTTACTTCCATGCCGTCAAGCCAAACTTCCCAACCAACACCAGCGCAGCCCATTGAAGGATTTTCCCAATTGTCTTCGACAAAGCGAATATCATGTTCCAAAGGATTTATACCGAGTTCCTTCAAACTATCCAGATAATACTGCTGAATATTTTCTGGTGCCGGCTTAATTACTACTTGGAATTGATGGTGTTGAAACAAACGATTAGGATTTTCCCCATATCTGCCGTCAGCCGGACGTCTTGAGGGTTCTACATAACAAGCTGCCCAGGGCTCCGGACCAACAGCACGCAAAAAAGTATAAGGACTCATAGTTCCTGCACCCTTTTCAACATCATAAGAAGGCATTACCATGCATCCCTTTGAGGACCAAAACTTTTCTAATTTAAAAATCATATCTTGAATAGTTAATTTTTTCTTTGCCATTTATATTTCCTTCCTGCATAAGACCATAAAAAAAGCCTATGCAAAACATGCATAGGGACGAGATTTAGTCGCGGTTCCACCCTAATTCAGGAAATAGTTCCTGCTCTTAATTAATTTAGCTAGAGGTGCCTTTTCCCAGGTGCTCTTTCACCTTCAACACTCGCTTAACTGGTACTTTTTTATCCTCATTATAGCTAATACATATTATTATTTTATCATAAAAAGTATTCAATCAGAAGAGCCTAGTCAGTTAATTTCAACTCATCCAAAAACTTTTTAGTTTTGAGATTGAGATCAATGGTTTCCTGATAAATAAGATCAATAGCTCTGCGCGTAGCTTTTTTGGTAGCAGAATTAATTTTAATATCACCTAATCTGTTAAAGGGAAGTAAAAAGATAGTTCTCAAAACAGCTGTTTCTTTTGGTTTCAAACGCAAACGAGCTGGATCAGCATAAAAGTGCTTACTACACAAAATACCGCCTTTTCTGATTGAATAGTCAAACTCTCCCTGCTTTTCTCCACAGATCACGCAGCTTCTCAGCTCTGGCTCTACTCCATAAGCTGCTAGCAATTGCATTTGTACTATCTGAGTTATCATTTCAGGATCAGTTCCTGAGTTAATCTTTTGCAAAGCAAAATTTGCCAAATTGTAATACTTACCAAGATTTTGGTATTCAATAAATGCGTGATCTATCAAGTCAAGAACAAAAGAAGCATATGCATTTTTAATTAAATCGTCATATAATCCATCAAACTGTTTTACATTTTTGTATGTCCTCAAGGTACTCAAACCATGTCCAGAAGAATAAATGACATAAGTTCCATAAGAGAAATTAAGTAGTGACGCTCCTAATTTAGACTTTGCTTTTAGTGCACCACGAGCAAGCAATGTGATTATGCCATTTTTTTCTGTCATTATTTTGGCCAGTAAATCAGCCTCATGATACTTTTGCCTTTTAAAAACTATGCCATTAACTTCCTTGAGCTCACGAACCATTTAGGCCAGATCCTTTGGATTATAACCTATTTTTCTTAAAAATTGCGGGTCAGAACGCCAATTGTGCTGGACTTTTACCCAAAGATGCAAATTAACTTTTTCACCTAGCAAATCCTCAACTTGGCGTCTGGAATTGATCCCAATTTGCTTGAGCATCTTACCGCCTTTGCCAATAATAATGCCTTTTTGCCCATTTTTTTCAACATAAATTGTAGCTTCAATCTGCAACTTATTGTTTTCATGCTTATTCATTTGTTCCACCCAAACTGCGGCAGCATGTGGCACTTCTTCAGAAGTAAACTTTAAAATCTGTTCACGAATTAATTCT
Source organism: Lactobacillus laiwuensis (assembly GCF_019972835.1). Lineage (GTDB taxonomy): Bacteria > Bacillota > Bacilli > Lactobacillales > Lactobacillaceae > Lactobacillus > Lactobacillus laiwuensis. The sequence goes on along the minus strand of NZ_BPPB01000001.1, from coordinate 286,157 downwards.
GCAACCATAAAATATTCTGGTCGATCAGTAATTTGATCTGTGCCATAATACTTGGGTCCTTCAGGCAAATACTGGTGTAAAACCTGAATTAAATCACTAATTCCAATTCCCTGGGTTGCCGAGACTGGTAAAAACTCCTTAAAAATGTTGAGCTTACGATATTGATCAATTATTGGTAAAAGTTCGTTGGGATTAACAGTATCTACCTTATTGATTAAAAGTAAAACTGGAACAGTCGCTTTTTGCAATAACTCTGCTATATAAGCATCACCCTTGCCCATTTTTTCTGGTTCAACCATAAACAAAATAAGATCAACATCGTTCAAGCTAGACAAGCTGGCTTTATCCATGTAATCATCTAAATCTAGGTGCGGCTTAAATATACCGGGAGTATCAATAAAAATCGCCTGCATATCATCAGTTGTTAAAATCCCAGAGATTTTATTACGGGTAGTTTGCGGTTTGCTAGAGGTAATGGCTACCTTTTGACCCACTAAATAATTCATAAGGGTGGACTTACCAACATTCGGTCTTCCTAGCAAAGCAACAAAACCTGACTTATTTTTCTTTTCTTCTACCATTATTTACCTCTGCCTTCATCTAACTGATCGGGATACAATGGCAAGCCATATTCTTCTAATACCTTTCCTTGTATTTTAAACATGGTTTTTGCTTCGCCGGGTTCAATATGATCATATCCGCTAAGATGCAAAAAGCCATGGACTAGAGTATAACCAAATTCGCGGTCCCAACCGGTACCGTATTCCTTACTGTGTCGCATAATAACGCTGGGACACATAAATAAGTCACCAATATCTTCAATGAATTCAGGATCATCAAATGTGCTAAAATCAATTTGATCTTCTCCATCTTCAATAGCAAAAGAGATTACATCAGTTGGTCTATCTTGACCGCGATATTTTTTATTAATTTCGTTACTGCGTTTTTCATTAATAAAGTTAATACTCATTTCCAAGTTGTTTGTTTTATTTATCTCATTTTTAGCAAGCAAGAGAAGTTGCAGAATCCATTTTTGCCAATCACGTCTTTTATCGTCCAGAAAACCAACTTCATCATTAAAAGTAATGTCTATTGAATCCATTAAATCTATTTTTCTTCCTTTTCGTAGGCATTAATAATTTTAGCAACAACCGGATGACGAACAACATCATTAGCTGAAAACCAGATAAATTTAATTTGTTCAATTTTCTTCAAAATACGTTCAGCATCTATCAGTCCACTCCGTTGCTTACCGGGAAGATCGACTTGTGTCATGTCACCATTGACGATCATTTTTGAATTAAAGCCAAGCCTGGTTAAAAACATTTTCATTTGCGCATCAGTAGTATTTTGTGCTTCATCAAGAATAACAAATGCATCATCTAACGTACGTCCACGCATATATGCTAATGGAGCCACTTCAATAACTCCTCGTTCCATTAAATGATCGGTGGTATTGGTGCCTAAAATTGCATATAGAGAATCATAAATGGGCCTTAAGTAAGGATCAACTTTTTCTTTAAGATCACCAGGTAAAAATCCCAGTGACTCTCCAGCTTCAACTGCAGGTCTGGTCAAAATAATCCTTGAAACTTCACCCTTTTTAAAAGCTGCAACAGCACAAACCACGGCGATAAACGTCTTACCAGTACCAGCAGGCCCGATTCCAAATACTACATCATTTTTTTCTATGGCTTCGACATATTTTTTCTGTCCCATATTTTTGACTCTAATCGGCTTGCCTTTAGCATCTCGAATTAAAATCTTTTTATATAGGTCAGGAAAATATTCAGTTGTTCCCTTATCAGCCATTTTCATTGCGCTGACAACGTCAGCAGGACCAATATTAATATTGGCACTAACAACGCTATCTAAAGCTTTCAGAACAGCTAAAACTTTTTTGATGTCATTATCATCACCTTGAATAGCTATACTGTTGCCAGTATCAACTACACTGGCATTATATCCAGTTGATAATAGACCTAAATTCTTATCATTAATACCAACTAATTTTTGGATGTTCTCAGGATTTTTAGGAATAAAATTGGTTTGGGCCAAATAACTCTGCTCCTTTTCTTGTGCCTATTTCAACTGTTTGCGCACCGCATTAGAAGCTGCTTTACCATCAGCTTTACCTTTGATTTTAGGCATTAAAACTTTCATTACTTTACCAAAATCCGATTTACCTTGAGCATTAACTTCTGCAATTGCCGATGAAACGGCTTGATCGAGCTCTTCTTCAGTCATTTGTTTAGGCAGATAGCTTTCAACAATTGCCAATTCCTGTTTTGTTTCATCAGCTAAGTCTTTACGATTAGCCTTGGTAAATTCATCAATTGATTCTTCACGCTGCTTTTTTTCTCGGCTAAGGACCGTCAATTCTTCTTCAGCGGTCAAATCATGACCTGCTTTAATTTTTTCATTCATTAAAGCAGACTTGATCATACGAACAGTGTTCAGTCTAACCTTGTCGCGAGCTTTCATCGCTTCTTTCATATCTGACATTATTTGCTCAGATAAACTCAAATGAATTCCCTCTTTCTTCATAAAATCTAGCTAAATTATAACAAATTTACAAACTAGTTTAAATTAAATAAAACATTAAACTTTAATTGTGATTAATAAAAAACGACTTTTATCTGCTTGATAAAAGTCGTTTTTAGATTAATAATGTCTGCGTTTCCGAGCAGCTTCGGATTTCAGTTTCCTACGAACACTAGGTTTTTCATAAAACTCGCGTTTGCGGTATTCCTGTAAAGTACCACTTCTAGAAACGGAACGTTTAAAACGACGAAGAGCATCATCAATAGACTCGTTTTCGTGAACGACTGTCTTGGCCATATGTGATCCCTCCTTCCATTTCTTGACGTTACCGTCATACATTTAACTAAATTATATCAAACATCACCAGTGGGTCAATACAAACGAACAATATTTTTCAAATTTTTCACAGGAAAAACTTAATCTGTTAATGATTTTGGTTAAATTGTATAATTAAAGAAAAAAAGGAGTAAATAATGGCTGAAGAAACACCCAAAAAAGAAGTTAACATAATAATAATTTCAGATTCTGCTGGTGATACTGCTTTTAACAATGCTGTTGCCGCAGCCGCCCAGTTTCCTGATGCGCAGATTAATTACAGGAGGTATCCATTCATAATTAATAAGGAGAAATTAGAAGATACTTTTGCAGAAATAGTTCAATATCCAAATTTACTGCTTATTTATAGCTTGGTAAAAGATGAAATGCAGATTCCTGTTATTCGTTTTGTTAGAGAACATCAAATACAAAGCGTTGATATTTTATCACCAGCAATTGAATCAATTCAAAAATTGACTGGTCTTAAGCCACAACAAAGAATTGGTGCCCAGCATAAAATGAATCAAAAATATTTCGATCGCATTTCAGCCATGGAATTTGCGGTTATGTATGACGATGGCAAAGATCCCAAGGGCTTTTTAGAAGCCGACGTTGTCCTTTTAGGAGTATCGCGTACATCGAAAACTCCCTTATCATTGTTTTTAGCTAATAAAAATCTCAAGGTCGCAAATCTGCCATTAGTTCCAGATACCCATATCCCGAAAGAAATATATCAAATTGATCCTAAAAAAATTATTGGTTTGACAAATGACCTTTCTGTGTTAAATGAAATCAGACGTGAAAGAATGATTTCCTATGGTTTAAATCCCGATACTTCCTATTCTAATATCGATGCGATAAAAAAAGAATTGGATTCAGCCCAAAAACTCTATGATCAACTTGGCTGTTTTGTAATAAACGTTGCTCACCGCTCGATCGAAGAGACTGCAGCAATTATCATGAACCACTTAGGAGTTCAAAAATAAAAGCAAATAAGGCATCTAATTAAGGCATTTATGTTTAAATAAAAATTAAAGAGGTGAAATAAATGAGTAAAAATGAGCAAATGGGTAATTTGGATACTGCAATATTTGCTGGCGGCTGTTTTTGGTGTATGGTAAAACCTTTTGATTCTCTACCTGGCATTAAAAAAGTAATTTCGGGTTATACAGGTGGAAATGTGCCAGATCCGACCTATGAACAAGTATGTACAGGTGAAACGGGACACACTGAAGCTGTTGAAATCACTTATGATCCAAAAATTATGCCTTATGACAAGTTGCTTGACTATTATTGGCAAGTAACTGATCCGACTGACGCATCAGGACAATTTCAGGATCGTGGTGATAACTATCGTCCTGTAATTTTTTATAATTCAGATGCGCAAAAAGAAGCAGCAGAAAAGTCCAGAGCAGCTTTGCAAAATAGTGGCAGATTTGATGAGCCAATAGTTACTAAAATTGAACCAGCAAAGCCATTTTATCCTGCAGAAGATTATCACCAAGATTTTTACAAGAAAAATCCAAGACGCTACGCTCTTGAAGAATCAGGCGGTAGAGAGGAATTTATTAAAAAGCATTGGCAAAATTAAACCAAGTTAGATTAAAAACCTCTTTAAATTTCACGTAAATGTGTTAGTATACTTAAGAAAAATACTAGTTTTTATATTTTATATAGAAACTAGTATTTATTATTTTTAATTAGCATTTTTTCGAAAAGGAAATATTGAATAATGGATCAGCTTGACGCATTTAATCGGCGGTATAATCTACTCTCTAAAATTTCTGCCTCATTTTTCTATTCTTTAGCCGTAGCTGTGGCTTTAAATTTCTTCTGGACGCCAGGACACATGTATTCTTCAGGAATAACTGGTTTTGCCCAGTTAATCAATACTATGAGCGAACGGTATTTACCCGTTACTCTATCAACTTCTGCTTTGTATTTTGTATTGAACTTGCCTCTGCTTTTGCTTGCCTGGATAAAGATTGGACATAAATTTACGTTTTTTACAATCATTACAGTCATACTTGGATCAATTATGATGCGAGTAGTACAACCGATTAACATGCACATTGATCCACTTGTCTGTGCGATTTTTGGTGGTATGATCAATGGCCTGGGTACAGGTTTTGCGCTTAAGAACGGTATATCAACAGGTGGACTTGATATCATAGGTATAGTCATTCAGAGAAAAACAGGAACCAGTTACGGTAAAATCAGTATCTTAATTAATTTAATAATTATAGCTGCTGCTGGATTTGCTTTTGGTTGGACGCGTGCATTATATTCAGCTTTAACTATTTTTATTAACGGACGCGTAATCGATGCCGTCTATACGCAGCACCAGAAGCTGCAGGTTACCATCGTTACAGAACAGCCTCATGCTATTATTGATGGCATTCAGGAAAAAATGCACCGTGGTATTACCATTTTTCATGATGTTGAAGGGGCATACAGTCATAATGAGAAAAAAGTATTGATCACTGTTATTGACCGCTATGATATGTATGATGTTTTACATATTGTTAAAAAAAGCGATCCGTATGCCTTCATGAGCGTTACCGAAGTCGAGCGGGTTTACGGCAGTTTCAAGGAACAAGAAATAGTTTAGTAGTTACTCAAAAAGAACATGACTAATAATAGCCATGTTCTTTTTTACATAATTTTTATTATTTAAAGAGTTTTTTATATTCTCCGTAACCTTTTTGTTCTAATTGCTCATAAGGGATGAACTCCAAAGCTGAAGAATTGATGCAATATCTAAGTCCGCCTTTATCAGACGGGCCATCATCAAATACATGCCCTAAATGCGAATCTGCATCTGGACTCTTGACCTCAGTTCTTTCCATATTATGGGACTGATCACGGTGGTAAACTAATTTTTTAATCGGACGTGTAAAACTAGGCCAGCCGCATCCCGCATCATATTTGTCTTCACTCGAAAATAATGGCTCTCCTGATACAATATCAACATAAATTCCTTTTTGATAAAAATCATCGTATTTCCCTTTGAATGGGTAATCAGTTGCAGCTTGTTGAGTCACTTGATATTGATCGGGAGTTAACTGCTTTAGTCTCTTATCTTTCTCATTTTGATCCATAAATCACACACTCCTTAGTTTGATATATTCAATATAACAAAAATAAATAGTATTCACTAACTATAAACTCACTAAAATAATACTTTTTCTTAATTTTATTTATGGTCAGGCTAGGTTATAATATGGTTTCAAGAAAAATAGGAAGGATCTTATTATGCCACATTTAGCAAAAAACTTATCTGCAAAAATAAATTCTAAAATTAGAAATTTGCCTAATTCTGAAATCAGATCTTTTAGTCAAAAAATTTCTCAAATTCCTGGGATAATAAAATTAACTATTGGTGAGCCAGATTTAAATACTCCTGAGCATATAAAACGAGCGGCAATTAATGATATTAATAGAGATGACTCCCATTATGCGCCAGAAGCTGGCAAAGAAAAATATTTAAATTCCGTCAGCAAATATTTAAAAAAGAGTCTGGGTGTAAGCTATGATCCTAAAAGTGAAATTTGTGCTATTGTAGGTGTCTCAGAAGGACTAAACATTGCTGCCATGGCTTTGCTAAACCCGGGAGAAAAAATCATTGTTCCCACTCCGGTTTGGGAAGTTTATTTTGGTATTATAAAAATGGCTGGTGGTATACCTGTACAAGTTGATACTTCTGCTGATAATTTTCTTTTAACTGCCAAAAAGCTGACTGAAACGCTTGAAAATGAAGGCAAAGGAGCAAAAGCCGTTATTATTACTGACCCTTCTAACCCAACAGGCCGAGTATACTCAGAACAAAACTTGCAAGAGCTTGCAGACGTTATCACTAAATACGATATATTTGCTGTCAGTGATGAAATCTATGCGGAATTAATTTATGGTGAAAAAAAGCATTACTCTCTGACGCAGATTATTCCGGAAAGAACTGTTTTGTTATCGGGGCTGTCAAAAAGCGTCGCAATGACCGGCTGGAGAATTGGTTATATCGCCGGGCCTGCCGAGTTAATGAAATCAATGATAAAAATACATTCATTTTTGATTTCTTCTGTAACTGATAATGTTCAGATTGCGGCGTCAGAGGCATTAGATCATGGTGAACAAGACTATATTGATGCTAGAGAAAAGTACCAAAAGCGTTTACATCTTCTTGAAGATGGTCTAAAGAAGAATGGCTATACTATGGCTACACCAGAAGGAGCTTTTTATATTTTCGCTAAAATACCAACTAAATTTGGCTGTGACGATGTCTCCTTTGCTAAAGATCTAGCTGAAAAAGCCAAAGTTGGGGTGACCCCCGGCAGTTTCTTTGGTGCTGGAGGTCATGGATACGTTCGCTTTTCATATGCATCTTCTGAAGAAAAGCTCAAAGTGGCTATTAAGCGCATCTCTGAATACACTAATAATAACTAAAAAAGCTAATTTCTTGGGGTTTTCAACCTCAGTAGTTTAAAATTTAAAGAGTAGTCGTTTATATTTTTAAGAAGAGAAAGGGTTAAGATTATGCAAGTAACAATGAAAAATGAACCTCTGTCAACAAATGGTGAACCACCAAAAGTGGGAGAAGAATTACCAAGTTTCAAGGTAAAGCAGGCAGACGGTTCTATTGTTTCAATGGAAGAATTAGTTGACAAGCCTACTTTAATCAGTGTGGTGCCTAATATCAATACTAGCGTTTGCAGTATTTCTACTAAAAAGTTTAACGGTGAAGTTGATAAGTTTAACGGTATCAATTTTTATACTATTTCTACCAATACTCCAGAAGAGCAGAAAAACTGGTGTGCAGCTGAAGGCGTTTCAAAGATGAAACTCTTGTCTGATGATTCTTTTGATTTTGGTAAAAACATGGGCTTATTTATTGAAGCTAATAACTTAGATTCCAGAAGCGTTTGGATCGTTGATGCAGATAAAAAAGTTTTGTACCAAGAACTTATTCAGGAATTAACTAACGAGCCCAATTACGATAAGGCTTTAGATTTTTTACAGAGTTTAAAATAAACTAGTTAAAAGCGGTTAAGGAAATGATTTCCTTAACCGCTTTTTTTACTTTAAAAAACAGGTTTATCAAGTACAATCCACTTATCAAAAGTTTGATCTGCTAAATCAAAATTGTCTGGGTTTAATAAAAATTGTTTAGCTTTAACTACTAAAGGCGAAGAATTTCCAATACTTATCTTTGCTAATGGTATCCTGATTGCTCCTAAAGAATCTTGCCCTGTGAACTGCTTGGCTTCAGTCTGCAAATTACCACTAAACTTATTGATTCTATAAAAAACGCAAATATGTTGATTAAAATGCCATTGTTCATAATCCCAAGGGTATTTAAACGAAGTAACACCAATTTGCCTGTAATCTTGAACTATTAAGCCTGTTTCTTCATTTACTTCACGCTTAACTGCATGCTTTAATGATTCCCCGTCTTCTAAACTACCTCCTGGTAAGTCATAGCGATTTATATAAGGTCCATCCTCTTTTTTGATTACAACTAGATTTTGCTGATCACCAATAATGCCATAGCAACCAAAAGCCCGGTGAAATTTATCAGTCATATGATTTCCTCCTAACTCAGGTCAATTTTTTAACAATAAGTGAACAAAATAGCATGAAGAGCATAATTCTTCATGCTATTTTGATATTTGTTTTATCTTTAATCCCAACTGGTATTTTGTGCAGCATCTTTTTCAGCTTGTACTTTCAAGTTTGCTTCAATTTTAGCTACATCGTCTTGATACTTATCTTCGACCTCAATGCCCAAATCAGTTAATTGTTGTTCAGATACAGGAGCAGGTGCATGCATCATTGGTTCTGAAGCATTGGCATTTTTCGGGAATGCCAATACATCACGGATATTATCTTTTTCAGCAAGCAGCATTGCAAAACGGTCAAGCCCGATGGCAAGTCCAGCATGTGGTGGGAAGCCCATATCCAAAGCTTCAAGAAGATAGCCAAATTGTTCATAGGCTCGTTTTTTGGTAAAACCGAGGGCCTTAAACATTTTTTCCTGAATTGAACGCTTGTGAATACGGATTGAACCTCCACCCAATTCATCACCGTTCATAACTATATCATAGCTGCGAGCGTGAGCTTTATGCGGTTCAGTATCTAGTAATTTAATACCTTCATCATCAGGCATAGTGAATGGATGGTGTGCTGCAATCCATCTACCAAATCCTTCATCATATTCAAATAATGGCCAGTCAACCACCCAGACAAAGTTAAATACATGTTTTGGAATAATATTTGTTTCTTTAGCGAATTCACGACGCAAATGGTCAAGCGAGTCGCAGCAAACTTTCCATTTGTCAGCAATAAATACGACTAATTCGCCGCCTTGCAAGTTAAATTCATTGATTAAAGAAGCTTTATTTTCATCAGTTAAGAATCGAGAAATTGGACCAGAGAACTCACCATCTTCAAATTTGACCCAAGCCAAACCTTTTGCATGGTAGCGCTTAATATAGTCCTGCTTTTTCTCAATTTGTTTGCGAGAGTATTTTTGAGCACCATCTTTAACTGCAATCCCTTTAACAAAGCCACCATTGGCAATAGCACCAGAGAAGACTTTAAAAGCACTATCCTTAAAGATTGGACTTAAGTCGTGAATCAACATGCCAAAACGGGTATCTGGCTTATCTGTACCGTAATTGTTCATTGAATCTGTCCAGGAAATGCGATCAATTGGAGTTTTCAGATCAATTCCCATTACGTCTTTCATGATTTTCTTGAGCAAGCCTTCAGTGTAGTCTTGTACCTGCTGCTCATCGGTAAAAGAAGTTTCCATATCAATCTGAGTGAATTCAGGTTGTCTGTCACCACGCAAATCTTCATCGCGGAAGCATCTTGCCAATTGATAATATTTATCAAAGCCAGCTCCCATCAATAATTGCTTGAAAAGCTGGGGAGATTGTGGCAGAGCGTAAAAACTGCCAGGATAAATCCTGGATGGTACCAAATAGTCACGAGCACCTTCAGGTGAAGACTTTCCTAAAATTGGTGTTTCAATATCAATGAAACCATTTTGATCAAAAAATTCATGTGTTGCTCGTAAAATTTTTGACCGTAAAATGATAGCATTTTGCAAGTTGGGTCTACGCAAATCCAAATAGCGATACTTTAGCCGAGTCTGTTCGGCAACTTCAACATTATCTTTAACTTCAAACGGCGGATTCTTGGCTTTGTTCAACACATTGATTTCTTTAGCCTCGACTTCGACTTCTCCCGTTTTCATGTCAGGATTAATACTTGAACGCTTAACTACTTTACCTTTAACCTGAATTACATATTCATTTCCTAGTGAATCTGCAATAGCCATTAACTCTTGGCCTGAATCATGATTAACTACAACTTGGACAAGACCTTCTCGATCGCGTAAATCAATAAACACCAGATTACCTAGATTTCGCACACGTTGTACCCAGCCGTACAAATTTACACTCTGATTAATAAATTTTGCTGTGATATTACCACAATAGTCAGTTCTTTTTTCCATTTTTTATTCCTTTAATTGTTTCATTACCGCATTCATATCTTCAAGATCGTTGAAATTAAACTTAAATGTTTTAGCATCAGAAAGTCTCTTAACATTTAAAACACTGGCAGCTAATTCTTTATCGCCAAGAGTAATAACGTATTTAGCTTTAGCTCTATCCGCTTTTTTGAATTGAGCTTTTAACTTCTTTTGATCAACATCATATTGAACTTTCAGACCTTGCTTACGCAATAAACGAGCAATTGCAACCGTTTTTACTTCTGTTTCTTGACCGATATTGGCAATAAAGAAATCAATGCCCTGATCTACAAAAAGCTCGGGATTTTGTTTTTGTAATACCAGCATCAAACGTTCTTCTCCAATGCCAAAACCAACGGCTGGAGTACTTGGCCCGTCAAATTCCTCTACTAGGTTATCATATCGACCGCCGCCAAGGATTGTTGAAGCAGATTCCCAAATGCTTTTATCTTCAACCATGAATTCAAAAATGACACCGGTATAATAATCAAGTCCACGAACTAAATCATTATCAATCACATAATTAATCTTTAATTGATCCAGCATTTTTAAAATTTGGTCAAAGTTTTCTTTTGATTCTTGATCCAAATAATCAACTATTTTAGGCGCATCTGGTAAAAACTGCTTATCCTGTTCATCTTTAGAATCTAGAATGCGCAAAGGATTCTTTTTGAGCCGTCTTTTTGAGTCATCAGAAAGCTGGTCTCTAATTGGTTTAAAATAATTAACCAATGCATCATGATAATCTTGACGAACTTGTGCATTACCCAGCGTATTAATATGTAACTCATAATTTCTCACACCAAGTTTGGCTAATAAATCATGAGCCAGAACAATTGTTTCTACGTCTGCCAAAGGATTTGCGGAGCCAAAACTCTCGATGCCAATTTGGTGAAATTCACGTTGGCGCCCTGCTTGAGGCCTTTCATAGCGAAATGTCGACTCAATATAATAAACGTTTAAAGGCTTGGCAATTTCTGGTGCGTAAAGCTTATCTTCGACGTAGGCACGCACAACTCCAGCTGTCCCTTCAGGTCTTAAGGCAATGTGTCTGCCACCTTTATCATTAAAATCATACATTTCTTTTTCAACAACATCAGAAGTTTCACCACTCGAGCGCGAAAAAACATTATAGTTTTCAAAACTGGGTGTCCGAATCTCGCGATAATTTGCTTGTTTAAAAAAGTCACGCAATATTTGTTCGACTTTTTCCCATGATCCAGATTCATCTGGCAAAATATCAACTGTTCCTTTAGGTCTTTGAACTCTCATTTAATCATCCTTTTAATAAAAAAACGTCCTTGAATAAATCAAGGGCGCTCTGATTTAGCACGGTACCACCTTTTACCTGCTGCGAATAACGCTCGCGAGGCGATCATTATCTGGTAAAGGGGTCACAGTTAGTTTTTTCCCCACCTTTTCACCAAAAACAGGCGGTCTCTGAATAAAAATACTAAACTTCAGTCTTTGTCATTGATAATTCTTTTTTAGAATATAGTTTTCACAGTTAAAAGTCAACCTGTAGTACTACTATGCATGCATGATATTTACAAATCCAACACAATTGTGAAAGGTCCATCATTTTCTAAATCAACCTGCATGTCAGCACCAAATTCACCTGTTTCTACAGTTAAACCCAGTTTCTCCAATTCTTTATTGAACTGTTCCCATAACTCTTTTGATTTTGGTGGTCTCATAGCTTTAATAAAACTTGGTCGATTACCCTTTTTGGTATCTGCTAGTAAAGTAAACTGACTAACACTTAATATTTGTCCGCCAACATCTTTAATTGCTAAATTAGTTTTACCATTTTCATCTTCAAAGATACGCATTTTAGCAATTTTAGCAGCGGCTTTTTTAACAGTATCGGCTTCATCGCCTTCTTTTAAACCAACTAGCAGTAATAAACCCTTGGAAATTTCTCCTACTGTATTTTCAGCTATTTTTACACTAGCCCTGTTAACTCTTTGGATCACAATTCGCATTAATTATCAGCCCTCCTCGTCTGGTATACATCTGGTATATCTCTTAATTTGGTCAAAATGCCATCCAATTGAGCTGAATTGTTGACTGCCACTGTAGCATATATATGAGCAATATTATCTTCATTAACTTTGCCTGAGATATTATTAATATTTGGGGTTAGTGTGTTCAATTTTGTAATGACATCTGTAAGTAATTTACCACGATTGTAGCCGAAGACTTCAATATTAGCATTAAATGCTTGCGCACTGTTTTCAGCAACATTTTCCCATTGAACTTCAATCAGTCTGCCCTTACTTTCGTCATTATTTACAATGTTACGGCAGTCTGTTCGATGAATTGTCACGCCCCGACCTTTAGTAACATAGCCAACGATGTCGTCTCCAGGAACCGGGTTGCAACACTTGGCCAAATGAAGCATCAAGTCACTTATGCCCTGAATCATGACACCATTTTTGTGCTTGATCTTCATTGCCTTAGAATCTTTTTTACTTGGTGGATTTTCCGAAACTGCTTTTTGTCCTGAATTCAGAATTTCTTCTTCAAGCTGCTTTTGCTTCTTCTTTTCATTCTCGCGGCGTATATCCGCAGTTAATCTGTTAACCACACCAATCGCGGAGAGATCACCAAAACCAATTGAAGCATACATTTCATCTGCTGTGTGATAATTTATTTGCTCCAATAGTGGCTCAATATGTTCTTTTGACATAAATACTTTGGGTGAAAGTCCTTGCTCACGCAGTTTGTCGGCAACCATTTGCTCGCCCTGCTCAATACTATGGTCACGATCAAGATTTCTAAAGTACCGGCGAATTTTGTTGCGTGCGCGCGAGGTCTTAACTAAATCAACCCAGTCGCGTGAAGGGGTAGCATTCGACTGCGTCATTATTTCAATGACATCGCCATTTTTCAGTTTATAATCAAGAGGTACTAATTTACCATTGACTTTGGCTCCGACTGCATGACTACCCACTTGAGTATGAATCTCATAAGCAAAATCTAAGGTAACTGACCCTTTTGGCAGTTCATAAACTTCACCTTTAGGAGTGAAAACATAAACACGATCAGAGAAGATTTCGCTTTTAACGCTTTTCATGAATTCGTCAGCATCTGAAGTTTCATCTTTTAATTCTAAAATTTCACGGACCATATCCAACTTTTCATTTGAACTGGTTTGTTCTACACCTTTAAAATTTCCCCTCTTATATGCCCAGTGAGCAGCCACACCGTATTCAGCAACTTCATGCATTTGTTCGGTTCTGATTTGTATTTCAAGAGGTCTGCCACCAGGACCAATAATAGTGGTATGAAGCGACTGGTAGCCGTTGACCTTAGGAACAGCAATATAGTCCTTAAACCGGCCAGGCATCGGTTTCCATTTAGTATGAACTGCTCCTAAAACTGCATAACAGTCTTTAACCGTTTTAACAATCACGCGCACTGCCAACAAGTCATAAATTTCATTAAAATCTTTATGCTTGTTGACCATTTTTTTATAAATAGAATAAATATGCTTTGGTCGACCATATATTTCGTACTTAATGCCCAGGCTATCCAAACTTTCCTTAAGTGTCTTGATTGCATCTTGGATATATTTTTCCCTTTGGCTGCGTTTAAGATTCATTAAATTAACAATGCGATAATATGCCTTGGGATTCAAATAATGAAAACTCATATCTTCAAGTTCCCATTTAATTGTTCCGATACCCAAACGATCAGCTAAGGGAGCATAAATATCCATAGTCTCAGATGCAATTCGGCGCTGCTTATCAGGGCGCAAATGCTCTAAAGTATGCATATTATGCAGTCTGTCAGCTAATTTGACCATAATCACACGAATATCTTTTGCCATTGCAATTAACATTTTTCTGTGATTTTCAGCCAAAAATTCTTGATGCGATTTATACTGGTATTTATTTAATTTAGTGACACCATCAACTATAAAAGCAACATCTTTACCAAATTTTTCCTTAATATCATCATTAGTGACTGGCGTATCTTCTACTGTATCATGTAGGAATCCTGCTGCAATTGTATCCGGATCAAGACTCAGTTTTGCAAGAGTACCGGCAACTTGGGTAGGATGAACGATATATGGCTGACCGGAGGCTCTTTTTTGATCTTTATGGGCATTTGCAGCAAATTTATATGCTTTTTCAACAAATGCAATTTGATCATCATTCATATATTTTTTACAGGTATCTATCACCTGTTCATGTGTCATTTCAATGTACTTTGACATAGAATATCGCCCCTTCTAGCACTATCCGTAAATTTGATTATCCATTAGACCAAATATTTCCAAAATGAGATAAATCAATGCAAACAAAAAGTTATAATTAGCATATTTCAATAAAACAATTAAGCAAAAACAGCCTGGCAAAAACAAGAGCCAATAGTGCCTTAATTTAAGTGCTTTAATCAATTTGCCAATGTGATAGCTAATTATGCTGTTGAGTATTATAAATAACAGTCCCACGCGATAAATAGTTCCTATAGAAAACAGGCTAAATATGAGTGGCAAAATCATGACTAATATACTCCAGCAAATTACAGGCGTAATTTTGTAGCTATTTAACTTTTTAAAAAAAGGAATATTTTTTAGTTTATCAATCAACTTGTTAGTTCCTTACTAATTTAATTATCTATTATAACTCTATTTAGTTATCTTTTCTTTCAATAATTAACCCAATCCAACGTCCTTGTTGCATTGATAATATAATTTGGAATCCATTTGCAGTTAAAGCTGTCTTGATTTTTTCAATCTGGTCACAATCTATCCCAGAAAAAATCACTTTTCCATTAGAGTTTAAATGTTCATCCAATTCTGGAATTAAATCAAGTAAAATTTCAGCCAAAATATTTGCTACAATAATATCATATTTACTTTTGACTTGATTTAATAAGTTCGTCTTCTGCACTTTTATATTAGTTAAATTATTTAAAGATATATTTTCATTAGCAGCAGTTATTGCCTCATCAGATATATCTGTTGCTAAAACTGAGCTTGCTCCTAAGACAGATGAAGCAATAGCTAAAATTCCAGAGCCTGTGCCAACATCACAAACAGTCTCTGGTTTGACTAAAATCTGTTCCAGTCCTAACAGTGCCAATTGAGTAGTCTTATGTGAACCAGTTCCAAATGCCAAACCTGGGTCAAGTTTGATTATGTTTTGGTCTTTAAAAGCTGGCTGATATTCTTCCCATTCAGGTACTATTGCCAAGTGCCTGGAAAAATCAATTGGATGATAAAATTTTTGCCACACTGTATTCCAGTCTTCATCTTTGATATAAGAAGCAGTAACTTTAGCCTGACCTATTTTCAAACCGTAACCCTCTAATTCAGACAGTTTTTTTTGGTACTTTTTAACTAATTCTGCCTGATCCTGTTCCATATCAAAATATGCTAAAAATTCCAAATCTTCAGGTAAGTCTTTTATTTCGTCAAGTTTAACAATTGTTGAATCAGATTCCCAACCAGCTTGTTCAAAATCTGAACGTTTCCGTGTTTCAGTGCCCAAACACTTTAGTACATCATGACTATATATATTTAATGCATCTTCAACTTCATGACTAGTTTCTATTTTAATAATTAACAATTTCATTATTTTTTTAACTCCCTTTTATTTTCCCTTTTATCAATGCTATCATTAAAAAGGTGATCATTATGTCAAAAAAGAAAAATAAGATTGAAAAGACGCTTGTCGAAAAAATATTAGATAGGAATAAAATACTATATCGACAAGCAGAGTTTGCTACACATGAAGATTCAGGCGGTGTGGCAAAAATGGATACATCCATTTTAAACGAGAATGAACATTTGGTCTATAAAACTTTGGTGTGCTGTGGAAATAAGACGTCGACTTTAGTAGCGGTAATACCAGTAACCGAGCATTTGAGCATGAAAAAACTTGCCAAAAACTCCGGTAATAAAAAATGTGAAATGTTGCCTCTGAAAGATTTAGAAAAGACTACCGGTTATGTACATGGGGCTAATACTCCCATTGGCATCTATTTTAAACATCATTTTCCTATTTTTCTTGATAATAGCATGATCAGCGAAAATGAAATTGCTGTTTCCAGTGGCAAAATTGGCCGGAGCGTGTTTTTAAATCCTCAAGATTTGCAAAAAATCACACATGCAAAATTTTGTGATTTACTTGAATAAAAGCAGAATTTAAATTTCGTATCCCGAAAATTTTTCTTCTAAAGAGTTGCTTAAGTTATAGTATTAAACCGTTCTTTCTAATATAATTAAAACAAATAAAAAGTATAAAGAATAGGAAAAAACAAATGACATTGTTAACAGATGAACAACTTGCGAACATCGCACACGACTATTTTTTGAGCAAGCTGAACATTGCAGAAATCTCGAAAAAGTATAATCTCTCCCGCTATCTTATAGCTAAAGCAATAGATGAAGCTGAAGATAAAGGAATAGTAAAAATCAGTATTTATCAAAGCCCCAAGCGATCACAAAAACTTGAGCGTGAATTTCAAAGGCTTTTCGGTTTGAAAGAAGTTTATATTTTAGAAGATAAAGAAACCAAAAACCAAGATAATGAAATGATTGTTAACTATGCAGCTAAGCAAATACAAAATTACATTAATTCAGCTCATGTTGTCGGCTTAACTTGGGGAACTCTCTTAAGAGACATTATTGATGATTTTTCAGCAGAAACACGCGATGATCTAACGTTTGTGCAGCTATTAGGGCAAGTGGTAAATGCCAGTAAACGTAAACAACCATTAATTCAGCATGCTGCCAATAAATTCAGCGCAAAATGTCTCACTTTTCCTGCTCCTCTTTATGCTATTGATCCCACTTTAGTAAAAAAGGTTCATAAAGAACCGTACTATGAATACATAGAAAAATATTTTTCTCAGATTGACCTGGTATTTGCAAGCATCGGAACAATGCAATCATTAGAATCCGGTCAATTCTTTATGGACTATTATGCAGATAAACTTTTCCCTGGTCTTAAGAAAAATCAATTAGCGGGAATTATTTTTGGTAGACCTTATGATATTAAGGGACGCTTTTATAGTCCCATTGAGCCACATATTTCAGGAATCAGCCTTTCCAATATTTTTGCAATTCCTGATCGCTTTGTCATAGTCAGGAATCGCTTTAAAGAAGACGCTCTTTTAGGAGCTTTAAGAACAGGAGTAATTACCCACTTAATCACTACTAGTGGAATAGCAGAAAGAGTTTTACATAAGAATAATACTCTCTAGTTTTAATTAGAGGATATCTCCTGCCTATACAAATTGGTGATATAATCTTGTAATTCCGTGACTGAATGTCTTCTTGAACGAGCACATTCTTTAGCAGGTCTTGAACATAAAAAACATTTACGAACGGGCATACCTAATTCTTTGCGGGATATAGCCTGTTTTTGTTTATTAATTAAAACATCAGCATCAAAAAGTCGATTTATTTTTTTATGATCCTCAAATTCAACTGCTTTTTCTTTTACAACTCTGTAGTTACAATTGACAAGGTAAAAATTTTCGGGGCCTGTCACCTTTTCCCAATGTTCATAAAGAATAAAAGGTAAATTACTACTTTGAAAAACTTTCTCTAAGTCAAAAATACCTTCGGCAAATATTTTCTCTAAATAACGATTGTTTTTAATAGGACCTGGTATGTTCAATTTAACATCCAATAATGTTGTCTCTGGGAACTTTTGCAAGATTTGTTGTTGAAGTTTGACACGTTCATCTTTATTTTGCAGTACATCGGTTATACTCTGAGGCTGACCCACATTAAAAATTGATTTTATCATTCTGGTATTCACTTTTTTTATATTATAACTAAAAAATGTGAGAACAAGTTAAAGCTCATTCTCACACTTTTTTTAAAATAAATAATTAGTCTTTTACTTGCTTAATAGTATCAATAATTGTGCCGTCTCGATACTGAATAAGAGCAACAGTCCGATCAGTATATGCCAGTGGTTTTGGAACTCCAACTTGCTGTTGAGCCATTTTTTGAAGTTCCTTAATATCAACTACATTAAGTTCAGGCACTTTGGCAAAAGCATCTATGAGATCCTTACGACGTGGATTAATTGCAATTCCTCTTTCAGTTACCAAAACATCAATTGAATCACCAGGAGTTACAACTGTTTCAACTGCTGGAACAACAGTCGCATTTCGTCCGCGTACCAATGGAGCAGTAATAATAGTCATTTTGGCTGCAGCTGCATCTTGGTGACCACCAATAGCACCACGGATAACACCATCAGAACCGGTCATTACGTTAACGTTGAAATCTGTATCAATCTGTAAAGCCGAAAGAATAGCAACATCTAAATTATTAACTACTGCCCCTTTATTGTGAGGATCGGCGTACCAAGATGCATCAATCTCTTGTTGATTTTTATTCTTAGCCATTGATGCAGCAGCACCTTTATCAAAATCCTGCACATCCATAATTTTTTTGACCAGGCCTTCCTCAAGTAGGTCGGTTGTGGGCTTGGTAATGCCACCTAGAGCAAACGATGCTGTGATGCCATCTTTTAACATTGATTCTCTTAAATATCTGGTCACAGCAAGAGCAGCTCCGCCAGATCCTGTCTGAAAAGAAAATCCTTGCTTATAATAAGGTGAATTAGTAATTACCTGATTAACGGTTTGCGCAATCTTCAGCTCTTTTGGATCTTTAGTAAAACGAGTCGCTCCTGAACCAATTTTATCCGCGTCACCTATTTGATCAACCTTAACAACGTAATCGACCTGAGTTTGTTTAATAGAAGCTGGAGTATTTGGATAATCAACAATGTTGTCTGTCAATAAAACTACTTTATTCGCATATTGAGAGTCAATCAATGCGTATCCTAAAGAACCGAATACGGCATCTCCTTCTTGACCATTAGCGTTTCCTGCAGGATCAGAATTAGGGACACCTAAAAAGGCAACATCAATTTTGATTTCTCCTTCTTCAATTGAACGCGCACGGTTTCCGTGAGAACGGAAAATCACTGGATTCTTCAGTCCACCATGGGAAACAAAATCCCCTAAGCTGCCTCTCATTCCAGAAGAAGTAATATTGGTAATGACACCCTTTTTAATTGCTTCAATTACTTTGTCATTCATAACACCAGTCAAAGAAGAAGGAGCTAAAGTTAGATTTTTGTAACCCATTTTAATAATTAAATCCATTACTTTGTTAAAAGCAAAATCGCCATTTCTAAAGTGATGGTGAAACGAAATGGTCATACCGTCTTTTAGTGTCTTTTTGATAACTTCCTCTAAAGAGTCGACCACTTTTGATTCGCCGGTGGTAACTTGCACTTTGGGTGCAACTCTCTTTACTTCAGGATTGCCAACTACAACAGACTTAAATGGTTTTAGATTCATATCAGTCATCAAATCATCTGGCAAATTGCGCTTTACTTTATTCTCCAATGTAATTACCCTCCTCATCAATTAAATTCGAAGCTTTTGCTGTTTCAATAACGCGATCAGCTTTTTCAACTACAGGTTTGTCAACCATCTTACCGTTCATCGAAATTACTCCAGAGCCCTTTGCTTTTGCTTCCTGAATTGCATTTTGCACAGCAAGAGCATTTTCAATTTCGTCTTTAGTTGGGTTGAATACTTTATTAACCATTGGAATTTGACGTGGATTGACCAAAGACTTACCATCATAACCAAGTTCATAAATATATTTTGTCTCGCGGTAAAATCCTTCTGTGTCATTCATATTTGAAAAAACTGTATCAAAGGCATAAACATCTGCAGCTCTAGCAGCTTGTAAAACCATATTACGAGCAAATTCAAGTTCACGTCCGTCAGGATAACGGTGAGTGTGCATATCAGCAGTATAATCTTCGCCAGAAACTGCCAAACCCATCATTAATGGTGTGGCCGTTGCAATTTCAGGTGCATTAAGAACACCTTTAGCACTTTCAATCGCAGCCATTACGCCAATAGAGCCTTTTTCGACGCCATATTCTTCTTCTGCCTTTTCCATATCAGCTACTAATTTTTTAATCATTGCAGCTGATTCTGTTTTTGGCAGACGAATAACATCAACTCCTGCTCGAACCATTGCCTTTACATCTTCGTCATAAAAAGGCGTATCTTGCCCATTAATTCTGACAACTACTTCTGCACCACCAAAATCAACAGTTTTAATAGCATTAAATACTAACATTCTTGCTGCATCTTTTTCAGTTAGAGATACTGCATCTTCCAAATCCAACATAATAGAGTCGGCACCATAGAAACCGGCATCCTTAACCATAGCTGGATTATTTCCCGGTACAAACATCATTGTTCGCCGCAAACGATTTTTTACGTAAGTCATTTATTGTAGTACCTCCAATCTTGGTTTATCTGTGGTTTCGGTTGCTCTTTGAGCTGCAGCCAATGTACGTGCAGCTATTACGCAGTCAAGTGCACCTTTATCAGTAGCCTTGACTTTTGCATTATCAATTCCGAATTTATTAAGAGTATCAGTTATCACTTTTTTGATCTGATCTCCGTAAGACTTGGCTACTTCGGATTCCAAGTCAATTTCAATACCATTTTGACCAGCCGAGACCATGATTTGAATATCTGAAGATTCTAAAGTTCCTGCCACTCCAACAGTCTTAATTTCCATTGATGTTCATTCCTTTCTTTATTCTTTCTTGTAAAATTTGATAGTTTTTATTAATAAAATCAAATGTAGTTGGCGGGACTAAATTTGAAATGTCTTTTAAATTGTCACTTTTGATCAGTTGACGTACACGTGTAGCTGTAATTATTTGATCGTGATTGCAAAAGCGCTTAACAATTTCAACGTCAATTTTGGGACTAAGTGTATTTTTTAAGCTTTGATTATAGAAATTAGTTGTTCTTGAAAATGGTTCAGTACCTAAATAACGCTTTTTTATTGCCAATTTCGGTGCAATAGTATTTTTAAAAATTAATGCATCAATTTTTGTTTGCGTAGCGATCAGTTCATCAGGTGATTTTAAAAAGTATGCTGGAAAAGTTGATTGAGAAACTAAATAGTCTCCACCACTAACTACTAATACATTTTTGTACTCAGAGGTGCCTTGTTTTACCAGTTCCATTCTTTCGCTCGTCTTAAATAATGAAGCATCTGTAGCAACAACAAACACATATACCAGATCATTTTCGCTACTAGCAAGTTTTACCAGCCCTTGATGACCTAAAGTAAATGGATTAGCGTTCATGACAATTGCTGCAACTTTTTTATGACTTTGGTCTTTTATTCTGGGAATTTTTGCCAAAAAATCCTGAATATTAGGCGTGCCACTCTCTAAAAAAGCTGCTTCATTAGTATGCGCTAGTTCCTTAAATCCTAAGTGAGAAAAACTGGCAGAATATTTCGCTTTAGTAAACACGAATGAATGATAAATTCTCTGATTAAAAAGGTATTCCTGTAGTGCTGAAACTATTTGATTAAATCTTGCTCCCTGAACAGATTCATCATTTGAAACTGCGATATATTTGAGAACATTTCCAGCAATGCTACCCGTTCCTACTAATTGACCATCTTCATCAATTAGGCCAGCTGTATGATCAATCACAGCAACTTCACGAGAACTAAAATTATTAATCCCTTGACTAACTAGGAAATTTTGCCACCTATTTTTTGTTTCTGGTAATCTTAAGAAAAGTTCTACGGTTTTATCCATTTTCCCATTCTCACTTTGAGTTAAATTTCTTTTAAAAAGTTCATAACTTCTTTATACATGCTCAGAGGCTGCTCAGCTTGAATTAGGTGTCCACAATTTTTGATAATCTTCGCAGTTATTGCTTTATTCAACTTTTCCATGGCATAGGCAAAGTGATAGTCAAAAAAGTGTGAATTTTGTCCTGCTAAAACGAGCATTGGGATTTTTAAATCAATTAAAACATCTCGCCAATCTTGCTCAGCATGATCTATACGACAAAGATAATTCTCTTCAGCATTATATGAATATTTCTGGGCTTCCATTTTGGCCTCTTTAAACATTTCATCATTAATATGAGTAAAGCTGCCATTGCCAAAATCTGCCTTTAAATAATCCGGGTAATTCTGCCAAGTTAGATCTTTAAAGCCGTACTTCCAAGAGCTATCTCGAATCATCTTGGGTGGCTGATCTAAATCAATAATTGCCTTTAGCCTGTCATAGCCAAATAATGAAACATAAGCCCAAATATTTGCTGCACCCATTGAATTTCCAATAGCGATAATATCTTTCAAATTTAACTTGGTAATTAGTTCCTTTAAATCAGCCGCATGACGACTGATACGCTGGCCTTTATACGTTCTTTGTGAACGTCCCTGGTTACGCGGATCTATTACGATAAAACGATAATCAGCTACAAAAAGTTTAGCAACTTTTTTCCATAATATTGCGGTGCTTCCTATACCAGGAACTGCCAATATAGGTTGTGCACTTTTATCTGTATCATAATACGCTATTCGTATACCATCATTAGTAATAAAGTTTTTCTCTTCAAGCATTTACCAGATTCCAATAATCTTCATCCAGAAAGTTCCAACTAAGCCAAAAATCAATAAATAGATAATTCCTAAGATAAAGTTGTATTTCCACCATTCACCCTGTTTAATGTAACCTGTCGTAGCTAGTATCGAAGCTGGTCCATTGGCATAATGTGTGGTTGAAGCATTAAAGGCTCCTGTAAATGCAAGCAGCATTGCAGAAAGACCCAAAGGAGCACCAGTAGCTACTGCTACTGATAAGAATGGTAAATATAAGGCTGTCATGTGAGCTGTACCACTAGCAAAGAAATAGTGAGTATAAAACATTAATATTACTAAAACCACTAATACTATTTGCCAACTTATACCATGAAGACTTGTTTGAATGGTCTTTGAGAACCAGTCAATAAAGCCAAATGAAATAAGTTTACTTGCCATAAAAATTAAAATTGACAGCCAAATTAAAATATTCCAGGCACCAGTTTGGTTTAAGGCATCTTTCATGGTTAAAACACCAGTTAACAGCAACAAGCCTACTGCTAGAAAGGCAACAAAAGTTGAATCTAATTGTGGAATATCAAAAACGCCAGATAAAACCCATAAAATTATCGCCAGCAAAAATACCATTGACATAATTTTTTCAGGTTTTGTAACTGGTCCCATCTCCTTTAAATGATCAGTGGCCCATTTTTCGGCATTAGGTGTTTCTTTTATTTCTGGTGGAAAGATTTTATAAATCACAAGTGGAATAACAATAGTTGCAACAAGAACAGGAACTACTGCGGCTGAAAACCAACTAATCCAGGTCATATTGTAATTTTTCTGTGCTGCCATTTGTGAAGCTACCATATTTGGAGCCGCTCCAGTAATGAAGAGAGCAGTCGAAAGAATATTGGCATGAAAAGCCATGAAGCTGAGATAGGCACCTATTTTCTTTCTGGAAGGCTCATTGGGGTAAGAATCATAATCTTTAGATATTGATTCGGTTACAGGCCAAACGACTCCTCCAGTTCTGGCGCTGTTTGATGGGATCAAAGCTCCTAAAATTAATTCCAATCCAGTAATGGCATAGCCGATGCCAATGGATTTCTTACCGAAACGTTTGATCATCCAATAAGCTATACGGTTGCCCAGTCCAGTTTTACTAATACCATAAGCCATGATGAAAGCCATAGCAATTAGCCAAGAAGCTGAATTGCTAAAGGCACTAAGAATTCCTGTTGTTACTTTGCCTGTTTTAGGATCCACAATGTCCTTGATTGGAGCCAAACCAACTAAAACAGTTACTATAAGTCCAATTAAAGTGGTACCACCAATTGGCAAAGGTTTCGTGATACATCCCACAATAGTTGCTACGAAAATAGCAAACATCTCCCAGGCTGGAGCTGATAAACCTGCAGGACGCAACGGCGTGATGCACCACAGTATAACACCAACAGCAAGGGGCAAAATAAATCCCTTGTAATTAACTTTCTCTAGTGTTTTCATTTTAATTACCTGTAATTTTCCGGGCGATAAATATCGTCGATAATTTCATAATTTTTGTTCTTCAGTTCTTCATCAAGCCAATTTATATTTCCTGTGCCGTCATGAAAACTGGCCGCTTTGGCATCATCTTTTTTGTGAAAATCCTGAACGATCGGAAGCAATTCACTTGCTTCTTCTAAAGCAATCTTAATAACACCATCTGCATCACCTAAAATTACGTCACCAGGATTAACACTTACATTCCCACAAGAAATGGGGACATTTATTTCTCCTGGACCTTCTTTATATGGTCCATCAGGCGTTGTACTAACCGCATAAATAGGCAAATCCCAATTACGCAAACTATCAATGTCACGTATTGGTCCGTCAACTACGACGCCAGCAACATGTCTTTGATCACGCAGCCAAGTCATCATTACTTCACCAATAACAGCCCTGGTATTGTCGTTTTCGTTATCGATCACTACGATATCGCCTTCATGGCAATATTTTAAAGCTGCATAAATAGTCAGATTATCACCTGGACGATTATGAACTGTAAAAGCTGGTCCACACATTTCTTCATGAGGCTTGGACATAAGCTTAATTCTTGGTGCCATTGCACCTGTTCTATTCATACAGTCAGCCACATTTGATGAGGGCAAATTTTTGTACGCAGCAATTACTTCTTTTTGGGGAAGGTTTCTTTTTAAAAAAATCCTTTTTCCAACCTGCATTCGTCATGCCTTCTTTTTGGTTAATCTAAAGTAATATTATCTAGTACTTCCTGCATTTTTGTAGCTGAATTCAGCATCTTAGCTTTTTCAGTTTCAGAAAGCTTAGTTTCAAGCACTTGACTAATTCCGGTGCCATTTATTACAGTAGGTGTTCCTAGATAAAGCTCATTTTTAATTCCATATTCACCCTTAATTGGTGCTGATAAAGGCAAGGCGATTGATTGATTAGTTAATATAGCATTAACTATCTGGGTTAGCATCATCGCAATGCCATAAAAAGTAGCACCTTTATTTTCAATTATTTTTCCTCCTTTTTTACGAATACCTGATTCTACTTGATCCAGAACAGAGTTGTCAACACCGTCAAAATCTTTAAGTGGCTTGCCACTAACTGTTGACTCATCAAAGTTTTCGAAAGAAGTATCACCGTGCTCACCTAAGACCATAGAGTCAACTTCAGCAACAGGAACATGTAATCTTCTTGCCAAGTCAACTTTTAATCGTGTTGAATCAAGGGAGGTACCCGTTCCAATAACCTTATTTTTAGGGAATCCCGATAGTTTCTGGGTCAGCGTTGTTAAAATATCAACAGGATTAGCAGAGACAACAAAAATGCCAGTGAAGCCAGATTCAACTACAGGTTGAATAATGCTCTTTAAAATGGTCACATTTTTATTAACTAGATCCAAGCGGCTTTCTCCCGGTTTGCGCGGAACACCAGCTGTGATTACAACAACGTCAGCATCTTTTGCATCAGAGTATTCTCCTGAATGAATATTACATTCTCCAGTAAAAGGTAATATATCCTCTAAATCCATTGAATCACCCAGTGGACGCTTTTTTACCACATCGCAAATAACCAGCTCGTCAACTCTAGTATGTTGCAATAAATCATTGGCAAAAGTTGAGCCTACTGCTCCATCGCCAACTAGTAAAACCTTTTTATTCATAACGTCATTTCCTTTCAATTTTTAAAAAATGTAATCCTTTACATTGATAATTATAAAATTATTTTTTAATTTTTTCAATATTTAAAATAAATAATTTAAATTTTTAATTTTTTAAAAATATAAAATGATTTTCATCTTTCAAATAATATAAAAAAGAGTCTGGGAAAAAACTCTAACCTAACTAAAAAAGGCCGACAAATCAGGTCAATAAAACGTTGATTTGTCAGTCTTTTAAATTGTGAAATTTCTTAATTTAACTTCAAAGAGCCCTTTTTCCCAGACTCATTAAATGATTATTTATATTGTCTTGTGAATTCTGTCATCTGTATACCGGCCTGTCTTCCAAATATCACAGTTTCAGCAATTGAGTTTCCTCCAATTCTATTATTGCCATGCAATCCTCCTGAAACCTCCCCTGCGGCATAGAGTCCTGGAATAACGTTTCCGTTAGAATCCAAGACTTCAGTTTTTGGAGTTATATGAATTCCACCCATTGTATAATGAATAGCTGGATTAATATGAATAGCAAAGAAAGGACCTTGCTCAATAGTGCGATCCATTCCAGTAGTTCGCTGATATTCACTATCATTTTTGTTCTTTACAGAATCATTCCATTTTGATATTGTTTCCTTCAAATTATCACTGTTTACACCGATATTTTCAGCTAATTCCTCAATAGAAGAGCCTTGACTAACTAGTCCTACGTGATCATAAAATTCAACAGCAGTAAAGTTATTACGAATTGTTTGATCAAACAGGAGGTAAGCACCATCCTCATTTAATTTAGTGATGGCATCGGAAACAATTTTTCGAGTATTAAGCTCATTAACAAATCTCTGACCAGATTTATTAACTAAAATTGCACCTTCGCCACGTAAACCTTCACCTATTAAGTATACGTGATCGGTATCTGTTTGAGCTGTAGGATGTACCTGAATGAATTCCATTTGCTCTAGTTGAGCATCCACTTTGTCTGCTAATTTTAGACCATCGCCTGTAGCTCCTGGTTGATTAGTTGTTTTATAATTTGCTAGATCAGGACGATATTTTTTTATCAAATCTTTTGAAGAACCAAAGCCGCCTGAAGCTAGTAAAATTGCTGTTGCTTGAACTTTTCTTGTTCCTGAATCAGTTTCGACTTCAATTCCTACAACTTTTTTCTGCTCATTTTGTAATAAACTAATTACCCGTGAATTATTAAAAACAGGAATATTTTTTTCTTTAATTTGTTTCAAAGCTCCTGTTACTAAATAACTGCCAACAGGTGCCATTGAGGCAGGCCGGTGAGCCCTCTTTTTACTCATACCACCCGTTATCGTCAAATTTGTTAACTCAATGCCATGATTCATTAACCAGTCAATTGCTACTGCTGAATGGTCAACGAAATACCTTAAAAGATCGCGATCATTTAGTCTGCCTCCACCTTTTAAAGTCTCCTGATAAAAATCTTCCTTGTTATCTATAATTCCTTCATTAAGTTGAACCAGGCTCTCAGAAGCATTCATTCCTGACGATGCCCTGTTAGTATTTCCACCAAGATCAGCATTTTTTTCAAAAACAGCAACATTGAGGCCTAGTTCTTTTGCCTGAATAGCGGCTGTTAAGCCAGCTCCACCGGCTCCTACGATTACTGCATCATAACGGTCTCTAATTTCTGCACTGCCGTTAGGCGTAAAAACAAATTTACCCATTTATTTTCTCCTCTAAAATTTTAAAAATAATTATTTCTCAGGATTAGTTTGAGATACATTGGTCATCTCCATGTAATCCATCCACTTATCATATTCTTCCTCTGTTAACTTGCCACTTTTTAAAGCTGATTCCTTAAGAGTTGTCCCTTCCTTATCAGCAGTTTGGGCAATTTTCGCAGCTGCATGATAACCAATGTGTGGTGACAGAGCTGTAACAGTCATCAAAGAACTTTCAAGCAAGTCATCCATCTTTTCTGCATTAACTGTTAAGCCTGCTATCATTTTATCAGCAAACCCTGTAATAGTACCAGTTAAAATGTCACAAGAATCAAGAAAAGCTGTAATCATTACTGTTTTATAGACGTTCATTTCAAAATTTCCTTGTGAACAGGCAAAAGTAATTGTGGTATCGTTGCCAAAAACTTTTGCAGCTGCCATGGTTACGGCTTCAGCTTGTGTAGGGTTAACTTTACCCGGCATAATTGAAGATCCGGGTTCATTAGCTGGTATATTAAGCTCATGGTAGCCGGCTCTTGGGCCAGAAGCTAAGAATCTAATATCCTGTGCTATCTTAAACATATCAGCAGCTAAAGTTTTCAATGCACCATGAACAACATCAATTCCAGAATGATGAGCTAAGCCCCAAAACTTATTGGTCTTAACTTTAAATTCATGTCCGTAAACTTGGGACAATTTACCGGCAATTTTTTCAGTCATCCCAGGTGCAGCATTAAGTCCAGTGCCAACAGCTGTCCCTCCAATTGCCAGTTCGTACAATGTTGGTTTAAGTTCTTGAATATAATTCAAGTCATGTTTTAAGGCAGAAATATAACCCGAAACTTCTTGGCCAAAAGTAATTGGAGTGGCATCTTGCAGGTGAGTACGACCTACTTTAACGGTTTTCCAATACTTATTTTGTTTTGCTATCAGTTCATCAATTAGGTGTTGCACAGCTGGTTCAAGTTTATCCAGTGCCTCAACAGCCACAATATTCATTGCTGTAGGGTAAGTATCATTAGACGATTGTCCTCTATTAACATCATCATTAGGTAAGATATGCAAATTTGGATGCAACTTATTAGCTAAATTTGCAACAACTTCATTCACATTCATATTACTTTGAGTTCCAGACCCAGTTTGCAATACATGTAATGGAAAGTCCTTGCGTAGTTCATGGTCATCTAAATTAAGCAAATGGTCAACAGCATCCTCAATTGCTTGCCCTTTATCCTCAGGCTCATCTCCGACTTCTACATTTGATTCAGCAGCAGCTTTTTTTAAATGCAAAAATGCCCGAATAATTGCAAGAGGCATTAATTCACCACTGGGGAAGTTATTGCGACTGCGTTCCGTTTGCGGTCCCCATAGAGCTTCTTTTGGTATTTTGACAGGGCCGATAGTATCACTTTCAACACGATATTCTTTTTCGCTCATGTTCAGTCTCCTTAT
Organism: Lactobacillus laiwuensis; assembly: GCF_019972835.1. Taxonomy (GTDB): domain Bacteria; phylum Bacillota; class Bacilli; order Lactobacillales; family Lactobacillaceae; genus Lactobacillus; species Lactobacillus laiwuensis. Next base: position 257,034 of record NZ_BPPB01000001.1, on the reverse strand, counting down.
TTAATGCTGACATTCTTCTAATAATAAATTTTATATTACTCTTTCACTCATGATACAGTTTTTTTGTACTTTTTTCAATATTTTTAAATAAAAGGGCTATCATTTTAAAAATTAAAAATTTATTTAAAAAATACAAAAAGCACTCCCAAAGAGTGCTTAATTCTGATTGTTATAATTTTAATGTTTCTGCATTAATAGCTACTATTACCGTTGATAAAGACATCAGAATTGCTCCAACAGCCGGAGATAACAATATTCCCCAAGGAGCTAATACCCCAGCAGCTAAAGGCAATGCAATTATATTGTAGCCGGCTCCCCACCATAAATTTTGGACGGTTTTTCTTTGAGTATGCTGGGCGAGATTCAAAAAACTAATAATGTCAAGTGGCTCACTATTTACTAAAATGACATCGGCAGAATCTACAGCGACATCTGTTCCCGCACCGATTGCAACTCCAATATCGGCTTTTGCTAAACTAGGAGCATCATTTATACCATCTCCGACCATCATTACTTTATTGCCTTTTTCTTGCAACTCTGCAACGATTTTCTGTTTGTCAGCCGGCATTAAACCTGAATGTACTTCGGAAATGTTAAGTTTTTGCGCAATATTTTGCGCAACTTTTTCATTGTCTCCTGTAAGCATTACCGGCGTGATATTAAGATCTTTAATTTGCTTTATTAAAGAAGCAGCGTTCTTTTTAATTTCATCACCAACAGCAACATATCCTAAAAGATCATTTCCTTCTACTAAATAACTTGAAGTGTAGTTTAAAGCATCTATTTTGGGAAAATGGTTAACTAGCTTTCTAGCAGCTTTTTCGTTCACCAGCTGAAATTCCTTGCCATTTAAAGTACCAGAGACCCCTTTACCATCTAAAGTCTTACTATTTGCTAATGAATAAAGTTTCATATTTTTTTCTTTAGCAAATTGTAAAATGCTTTGAGCAATCGGGTGATTAGAATCCTGCTCAAGGGAAGCAATAAGTCTAATTACTTCATCAGCACTATAGTTTTTAGCCAAACTATCATATTTTCGTACTTGAAATTTTCCTTCAGTTAAAGTTCCAGTTTTGTCTAAAAGCAAATAATTAATTTTTGAACTAACACTGATGACATTGCGATTTTTAATTAATAAACCATTTTTGGCACCAATTGAGGTACTCTTTGCATTTACCAGTGGAATAGCAAGTCCCAAAGCATGGGGACAGGCAATAACTAAAACGGTTACCATTCGCTCTAGACCACCAGCTATACCACGTAAACTTGTCCAAACTAAAAAAGCAATAATACCAAAAGTTAGCGCTGCATAAAACAACCAACTGGAAACCCGATCTGCCAAATTTTGTAGTTTGGACTTATTCATCTGAGATGACTGAACTAGTTTATTGACACTGGCTAAAAAGCCGGAATTAGCAGAATTAGCAACCTTAATTGTTAGTGTTCCAGAACCGTTAATTGATCCCCCAATAACCTTATCGTTTTTTTGCCGCGTTACTTCGCGTGATTCACCAGTAACCAAAGATTCGTTTACTTGACTAGAACCATTCAGAATAACCCCATCAAGAGGAATACTTTCTCCTGCTTTGACTAAAATTACTGCATCTTTTTGGACATCATTTATTGCCATATCCATAGTTTGACCATCATGTTGTACGTGGACCTTATCAGGTAAAAGCTTAGCTAAATCATGCACAGAACTATTGGCATTCATCACTGAATTCATCTCAATCCAGTGACCTAAAAGCATAATCAAAATTAAAGTAGCCAGTTCCCAGAAGAAGTCCATTACATGAACTTTACTGTTTAACAAATCATTTTTCACAAAAGCATAAATACTATAAATATAAGCAGTAGTAATTCCTAAAGAAATGAGAGTCATCATTTCAGGCTTTTTGTCTTTTATCTCGTAAAAAGCGCCTGATAAGAAGGGTTCCCCACCATAAAAGTAAAGGATCGTTGCAAAAATAACTACTACCCAGTCAGAACCAGTGAAAGAAAATTGGAAAGGTAAATGGACGCCCATTGCAGGCGACAAACAGATAATTGGCAATGATAATAAAACTGAAACCCAGAATTTTTTCTTTAAGTTCCCCATGTGCATCATGTGACCACCATGCATCATCATATCATGATCATCCATTTTCATTGATGAGTGATTATTCATCGCATGATTCATATTTTCACTATGGTTCATATTCATACTATTCAAAATATTCCGCCCCATTCTATAAATCACCAAAATTGCTCTTTTCTTTAATCTACTTTTATAAACAGGTGATGTCAAAATATCGGCTTAATTATTTGAATTATATTTACACAGCTAGTTAAATTTTGCTTTTTTATAAAAATGAATAATAAATCCAATTGCTAATCCGATTACAGCTGGAATTACCCAGTCCATACCAATATCTGCGAATGGCAAAAAGCGTAATTGTATTGATCTTAACTGCAATGCCCAAGGTTTTTGACTAATTACGGCAGGAAAAGAGGCTATCATATCTAAAATTGCTGGAATGAATGTAAAAACTATTCCCCAAAAGTAAACAATTGGATCACGATCAAATAACGAACTCGCAATTGACAGAATGATTAGTACCATTGCAATAGGATATAAAAACATTAGCATTGGAGTTGACCAGGCAATAATTGTATCTAAGCCGAAATTGGCTGTGATGAAAGAAACAATAGTCATAATTGTCAACCAGCCATGATAGCTGATTTTACTAAAACTACGGTGAAAGTCTTGCGCAAAAGCAGCTATTAAACCGACAGCAGTAGTTAAACAAGTAAGTGTAACCAGTGTAGCAAGTAAAGCATGGCCAAAATTTCCGAGATAATAAGTAACTATTTGGTTAAAAACAGTGCCACCTTCAGCAGAGATTTTAAAATGATTTAAAGTTGTCGCACCTACCCAAATTAACCCAATATAAATAACACCAATTGCACTTGTAGCGATCACACCTGCTCTAGCTGTAACTTTGGCATTGCTTTTAGCAGAAGTTTTTCCCAGCTGTCTTACCGCCGAAACAATTGTATAACCAAAAGCTAATCCGGCCAGAGCATCCATTGTGTTATAGCCTTCTAAAAAGCCATTGAAGAAAGGAGCACTTTGATACGCTGCTGTGACATTTTGACTTTTTGCAGCACCCATTGGTGAAATGGCGGCCAACAAAAAGATCGAAAATAGCAACAGCAAAAATAATGGATTTAGTATTTTTCCTATACTAGTCAATATCGTAGACTGTTTATAAGAAATAATAAAAGCCAAAATGAAAAATATTGCAGAGAATATCAGGAGTGCTGGCTTTGCGGCAGATTTCGGCAAAACTGGTTGCAAACCCACTGAAAATGAAATGCTTGCCGTACGCGGGGTGGCAAATAATGGCCCCAGAGTCAAATGGATTAAAACCATAAATACTAGAGCAAAAATGTTACCCAGTGGCCTGCCAATATCATAAACTCCTTTGGCATGACTTGCGCTAATAGCTAAAACGGCTAGTAAAGGTAAAAGCACTGCCGTTACCAAAAAGCCAAAAGTAGCTATTCCCCAATTTGCTCCTGAAAGCTGACCTAAATGAATCGGAAAAATCAAGTTGCCTGCACCAAAAAACAGTCCAAACAACAATGACGCTACTACCAAATATTGCTTCCATGTTAAAGGTTTTGTATTAACATCTTGCTCAATTTCTTCCATTACAATTCCTCCTAAACAGAATTACAGATAAATTTAATAATGATAAAGGGTTGGCTAGATTATTTAGGGGAATAAAAAAGCACCCTTGATTTTAAATCAAGGGTGCTTTAGCACGGTACCACCTATATTACTGCACTATAAATCAAAAAATGACAAATAGCATAGTCACTTCACGTACGGCAAAAATGCGATACGCTAACACGTTAATGGGTGTACCCAATAATAGCTACTAAAATTCACCATATAGCTCAAAGTTACTTTCAGCTTGCCGTCACGGTCCGTTCTCAGCAACAGGACTCTCTTAAACGCTACTTGTAAGCTTACTTATCTTTTCTTCGCTTTATCAATATTAATGATATTCTAATCAATGTCTTATTTTCTGTCAACTAAAATTTTGAAATTTTGAGAAATCGTCCGAAAGAAATATTAAAGCAATTAAAATTGCAATAAAAGTTGCAGGTCTTAATCTAACAATATCATATGCTACTTTTAGATCATACAATCTTACTTGTTAACAGTAGGTGAAATAATAAGTAGCAATACATTGACTGTTACCAGCATCATAGATTGCAAATACTAATTTGCATTAGATATTAGCTAAAACTTTTAAACTTGCATATACATCTCAGATTTTTTTAGTTATTCATAAAAGTAGATTTTTTATTTCTCTTGTTTATCTATATAAGCTTCAAAATATGTGTTAATTAAATGATAGTCAAAAAACTACTGCGACTCTATTTGAATTTTAAAAAAATTTTGCTTAACCAGTTTGCAAATCGTTTAGTACTTGGTGTTACCCCGTAATCCAACATTGCAATTCCATATTTAGGTCTAATAGAATAATTTAGAGGAACACTTGTAATTGTTTTATCCTGGTAGGCATTAACAAAATCCGCACAAATTCCTACTCCAAGTCCCGCTTTTACCATTAAACTGGAACTTAAAATATTGTTGGCGTAAGCTACATTAACATTCTTGTTCACTGATATGATATATTTTTGTAAAGCTTTTTGTGATGGCGGACACCATTCACTATCAGAAAATACTAACCTATATTTGCTTAAATCAGAAATTTTAAAATTATCATTCCTGATTTCTGAAGACTTGTAGAAATTTATGCAATAATGTCCTTCTACTAAATTGATATATCTTACATTTTCCATTTTTGATATGATATCTGGCATCGTAAAAATAATATCACAGTCACCGTTAAGCAATCTGTCTTTTAATTCATTATGCGCAAAATTTTCTAAAAAAATGTAAAGTGAATCATTTCCTATGTTTCTTTTGTATTCCTTAATCAATTTCGGTAATATAGAAATTTCATAAGGCGTTCCACTATATCCTATTGTTAAATTATTACTTTTTCTAATAGCAGCTGATCTTGCTTTTTGAACAGACTTGTCATAAACACTTAACAATGGCTTGATAGAATGATAAAATTCCCTTCCACTTTCTGTCAGATGCACTTCTTTTCTAGTTCTTTTAAATAAGAAAAAATTAAGCTCATTTTCCATTGCAGAAATAATTTGCGAAACAGCTGATTGTGACAGATTCATTTCTATTGCCGTCCTGGAAAAATTTAAAGTTTCTGCTAAATTTACGAATACTTTTAAATGTTCAAAATTCATTTCCATTCCTTTCTTAATAAGTAAATCTTATTAACAATCATATTCTAGATTATTTGTAAACGATTGAACAATGTTATATTTATTTTTGTAAGCATTAGCGTAATCACTAGAATGAAAGGGGATTTTTAAAGTGAAAAAACTTACATCTGGAAATTATCACATTGTAGCTCATGAATATGAAAATGAAGAAATGCCACTAGAGGTTGAAATCAAAAATGACAAAATTTGTAAGATAAAAACAAAGAAAAAAATGATTCCTGGGAGCTTAGAAGAAACCGTATTTACTAAAGTTCCCAATGAAATTATTAAAAATCAAAGTTTAGCAGTAGATGCAATTTCTGGGGCAACACATTCCGTTAACGGTCTGTTAGATGCGGTAGAAAAAGTCATTGAGAAAGCAGGAGGAAACGCCCAAGAATACGAAAAAGAGCAAAAAGAAATTAATCTGAATAAAAGACATGTTTCAGCGCATTTTTCTAACGACTTTTCTTCCTGGCGTACGAAACCAGAACAAATTGTTAAGGAATATAATACCGACTTTTTAATTGTAGGTGCCGGGATATCAGGACTGGCTGCAGCGGTTCAAGCTCGTCAACTTGATTTAAATACAATCGTAATTGACAAGAACGGTTTCGTGGCCGGAAATGGTGGCGGTGTTGAAGGTATTTTTGGAATTAACACTAAAATGCAAAAAGCTGCCGGTATACATGCAGAAAAGGAAGATATAATTTCAAAGGAAGCTGAGTTAGGACAATATAGGGCTGACGGATCTTTTTGGGTTGATTTAATTAATAATTCTGCAGATAACATTGACTGGTTGGTAAACCTTGGTGTTCAGTTGACTAAAGTCGACGACTATCATGGTACTTGTATGTTTCCGACTTTTCACTGGTTTAAAGGGGGTTTTGCCTCTGTCGGATATGTACCTTATATGAAAAAGAAGGCTGATGAGCTTAACGTAAAATTCCTGCTGGAAACTTCAGCTACAAGCATTATTGAAGAAAACGGAACTATTAAAGGAGTTTATGCCAAAACACCAGAAGGATATATAAAAATTAATGCAAAAGCAACGCTTTTAGCCACAGGGGGCGTTGGACATAACCCTGATCTGTTAGAGCAACAAGGCTGGTCAACAAAGAATATTCACTATTGTTCAATGCCAAGTAATACTGGTGATGGTTATCAAATGGCTATGTCAGTTGGCGCTATGGATATGTTAAAAGAATCTCCAGAATTTATGATGAACTATATTCAGGCTTTCCCTCATGAAGGTGTGCATTTATACCTTGATCCTATTAATGGATTTATGTCTTTACCATCAGGAGGCCCAGTAGTATTTGTCAATCAAGATGGCAGACGTTTTGTGAATGAAAATGTCAAAAAGTATAATTTGTTATATCAAAGAATGGCAATTAAAGCTACAAAAGTCACCTATGAAATATTCACACAAAGAATTTTTGATGAACTAACTAAGAACGTTGAAAACGCAGACGAAATACTAGCTAAGGCTCTCAAAGAAAACGAAGGAAATTCATTATTTAAAGCAAATTCAATTTCAGCACTTGCACAAAAAGTAAATCTTCCTACTGAAATTTTATCTAAGACAATGAAACTATATAATTCTTATTGTGACAATGGCAAAGACCAAGAATTCAATAAGGATAAAGAAATGTTAGTTTCAATGGAAGATGGTCCATACTACATCGCTCGCTTAGATCCATCTAATTTAATTGGAATTGGCGGAATAGGGTCAAATAGAAAATTTGAAGTCATTAATAATAATTTCGAAAAAATTCCAGGATTATACGCTTCAGGAATGGATTCGACAATGCAATATCGTGATGTATATACGATTACTCTTGGTGGGTCTGCTTGTGCTCATAATGTTAATTCTGGTCGGCAAGCAGCTAAAAATGCCAAACAATATATTCAAAACCTCTAATAAATTAATTTTTTAAGTAATATCAAAAAAAGCTTCCGATGAAGCTTTTTTATTTTACAATCTTTGTGCCATGAAGTTGATTAACATTCAGTTCTGCACCAACCAAATCTCTATTTTCGGTTGTGATCCCTCCACCTGGCAAAATTTCTATGCGATCATCTGCCCATTTAATAATTTCTTTTAAATGGGGCAATGTTGCCAAGATAGTTTTGTCTAATTTTCCACCATGTGTCAAAATTCTTTTAACTCCTTGATCTGCTAACCAGTTTAATTCTGTTTCCTGTTTATCATCTGTTATGTCATCAAAAGCCATATGCATGACAATTTCAACATTTAAGGAATGAGCCAATGTAATCAGATGCATCATTTGAATTCTGTTTATTTGATTCTGACTGGTCAAACAGCCAAAAGCAACTCCTTGAGCACCTAGTTTGGCAGCCGCAACCAGATCATCAGCCATTATGCCGATTTCATTTTTGTTATAAACAAAATCTCCACCTCTAGGTCTAATCATTATGACAACCGGTATTTTAAAATTCTCAGCATAAGTGACAGATTTCTTTATTACGCCATAGGAAGGCGTAGTGCCACCCAACGCCAAATCATTATTCAGCTCTAATCTGTCAGCGCCAGCCTTAATTACATGAGGAATATTATAAAAATTTTCAACACACGCTTCTTTTAGCATTTTATTCTCTTTCTTTTAGTTAAACGTTACTCGACCGGAGCATTGATTTGTTTTTGATAATCATCTAACCAAGATTGTGAAATAGGCTCAATCTGAGTCTTTTGATTTTTTCCAGGGTTGGCCATTAAAATTTGAGCTTTTTGTTTTTCATTAGCAACACAAAAAGGAAATTCCACATTAGTAGCTACTCCCCACTCACCTTTTCGATTTAAAGCAATTAAAGAAATTTCCCCTACTTGACCATAGCGCTGTTTTAAATCTTCACAAAATGGGTAAAGTGCTGTGTCACAAGCATCTTGAGGAGACTGACCTTTTGCCATTCTGCGAACTATTTCATATGAAAGACAACCTTTCATAATATCTTCTCCCAAACCTGTTGCAGTGGCTGCCCCAATATGACTGTCAGCATAAAATCCAGAACCCGATAACGGTGAATCACCAATTCTACCATCTTTTTTCATAAATAAGCCTGAAGTTGATGTAGCTGCAGCCATCGATTCAGCTGGATCAAGTGTGACTGCTCCAACAGTATCGTGCCCATCATAGGGATGCAGTCCAGTTTTAAACTGCTCTTTTACCTTATTTTGCCATATTGTTTTTGCTCTTTCTGTCAGCATGTTAGTCATTTCAAAGCCATTTTGCATAGCAAATTTAGTAGCACCTTTTCCGACTAAAAAGCTGTTAGTTTTATTTAAACTTAATTTTCTGGCTACAGAAACAGCATGCTTCACATTTTCAATGGCCGCGACTGAACCTTGTGCTAAAGTATCACCATTCATGAACGCAGCATCCATTTGGACGACTCCATCTTCATTCGGAAGTCCGCCATACCCTACTGATTTATAGAGAGGATAAGATTCAACTTTTTTTATTAAGTTTTCAACGGCATCTCCTGCGCTCTCACCGTTTTGCAACATACTGCTTGCTTTTAACAACCCATCGTATGACATGCTCCAAGTTGATATTACAGCCCAATTTTTCATTATGATCTTCCTTTTTATTCAGTATAGTAATAATAGTAAACTAGACTCCTTAAACTAACAAGCTACAAATCTAAAAGCTCAATTTGTGACAAAAATAAAAAGGCTTTGAACCAAAAATTCAAAGTCTTTTTATTACCACATGCCGATAAGTTTAGTCCAAATCAGACCGCCGCCTAACCAGATGATGTTAAGTACAACACCAATTATGGCGCTTAGTTTCCACCAATCTTTGTTAGAAACATAGCCTGTTGAAGAAAGCAAAGCAGCAGGACCTGCCGAATAGCTTGAAGTTGACAAGTATAAAGAACCGTCCAAAGCTAACATTAACGCTGCCATCATAGGTGGCACTCCGGCACCAATCGCAACTGAGAGAAATCCTGCGTAAAGAGCAGAAATTTGTGTAGAAACACTTGGAAATAAATAGTGCAGGTAGAAGTAAACCAAGAATAAGATTACCAGTACTAAAACCCAGTTCATACCTTGAAGTGCACTACCTAGAGTCTTTGAGAACCAAGGGAAAAAGCCCAAAGTCATTAATTTTTGTGACATCAACATGATAATTGAAAGCCAAGTTAGGATGTTCCAAGCAAAACTCTGACCTAAAATATCCTTAACATTAATGACGCCAAATACCAATAGTAATGCAACTGCAATAAAGCTGACTAGAGTAGCGTCAATACCAAACTTAGAACCTACTAACCATAATACAACTGACAGGACAAAAACCACACCCATAATTTTTTCTGCAGCTGTCATTTTGCCTAATTCTTGTAATTTTTTGTCTGCCCAAGCATGAGCATTAGGTGTTTCCTTGATCTTAGGCGGATATATTTTATATAGAATAAAAGGTACTAATATTAAGGAAATTATGCCCGGTACAATTGCAGCTACAAACCATTGCATCCAGGAAATAGTAACGTTTTGGGTCTTTGCTATCCCTAATGCCACCATGTTTCCGGCTAAACCAGTTAAAAACATTGTGGAAGTAACGATGTTAACTTCGTATTCTGTAAAGACAAGGAATGAACCCATGTCACGCTCAGTTCCCTTTTTAGGATCTGAACCCATTTCTCTTGATAAGTTATCAATAATGGGGTACATAATACCGTTAACACGAGCGTTGTTACTTGGGATACCAACTGCCAGAACAGTTTCCACTAGGGATAAGGCATAAGCCAAACCTAAAGTTCTCTTGCCAAAAGTTTTGACAAAGAAGTAGGCAATTCTTTTACCAAGACCTGATTTAATAAAGCCGGCCGCCATAAACATACACATAGCGACCATCCATGCGGTGGAATTACCAAAACCGGCAGTAACTTCTTCCATCTTAAAAATACCGGTTAATGTGGCAATCACCACCGCTATTATTGTAGTTGCCATCATTGGTAATGGTTTAGTCACACAAGCAATTATAGTTGCAATAAATATGGCGAAAAGGTGCCAGGCTTGAACGTTAATTGCCGCTGGTTTTAATGGAGTTAACAGCCATAAGACAATGCCGATAGCTAGTGGCAAATCCCACTTTTTCCATTGAATTTTATCTAACATTTCTTTATTCTCCTTTAGAACTATTTTGGGCTTTCTTAATTGCCGCATTTACGGCTTCCTTTAAAGCGTTAGTTGTGGTAGAAGCTCCTGAAACTGCATCAACGTCGGTAGAATTATTGCTTACCATTTCTTGGGGTATACGGTCAATGGCTACAGCTCCAATTCCTTCCGTTTCATGATTTTCTAGTACTTCAATTTTTTTGATTTCATTATCAAAAAAGGTCACGCGAACCAAAATCCTGCCGCCAATACCTGCTTCAGAAGATCCTAGAAACTGATTTTGTCCCAGCTCAATTTGATCGTCCTTTTCACCATCCAAAAGATCATTAATTCGCGGCAATTTATCCGTTAAATTAACCGAATTCTCAATTGGCTCTAACTTGGCAGCATTTTCTCCAGCAATTTTGCCAAAAATCAAGCATTCAGCTAAGTTGCCACCGCCCTGATAACGATTGACGCACATTCCGCCAAGCTCACCAGCTGTGTAGAGACGTTTGATTGGTTGATTGTTGACATCAAGTACACGGGCTAACTCATCATGTTTTGGTCCACCTTGGGTATTAAGCACTGCGGGAGCCAATTTAACTGCATGGACGTCATCTTGTAAATCGAAACTGGTCATTGACTCAGGTGCACGACCAAATTCCAGATCCTTGCCGTTAGAGGCAAACTCGTTAAATTGCAAAACAGTATTTTTCAGATTTGCGGCTGGTACATTCATCTTTTGGGCTAATTCAGTCAGTGAACCGGCACTAATAACCTTGTCAAAGAACTTGCCGTACTTGAGCTTTCCTTGCTTCTGTTCTAAGACAAATTTTTGATATTGCTGATTATCAAAGACCAACCAAGCATTGTCGTAAGCGTGAGGCAATAAATAGTCCCCGTGTTCAGCGATATGACCATGTCTGAATTTAGCATCTTCGCGCATAAAGCGGGTGCCGTCGTCTGCCACCGCAAAAATCGCACCTGATTTGACATTTTGCCAGCCGCTAACTTGCCGACCACGCTCATTTTCACCTTCAGCAATTACATAGCTGGGAACGATGCCTAATGACTCATAATTGCTCATATGCCACATTTTTGCTCCAACTTCTGCAGTCATTTTAATCCCGTCACCCTTATTATAGAGAGTGCCCAGCGGGGTTAATTTTGTGACGTGCAGGTAATCCTGCTGCATCTGCTTATTATTTTCAAAGCCACCTGTAGCAACAATTACTCCTTTGCGAGCATAAATATAATATTGTTTCTTGTTACGATTAATAATTACTCCAGCTATTTCACCAGTTGCTTTGTCCTGCAATAAATGCTCTGCTCTGGAATTAAGCCAGACATCAATGTTGGTAGCATTTTTGACGACTTGAGCACGAATTACTTTCCATAGCTCAGCATCAAAGTCTTGATTATGAATCAGGGCAAAATCAAAGGTTTCAGAACCGCGATATTCAGGATACTCACATAAATTCTTTTTCTTTGCTAGATGGTCACCCGGTTGATTATCACGTGACCAGATAAAAGGATCAATACCAAAATACTTTTTAAAATATTGCGGCATATTAATAAAGCCATCAAGATAAGCAGCCATTGTTTTCTGATCAAAATTATATGGTGCTGCCAGCTGCTCATAATATTCAGCAATCTTCTTTCTATCATGTGCCATAGCAACATGCTGTGCTGAATAACGGGTGTTACCACCCTCATGACCATAAGGAGCAGCGTCAACTAATAAGACTTGAGCACCATTTTCTGCCGCAAAACGAGCTGCCGTGCCTCCGGCTCCACCAAAACCTAAAACGACTACATCATACACACCATTCCACTTAGTTTTTTCGTTGATTTTCATTTTTGCACTTCTTTACTGCTTTTCAGCGTTCTCAATTGCTTGGTTGACAGCTTCTTTAAAAGCAGCACTAGTTGTACTTGCGCCACTGACCGCATCAACCTCTGTAGTTTGCTTTTCGATCATTTCATTAGTTAGAACGGGAATTGCTTTACCTCCCAAATAAGGCGTTTCTTTTTCTTGCAGTGTCTCAATTTGAGAAATTTTATCACCTGACATCGTGACGCGTACCACAATTGGGACATCATTAATGCCATTTTCACTAATTCCGATTCCCTGATTAGGTCCAGCTTCAAAATCAGTTGAAGAAGCATGGGCGTCAGATTTTAGATCAGGGTTTTTTGAAGCACCTGTAACTACATCAACTTCAGCCATTTTTCTTTTTGGCCACGCAGCATTTTCTCCCGCAATTTTGCCAGAAATTAACAAATCAGCAATACTGTTTGCACCAATATATTTGGTAGCAAAAATATCTCCTAATTCACCGGCTTCATATAAATGAGGAATAACATTATTCTCCATGTCCAAAACTTCGCAATTTTGATTACGACGAGCGCCACCATGTGTATGAAGAATGTTGTGGCGAATTGGAATAGCATAATATGGGCCGGCGCCAAAAGCACGCATTGTCTCAATCTTGCGCTTTAAAAACATATCGCGCTTTTTTTTATTGACTAAAAAGTTAAAATCACTAACAGCTTCAGCCAATTTTGGTGCAGCAATCTTGTCAGCCAATTCAGCAATAGTTTCAGCTTTTATGGCATAGGTGATCAGGCTCTTAATTTGTTCAGCCTTATCTGAATCGTCATTAGCTAGTTGCTCAAATTGCCTTTGATCCATGATGATATGTGGATGATTTTGATTAGGCTGCATAATCCAGTTGCCGTGGTTATATTTGTAACCATGACGGTCTTCTTCGTCTTCACGGTAATACCGGGTGCCATCATCGCCAGCAACGAAAATACTGCCATTAAACAAGCTCTTCCAGTTGATCATGTAAGCAAATTTTTCTCTTGGCTTACCTTCTCTTAAAGAAAAACCATGTGAATCATAGTTGGACATATGCCACAGTCTAGCGCCAGCTTCAACTGCTAAATCAATCCCTTTACCTTGATTATATAAACTACCAATTGGAGCTAAAGAACCTTGACCTAAAAATGTTTGAACCATATCTTGGTTATTTTCAAAGCCACCACATGATAGAACTACACCATTTCTGGCAGCCACATTTCTATTTATACCTTGATGTTTAATTTGCACACCTAAAATAGTTTTAGTGTTGGGGTCCTGAATTAAATGTTGTGCAGGACTTTCAAACCAAACATCAATTTTGTCTAAACGCTCGTAAACTTTTTTACGTAATAATTTCCAGAATCCGCCATTATACATACCAGCGGTCATGCTTTGTGAGCGCATTGTTTCAGCATGCTTGTATTCTGGATATTCTCCTAGAGGTCTTCTCCCGGTGTATTGTGCTTCAATGCCAAAATATTTTTGAGAGTACTCCTTCATCTTCAAAACATTATTGACAAAAGCGTCTAAATCTTTGGGATCATACTTAAAGGGATAATAAGTTTGCTTATAATATTCACGCAGATCAGCAAAATTATCGCTCCAAGCAAAAGCACCACCTGCATATCTGGTATTGCCACCTTCATGACCTTCAGGAGCTGAGTCAATGAGCAGAACGTGCGCATTATTATCTGCTGCAAATCTTGCTGCACCGGCACCAGCTCCGCCGAATCCGACTACAATTACATCGTAAGCGGCGTCCCATTTGAGAGTTGAATCGTAGATCAAATTTTTCACCATCACTTTCTTATAAACTATTCTTAACGTAAATATATCTTGACCATCTTTTTAAGTCTAATTAAATTTTTTAAAAGAATATTTCAGTTTCATAATACAAAATACTATTACAGCAGCTTGTTATTGTACATTAAAGCTAAATTTAATATAATTTAATTAGATATATTTATAAATTTTATTTATTTAGGAAGTACTCATGAATGAAAAAGACTTATTATATTTTTGTAAATTAGTTGAAACTGGTAACTATACCACCACAGCCGCATTTTTTGATGTTACCCAGCCCACAATTTCCATGGCAGTAAAGCGGTTGGCAGATAAGTTCGATGATCCACTAATATTGCAAAAAAATCGCAAAAGTAAAATAACTTTGACCGATGCCGGCGACTTACTTTATAAAAGAGCAAAAATTCTATTGCAAGATATCGCCAGCATCAATTATGATGTGATGCATGCCAGTGACAAAAAAATTCGGCTTGCCTTTTCTGGGGAAGCCGGTAGCCTGTACATCGCCGATATTATTCAAAAATTTTATCAGGCAAATATTGCCAATCTAATTGATTCTAGAATTGAAAGATCGGCTAATGCATTTTCTGACTTGACCGACGGCACCGTTGATGTAGCAATTTATTCGTGGATGGTTCCTATTAATGATCCCGAATATTTTATTCATAACTTGCAAAGAACCGAACTGGTCATTATTACCAGTACAAGCGATAAGTGGCGGGATGTCCACCAAATTAGTGCAGCAGACCTGCGCAACCGCAAATTTGTCGCTCGCAAAAGGGGCTATTTAACTAGAGAATGCCTTGAGCAGGAAGCAAAATTGGGCGATTTTACGCCACAAATTTCATATACTGCTACTACAATGAGAATGATGATTGAATTAGTTAAACGCAATGTAGGCATTGCTCTTGCTATGGAAAGCAGCTTAAAAGAGGTTTCCGATATTCATGTCATTCGGCTAAAGCCGGGGCAAAAATTGTGGGCATACATGCAGATAGCAATGAGAAAAAGCTTCATACCTAACAAGTATCAGAGCAAAGGGATCGAAATACTGCGACATTTTAAACCAGATGAATATCAATAATTTGGGGCAAACAAAAAGACTCACGTCCTGTTTAACGTGAGCCTTTTTAACTAGACAATCACTTTGAATAATAATGCTGCAATTATTCCACCTAAAAGTGGTCCAAAGACTGGCACCCAACTATAAGCCCAATCTGAACCGCCTTTATTGGCAATTGGCATAAATTGGTGAGCAAGTCTTGGTCCTAAATCACGAGCTGGATTAATAGCAATGCCAGTTGGTCCTCCCAAGGACAAACAAATCGCTGTGATCAAAAATCCTGCCAGTAATGGATTGAGACCTGCTGCTAATTTAGTATTAGTTAGTCCAAGCAAGCCGAAAACCAAAACAAATGTAGCAATCATTTCTGTAAAGAAATTCCACGTATAGTTTCTAATGGCTGGCGTAGTTGCAAAAGAACCTAGAATACCAGCTTGATCAGTTGTTTCTTCCCAGTGAGGAAAATAGGTTAACCAAACTAAAATACCGCCGATAAAACCTCCGGCTGTCTGTGCCAGCATATATGGCAAAACTGAAGACCAAGGCAATTTATTCGCAATAGCCATTCCTAATGAAACGGCTGGATTAAAGTGTCCCGGGCAAAGCCAACTAACACAAAATACACCGAAAGTTACAGCGAACCCCCAACCAAAAGAAATAACAATCCAGCCACTGCCTTTTGCTTTTGACTTGTTCAAATTGACACCAGCACAAACGCCATCTCCAAGCAATACTAAGATGATAGTTCCGATGAACTCTCCCACTAATTGCATTGTTAAGCTATTATTCATTTTTTAAAATCTCCTACTTCGATTATTAGGTTAAACAAACCTAAAATAATGTTAAGTAGCAAATTACTCCCAAACAAAATATATTATAAAATCTAGCGTGTGTAAACCCTTTCTTTAAATAAAATGATACGTGCATTCTTTTTTAAATAATTGTTATTTAATATTCTTGCTTCTAGGAAGTTTGTATTTTATTTCTTAAAAATTTTTGTTATATTTTTGTATCCGTTATTTTAATTAAGAAAGTTAACCATGAAATTTGATCTGCCCTCAAAAATTAGGACAAAACCGAAGAATATATCGTCTTCAAACTATTTTTTTATTTTTAAGCACTCAAGTTGCTTTTCTATTTCAGTTAAATTAACTCCAGCTTCAATCAGAGTAGCTGCTGTATATGCTCCTTCGATAAAAGCCACATCATACAAGTGAATTTTTTTAGATGTCATTTCAGTAGCCAATTCAATATTCATTTTGGCACTGCCTAAATCATAAAAAGCCAAAATTTCATCAGCTTTATTATCTGAAAAAGCTTGCAAAACTTTATCCATACTGGTACCTATATCTTCTTCATTTGTTCCGCCAGCAGATGTGATTGATACATCTTTTGCAACTTGCTCTAAAAGTTTAGTCAGTCCTGTGGGTATTGCGGGAACATGTGATACCAACGTAATGCCTAAACTCATAGTATACCTTCAGTTTCCACTAAAGCCTCAAAGAGATAGCCGCTAGATTGTGAGCCGGGGTCAATATGACCTTTTGACCTCTCTCCTAAATATGAAGCACGACCCTTTTTAGCAACTAAACCTTTAGTCGCAGCTACAGCAGAATCAATTTTTTCTTGCGTTAACTTGTGTGCTTTTACTTCAGGTACGAGCACTGACCAAACATC
The DNA here is from genome assembly GCF_019972835.1 of Lactobacillus laiwuensis. Classification (GTDB taxonomy): domain Bacteria; phylum Bacillota; class Bacilli; order Lactobacillales; family Lactobacillaceae; genus Lactobacillus; species Lactobacillus laiwuensis. The sequence continues at coordinate 240,153 of NZ_BPPB01000001.1, read as the reverse complement.
AACCATTGTTTTGTCTCCGGGTTCAGCACCGCCACGTTTTTTAATACCAGCTAATGCAGCATCCAGTAATTCACCAATATCATCGCTAGTAGCGCTTTTCTTGGCCATCTCTAAAAAAGCTGTACCATATAATGGACCTGATGCTCCACCAACAGTAGAAATAAGAGTCATTGCAATTTGTTTAAAAGCATCGGTAATTGTTTCGGGTTCTTTATTCAGTTTTTGACTGACTGCCGTCATGCCCCGACTCATATTAAAGCCATGATCTCCATCACCTATAGCGGTATCTAAATCGCTTAAGAATTGCTTATTCTGCTCAATTTTAGCGGAAAATTTATTAATCCATTCAACTACATTTTTAACCGTTAATCCCATATTATTACCCTTCTTCTTACCAAGCTATCGTTTCAACTGGTTGATTAAGATAATCAAGCCACTTTTCGTCAGCTATTTCAAAAAACGTGAGCGAAATACCAGCCATATCTAGTGAGGTCATGTAATTACCAACTTTCATAAAAGCTGGTTTAACATCAATCGCTGCCAATTTATCAAGCAAGTCGTTGCTAAAAATGTATTGTTCCATTAGTGGAGTTGCACCCATGCCATTAACCAATACCGCATATTTCTTGTTGTGATCTAGATGCATTTCATCATTTAATTTTCCTACCAATTCAGATACCAAGTCTTTAGCAGGCTTAATTTTTTCACGCCGGTAACCAGGTTCTGAATGAATGCCAACTCCATATTCAATTTCATCTTCTTTTAAAACAAAACCAGGTTTGCCTGTTTCGGGATTGGTAGCAGCTGATAAGGCTACTGCAATTGTTTTAATATTAGGCAAAACTTTTTTGGCTGCTGCATCAATTTCGTCTAAACTCGCACCGTTTTGAGCCATGGCGCCAAGTATCTTATGCATAAACAAAGTACCGGCTACACCACGTCTACCTTGCGTAAAAGTACTGTTTTCAACAGCAATATCATCATCCACCACAATTGATTTAACTTTGATGTTGTCCATATCAGCCATATCTTTTGCCATATCGAAGTTCATGACATCTCCCGAATAATTTTTAATTACTAAAAAGACACCTTGACCTTGGTCAACTGCTTTGATGGCCGCGTATATTTGATCCGGCGTTGGGGATGTAAACACTTCTCCGCAAACAGCTGCACTCAACATCCCTTTACCTACAAAACCAGCATGAGTAGGTTCGTGGCCAGAGCCTCCCCCACTGACAATGCCTACTTTACCAGTCATTGATTCCTTATCTGCTCTCATCACAGCTTCAGCATCTTCTATTTTAGTTATAAATTGTGGATAAGATCTCACCATACCTTTAACCATTTCTGGTACAACATTAGCAGGATCATTAATAATTTTTTTCATGTAATTAGCTCCTTCAGTAAATAAATGTAACGCTTACATAATTATTATACCAAGTAACATTTATATAAACCATTTGTGTTGCAATAAATTAAATATTTTGTTCAAAATAAAAAACTTTAGTACACCTTCATCAATAAAAGTGTGGCTAAAGTTTAAGACACAACTACAAAACAATATTACTTTCTTATAACCTTATACCTGGAAGATCTATCAGCATTGGGATGTTCTGCAGCGTGACCGCAGGCAACAATGACACAAGTTTCAAAATTTTGCGGAAGACCTAACTTCTCTTCCAAGTTTTTAGCAGAATTGAGCACGCTTGCTGCATTCATTAGATAAACCGAACCCAAGTTGAGTTCTGCGGCCTCTACCATTATGTTTTCTGCAGCAACAGAAGCGTCTCTTTCACCAAACTCATTGTTCTTTTTGACATTAATGACAAATAATAAAGGAGCATTATAGCAAGCGTTACTTGTAACTTGTTCTATTTGTGATAATAATTTTTCATCTTCAACCACTGTCATCTGCATCACATCAGTTTGATGCATGCCACAAGGAGATGCTTGAAAAGCATTGATCAACTTATCAATATCATCTTGAGCAACTTTTTCAGTCGTATATTTTCTGACAGCTACTCTCTTTAAAACAGGATCAGTCATTTGTATGCCTCCTAAAAAAAACAAAACGCAATTATTTAATGACTGCTTTACCAGTCTTATGAACTAAATCAGACCATTTTAAAAACTGTGTTTCAGATATTCCTACTAACTTTTTACCTTTGATCTTCTTGGTACTATAGACAAAAACTGTTGTACCTTTTTTAACGTATGAATATTTATTTCCTTTTACCAGAAGCTTGCCTTTGCTATTGTATACTTTAGCGTTGCGTTTTACCTTGTAGCTGGCAACTTTAAAAAGCTTTACATTACCTGGCTTTACGTATTCTTTCTTCTTAGTTTTCTTGCCATTTAATGATATTTGCAAGTAACTCTTATTTTTAACTGTGGTAAAACCCGTAATTGAAAGAATTGTTCCTTTTTTCAGTTTTTTGTTTTTAATTCTTTTACCCTTACTGTCAAATATATAGGCATTTCTCTTTAATTTGACAGTTTTGCCTAAATATTTTATCGCATTATTTGAATTAGTATTATTTTTCTTAGGCTTTTTGTCAGTATCTGCAGTAGCAGGATTATTTGTACTGTTAGTTGTATTAGATTGTCCATTATTGGTTTTACTTTGGTCAGTAGTATTTGACGTGTTTGAATCTCCGTTCGTAGTATTAGATGTTGTAGTATTAGTCTGACTTTGATTGGTGGTTGCTGCAGGAGTATCTGCGGCGAGCACTGGCTTAGTTACACTCAATCCCAAAGTCAAAGATGCGACTCCAGCTACACTTAAGAGTAGTTTTTTCTTCATGTTGACACCTCATTGTTAAAACTTATTTATATACATTCTACTACTTTGAATAAATAATTTCTTTTACAAAAACAAAACAATTACTTTACGTTCTATATTTATGGTTTTTAGTTTTTTTACAACTTATATTATGAGGTATATAACATACTTTTGCTTTATACTAAGAAATAGTGAAAACACAAAAATGTTGTTAAAGGAAGAACTTCATGAAAAAGTCGCAAAAAGAACCAATTGAAATACTGGTCACTATAGACCAAAATTATATCAAACCACTCGAAGTTATGATGTATTCTCTTAGGCTTAACAATATGACTGAAGAGTTTCATGTCTGGCTAATTTACGATAACATCAACCAGCATGCTCTGAACAAATTAAAAAAATTTGGCGAAAAAATAGGAATTAAGGTAGCCACCCTTACCATGAACAAGAATATTAAATTTCCTGATTCATTACTCAACTTGCATGATTATCCCAAGGAAATGTATTTCAGATTACTCTCGAGTAGAATTTTGCCGGCAGATCTACATCGAATTATCTACCTTGATCCAGACATTTTAGTTATTAACTCAATAGTGCCTTTATGGGAATTAGACCTTGAAGGTAAAATGTTTGCGGCTTCCGTTCATGAAGGGCTAACAGACATTATGAGTTCAATCAATAATATCAGGCTGGGTACATCAACGGGATACTTTAACTCAGGAATAATGTTGATGGATTTGGATCAAATGCGTACAAAAATTAAAATTGAAGAAATTACCCAGGCAATTGAAGAGCATCATGATACTTTAATTTTGCCAGACCAAGATATTCTCAATTATCTATATGGCGAAGATATTTTAAAAATTCCGGAAACGCGCTGGAACTACGATGCCAGAGCTTTCTCAGTTTACTTAACAAGAAGCACAGGTGAAATAAATACTGAGTGGGTCATGAAAAACACGTCAATTTTACATTTTTGTGGTAAACCTAAGCCCTGGCAAAAGGAGAAACATTCTCGGTTTAAACCCCTTTACCTTAATTACCTGCAAATGGTCAACCGCTTGTTAAAACAACAAAAATTAACCTAACATTTAGCTTTTTACTGTTGAAGGTAGCTATATGTGTGCTAAAATAATAAAAGTTGCCGAATATCAAGCGACACAATGCTTTAGGTGGATTGGTATAGAAAAAATACAAACTATTTAATAGCATTGGATGTGTAATATTTTTTATAGAAAAGAGAAGAATTATGGCTTCAATTAACAAGTCTGAACTTACTAAAGAAGTTTCAGCAAAGACAGATCTTAAACAAAAAGATGCAGAAAAAGTTATCGATGCTTTAATCGAATCAATCAAGGATAACTTGGCTAAAGGCGAAAAAGTACAAATCATAGGTTTTGGCTCTTTTGAAGTACGTAATCGTGCAGCTAGAAAAGGTAGAAACCCACAAACTGGTAAAACTTTAACGATTCCTGCAACAAAAGTACCGGCATTCAAGCCTGGTAAAGCATTGAAGGACGCAGTTAAATAATTCTACAATTAAATACGAAAAAACAACGAGTTTTAACTCGTTGTTTTTATTTTGTTTTAAAATTTTTAGCGATTTTGATGATTCAATCTGTTGGCAAAAAAGTCACCAATGACTTGAACAATAAATATTAAAATAATAACTAAAACTGTCGCAATAAGTGTTACGTCATTATTAAAACGATTATATCCGTATGAAATTGCAGTATTACCTAGTCCACCGGCACCTATAGCTCCTGCCATTGCAGTCAAACCAATTAGACTGATAATTGTTACAGTAGAAACACGAGCAAGTTCTGATCTGGCTTCATTTAAATAAACACTAAATATGATGTCCCAAATCGTAGCGCCTAAACTCTGTGCTGCTTCAATTTTGCCGTGATCCACACTTTCTAGTGCTACTTGAACTTGACGTGCATAAAATGGGAAACAACCTAGTGTCAGAGGAACTAACGCTGCTTGAATACCGATTTGGGTACCTACAATTTTTTGTGTTACTGGAGCGATGAATGCCAGTAAAATAATAAACGGAATTGCTCTAAAAATTGAAACAATTTTATCACAAAGGTTAAACCAAAATTTATTAGGCCTGATACCGTCACTTTTGGTTAAGACTAAAACAATACCAAAAACCATCCCAAGAATGCCGCCAAAAATTCCGGCCCAAAAAGTCATATACAGAGTTTGAATAATGCTAGTGCCCCAGCCAGTGTCTCCCAGCCAACCTAATTGCACAACATTGGGAAAAACTTTGCTAAACCAACTACTCATATAGATCCCCCTTTTCGTTTAAACGAGTGACAGCAACTTTTTCTTTTCTTAAATAAGCAGCTGTCTCCTGCTGTTTTGTCTTGTCTCCTTTGACTTGAACAAGTAAAGTACCAATTGGCTCATCATCAAGCAATTCAACATTGCCGTATAACATGCTGGCTTCAACTCCTACTTCACGGTATAAATCAACAACAATTGTTTTGGTGACATTAGCCATGCTATATACAAGTTGATAAATAGCCTCATTATCATTGTCAAGCTTATCAATATTAAGAGATTTCAAAGTGTTGATTACTTCCAAAGAGCCACCCACGAAACTCTTGGTCAAATCATTTTTAGGATGTAGCACAACATCCCTTAAACTTCCTTTTTCAACAATTTGTCCAAACTGCATTAAGGCAACTTTATTACAAACTTTCTTAATAGCCGCCATTTCATGGGTTATCAAGACAATAGTTAAGTTAAGATCTTTTTGGAGCTTTTTGAGCAATGTCAGAATTTGAAGAGTATTTTGTGGATCAAGTGCACTAGTAGCCTCATCTGAAATCAAAATATCTGGTTCATTCGCTAAAGCTCTGGCAATAGCAACTCTTTGTTGCTGACCTCCAGAAAGTTGCACCGGATAAAAGTTTGCTTTATCTCTTAAATCCACTAAATCTAATAATTTTAATGATTTTTCCTTAATTTCTTTTTCTTTTAATCCAGAATGTTTCAGGGCAAAGGACACGTTGTCAACGACGCTTATTTCATTTAATAAATTAAAATTTTGAAAAATCATACCGATTTTTCTACGAGCTAATTGTAAATCTTTATTAGCTATTACCTGCTTGCCGTCTTTGACAAAATCAGTTCCATTAACTTTAATGTTGCCGGCTGTTGGTTTTTGTAAAAGGTTGACTGTTCTGACTAAAGTTGACTTACCAGCTCCGGAAAAGCCCACAACACCATAAATATCACCTTTTTCTACAGTTAGACTAACATCATGAACTGCTTGTACAATTTTGCCTTTTTTATCAGGGAAATCTACACTTACGTGTTCTAAATCAATAATACCCATTACAATCTTCTCCGATCATTAGAATTTTTACTTCAATTTAATGTCCCAAGCACTTCTAGTCATGTTGCCATAATATTTCTTTTGAATCCGTTTAGTCTCAGCAGTTTGATAACATTTGACTACTGCTTGGTAATCCTTGTTTTTTGCTTGATCTTTTTTAGCAACAATGATATTTATCCATTGGTAAGAATCTCTATTTACCGGCTCAACAAAAATTGTTTGTTTTTCACCTAAACCAGCAGGACGAGCAAAGTCATTATTAATAACTGCTGCTTCTACTGAATTAATAACCCGGCCACATTGATCGGCACTAATTTCTTTAACTTTAATGTTTTTAGGATTCTTTACAATATCTGCTACAGTCACAAGAGCTTTACCCTTACGTAATGTAATAAGTCCAGCATTTTTCAAAACAAGTAAAGAACGGGATTCATTACTTGCATCATTTGGCACAGCAATTGTGGCACCTTTTGGCAATTCACTTAATTTATGATATTTCTTTGAATATAACCTAATCGGATTGATATCTGTGCGTCCGATAGCTACTAGTCCACCATGATTGGCTTTATTCCAGGCCTTAAGAAAAGCATAATGTTGAAATGCATTCAGATCGATGTCTCCACTTTTTACTGCCTTATTTGGTTGATTGTAATCAGTGAAATTCTTGATCTTAATCGTTATGCCATACTTTTTCTTGGCTAAGGCTGCAGCGTGATCCCAAATAACCTCTTTCGGTTTAGACTCACTAACTATACCTACTGTAACAACATGGTTTTTTTGATTGCTATCTGCTTTTTTGCCAAAGCTAAACCAGGCAATGGCAATAATTACAATGGCTGCAATTACTCCAATAATTATATTGCGACTCTTTTTAGTCATTAGAAAAACCTCCCAATTTTTCAATAAAAAAAGCACTCATCCTAAACTAAGGACGAGTGCTTCGTGTTACCACCTTTAATTTGCTTATTACTCACGTAATAAACCTCAACAACTATCTAACAATAGCTTGCAATCATAACGGATGCAACTCCGCCACTAGCTAAATATCACTAGCAGTCATCATTTCAAGCCCATGTTCACTACACCTTACTAACTGACTCTCACCAAACGTCAGCTCTCTTTATTAGTAAAAATAATAGCTACTCTGCTTTTCAAGATGTATTAATTATTTAATTGTTTATTAATTTAACATCTAAAAATTTTCCTGTCAACCAAAAAATAAATTATTTTTTAGTTGCTTGGTATGATTTTATTATTTTTAAAAAATATTGTCCCACGGCAAAGGTTACAATAGCCATTCCAATTACCTGCCACCAATAATTATGATTTAAGTTTTCTGCAAGTAAAAAGCTGCTAATCAAAGTTAATATACAAATTATTAAAACGACGGTAGAAGCAATAACTTGTTTCATGTTATTTCTCCTTTCTCATATAAGTTAAAAATTCATAAGGATAAAAATTTAAATTGTCAGGCTGATGAAATTCCCTTTTTACTAGCTTAAAATCGCTATAATTAAGTTTTGCCATCGTCACATCAGCTGTAAAAGTCGCTTTGATTTCAGTTTTTTCTAAGCAATCTACCTGATTTTTCAAGACGTCAAAAACCGAATTACCGCCAATTACACAAATTTCCAGATTTTTGTGTTTACCAATCCAACTTTGTAATTCAGTGATTGAAGATAATATTAAAACTCTTTGATCATCGTGAAATTTATTTTTCAGCTCTTTTTTAGTACTCAAAACAATGTGCATACGGCCAGGTAAAATATGAGGTAAGCTCATAAAAGTTCTTCGCCCCATGACAATGGGATGTCCATAGGTTATTTTTTTAAAATGGTGTAAGTCAGCAGGCAAACTCCAAGGTAAATGTCCATCTAGACCAATTTGGTGTTTTTTATCTTCTGCCCAAACAAAAATGATCATCAATTCGCCTCTATCTTAATTATAACGCTTTATTTTTCAGATTTCTTAGCATTTGCTTAACTCTACCAATTATGCAAAACAATATTTTTATTTAAATAAATAGAACATTTATTTACACATGATTTTTCGCAACATTATTGCTATAGTTATTTAAGTATCTTAACGAATTACAGGAGGAAATTATGTCTGAATCTAGCCAATTCTCTGAAGAGAAATATAATAAAATGAAGCAAACTGAAGCGGATCTAGTACGAGATTTACAAGCAATTGTTAAAGATCCCTCTAAAGAAGCCGACTTGGGTGATGATGTCTTTAAAAAGCATCAAAACTGGCTGCGAATTATTATGCCTAATTATTCCAGCAAAATCCATTTAGGAATAGTCGATGCCTATGATAAAGATACTCGCTACCAATCCTATTATGATGATAAGGCTGGTAAAGGTGCAACTAAGATATTAAGTAGAATTGTCAAAAAACATTTAGCAAAATAAAAGGAGTCTTTTGAAGAAGACTTCTTTTTTGTTAGTGAAACCAATGAGTGTGTTTGTCCGTAAATGCCAACAGATCATTAATTAGGTACATGATATACGTTAAAAATAATGTTAAATTAGCAGCCCCCTGAAATGCTGTAACTCCCCATAAAATAATTGAAAGTATTCCTTGAATAGTCCAAAAATAGTATTGCTCGCGAAAATGTAATGTGCAAAGAAGAGATCCAGTAATTCCAATTGCTCCAGCTGCCGCATCGATTAGGGGCCTTGGACTAATGAAAATTTTTGTATCTAGCAGATAAAGTAAAACTAGCACCACGGTAAAAAAGAGAATGGTAAGAAGCCACTTTGTTATTGTCAAACCATGAATATGTTTTTCCGTATCTTTAGACCAAGACGGTAACAACAACACGGGTAAATCCAAAATAACAATATATACACCCTGTAAAATTACATTAGCATAGTTTTGGGCATAAACGGAAACAATGATGTAAATTGTAGCTGACATCAAGCCCAAAATACCATTAATTTGTCTGGCGTTAGTAATAGCAAGAGTACAAGTGAAACCCAAAACTGCGGCAATCATTGTCAACAATGAAATTTTATCAATTGGGGACGCAACAGTAGTCCCAATAATAATACCGATCCCCAGCATTAATAAGAGATATGTTTTAAAACTCCAACCACGCATTTGGTTAATGTACCATCTTAATTTAAAAATATCAGCTTTTGGCTGAACTTTCATCCGACCTTCCTACCTTCTGTTTAAGTTTAACTGTGAAAAAACACGTTTTTAATCATAGCATAACTTTTAAACGACTTTAAGAAATTTAACTAGAAGGTCAGATCGCAGAGTGTATCTTAAGTATCTGGTTTTTGCTTTATTCATTCATATCCATTTTTATTATTGACCATTTGAGCAGAAATGGCGAAATCACAGTTGTCATAATGATCGCACCAATGACAGTTGAATATGCCGCTGGCGCAAGTAGATGATTTGTCAAACCTATTTGTGCAACCACTAGCGCCATTTCACCGCGCGAAACCATTCCGGTTCCGACTAACAGTGCACTGGAATTGCTAAAACCCGCAATTTTTGCTCCCAAACTTGCTCCAACCAATTTTGAAATAACACCGCCAATTATCAAAATGATAAATAAGATAAAATCGTGTAGTACTCCCTTAATGCTCATATCTAAACCAATGCTGACAAAAAAGATAGGAATAAAACTGCTGTAACCAATTACTGTAAAATTCTTTTTGAGAATTTTCTTTGCTGAGGTACGATTGAGGGCCAAACCAGCGCAAAAAGCGCCAATCACGTTACTAAGCCCCACCTCTTCGGCACCCCAAGAAGCTAAAACCACAATAATCATTGCCACCAAGGTTTCTGGAACGGGCAAGGTCAGGCGCTGACTTAGGCTGATTAACCGAGGTATAACATAAACGCTAAGAATGACTAATAATATAAGAAATGCTGCCTGAATAAGCAAGTTCAAAGCTAGATCTTTTCCCATATTTGAGCCTGGTTCAGAAACACCTGTCAGTCCACTAACAATGCTCAAAAGCAGTATTGATAGCAGGTCATCTGCTACTGCGGCTCCTAAAATTGTCATGCCTTCTTTTCCATCTAGACGTCCCATCTCCTGCAAAACAGCAACTGAAATCGAAACTGAGGTGGCTGAAAAAGTTAAGCCTAAAAATAAACTTTCGACCTGTGTAAATTTAAAAAGAATACCTGTCATATAAGCAATGATAATTGGTACTATCATACCAAGGGCAGCTACCAGTATACTGGGACGTAAAAGCTTTTTTAGTGTTTTAATATCACTGTCAAGACCAGCCAAAAACATCAAAAAAATCACACCGATGTCTGAGAAAACTTTGATGATTCCGCTATGTTGTACCAAATTAAAAACAGCTGGCCCTATTATTATCCCAGCTAGTAATTCACCGACAACAGCCGGCAATTTTAGTCTTGCGCTAAATTGTCCGCCAATTAGGGTAGCAAACAAAATAACAACTAATATTCCTAAAAATTGCATTTACATTCCCGCTTTCTACAGCAAAAAAGACTTTCAAAACTGCCCAGGCAACCCAAACCTGAGAACAATTCTTGAAAGTCTTTCACTCCAACCAAAATATTTATTTGATTTTTAATAACAAATTTGCTTAATTGTTAAAAATTAACAACTTTTATTAGTATAACTCACAATTTTTTTAATTCAAATTTACAGAAATAGAAAATAATTATTAATTAATCTTTTACTAAATAAATAATCGTAATAAAGCTAAAGAAACTACCCCAACTATAACAATTACTAAAAGTGATTTGCTAGCAATGGCTGCTATAAAAGTTGGCACTGAAGCAACAAGATATTCAAGGTTAGCTTTTGGCAATTGACCTGGTTGAGCGGTGAATAAATTGCAAAACCACATAGTAGACATTATAACTATCGGTACAAAAGATAGAAATTTAACCACTGCTTTAGGTAAAGTGAATTTTTTTAATAAAACAAAGGGAAGTATCCGCGATAGCCAAGTTGCAAGTCCACATCCGATAATAGTCAAAAACAAATAGTTAGAAGAAGACACGTTTTATTACCATCCCCAATGCACATCCAATAAGAGTTACAACAATAATAACCAGACTGGGTGGCAAAATCATTGTCAAAATATAGGTCAACAACATTGTCAGTAAAATTACTATTACTTGTAACAGCTTATTTAAAGACTTATCATCGTTTACTTGCAAATATAACAAACCAATAAACATTGCCACATTTGCAAAATCAAGACCTAATTGTTTTGGATCTTTAATAAAGTTGCCAAGTATGGCACCAATCGCTGTAGCAAATACCCAAGTTTTATATGAAATCATATTTTCAGTATTGAACCAACTGAAATTCATTTTGCCATTTGTAAAATTAAGTTTATTCATTGCTAGAGCAAAGCTTTCATCAGTTAAAAGCGTGCCAATTAAAATACCTTTGCCCAGTTTATCTTTCTTAAAATACGGTGCCACCGTCGTACTCATTAGAATCATCCTTGAATTGACCATAAATGTAGTAAAAATAATTGAAGCAATCGGACTACCTGCTACTAGCATACTAACAGTGGTAAATTGTGCTGATCCAGCATAGATTATGATTGACATCATGATTACTGTAATAGTCGAAAAACCTGTTGAGCGAGCAATCACACCAAAAGCGGACGCAATTCCTAAATAGCCAAAAACTGTTGGAATTGTGTCAGTCACAGCTGCACGCTTAGATAATGAACTTTCCATATTTCACTTCTTTAACACAAAAATTAACTTACAATTAAATTCATGCATGCTTGTTTTATAGTCATAAAAATACGAACTATATCAGCCTCAGATAAAAAAACTAGTTTACTTATAACAGTAACTAGTTTTGGTCATGACTTTATTCACTTTTATTCGATTGCGTGAAATCTATTCCACGATCTTTGAATACCTTTTTAGCAACATTAATCGCGTTTAGCACTTTCGGAAATCCCACGTAAGGAATAGTTTGAATAAATGTCTCGATTACTTCCTTTGGCGTTAAGCCGACATTTAAAGCGCCATTGATATGAACATTCAGTTGCGGTTCAGTGTCTCCTTGTGTAAGCAAAGTCGTAATGGTAATCATTTCCCTTTGCTTTAGATCTAGGACACCACGATCGTATACGTCACCAAATGCAAATTCAATAATGTAGCGCCCTACATCTTCAGATAAACCAGCTAGTGAATCAATAACTGATTTGCCGCCCTTTTGATCAACTTTTTCTAAATTTACTAAACCTTTTTGATAACGTTCATCATTTTTCATAGTTTTTCTCCTTTTTGTTTTGTATACTTTTTTAACATTTTATAGAATAGTTGCTGGAGTATAGTCCATGTCAACTACTATTTCAAAATTTTTTGGTAGTGGTAAAATATGACGATGTATCATTTACTTTGCTGGAATTTTTTAGAAAGGAACTACAATGAAATATTCAATTGGTCAATTTTCGAAACTTAGTGGCTTTTCAATTGACACACTGCGTTATTATGAAAAGCAAAGATTACTTTTCCCAAATCGTGATGAAAATAATCGTCGCATCTATACTGAAAAAGATGTAGCATGGATTAGTTTCATTTCTCGCTTAAAAAAAACTGGCATGAGTATTAAAGAAATGCAAAAATACACCAAATTACGCTATGAGGGTGACCAAACTATACCTGACAGACTTGTTTTACTGTTTAAGCAGCTTGATAATTTACATGAACAGGAAAAGAAAATTGACGATAATATCAAGTTTGTAGAACAAAAAATTAAAACCTATCTCAAGACAATCGGTAATTTAAAAGAATAAAGTTGCTATCTAGTGTGTAGCTGATTTAATTGCTTTTTTCGATATTACATCAAGCAAATACATAACAAACACGCACTCGTTCAATTTAGAAGAAAATGGCAAGTTGAAAAAAATTTCAGTTAAGGTATAATGTTATTCGTTATGGAGAGTTGGCAGAGTGGTAATGCACCGGACTCGAAATCCGGCGAACCAAGTTTTTCCTTGGCGCGCAGGTTCAAATCCTGTACTCTCCTTAAATTATGTTAAAAAGCTTGTAATATCGAATATTACAGGCTTTTATTATGCATTCGCACGGTATAGAACTAATAATGAGCAGTTTTTTAACTGCTCTTATACTTTTTTGAGTTTTGAATTTTACCAGTTTATAATTTTTTGGACTATTTTAGCCGAGCAAAATGTTTTAGGAAATCATGACCTAACTTTTGACCATGTGCCTTCTAATAAGCTGTTTATGCTATATTGCAAAGGCAATTTCATGAAGCTTCTAATTCCATACGGATCATTAATAACGCTTGTAAGAAAATCAACTTTTGAAAGCTGTTTTAATAGATGATGAGGCTACGAATAAACGTGTAAAGCTCGCTGGAAATAAAGTTATCTTAATTCCTGAAAATAATGACTATGATTCGATTTTTTTAAAGAGAGGTAAGCCGGAAATAATTTTAAGAAAAGTTGTTCATGTAGAATACGATATTCAATAGCACTAAAAAATATATGTAAATTTATTCTTTTAAGACATTTATAAAAATGGTAAATTATAAATGTACTGATACAAGTATAATGGGAGAAGGGAAATGAAATTTTTATGGGTAATTGCACTAATAATATTTATTATTTACATGATTATTAGTGAAAGAAAATTAAAAAATAGAAAAGATTATAAAGAAGCACCAACACCAAGTAAAAATCCATCAAATGAGCCATTAGTGAAACGCTGGTGGATATGGGGACTAATTCTAGTTTTAATTTGTGGTTTCTTTGTCTCAACTTCAAATAAAGCCGAGAGTCATGATGAAACATACAAAACTACCGCACCTCAGTCAATAAAACCATCTCCTGTAAAAAAGAGGAAAAAGCTTTCAGACTATGCTTCAAAAAAGGTTTCCAAATTTATACCAGTGAAGAACACAGCTAAAGCAGTTACTTTAGGCGCTGGTAAGTATAAGGTCGGTAGAGATATAAAGCCAGGCAGGTACGTTATTAAAGCTGTTAAGGGCAGTGGGAATTTATCTAACAGCGATTTTACTATTAACGTTATTTTAGGAAACGATGATAAAGGAGATCAGTTAACTTCTTTTACTACCAACTTAGTAAAAAATGACAAAATCAAGTTAGACTGGATAGAGTCTACAAGCTTCACGCCAACACCAGATAAATATACATATAAAACAAAAATAAGTGCTGGAATATGGCTAGTAGGACTTGATATTAAACCCGGAAGGTATGTCATACGGCCAATAAAAGGCAGAGGTAACTTGATATCAGAAGATGGGACTGATAATAATTTAAACGAAATATTAGGCAAAGATACTGAAAAAGGTCAAGTCAGCAAAGTAACGGCTAATTTGACTGCTGGAGAAGTTATATTTTCTACTATAGAATTAATTAGCTTAAGTAAAAAATAAGATTTAAATATTTAAAAACAAAAAACTTTTAAGAGATCACAGTTCGAATTTAGCTTTCTTAGAAGTAACACAAATACAACACTTTTATGACCTTTTGCATTCTCTATCATAGCAGTAAAGTAATTGATTTATATGCCATTTCAAAACGTTTAGGAAACTCACACATGACAATAACTGGAAAAAATTATGCCTACATCCTTGATGAGTATAAAACACGGCAGATGATAATATCGAAAAAATTGTCAATAGCTTATAAAGATGTTCGCCAACTTTAAAATTAATTATTAATTACTAAATTTCATTTTCTATTATTTTTATAAAAATAAGCTGCACCCTTCTTTTATCATTACTATGAAAATAATCTTATATATTTTTTGTTTTACAAGACAATCATACGAGGAAGAGATTCCTTTTTTCAATAGTCATTTACACAAGATTATTTAAACACCCTATTATAAATAAACAACAAAGCTACTTATAAAGCATAAAAATTGTTAACAAGATAAAAGACTTCATTATTTGATTTACAAATAACATTCATTTCTTAAATTAAACGAAGAACTGCTAATGAAATCATACCAACTATCACAATGATTAAGAGAGACTTACTAATAATTGCGGAAATAAAAGTTGGCAGTGAAGCCAAAGCGTACTGCATGTTAAGTTGAGGCAAATGACCTGGTTTTGCTATTAATAAGTTACTAAACCAAAGAGCAGCCATGATCACTATGGGAACAAAAGACAGAAATTCAACTAATTTTGGCGGCAAGGTGAATTTTTTCAACAAGACAAATGGTATCACTCTAGATAACAAGGTGGTGATTCCACAGAAAATGATTGTCGTTAAAATGTATTCAGAAGAAGACATGCTTTATTACCATTCCTAAACTACAACCAATTAAGGTTACGACTATTACCACTAAGTTGGCAGGTAAAATAATTGTCAGTAAATATGTCAGCGCAAAAGAAATCAATATCACAATTATTTGGAGTACTTTATTTAGTTTTTTGTCCCCCATCACCTGCAAATAAAGCAAACCAATAAACATTGCTACAATAGCAAAGTCAAGCCCTAATTTTTTGGGATCAGTTATAAAACTGCCCAATACTGCTCCTAAAAGTGTTCCAACTTGCCATGTTAAGTAAGAAACAATATTTACTGTATTAAACCAGGTAAAATTTAACTTGTCATTTGTATAATTGATTTTATTCATACTTAGAGCAAAACTCTCATCTGTGAGAAATGTTCCTATTAAAATATTCCTTTTTAAATTTTCCTGCTTTAAGTAACCTGCTACAGTCGTGCTCATAAGTATTACTCGGGAGTTGACTAAGAAAGCTGCTAAAACAATTGAAGCTATAGGACTACCGGCAACTAGCATATTAAGTGTGGTTAATTGAACGGATCCGGCATAAATCAGAATAGACATCAAGCAAACTTCCAAAGTAGAAAAACCACTGGCTTTGCCAATAATTCCAAAAGCCGTACTTATGCCAATATAGCCGAAAATTGTTGGAAGTGCTTCTTTAATTGCAGATATCTTTGTTAAATTAGTATCCATTCTTTCACCCTTTTCTATGAACGTTCATTAAATAATGTGGTTAGTTAGACTATGAATAAATATAGTTAAAAATATTTAAATTATTTCGTAGCTTACCATTTGTTTTTAATTTTTACAATATTATATTTTAAATGGAAATAAATTTTATGTTGCGTGCAAAATATATAAGCTATAAAATAATTGTATAAAGTCATCAAAACATAAGCATTATGTTATTGGTATAATATTTGTACACAAATTTTATTTAGAAAAGGAATATCATGGATTTTAGCACATATGATAAAGAAAGACTGACTAATCAGATAGATTGATACGATAAAAAAAGCCAAAAAAAGAGCCAAAAAAAAAGTACTACTGCGCATGTAAAGTGCTCGCACTACTTTTTTCTGCTTCTATACCTGTTCTGGCTTCCTTTGTATTAAAATTTCATTATATTTTAGTTAAATACTATTGTTCTGTCCGATGAAAAACCATCTATCTTGTGTTCTAGTTAATTGTGCAGAATTACTTTTTGCACTACAAAAAATAGAACGCTTTAATAATTGCAAGTTTAGACCCAATAGAAAAATAGTTTAAGTTTAGAATTAGATGGCAAGTTTAATTTCTAGTTATAGATTCTCATCTTCTGGCAAACCGTATTTTTTGTTTGCTGCTTTTATTTGTTCTCTCAATTTTCTGTTGCGCTCATTATCAAAAGCTGATTTAGGAAGGCTCTTAGCAAACTTAATTAGTTCTTCTGTCTGCCTTCTTTCTTCCTCGGTTTCTGGATAATCTCGTCCAGTTACTTTGCCACCGGTAGGTAAGTACCAGCGCAAGTCTGAATATGGCTCTTTCTTAGTCAATTTCATTAGCTCCCAATATTATCTGTTTAAACATGGTATATTCCATATTTAAACTAGAAAACTAACCTTAAAATTTTACACTATTCAGCACACAAATTATTACTGGTAAACCCAGATCTGTTCTTATATCGAAAAAATCATGCCGCGATATCACAATCCATCTAATACCGATTGTAATAATGGCTGTTCCTTTTATTAGCATGATAATTTCAACAAATGTAACACATTTTTTTGGTATTGGTGACAAAAATAGCTACAATTACAGTAATAATAGTAAATCCGACTATCAATATTCTTGCTTTTTATGTGAATCATTTGCCCTCAAACTAGTTTTATTTAAAAAACTCCAACTTTTGCTAAATATCTGTATTGCAAACCCAAACTAACTAGGGCAACAAATGCACCAATAAGATTTATAGCAAGCCAATTAATTGCACTACCCGTGAACAGACACATTGCAACCCATGGTGCAATGGGTATCAAATAGCCGCGCGCAGCCGTCATTAATAAAGTACCCCACTTAAAGCCTTTACTTATATTATTTGTAACAACTTTATTGTGTAAAAACCTTTGAAATAGAACTGTACCCAATACTATTAAAATAGTAATTAAAACAAATTGCCAAGCTTCAAATTTAACTAAGATGAATTCTTTATAAGAAAAATGATTTGCCAAAAGGGCAAAACCACACGCAATATCAAAGAAAAAGCCTTGGTTGACATAACCCTTTTTGCAACTTTTAATACTAAAATCAAAAGCTTTTTTGCAGGTCTTGCTTGGTGATTCCTTTTGCCTGTCAATGACTTGATGATTAGTTAGGTAATGATACTGACAGGTTAATCCAATCAAAGCTACAACTAGACCAACCAGCAAAGAAATGGAGAAGTTAAATTTTCCCTGAGTATGCATACTAAGAGCTAGTAATGGTGCGTTTCCTATTACAAAACACCTCACCCCAGTTGAAATCAAACTAGTATTTACGAAAAACGAAGTCATTTTTTGGGAATTAACCTTGTGTCGCAAGAAGTTTTGATAACGGATTACGCTAATAATTGCAACAACAGCTAACAATACAAACAGCCAGTCAAACCAAATATCAGAAAATAAAAGTGTAAAAAGATAAAGGGTGCCATAAATAACGAGATCACCAAGATGGTTAGTAGAATTATCAGCTAAAGCAAAGTTATGTTCATGGTGAGCAATATCACGTATAGCTTCACCCACAGTCTCTTGCTTAGAAGTGTGATTATTATTCATTTTTTCCTCCTAAATTACGCCCTAACTTGATAAGAATAATTTTAAGTTGGTTTTAATTAAAGTCAAGCTTTATTTTAAAAATAATTACCTTGCTAGAACTTATCTTAGCGAAAGTTATAATTCTGAATCTCCTTTAAATTACAATTCTTAAGTTTTACTCAAGAGTAGATTTTAATTTTTATGCTTTGCCCCGTTGCTGTTAAAATACAAGCGAATATAAACTATAGGTAGGGATGTGTTTTGAATATTAATTTTTGGATATCTTTATTATCTGCTCTAATACTAATACTACTTATCTTTAATGTCAGAAATTCACGACGTTTCAATTTATTTGATCACTGGCTGCACCACAAACTGATTAGAAGGCGTGATGGCATTGGTTGGCAGATCATTGCATTTATAAACGATCCTAAACTATTAGTTGTTTTGGATGTATTTTTAGCAAGTTTTTTAATTAGTAATAATGAAAATTTACTTGCTTTCTGGGCATTATTTACCTTAGGCTTTACAGATTTAATAGGGTTATTTTTAAAAAAATGGATGCGCAGAAAACGTCCAATCCTCCATTCAGATTTAGAAGAAGGCTATAGCTTTCCAAGTGGTCATGTCTTAGGAAGTACTGTTATGGCTTTAATTATCTGGCGACTTTTTGCAGGTCAATTAGGTAATAGACTTTTATGGATTTTACTTGCAATTTGGCTAATGGTTGTCATTTCTCGTATCAGTCTTAAAGCCCACTTTCCATCAGATATTATCGGCGCCACTTCTCTAGCTGTCTTTTGTTTTAGTATTTCTCAACAATTACTTTTAATGGTTATTTAAAAACAAAACAGCCCCAAACTTTTGGTTTGAGGTTGTTTTTTGCTTATCAACAATTATTTTATACAATTAAATTATAGGAAACTAAGCATCTTTCCTAACACAAACACGATCACACACAATAATGCAGTGTACCATGCACAATGCGGCAAAGCTTTCTTAAGAATAACTCCTTCTTTACCCTCAAGACCAGTAGCTCCTGTAGCAATTGCGATGTTCTGTGGTGAAAGCATCTTACCGGCGGTAGCACCAACCATGTTAGCAGCTGCCAGCCAGTATGGACTTACTTTCAGTGCGTGGGCAGCTTGTACTTGCAATTCACCAAAGAGAACGTTAGCTGAAGTATCACTACCAGTGATAAAGATACCTAGAACACCGATGATTGGTGAAATTACTGGGTAAAATGCACCAGTTAAAGTTACGAGGCTAACCGCAATGACATCAATCATTCCGCTGTAACCCATTACTTTGGACAAGCCCACAATAGAACAAACAGTAATAATTGTTTTAACCAATTGCTTGATCGTACTTGTCAAAACGGAAAACATTTCCTTAAATGACAAACCTTGAATAGCACCACCAATGATACTCGACAGTAAAATTAAAGTACCCGGTGATGACAACCAGTCAATGTCAACTGGCTTGGCATTTGCACCATTATAGAAGTGGAAACTAGTTTTAACGCTTGCTAGTGCATTATGAATTGCTGGGAACATTGATGAAGTGAAAATGATAAAGCAAAATACCAAAATAAATGGTACCCAAGCCTTGATTTTATCAGCAGTGGAAATAGGAGCTTTATCGTCCTTTTCAGCACTAGCGGATGCAACTTCATCTTTGCTGCTATATTTCTTAATAATAATTACTAAACATAGTAAACAAACTATTGAACCTACAATTGATGGTAGTTCAGGACCTAAATATTTAGTAATGAAAATTTCTGGAACCGCAAATGTTAAACCAGCTACCAAGGTGCAAACCAAAACACCTTTTCCTTTAAATGACTTAAGTCCCTTACCTTCAGTCATCATGACCAAAACGAATGGAACTATCATCATTAAAACAAATAATTGTATAGCAATTAAATAACCTAACTCAGTAACTCCTAGACCTGTTACTTTAGCCAGAGTTGTTACTGGCAAACCAACGGCACCAAAAGCAGTAGGAGCAGTATTTGCTACCAAACAAACCACAGCTGCTTTAATAGGACTCATGCCCAACATAATTAGAATACTTGCAGGGATCGCTACCGCAGTACCGAAACCGGCAATGGCTTCCAAAAATCCGCCTAATCCCCATGCTAAGATCAATACTAAGAATCTCATATCCTTAGTAATTGAAGTTAACATAGACATTATTGTATCCATTCCCCCTGATTTTCTACTAATATTGTAGATAAACAGAGCGGAAATAATAACATAAATTATTGGCCATAAAGCCATAATTATGCCATCAATTCCGGCAGTAATACTGTTTGAAAACGAAAAGTGGAAACCGACAATACTAAGAATTATTGATAAAGCAAAGCCGATTAAGCACGACAAATCTCCTCGAATGCGAAAAACACCCAAGGAAAGTATCAGCCAAACGATAGGGATGATCGCAAGAACTGTTTTAAGTATATCCATTTTTATTCCTCCGACGAAATCAATTTAACAAGTGCTAAATTAATTTCTCTCACTTTCTAACATAGAACTTGATAAAACTTATTAGACAACACTATATGAGTTTGTGATGTAAGCGCTATCTAATTTCATTATAGCACTATGTAATGCGCTTTTGAAGATGAATTTAACTTCACAATCTTTTATATTTAAGCGCTTTCATTAATTAACAAAAAAATAGTCCTAGCTTTATTAAGCTAGGACTAAATCACCTTTTTTTATATTCTGTTAGATAGAGAACAAGTGTAAAAAAGGAATTTTTTCTTTGCCAAAAAATTACAAATCGTCAAAACCAACCATCAAACTGCCTTCTTCGGCATAAAACGTGCAAAGTCCCCTCATTGAGCGAATTTTGATCTCTGCTTCTGGATAAAGTGCTAAAATTTTTGCTTTTAAACTTTCAGCATCTTTTTCATTTTTACAATGATCAATAATTAAATTACCACCCTTGTATTTCATTTCACTCATTAATTTCAGAACTTCTTTAAAGGCACGCTTTATTCCACGTACTTTTGCTAAAGGCTCTAGCTTACCCTCTTCACTGGCAGTACCTACTACATCAATATTTAAAACTTTAGCGACTTTAGCCACGGCCATATTAACTCGCCCATTGAGTGCTAAATTATGCAGTGATTTTAATACGAACAACAAATGAGTGTGTGTCTTATAATCAGATATTTTTTGTTCCAAATCTACAAAACGAGTTTTGCTATTAACCAATTTCCGAATTTCTTGTAGAATAACTGAAATCTCTGGGCCAGCAGTCCTTGAGTCAATCACAATTACATGGCTATCAGGATGATCTTTTTCATATATTTGCTTAGCTTGAAAAGCAGATGAAAAGCTGCCACTAAGTCCACTAGTAATTGTCATCATTATTGCAAATTCAGATCCTTTTAAGGCCTCAAGCCACTCATTAATGCTGGGACAGGAAGTTTTGCCCTCCTCCGTGTTTTTCTCCATGCTGCTAATGAATTCATTGATATCAAGATTTTCGTCATCGACAAAATCTTTTCCTGCAATTGTCATAGTTAATGGCACAACAGTCAGATTTTCATTTGCTCTGTCATTTGCGCCAGAGTCTATTATTAACTTTACTTTATCCATATTTATGTATCCTTATATAAATAAACTATATATTCAAAAAAATATATAGCTAAATAATAAATCAAATACCAGAAAAAAGCGATAAAAATTTTTTTAATATTTTTTAACATTAGAAATCGGTTACAAATGTTTACATAATCACAAAGTTAAGCTAAAATTTGTGATGTAGATATGGAGCGTGTGCTCCACTAATGTATGTACTTATAAAAATTTGTACAGCATTTATTATTTAGGAGGTTTTTAGATGTTAAAATCAGTCATTGAAAATGTTCATGCACTGGAAATCTATGATTCACGTGGTAATCCAACTGTTGAGGCTTTTGTAACCTTATCAAACGGTGTTGTTGGTAAAGCTGAAGTTCCATCAGGCGCTTCAACTGGTGAAAATGAAGCAGTTGAATTACGTGATGGTGGCAGTCGTGTAGGCGGTAAAGGTGTTTCCAAAGCCGTTGAAAACGTAAATACTAAAATTGCTAAGGCATTAAAAGGTCTGGATCCACATGATCAAGCAAACATTGACCGTGTAATGATCGAATTAGATGGCACCCCTAACAAGGCTGAGCTTGGTGCTAACGCTATTTTAGGCGTATCAATGGCTACTGCAGCTGCTGCAGCAAAAGACAGCCACCAACCTTTATATAGATACCTTGGCGGCACTGATCTTGAAATGCCACAAACTTTCCACAACGTTATTAACGGTGGTGAGCACGCTGACAATGGTATCGACGTGCAAGAATTCATGATCACTCCAGTTAAGAAGACTTCTTTCCGCGATGGTTTTGAAAAGATCGTTAACACTTACCATACTTTGAAGAAAGTTCTTGAAGACATGGGCTACGAAACTGGCCTTGGTGATGAAGGTGGTTTCGCACCTAATATGAAGAACTCTGAAGAAGCTTTGCAAGCTTTACACGACGCTATCGTTAAGGCTGGCTACAAGCCTGGTGAAGATATTGCCATTGCTTGTGACTGTGCTGCTTCCTACTTCTACAACAAAGAAGACGGCAAGTACCACTTTGAAGGTAAAGTATTTAACGATGAAGAATTAGCTCAATATTACGACAAGTTACTTGACGAATTCCCAGAATTAATTTCAATTGAAGACCCATACGATGAAAATGATGTTGACGGCATGATTAAGTTTACTCAAAGCCACAAAGACAGAATTCAAATTGTTTTGGATGACTTCATTTGTACTAACCCTAAGCTTTTGACTAAAGCTATTAAGGAAGGTGCTGGTAACGCTTCATTAATCAAGTTAAACCAAATTGGTACTGTTACTGAAACTTTGGAAACTATTCGTCTTTCACGTAAGAATGGCTACAACACTATGATTTCTCACCGTTCAGGTGAAACTGGTGATACATTCATCGCTGACTTTGCCGTTGCTGTTAACGGTGGTCAATTAAAGACTGGTGCTCCAGCTCGTTCAGAACGTGTTGAAAAGTACAACCGTTTACTTGAAATTGAAGAAGAACTTGGCGAAGGCGAGCGTTTAGCTACCTTCCCAGACAGTGTTGATAAAGATTAATTTATCAATTCAAAAAGTCTGCAATAATTGCAGACTTTTTTTGTGCTATTTTTATGGCTAGTCGTCTTTTTGACTAATTGCTTTTAAGTAAGTACTTTCGGAGATATAGTCAATTTTTCTCACGTACTGTCCCTTGTGGTCGATCTTAATATATTGTCTACTTGGATCAAAACCACCTACTCTTTCAATTTTATATGGTAATTTCTTACCAGTATCAGGATTGTAAGCCTGAACGTTTAGATAATTTTGAGTATTTTTTTTGACTTTAGCATAACTAATTTCTTCCGGAATAGCAGGATCAGCTCTATCAATCCAAGAATTATGATCTAATGGAATTTGGTTAGTTATAATCAGAAAAAAGACATAAACTGGAACCAAAAATTTTTCGAACATGGTATCTCCTTCTATCTAACTTTTAGGAATGAACTTTCTTTTGAAATTCTTTTTTGGAAACATATTTAATTTCTTTCACATACTGGCCTTTATGGTCAATTTTAATATATTGCTTGCTTGGATCATAGCCTCCTACTTTTTTTATTTTGTATGGAAGCTTTCTGCCGGTTTTAGAATCATAGGCTTGAACATTAAAATACTTTTGCGTATTTTTTGGGACCTTAGCATAACTATATGTTTCAGGAATTGCAACGTTGAAATAATCTATAATCTCATTGTGAACAAAGAAGGGTAAGCAAAATAGAGCTGTGAGTGTTAATAGTGCAGTCACAATAAATTTTTTAACTGACATGAATTCCACCTCCTAGATTAAAAGCGAATAAATTCGATTTTTTAAAAAGATATATTTAAATTTAGGTGTACTAATACACTACTATACCTATTTTACACTTTTCTATAATTATTTTAAATACAAAATTAAAACAAACTTGCAAATGATAATATTTAATTTGCTAGCAAAAGTCTTATTTTTATGCTACTTTAAATTAAGTATTTATAACTAAGGAAGTAAAATTATGGCTGAAAAAATTACTGGCTTAAGTCAAGCCGAAGCAGATAAACTTCTGCAGAAAAATGGATTAAACGAGGTTCCTGAACCTCAATTCAACTTTTTTAAAGAATTTTTATCCAAGTTATGGAATTTGTCAGCATGGATTCTTGAAGCTGCTCTACTTTTAGAGTGTATCTTAGGAAAATGGATACAATCATTATTTGTGCTTTTAATGCTCCTTTTTGCTGCTTGGAATGGAGCCTCTAAGAAAAAGCAATCAAGGCGAGTGCTGAATAATATTTCACACAAATTAACTCCTACTATTTCGGTTCAAAGAGATGGGGAGTGGCAGAATATCGATTCAAAATATTTAGTTCCTGGTGACTTAATCAGTATGCAAGCTGGTGATGTTTTGGCCGCCGATGTGAAACTGATTGATGGACAAATTTCTACTGATGAGAGTTCAATTACAGGCGAAGCAAGGACGGTACGGAAAAATCCCCAAGATACAGCCTTTGCTGGTACGACTGTAACAGAAGGCAATGGTTTAGCCGTTGTTACTGCCACAGGTGCTGATTCTCGTTCCGGTAAGACAATCAACTTAATTAATAATTCCGCAGCTCCTGG
The DNA here is from genome assembly GCF_019972835.1 of Lactobacillus laiwuensis. Lineage (GTDB taxonomy): Bacteria > Bacillota > Bacilli > Lactobacillales > Lactobacillaceae > Lactobacillus > Lactobacillus laiwuensis. Next base: position 215,263 of record NZ_BPPB01000001.1, on the reverse strand, counting down.
TCACTTGCAACAACTATTAACTAAAATTATTTACTATTTATGCATTCTTGATGGAATTCTAACTTTAGTAATTGTCATTGCTTCTTTCTTTAAGGGTGGTGACCTGAATAATTTGATTAACATGCTGCCATTTTTAGCAATGATGTTTATTGCTTCAATACCAGTTGCAATGCCCTCAACATTTGCGCTTTCTAACTCCTTTGAAGCTACCCGTTTGAGTAAAGAAGGAGTATTAACTTCTGATTTAACCGGTATTCAAGATGCAGCCAACCTTAATTTGATTTTGCTAGACAAAACAGGAACAATTACCGAAAATAAAACAGCAGTTGGCCAATGGACTAATTTCAGTTCAATGAATAATAATGATGTTCTACAATTAGCGTCAGCTGCTACGGATCAGAGAAACAAAAAACTCATTGATACTGCAATTGATGAATATGTTAAAAAACAAGGATTAAGCATTAAGTCAGCTTCCGACTTCACGCCTTTTACTTCAAGCACTGGCTATTCTATGGCAACCTGTGATGGCCATAATATTAAACTAGGTTCCTTTAAACAACTTTCTTTAATTGATCAAGATGCTAACGAAAAGGCAAAAGAAATTGATTTCAGTGCTGGACGTTCGGTAGCCTTGCTAATTGATGACAAGTTGGCCGGAGTTTTCATTTTGCAAGATATGGTGAGATCAGATTCTAAGGCTGCCCTCGAAGAGCTCAGAAAACGGGGAGTAAAGCCGATTATGCTGACTGGAGATAACCAAAAAACTGCTATTGCTGTCGCAAAGCAGGTTGACTTGCAAGGTGATGTAATTTCTATCCGTGATTTTACTGATCAAACAGATACTAGCAAGCTAGCCGGTATTGCAGACGTTTTACCAGAAGATAAATTGCGCATGGTTAAATTTTTCCAGAAAAAAGGTTATATAGTAGGTATGACTGGAGATGGCGTGAATGATTCCCCTGCTCTAAAGCAAGCTGAAGTTGGTATAGCGGTCTCTAATGCCGCCGATGTAGCTAAACGTTCTGGTAAAATGGTGCTTTTAAATGATGGCTTGTCTTCAATAGTAAAAATACTTGATGCTGGACACAGAGTGTACCAAAGAATGACTACCTGGTCCTTAACAAAGTTAGCCAGAACTGCGCAGTTGACAATGCTTTTAACATTTGGCTACCTTTTCTTTAACTATATTCCAATGGCCTTAAACGCAATGGTTATTTACACAATTATGAATAATATGGTGACAATGATGATTGGTACTGATAGAACCCACATCACCTATAAACCAGAAAACTGGAATATGGCTAAATTAGCTAAAATCGCTTTTTCATTAGCTTTCGGTTGGACAGCTATTGGTATTGCTGCTATTGCCTATCTTAACACGCACGGCTGGGGGCATGGCACTGTTTCAACGATGGTTTATGTTTACCTGGTTTTGAGTGCTATGTTCATAGTTTTAATTACCAGAACCAAGAAATACTTCTGGCAGGATTATCCGTCTAAAGCAGTTGGCTTGACGCAATTAGGAGACGTCCTTCTAACGGTCATCCTAGCACTGTTTGGTATAGCTATGACAAAAATAAACTGGACGAATTTATTGCTTACTTTTGCTATTGCTTTGATAGCCGCAATCGTGATTGATTTATTCTATCAGCCAATAATGAAGAATCGGTAATTTTAAATTCAAATAAAGAAAAACCTGATTGCGGAAATTTTCCGTAATCAGGTTTTTTAAGGTTTACCGATGAGTTCCTGACTTTTCCATCACACCGGTAAAAAGGTTTTGTATATGCTATTTGGTATAATAATTTAGAATAGGAAAAAATAGTTAAATTAATCAGGAAAGTTAATTATTTATTAAGAGGCGAGCCAATAGCAAAGATAGATAGTTATTTTGCTAATTGACCCTTGAATCCCCCCTTTCACTGGTTGTACGTTTATAACAAATGCTTTAAATTACATTCGTTATATTTATATTAATACATAAAATAACCAAAGTAAACAATTTTATCCAACTTTTTTACTTTTAAATCAATATTTTATTATGTTTAAATAACGATTAATCTTTTGATTTTACTTTTTTAATTCATATACATATGATGTTTCGTTTGGACGATAAACACCATGTAAAAGGCCAACTTTTGTAAAACCCATTTTTGCAATCAAATGCTGCATTGCTTTATTGTCTTCGTGAGTATCAATTCGAATTGAATCAATATCATCACGATTAACTTTTATATCATTAATTACAGCTTGTAATAGTTTAGTAGCATAACCTTTACCAGAATGCTGAGAATGAATTGCTACACGATGAATAACAACATATCGATCTGTATTGCTCAGCCATTTACCGTCCAAGTGATCGTAAACATGGTCAGGTCCATCTACTATAGCAATTGCACCAACAGTTTCTTTATCCTCAGAAACTGCTAAAAAGGCCCAACCATTTTCAATGTCTTCTTTAATTTGACCCTTTGAGGGATAGTCACCTTGCCATTGATTGACTCCATGTTCAGCTAATTGATTAGCTCCATCTTTTAAAATAGCGATAATTTGGTCAAAATCGGCCATTGTTGCTCTTCTTAATTGCAAATTACTCTATTCTCCTTTTTTGAAATACTGTATCATTATATATACCTGACCTGAGCTTGTAAAAAATTTAGACTCAAAATTCAAAGTTTTTTTCATATTTTTGCAAGCGCTTTTATTGATTTAAAATATTTGAATTTTGCTAACCAGAACCAATTACCCCTTTTATAGCTGGCAGACAAAAAATGCTCTTAATAGCTGATTTCAAATACAACTACTAAAGAGCACATTTCATGTATATTTATTTTTAAAATTTAATACTTAAAAATCCAGTCAATAAAAATTAAGCACCATGATATTTGACTAGAGAATATACGTCAAGTCCTGGTAATTTTTCTTTTCCCTTTAGATCTGGTAATTCAATATAAAAACAAGAACCTACTAACTCTCCACCTAGGTTTTCAATTAATTGCTTGCAGGCTCTTAGAGTTCCTGCTGTAGCAAGTAAATCATCACAAACCACAACACGCTGACCGGGTTTAATGGCGTCTTTATGAATTTCCAAACTATTTGAACCATATTCCAGGTCATAAGAAGCACGCTCGACCTCCCGCGGCAATTTATGTGGCTTTCTAGCTGGCACAAAACCAATACCTAATTCTGTTGCCACTGGACAACCAACAATAAATCCACGAGCTTCGGGACCGACAATTATATCGGCATTTTTACTTTTAACGTATTCAGCTAACTTGTGTGTAGCTGCTTGAAACAATTTGCCATCCTGTAGCACAGGAGTGATATCCCGAAAGATTATACCTTTGTTCGGAAAATTCTTGACACTTGCAATATGTTTCTCAAAATCGTTTGCCATAAGAAGAAAAACCTCCAAAAACTTAACTTTCTTGCTAAAGCTTATTCGACCTTTATATTCTAACAAATTTTGGGCTTAAAAGCATTAAAAGCAAGAAAAATTAATGTTGCTTTAATTGCCCATTCACGTACATTAGTAATTTTTGACTCGGCATTTGCCGTAATTCGTTTACAAAAGAAATCTGTGACTTGGTAGCTTGAAAATATTTCGAATTTGTTAGTTTATTTTTGACAGGATTATTAACGCCAAATATTTTATTATCTTCTAACCGAATAAAGTTCAGTTCAAAGAATACTCGCAAAATAAAGAGAATGTTATTGTAACTTAGTTTTATAAATTTACCGACCTTGCGGTAATCTTGCAGTGTCAGACCAGGGTGAGAGTATATATATTTTAATAAAATTTCAAAATCAGATTTTAGCGGCAAATGTTGTACTGGCAATTGATCCATAAGAAAGTGTAAATAAAGTTGTTCGTAACTATTGTTCAATGCAAAATTCAATTCTTTTTGATTGTGAGGGACATCTAGAAAGACTGCTACTTCACCTTCATTGTCATAATCATTTACCAATGTAATTTTTGCAGGATCAATATCAAATAAACTAGAAGCAGCGATCTTATTTCTTTTATCAAATAATAAATATCTGTCCGCAAATCCCATCACATATTTTTCATTGCGCAAATCAACAACTGGTTCAGGAACTGCTAATTTTGGTGCAGCAAAAATGATCCCCTTTATAATGCCTTGTAATTTTATTTGATTACGAAAACAATTTTCCTGTAGCTCTATGAATAGCTGATCTATGTAAGGCAAAAGAATTTTTGTAAGGAACTTCTTATTAAATCCTACAACATCAACTTTATTATGGTCTTTACTAATGCTTAATTTGATATGATTTTTCTCTTTACCCATGTAAAAGCAACTGTTAATTTTCGGATGAGTAATACTAAAAATGGGTTTAACATTATCAGTGCCAAAAGGACCGACTTGTTTGATATCAGCTATAATTTTCAAATCCAGATGAGAAAAAGTTAGTTCGCAATCATAATAACGAATGTTTTGATTAAAAGCACCTGTAAAACTGTCTTCAAATGATTTGCGTAACGAGGAAATTTTGCTTTCAGTCATAGACAAGCCACACGCAAAATCGTGACCACCGAATTTAAGAAAAAGTCTATCCTTTAAAGGTTCTAAGGCATTAAAAAGGTTAAAGCCATCTACAGACCTTCCCGAGCCCTTGATAATTCCCTCTTCATTCTTGGTCAGGACTATGGTTGGCTTATGAGTTTTCTCAACTAATTTATTTGCAACTAATCCCAAAACCCCTTCATTGAATTTTGGATTATATAAAACTAAAGTCTTAGCTCTTTGCCAACCATTATTTTTAATCTGATTAATACAAGATTGATAAACTTCAGCCGTTAAATTCTTACGTTCATCGTTTAGACCTTCAATCTTATCTGCTATTTTTTCAGTTTCTTCGTCAGTCTCACATAAAAGTAAGTCAACGGCTAAACTCGCATTAGCAAGTCTACCAACAGCATTTAATCTTGGTGCAATGTTAAAGCCAACATCGGTTTCATCAATGTGCCCCATCTGTAAACCAGCATTTTTTATAAGAGCCCTTAAGCCTGGCCGCTGAGTTTCGTTAAGCATTTTTAAACCGCGTTTAACGATAATATGACCTTCTCCGGAAACCTTAACCATATCTCCAATGGTTCCAATCATTGCCAGTTCCAATAATTCTGGCATAGAATCTTGCATTAGAGCTCGGCAAATAGTATAGGCCACTCCAGCACCACAATAATCATCAAACGGATATTTTTGGCCAGGGTAGTTGCAATGAACTAACGCATAGCTTTCAGGAATTTTATCTTGAAATTTATGGTGATCTGTAATTATTGTATCTACACCTTTACTTTTAGCAAAAGCAACCTCGTCAACTCCAGTAATACCGTTATCTACAGTAATAATCAGCTTAGTCCCATCTGCTACAATTTTCTTGTAGGATTCAAGATTTGGTCCATAACCATCTTTAAAACGATCGGGAATGAAAAAATGAACATCGGCACCTAAAATGCCCAGTGTTTCCACCATAATAGTGGTGGCAGTAATACCATCAGCATCGTAATCACCATAAATGGTAATTTTTTCGCCCGCATCAATTGCCTGGTTAATCCTGTCAACAGCTTTTTTCATATCGTGCATTAAATAGGGATCTGCTAAATCATCTTCAGTGGCATTAAACCAAAATTCAATTTTTGCTGCAGTATTTATTCCGCGCAAAGAAAGCAGCTTAGCCGTAATCGGGCTAAGCTGATACTTTTCAATCAATTCCGGAGCTAATTCTTTACCTTTTCGCTCACGCCATTCAATCATATGTTTAATTCAGCCTTTTTATATTTATTTTCTATTTTGAATTTAAGTCATCATCATTCATTTTTAAAACAGCCATAAAAGCATCTTGGGGAATTTCTACATGACCCACTGCCTTCATCCGTTTTTTACCCCGCTTTTGCTTTTCAAGCAGCTTTGCCCTTCTATCAGGATCACCCGTATGAATTTTCCAAGTAACATCCTTGCGGTATGGCTTAACGGTGGCACGAGAAATAATTTTTGCTCCAATTGCCCCTTGAATATCAACTTCAAAGTTCTGCCGGGGAATAAGTTTCTTGAGCATTGATGTCATTTGTCGTGCTCTATTTTGAGCTTCATCCCGGTGAGCAATGAAACTAAGAGCATCGACTACTTGTTTATTCAACAGGATATCAATTTTAACTAAGTCAGTTGCCCGATAACCCGTAATTTCATAATCAAGTGAGGCATAACCTTTAGTGGAAGATTTTAAATCATCAAAAAAATCATAAATAATTTCGGCTAGCGGCATATTGTAAATCACGTTAACCCGATATTTGTCTAAATAATCCATAGTCACAAACTCACCACGTTTACGCTGGCATAGTTCCATCACTGGACCGACAAAATCATTAGGGACCATCACTTCTGCTTTAACAAAAGGTTCCTGCACTTCCTTATATTCACCTGCAGACGGTAAATCAGAAGGATTATCAATTACTTTGGTTGTGCCGTCATTCATTATGGCATGATAATCTACAGAAGGAGCGGTCATAATTAAGTCCAAATTAAATTCCTGTTCTAGTCTTTCCTGGACCACATCCATATGAAGCAAGCCTAAAAAACCGCAACGAAATCCAAACCCAAGAGCGGTCGAAGTTTCGGGTTCAAACTCTAGAGCAGCATCATTTAGCTGCAGTTTTTGCAAAGCTTCTTTAAGATCATCGTATTTAGAATTATCAACGGGATACATACCTGAATAAACCATCGGTGGTATCTGACGATAACCGGGAAGTGCTTCAGCAGTTGGGTGCTCAGCCGAAGTAATAGTATCACCAACACGAGTTTCACGAACAGATTTGATATTTGCTGTCAGATAGCCAACATCCCCAGCAATCAAAATATCTTTTTTAACTGGATGTGGACTAGAAACCCCAACTTCAGTAACTTCATATTCCTTACCCGTATTCATAATTTTTATTTTATCGCCGGGTTTAACCGTACCTTCTTCAATCCGTACAGATAGGACAACACCGCGATAGTCATCATATTTTGAATCAAAAATCAACGCTTTTAACGGTGCTTGGAGATCTCCATTAGGAGCTGGGATATCTTTAACTATCCGTTCAAGCAACTCCTTAATTCCTTGCCCAGTTTTACCGGAAACTTCAACAGCGTCGGAAGCATCTAATCCCAACATTTCTGTGATTTCCTCTTTAGCCTGCTCCGGATTAGCTGAAGGCAGATCAATTTTATTTATAACAGGCAAAATCTCCAAGTCATCATCAATTGCTAAGTATGTATTTGCCAAAGTTTGGGCTTGCACACCTTGCGAAGCATCGACTACTAAAAGTGCACCTTCACAAGCCGCTAAGGAACGGGAAACCTCATAAGAAAAATCTACGTGTCCTGGGGTATCAATTAGATGAAAAATGTAGTCTCCGCCATCTTGAGCATGATATTTAATTTCTACTGAGTTCATCTTGATGGTGATGCCCCGTTGGCGTTCCAGCGGCATATCGTCTAACATCTGATTTTTTAATTGGCGTTCAGATACCGTATCAGTCAATTCTAAAATGCGATCGGCAATCGTAGATTTACCATGATCAATATGAGCTACAATTGAAAAATTGCGAATATGTTTTTGGTAATCTTGTAATTTTGTTATGTCCATAAATAATTTGCACCCTTTACTCTATCTTTACTATTATAACAAAGTAAATGAAACAGTTAAAAGCAATTAAGTAAAAAGTAGAGGTAGTCAAAACTATTTTATTAATTAGATTTGTTTTTCTATTTGATAAAAAATTTGGGGATTTTTGTACTAATTTTATTTGTAAATTATATTTAAAACCTATCTCCTTTATTTAAATAAATCGTTTTATCAAACTTATTTTGAATTTTCTGTGACAAATTGTGCGCTATCATAAATACCGTAACAGGACTATTAAGAATATTGTTAATTATTACCGCACTATTTTCTTCATCTATTGCCGAAGTACCTTCGTCAATTAACAAAAATTGATTTCCGTGAATCTCTGACCGAGCTAAAACTATTTTTTGCCTTTGTCCCCCAGACACATTCAAATTATTTAAGTTAATAATTGTCTCTTCTTTTGCAGCAAATTTATTAAGGTCCTGATTAAAACAGGTATTTTTAATTACTCGTTTTAGATTTTCTTCTAGATCTTTATTAAACATTGTTATATTGTCCTTGATACTAACGGGAAACAAAACAGGTAATTGAGGAATGTAGCCTAACCTTAAGTTTTACGGATTAAGTTTGTTTTTATTCTGATCAAAAAAATCAACTACACCAGTTGTAGGTTTCAATTCACCTAAAAGCAATTTAAAAAGAGTAGTCTTACCACTACCAGAATCACCAATTAATAAAACTTTTTCGTGTGGTTTAATAGTGATATCTGGAAAAGTTAGTTTTTGACCGTTAGAAAAAATATAGCTTAAGTTGTGGGTCTGCAAACTTATAGGCTCTATACCCTCTGTTACATCAGTCACTGGAACACGATCTTTGGCAATTTTCTGATTTAATTGACCAGCAGAAGAAATTTGTCCAACTTCATTTGTAAGACTCTGTAATGCTTCTAATAAATTTGCACTAAAATTTTCAACGGTAACGATCACGCCAAAAGGAATAATTTTCTGTGTAATTAACAGAGCAGTGCCAATCAATAGAAAGAAATTTAACAAAACTGAACTTGCTTTATTCAAAACTGATAAGAATTGTATAGTCTTTGTGCGGTTAATATTTGCTTTTTCCAGTTTTTTCGAGGCTTTTGCCATTACAATTGAAAGTTTTTTTCCAGCCATAAAATTTTGCAAGTCAGTTAATCCATCCAACCAATTTTCTGCAGTTTTTAAATATGACGCGTTAGCTGAAGATAAATTTCGAACAGCTTTTCGCAAGGGTTTTCGTAAAAGGCGCGGGAGCAACAAATTTAAGCTGCCTAAAAATAATACTATTATTAACAAGCTCCAATGAAATGACCAGAGGGCTAAGATAACAAAAAGAATTTGCGCGGCATAATAGGGAATATCGGTATAAATGCTCAAAGAAGAGGATTTAATTAAGTTAAGATCATTTGTGAGTATGTTTTGTACTTTATTTGGACTGTGGTGAGCGTAATCATTAAAAAAATGGGCAATAATTTCTGCTCTTACTTGATGATTATATTGTTGAATTTGTTTTTCAATTAAATACTGACACAAATTCATGCCTAAATAACTAGCAAAATATAAAAGTAACACGATTAGGCAAAACAAAAGAAACTCATTTATCATTCTTTTGCGAATGAAAGAAAAGATATACGTACTAATATAACTTGTACCAATAACTAAGCCGGAAGTAATAAATTCTAGTAGTAAAATGACTATCATTCTAACTTTATTAGTTGAATACAATCCTTTAAACGTCATAATTAGCTTCACCTCGATTAGGGTCAATATTTATCACTCTATCAAACAATTTTTTAGTATCTTTAGTAAGATTATGAGCAATAACTATAATAGTTTGACCACTATTCAAAAGATTACTAATTATTTTGTTTGTTGCATTCTCATCAATGGCACTAGTAGACTCATCGGCTAAAATTACGGGCTTGTTTTGGATCTCGTTACGTGCTAAAACAATCTTTTGTCTTTGACCACCAGAAAGATTATCTTTGTCAACATCAACCAGCGTTTCTAGGCCAGACGGAAAGCCAGCCAAATTTGACTCCAGTTGAACTGATTTTACATATCTTTCAACAGCTTTATCTAATTTACTATTGAACATGGTAATATTATCTTTGATAGATGCTGGAAATAGAAAATTGTCTTGCGCCAGATAACTTATTTGACTGCGGTCAACTTTAACCTTGTTCCCTTTCTTATCACAAAAATATATTTGTCCACTGGTAGGCTTTAATTCCGCCAAAAGCAGTTTGAATAAAGTTGATTTACCAGAACCACTTCTACCCTGCAATAGAATCTTCTCGCCCTTCTTGATAGTCATGTCAGGATAGGAAATTTCTCTATTATTTGGATATTTATACTTTAAACTTCTAGTTTTTATTACAGAAAAATTTGCTTCATTTGAATATGTGCTTGGAATTTCTCTTTGCAGTTCATTTAGTTGTTGATTTATATTCTTGGTTGACTGCATTCTTGTTAATGCGGTAGTGATAGTCAAAGCTGAATTAAAGATACTAGATGCCAAAGTTCCTGCAGCAATAATAGTACCGAAAGAAACAATTTTAGCGAAAAATAAAATTGTTGCTAGAAATGTCACAGCTACTTGAGAAAAAGAATTTGCACACCCATTAATAAATTGAGCAAGTCCCATGACTTTTTGCCTGTCAACATAAGATTGCTCCAAATCTGTCCCCTTTTTTGTCAAATAATGACTAAAGGCATCAAATGCTAGGTACCTTCTTAATTCTGCCAGACCGTTAAACCACTGAAATATGGTATTTAAATATTTTTTATTTTGTTCAGAAATTTTTTTGGTTGCTTTCGTTAGAGCTTTATGCGTTAGTTTTGGCACTAATAAAGTGATAATGACCAAAGTAACTACTAAAACAGCTATCGACCAATGAAACATGACTAAAGCAATTGTCGAAGTAATCATTACAAAAAGGGAACTAAGTATACGCAAAACTTGATTACCATATTGGTCAGTTAATAGCTGCAAATTATTATTTAAATTATTTACCATTGCTGCTGTAGAAACAGATTTACTGCGGTAATAATGCTTAACGAGATTATCTCTGATCAAGCCAATATATTGTTGCAGCTGTCTACTATAAAGCCACGTTGCCACAGAATTAATTATAAAGGCAACTAATCCTGTAATTAGACTAACCAAAATAAAGTACAAAAATTGAAAGAAATGACTTTTACTCAGGCTATTATAAGCGAACTTAATAACGTATGAGCTGAAGGCAGAACCACAGCCATAAATTAACACTAAAAATACGATCAAAATTGAATTTAAAACATTTGCTTTTATTAAGTTACTTAATTTCATTTTTATTGCCCATATTATTAACAAATTATTAAATATTTATTACATTATAGCGCGTAAAAATTTAAAATCAATTAAATCAGAAAAAACTATTTCTAGACCAAGAAAAAAAGGCATTGAGCTATACTGTGATGTGACCCCCAAATTTGTCCTAAATTTGGGAGTCATATCACTGCTCAGTGTCTTTTCATATACATTTTCTTCTTTGTCTTGGTATTATTTATTCTTTATAACTAGACTTTGGTAATTGATGACACTAAATATTCAATTAGTCCCACAAAAAATCATTTTTCCGAAATTAAAGGACTAATCCCACCAAATTTGAAGAATTAGTCCTTTAGTTAAACTTTCAATTAATACTAATAATATCTTATAATGCCATTTTTATCTGGCTTGCCATTCTCTTTAAAAAGCCTCATATAATCTTTGAATTCTTTTTTGGCCCAACAAGGTGCGTCAGGTTTAATAGTCAAGTCAGATCCATTTTTACACCAGTATTTATAACCTTTTGGGCAACTCAACATCATAATTCTCCATTTTTGCAGACCAACATTCACAGTAATAATAGCATATTTTTTATTGCAATTTTTCCTTTAATCTTTCAAAAAAGCCTTTTTCCTGAGGGGTAATTGAGCCTCCTCCAGCTTTAACAAATTCAACTAAAGCCTGCTTTTGTTTTTCGTTAATTGATTTTGGTATTTGTACCTGAACAGTAGTAATTTGATCGCCATTACCACTGCCACGCAAATATGGAACACCTTCGCCCCGCAAAGTAAATTCTTTATTAGGCTGTGTACCAGCAGGAATTTTTAATTTCTTTTCTCCATGCACGGTTTTAACATTAATTTCATCGCCTAAAGTTGCCTGGGCAAACGAGATTGGAACAGTAGTATAAATAGTAGTACCTTTGCGTTCGAAATCTTTTGATGGCTTAATACGATAACTGATATAAAGGTCTCCATAAGGACCACCATTTTTACCTGCTTCGCCCTGACCTTCATAACGTAATTGCTGTCCATTATCTATTCCGGCTGGAATATTAACTTCAATAGTGTTTTTGCCATCAATTACGCCTTTGCCGTGACAAGTTTGGCAAGGATGCTCGATAATTACGCCTTTGCCATGACATTTATCACAAACTGTCTGCCGACGAATAACTCCCAACATAGATTTTTGGGTTATTGTCATGTAACCAGTACCATTACATTTATCACAGGTTATCGGATGCGTTCCTTTTTCAGCACCATTACCTTTACATGTAGGACATGTTTCACTCCGAGTGTATGAAACCTGAGTCTTCTTGCCCGTGATTGCATCCATAAAATCAATTGACAAAGTATAGTCTAGATCTTCACCACGAGTTGGTGCTGTTGGGTTGGCGCGACGCTGATTTGCTCCTGTTGCACCACCGAAGAAATCATTAAAAATATCACCAAAATCACCAAAGCCGCCAAAATCACTATATCCTTGACCTGCACCGCCAAAGCCTCCCTGACCATTGACTCCGGCCGAACCAAATTGGTCATATTGTGCTCGTTTTTGCTGGTCATGTAAAACTTCATAGGCTTCATTAACCTTCTTATACTTTTCTTCAGCACCCGGTTCATGGTTTAAATCAGGGTGGTATTTTTTGGCAAGTTTACGATAAGCAGAGGTAATTTCCTTATCACTGGCATTGCGATCAACACCCAGAACGCTATAGTAATCTTCTTGTGCCATCTATAAGCTCCTTAACTTTACAAAAGAAAAGAACTACTTTTTGGCAGTTCTTTTCTAATTTATTCAATTATAAACCCTTTACTTATCTGGGTCTACCTTATGAAACTCGCCTTCACCTGCGGAACCACTACCTGAATTGCCATCTTGGGAACCAGGATTTTGTGGTCCAGCTTGAGGTCCAGCCTGTCCTTGTGCACCTTGAGCCCCACCATTAGCTTGGTACAATTTGACTGCTAAGTCTTGGGCAACTTTAGACAATTCATCCTTCTTGGACTTCATCTCATCCAAGTTGTTGTCCTTTTGAGCCTTCTTCAAAGCATCAAGTGCATCTTGAACTTTCTTAGTATCATCATCTGATACCTTGCCTTTGACATCCTTCAAAGTCTTTTCAGTTGAGAAGATTAATTGATCGACTTCATTACGAAGATCAACTTCTTCTTTCTTCTTCTTATCCTCTTCAGCATGTTCTTCAGCTTCTTTTTGCATCTTCTTGATTTCTTCGTCAGATAAACCGGATGAACTCTTGATGGTAATCTTTTGTTCTTTACCGGTTCCCATATCTTTAGCAGAAACATTAACGATGCCGTTTTTGTCAATATCGAATGTAACTTGAATTTGAGGAACACCACGTGGAGCGGCAGGAATGTCTGTTAGTTCAAAACGACCTAATGTTTTATCGTCAGCAGCCATTGGGCGCTCACCTTGCAAAACGTGAACATCAACAGCCGGTTGATTGTCAGCAGCAGTAGAGAAAATTTGACTCTTTGAAGTTGGAATTGTCGTATTCTTTTCAATTAACTTAGTAAATACGCCACCCATGGTCTCAATACCTAAGGAAAGAGGAGTGACATCAAGTAAAACTACGTCCTTAACATCACCAGAAATAACTCCACCTTGAATTGCCGCACCTAAAGCAACAGCTTCATCTGGGTTAATTGAGTGATCAGGCTCTTTACCAGCCCACTTCTTAACTGCATCCTGAACAGCAGGAATACGAGTTGACCCACCATTTAAAATAACTTTATCAATGTCATTAACTGTTAATTCAGCATCTTTCAATGCATTGTCAAATGGAATCTTTGTCTTATCAACTAAATCAGCAGTTAATTCGTCAAATTTCGCTCTAGTTAAATCAGCTTCCAAATGTAATGGTCCAGATTCACCAGCAGAAATAAATGGTAATGAGATATGAGTTGAAGATACGCCAGACAAATCTTTCTTAGCTTTTTCAGCGGCATCCTTTAGCCTTTGTAAAGCCATTTTATCTTTAGAAAGGTCGACTCCATTTTCATCTTTAAAATTCTTGATCAGCCAATCAATAATTTTATTATCGAAGTCATCGCCACCAAGGTGAGTATCACCGTTAGTTGAAAGTACCTGGAAGACTCCGTCACCTAATTGCAAAACAGAAACATCAAAGGTACCACCACCAAGGTCATAAACCAGAACTTTTTCATCTTCAGCATCTTTATCAAGGCCATAAGCAAGTGAAGATGCAGTAGGCTCGTTAATTATTCTCTTAACATCAAGGCCAGCAATTTTACCAGCATCCTTAGTAGCTTGACGCTGAGCATCATTAAAGTATGCAGGAACGGTAATGACTGCTTCGGTAACCTTCTCACCAAGATAATCTTCAGAGAATTTCTTGATATATTGCAAAATCATAGCGGAAATTTCTTGAGGTGTGTATGCTTTATCACCAATCTTGACCTTATAATCAGCTTCACCCATGTGACGCTTAATTGAAGAAATAGTATTAGGATTAGTAATTGCTTGTCTCTTAGCAACTTCTCCGACTTGAATTTCTCCATCTTTGAAAGCGACTACTGATGGAGTAGTACGATTTCCTTCTGGATTGGTAATAATTTTTGGTTCCTTACCCTCAAGAACAGCAACTGCTGAGTTGGTAGTTCCGAGGTCAATTCCGATAACTTTTGACATTGATATGCTTCCTTTCAATTATTGTGCTACAACAACCATCGCTGGTCTTAAAGTACGATCTTTGTATAAGTATCCTTTTTGCAAAACCCGCACAACATGATCTTTTTGATCATCATTTTCAGCTTCAACTGTTTGAACAGCTTGGTGCAAATTGGGATCAAACTTCACACCTTCAGCAGTGATTTCACTGATTCCGTGATCTTTCATGGCTTTAACCAGAGAATCAAGTGTCATTTGCACTCCCTTTTTAAGCTGCTTTGAAGCTTCATCATCAACCTTTGTTGCCAAAGCTCTTTCTAAATTATCCATCGCTGGTAAAACATCTTTAGCTAAAGATTGTGATTCATATTTAATAAGCTGCGCTCTTTCATTATTATACCGATTTTGCATATTTTGCATTTCTGCTTGACTGCGCAAGTACTTATCTTCCAAGTCGTCTTTATCTTTTTGCAACTGAGTCAAATTGTGTTGCAATTTACTTTCTAAAGACTCAGGTTTCTTTTTTGCGTTAGCCTTAGCTTGAGAATCCTTTTTAACTTCTTTTGATTCAGTTGTTTCTTTTTGCTCTTTTTTTGAATTTTTACTATGAATTTCTTCCTTACTCACGGCTAACCTCCTTTATTTGAATCTACCATAATAATCAAGCAACTTTTTAGACAACTCGTTTCTAAAATATTCAAGTAATCCTATAACTTGAGAATACGGCATATTATCAGGGCCAAGTAAAGCAATTATCCCTTTTCCGTGGGTACCAACACTATACTCTGCCGTAAGCAGACTATAATCCTTTAATAGATCATTGGACAGTTCAGATCCTAGGCTAACCCGAACAGGATAGCGGTCACTTTTAGAATTTTGCTCGCGATCCAAAAGACTGGACATCAAATCATTATGCTCAATCATTTCATATAATGATCGCAAATTAGAAACATCGCTTAAAGAAATGTTATTGAGTAAATTAATCTGACCATCGACATACATTTGCTCGCTGGCAGCATCACTAATCACATCTTCAACTAAGTCTATTAATTCAGAAACATGAGCAGCTTTTAGCTTTTTACCTAGGGCCTTTTTGAGAAAACCTGGTGTAACTTGATCTAGCGTTTTTCCAACTAATTCATCGTTAATCATACGTACGGCCCGTTCAATGTCATCACCATGAATATTGTTTGGTAAGTTATAAACTTGGTCATGAACATCACCATCACTAGTACCTAGAATGGCCATAATTTGTCTGCTAAACAAAGGCACAATACGAAAGCCAGTAATAGTTAAATCACTATTCTCAGGCCCTTCCGCGAATGCAGTGTAATTTGTTAAGTCAGACAAAATTTTAACCGCTTCCTGTACGATGTCATTTACTTGATGGAACGGCTGATCAAGCTGATTAATGATTTTCTTGTAAACAGAAGATGAAATTTGCAACGGCTCAACTAAATTGTCAAGATAGTAACGGTAGCCCTCTGTTGAAGGTACTCGACCACTTGACAAATGAGTTTTTTCAATCAAACCCTTATCTTCTAAAATCGCCATTTCATTACGAATAGTTGCACTCGAAACTTTGATAGGCAATTGATTCATCACTGTTTTAGAGCCAACAGGATCATGTGTCTGCGTAAAATCATTGATAATAGTTTTTAAAATTAATTCTTGACGTTCGGTCAACATAAATATCGCCCTCACTTTTAGCACTCAATCCTATCAGGTGCTAACAATTAATATGATACTAGCTTTTAGCAGAATGTCAAGTTGAGTGCTAACTTTTTTACCAAAAACTCTCGTCTCTTTAAAAGCAATCAATCTAATCAATATTTGCAAAATAAGTCTTAATTTCTGACTCGTCAGCGCTCATTTGTTTTTTTAGATCCTTCAAGTTATTAAATTTAATTTCGCCACGAGTATACTTATACCATTTAATTATTATTTCTTCATCATAGGCTTCTTGATCAAATCCAAATAAATTCGATTCAATATATAGCTTTTTACCTTCATTAATCGTGACATTGTAGCCCACACTTGTCATAGACTCATACCACTTGCCTTTAATCTTGGTTTTAGTAGCATATACTCCAATTTTAGGAACAACCTTGTCCTTAGGCCAAACTAGATTTGCAGTAGGAAAACCAAGCTTATGGCCATTACGTAAACCATGGCCAACATAACCGGACATAACATACGGAAAACCTAATAACTTTGCGGCCAATTCCATATCTCCATTGGTGATGGCCCTTTTGATTTCGGTAGAGCCTATTTTTTGGCCATCACACGACTGTTTTGGAACATCAATAATAGCAAATCTTCCCTTAGCAAATTTGGGGAAGTTTTTCATATTGGCAATCTGTTTGGGACCATAAGTATAGTCAAAGCCAGCTACCACTGTATCCGCATGTAGTCTAACAATAATCTTATCTACAAATTCTTGTGCAGTCAGTTTACTAAATGCTTCATTGAAATGCATCACCAGCAAAAAATCAACTTTTAGTTCCTGCATTTTATAAGCTTTTTCAGCTAAAGTATCAATATAGCTAACTTCTTTATTCTGATAAATTTCTTTAGGATGCCGATCAAATGTCATTACTACTAATGGTAAATGCTTTTGAATTGATTTTTCCTTAGCGATTTTGATTAATTCCTGATGACCACGATGAACACCATCAAAGAACCCTAAAGCAAGAATTATTTTATTAGAAATAATATTTTCCTTAAACGGGTAAGTTAAATGGATAACTTCCATAATAAGACCTTCATTCACTTATTCATTTTGTAAAAGCATTAAATAAGGGCGATACATGGTACCATCTTTTTGATAAATTGCCTTAACTCTATTATTGTATCGTAATGCCACTTTTTTTGCATTCGTTTTCAGAGAAATCGTGGCACCATTTTTAACTTTGCCCCACAGATTTGTATCAATGTCTTCATGGGCATAGTTAGAAAAAAAAGAGTCAATTGGTTGAAGCAATTCATTTACCATATTTGGATTTTCTGTAATTTCAGTCAAACTAACAGCTTGATCTATATCAAAACCTGAACTAGAAGTACGGCGCAAATTTTTCATTACTGCTGGCACACCAAGCTTTGTTCCCAAATCATTTACTAAAGAACGAACATAGGTCCCTTTGCTGCATTCAATTTCAAAATCAAAAAGCTCTTGACCATTTACTTTATCAAAAACAGGTTCATTTACAAGATCATAGGAAAAAATTTCAACCTGTCTTTTAGGCCTTTCTACTTTAATACCTGCTCTTGCATATTCATATAAGTGCTTACCCTTCACTCTGACGGCCGAATAAATAGGTGGTACCTGTTCTATATTGCCCACAAACTCTTGCATAGCTTTTTGAACTTGATGCCCTTTAATTTCAGTAGTAATTTTTTTGGATTCTATTTTTGTCCCACTAATATCGTAACTATCAGTGGCAAAGCCAAGAATTCCCTGTCCTACATATTTTTTATTTTCCTTGTGCATCAACTCAATCAATTTTGTGGCCTGACCAATTGCAATTGGTAGGACTCCAGTAACGTCAGGGTCAAGGGTACCTGCATGACCCATTTTTTTAATATGCAGCACTTTGCGTAAATGATAGACAACGTCGGCACTTGTCATGCCCTTATCCTTATCTATCACTAAAATACCATTCAACATTTTATTTAACTAACCTTATCCATGAAAAAAGCGCCTCACAGCGCTTTTCTTAATTATTGCGATTTGCATCCTGCTTTTTTACTTCAGCGATTAACTGATCTATTTTACTACCATATTTAACTGAATTATCTCGTTTAAAAATCAACTCAGGAACTTTATAAACAGTTAGGACCTGTCCTAACAAATGTCTCATCAGTCCCTTAGCTTTATTTAAGCCAGCAGCTGCTTCTTCTTCTTTTTTAGAATCTTCAGAAAGAATGCTGTAGTAAACAGTAGCATATGATAAGTCATTTGTACATTCAACCGCTGTGACTGTAACATCATTAACTCGTGGATCACGAATATTTTTTCGTAAAATTTTCGTTAATTCACGGAGGATTTCTCCTTCAACACGCCCTATTCTGTGTTTCATGCTTTCCTCCCAGTTAATTTATTCAGGCTTAACTTCCTGCTTTTCAACGGCTTCCATTTCGTCACCAATCTTGATGTCATTATAGCCCTCAATTGTTAAACCGCAATCGAATCCTTGCTTAACAATTTTAGCATCATCTTTAAACCGTTTGAGTGACGCAACTTTTCCGGTATAGATCACAACCCCATCACGAATCAAATTGATTTCAGAATCTTTTGATACGTATCCGGAATCAACAAAGGCTCCTGCAATTGTTCCAACTTTAGAAACTTTCCAAGTTTCACGTACAGTTAAGTTGCCAACAACTTTATCTTCATAAGTTGGTTCGAGCATACCTTTCATGGCAGCTTTAACATCATCAATTGCCTTATAAATAATACTATATAGTCGAATATCTACTCCATCTGCTTCAGCTTGAGATTTTGCCGTGGCTGTTGGACGAACATTAAAGCCGATAATAAAGGCATTAGAAGCACCAGCTAAAGTAACATCTGATTCATTTACTGCACCTACACCTGCATGAATAATATTAACACGAACGCCCTCGACTTCTATCTTTTCAAGCGATTGTTGTAAAGCTTCTACTGAACCTTGGACATCTGCTTTCAAGACAACGTCTACTTCTTTCATGTTTTCTTTTTTCATCGTGTCAAACAAGTTATCAAGAGTAACATGTTGGACATTTTCACGAGATTGTTGTAAAGCCTGTTGTGCTCTTTGTTCACCAACGCTTCTTGCAGTCTTTTCATCATCAAAGACAACTATCTTATCGGCTGACTCGGGCACATCATTCAATCCAGTAATTTCAACTGGCATAGATGGAGTCGCTTTTTCTACTTGACGACCGCGGTCATTCGTCATAACACGAACCCTACCAAAGCGATTTCCAACAACAATTGGATCACCGACTTTTAATGTACCCTGTTGAACTAGAAGGTCAGCAACTGGGCCACGGCCACGGGAAAGGCGAGCTTCAATAACGGTGCCAATAGCCTTTTGCGTAGGATCTGCTTGCAGTTCCATGACGTCTGCTTGCAGAAGAATCATTTGTAAAAGTTCATCAACATTTTCACCAGTTTTGGCAGAAATGTTTACAAAAATAGTGTCACCACCATAATTCTCCGGAATCAAATTGTACTTCATTAACTGTTCAGTAACATGCTCAGGGTTTGCACCAGGAACATCCATTTTGTTAATTGCGACAATGATTGGTACCTTAGCACTTTTAGCATGGTCAATTGCTTCAACAGTTTGTGGCATAACCCCATCGTCTGCAGCTACAACCAGTACAACAATGTCAGTGATTTCAGCACCACGTTCACGCATATTAGAAAATGCTGCATGTCCAGGCGTATCTAAAAATGTGATTGGTTTATTATCAACTCTTACCTGATAGGCACCGATTTTCTGCGTAATGCCACCAGCTTCATGAGCAGACACGTGAGTATGACGCAAACGATCAAGTAAAGTAGTCTTACCATGATCAACGTGTCCCATAATCGTAACTACAGGTGGACGTTTGGTCTGGTGTTTGGATTTCTTAGAAGCAGCCATTCTCTTATCATAGAGAGTATCAATGTCAGATATATCTTCATGAACTTTTTCTTTGGCATTGATATTATATTCAGCAGCAACTAACTCAATTGCATCTTTATCAAGTGATTGATTTTGATTAGTCATCACACCTAACATAAAGAGTTTTTTAACTATTTCAGCTGGTTCACGGTGCAGCAACTTGCCCAAATCTTGAGCATTCATACCAACTTCGTACACCAGTGTTTCTGGTAATGGACGTTCTTTTCTCTGAGTTGGTTGTTTCTTTGGTACTTGTTCAAATTGCTTTTTCTTATTCTTACGTTTGCGTTTTTCTTGATGCCTTGAATAATTATTAGCACCAAAAGATTGATTTTTGCCTTTTCTGCCAGGTTTACCAGAATTACGACCATGACCATTACCACGACGTTTTTCTTCTTTCGCAGGTTCAGGTGCAGCATTTGTATCCAAAGCTTTAGGTTTATTAACTGGACTAGCCTTTTGTGTATTCTTCATTCTGGCAGGTGAAGGCTTAATTATTTTAGGTCCAGTTACTTTAGGAGCTGTAGTCTCGACTTTGACAACTTTATTTTCGGATTTAGAAACTACTTTGCTATCCTCAGCAGAAGATTTTTTAGCCTTTGTTTGGTCTTCATTATAAGACTTCTGGACTCTCTCACTTTGACGGTTTAATTTCTTTTCATCCACACGTTGTTTTTGTTTCAACTGTTTTAACAAGTCCTGTGCTACTGGCTTTGAAGACTTTTGGCTTGGGTTAGTACCTTGCTTATTACGATCTTGAGCCTGTCTTGATCTATTGTTAGATCTGTGAAAATTGTTGGTTCTTTTGTTGTTCTTGTTACCTTTATTTTCCTCATGTTTTTTTTCATTTTTGCGAATTGAGGTAACGGAAATTTTGATTTTACTGCTCTTTTTCGCAGGTTTCTCTTGCTTTTGCGCGGGAGCGGAGCTACGAAAACTATCTTTTAATTGATTTACTTGTGAATCTTCAAGTGATGACATATGATTTTTAACATCAAGGCCCAGGTCCTTAGCCTTATTGACCACAATTTTATTATCGATGCCTAATTCTTTTGCCAATTCATAAATTCTTGTTTTAGCCATCAAATCACACTCCTTCATCTATTTTTTGTAACAATGCTTTGCAGAAACCAGTATCAGTAATTCCTAAAACTTTTCGCTTTTTTCCAATCGCTTGGGAAATTTCATTACTATTAAATTCGTTAATAACAAGAACGTTATTTTGTTTCCCAACTTTGAATATTTTTGCAGTAGTATCTGCATGACAATCTTGAGCTAAAATAATTAGTTTTACCTTTTTGGCTTTTGCACCTATCGTAACAATTTCAGAGCCTGAAACTAATTTTCCAGCTTTTTGACTTAGTCCCAACAAATTTAGTGCTTTTTGTCTATTTTGCAAATCTATTTATCACCAAACAATTCTTTTCTCGCCTTTTGATGGTCAACATATGAGTATAGCTCTTGGTAAAATTCTTTAGGCACTTTAGTTCCTAAACTGCGTTCAATTAAGCCTTTCTCTTGAGCATTTTTGATCTGACTTGGATCAAGCGAAACATATGCTCCTCTACCAGGTTTTTTACCAGTAGGGTCAACTGAAATATTCTTTTCTTTGTCGACTACAATACGCACCAATTCTTTTTTAGGCTGCATAGTATTAGTTAACAAATCTTTTCGCATTGGAATCTTTCTTTTCTTCAAAAGTTTCACCTCTTGCTTTAATTTTCAGTAGAATCTACTGTTTCACCATCAGTTACTTTATCTTGTAGCTTATCTTCTGATTCAGTCTCTTCAGAAGTGGTTGACTCTCCATCAGATTCATCGCCCTCAGCAAAGTCACTATTTATTTTTGAAGCAGAATTTGAACTATTTTCGACTGAATCAGTCGTTTCAGCTTGTTCATTCTCTTTTTCAGCCTGTTCACTGCTTTCATCAACAAATTCTACTTCAGATTCTGGTCTAATATCTATCTTATAGCCAGTCAATCTGGCAGCTAAACGAACATTCTGTCCTTTTTTACCAATTGCAAGTGACAGCTGGTAATCTGGAACAATTACTAAAGCACTTTTTTCATTGTCTTCATCTCCAAATTGAACAGCAATTACTTCAGCAGGATTCAAGGCATTAGCAATGTAGTCCGATGGATCTTCCTCGTATTTAACTACATCTATATTTTCACCGTCAAGTTCATTAACTACATTTTGTACCCTGGCTCCTCTTTGACCAACGCATGTACCTACTGGATCAATATTAGGATCATTAGATTTTACAGCAATCTTGGTCCTGTCTCCTGCTTCACGAGCAATTGAGACCACTTCAACAGTTCCATCATATATTTCAGGTACTTCCTGCTCAAATAATCTCTTTACCATATCAGGGGCAGTGCGTGAAACCGTAATTTGAGCACCTTTTGAATCTGAACCAACATGAGTCACTAAAACTCGAATTTGATCTTGTGGATTATAGCTTTCACCTGGCATTTGATCGTTACGTGGCATTACTGCTTCAACATTACCAATTTTAACATAAACGAAACGATTATCACGTCTTTCAACAGTGCCTGTTATTAATTCATCTTCGTACTGAGAATACTCGTCAATGATATGATTTCTCTCTGCCTCACGCAAATGTTGCATAATAACTTGTTTAGCCGTTTGTGCCGCAATTCTACCAAAATTCTTAGGTGCAACTTCGAAACGAATTTTATCACCAAGTTCATATGCCCGATTAATTGTTAAAGCATCCTTTAAACTGATTTCCAACCGTTCATCATGAACTTCTTCGACAACAGTCTTTTCAGTCATCAGCTTAAAGTCGCCTTTACGTTCATCAAATTCAACTATGACATTTGTTGCCTGATTATAATTTTTCTTGTATGCTGCAACCAGCGCTGCTTTTATCGCTTCAACAATTACGTCTTGCTTTATACCCTTTGTCTTTTCTAGAGTAGCAAACGCTTCAAGCATTTCTTTAGACATAAATTTTAATCAACCTTTCTAAAACTCAATTGCGAAACGAATGCTTGCAATTGTTTTACGGGGAAGTGATAAAACTTTTTTCTTAGTTTTTACCTTTATTTCAAGTTCGATTTTGCTATCATTATAAGATTTTAAAGTTCCCTCATATTCTTTTCCGCCTTCAACTTTCTGGTATAACTTTACATGCACATATTCATTTAAAGCTTTTTGCCAATCTGTCTCATTTCTAATTGGCCTTTCAATACCAGGAGAAGAAACTTCCAAAATATAAGGGTTAGGAAACGGGTCAGGTTGTATCTGATCAAGCTTTGCAGATAATAATTCACTTAACCCTGCAATTTCATCCATATCAATACCATTTTTTCGATCAACATATATTCTTAAATAGTTTTGACCCTTTTCTTTAACGTATTCTATATCAACAAACTCATCATTGCGTTCTGCAATAATTGGTTTAATTTCTTTAAGAACAGAATCTTTAACTTTCGCCAAGTACTTTCCTCCGTAATAAAAAGAGTGAGCACAGTTGCTCACTCCGAATCATTTATTCGAACTTCTTTTAAAAGTATATCACATTTATATTAATACTGCAAAATTTTAAAAGAGTGAAAGCTGATTCTGTTCCGGCATTCCAGTTAGAACTTCATTATTTTCTAAATAGTCCATAATTGACTGGGATACTTTACCACGGTTTGCCAAGTCTTCTTTTGACAAAAACTTTTGCTCAGTTCTGGCAGCAACAATTTGTTTGGCTGCATTATTTCCCAGCCCAGGAACTGCGTTAAATGGTGCTAAAATTGTATGCTGATCAATAATTT
This sequence comes from Lactobacillus laiwuensis, assembly GCF_019972835.1. Taxonomy (GTDB): domain Bacteria; phylum Bacillota; class Bacilli; order Lactobacillales; family Lactobacillaceae; genus Lactobacillus; species Lactobacillus laiwuensis. The sequence goes on along the minus strand of NZ_BPPB01000001.1, from coordinate 191,182 downwards.
TAAAATTAGTAGCCTCGGATTGATTGATATCAACCATTTTTATTTTAATACCACGCTCTAAACACTCATTGGCAATTTCTAAGACTGTCAGAAGGCTCTTATCCTTGGCGGAGGCGTCATTACCTTGATTTTGAATATCAGCCATTGCCTTTTTAACGGTGTTTTTTCCATGACTCATCGCTACTAAATCAAACAAATCTGCACGCACCGAGAAATAAGCAGTGTAGTAAATTTCAGGATAATAAACTTTGAACCAGGCAATTCTTAAAGCCATTAATATATAAGCCGTAGCATGAGCTTTCGGAAACATATACTTGATTTTGAGACAAGACGGAATATACCAGTCAGGTATCTTATCGTTTTTCTTTAAAACAGCCATATCGTCATCACTAATTCCGCGGCCATGACGCACAGATTCCATAGTAGAAAAGGCTACTTCAGGTTTAACACCCCAGTGGATCAAGTCCATCATGATATTGTCGCGACAACCAATAACGTCTTTTAGCTTGCAAGTACCGTTGTTAACTAATTCTTCAGCATTTCCTAACCAGACATCAGTACCATGTGACAAACCAGAAATTTGCAATAGTTCAGAAAAAGTAGTTGGCTTGGTTTCTTCTAGCATCCCTCTAACGAATTTTGTACCAAATTCAGGTACTCCCAGTGTTCCCGTTTCAGATTGAATTTGTTCAGGAGTTACACCTAATATTTTAGGACTGGAAAAAAGCGACATCACTCCTGGATCATCGGGTGGAATTGTTAGGGGATCAACGCCCGAAAGATCCTGCAACATCCTAATCATCGTTGGATCATCATGGCCTAAAATATCAAATTTTAAAATATTATCATGAATGGAATGAAAGTCAAAATGAGTTGTCAACCACGCAGCATTTACATCATCTGCAGGATATTGCACCGGCGTAAAGTCATAGATATCCATATCATCAGGAACGACAACAATACCTGCTGGATGCTGCCCGGTAGTTCGTTTAACCCCACTGACACCAGCTGCAAGACGATCAAGTTCAGCACCACGTAAATTTAACTCTTTTTCTTCATCATAATGCTTGGCATAGCCATAAGCTGTCTTATCGGCAACAGTAGCTATTGTACCGGCACGGTAGGAATTATCAGGTCCAAACATTACCCGAATAAAGTTATGAGCCACTGGCTGATAGTCACCAGAGAAATTCAAATCGATATCAGGAACTTTGTCACCGTGAAATCCCAAAAACGTTGCAAAAGGAATATCTTGCCCATCCTTAACCAGTTCAGCTCCACACTTAGGACATTTTTTATCTGGCAAGTCGTATCCAGAACCATATTCACCGTTTTCAAAAAATTGGGAATACTGACATTTTGGACAACGATAATGAGGGGCCAATGGGTTGACTTCAGTTATACCCGACATAGTAGCCACCAGACTAGAGCCAACAGAACCACGTGAACCAACTAAGTAACCATCCTTATTTGACTTAGCCACTAGTCTTTGTGAAATAAGATAAATCACCGCATAACCGTTGGAAATGATTGAATTGAGTTCCATATCAAGTCTATCTTGAACAATCTTCGGCAGTGGATCCCCATATAATTCATGTGCTTTGTCATAAGTCAAACGCTTCATTTCTTCATCAGCATTATCAATGTGAGGTGGATAAAGTCCATCTTTAATAGGTGAAATTTCCTCAATTGTCTCAGCAATTTTATTAGGATTAGTAATTACTATTTCTTTAGCAGCATCTTCACCTAAGAAACTAAATGCATCAAGCATTTCCTGAGTAGTGTAAAAATGCATGTCGGGCTGTTTTTTGTTTCTGTCAGGATTACTTCGTTGAGCCGAAATCAAAATCGTACGATAAATAGCATCATGTTCTTCCAGATAATGCGCATCCCCAGTGGCCACTACTGGTTTATTTAATTCCTTACCCAATTTATAAATATTAGTTAGAATTTCTTCAAGTTCTGCTTCATCAGCAATCAAATGATCTTCGATCATAACTGAGTAATTTGCCGGTGGCTGAATTTCGAGATAATCGTAAAAGCGTGCCTTCTTGCGCGCTTCGTCATAGCCCTTTTGCATCATTGCAACAAAAACATCGCCTTCAGAGCAGCCAGAGCCATATAGCAAACCTTCATGATTCTTAACTAAATTAGATTTAGGTGTGCGGGGAATTCTATAAAAATCTTTGGTACTGGCAATCGAAACTAGTCTATACATGTTTTTAAGACCAGCCTGATTCTTAGCTAGGATAGTCATATGTTGTGGTCGTGCTCTTTTAAATACTTGACCTTGAGCAGCATAATCGTTCATTTTACCTAAATTATCTTCGTGATACTTTTTGGCAAAAGCATCTAAAAGCTTAAACATTAAATAGCCTGTTGCCTCAGCATCTTGGTTAGCCCTATGGTGATGCTCGAGGACAACATTATATTTTTTGGCAAGAGAATCTAAGGTATGTCTGGTTTGTTCTGGATGAAGCAACCGTGATACTTCTAGCGTATCAACTACCGGCTGGGTAATTTCATCTAATTTTGCTCTTCTCAATGCTGCGTTGACAAAACCAACATCAAACTGAACATTATGACCACAAAGGGGACGGTCACCATAAAAATCCTGAAATTGCTTGATAACCACAGCCTCATCATCAGCTGCTCCTACCATTTCATCAGTAATTGACGTCAAATTAATTGTCTTTTCACTTAACGGATGATGGGGATTAATAAATTTATCAAACCTCTCCAAAACTTCCCCATTTTTCATTTTCACAGCACCAATTTCAATAATAGTATCGTAAACGGATGATAACCCTGTCGTTTCAACGTCAAAAATAACAAATTCACGATCTTTATATGTCATTGACGCAGGATTAAGAACTAGTAATGCATGATCGTCAATCATATTTGCTTCAAGGCCATAAATAATTTTGACGCCATTCTGTTTACCAGCATTATATGCTTCTGGGAAGGCTTGAACATCAGCATGGTCAGTAATAGCGATTGCCTTTTGCCCAAACTTTTTGGCAGCTTTGACAAAATCAGTTGCTGTATTAGTAGCATCTAGTTGACTCATATTAGTATGCAAGTGCAACTCTACTCTTTTTTGATCGCCTTGATATTTTTCCGTTCTTCCAATATGCTCTACAATTTCAAAACAAGAAATATTAAAAACAGTATCATGACTCCACTGGTCTTCAGCTGCCGATCCTTGCATCTTGGCCCAAGTCCCCGGTTTAATTTTTGTCATTTTTTCAATTTGCTCTTTATCTGAAACAAATTTCTTAAAGGAAATTGAATCGGTATAATCCGTTATTTCACCAGTAAATATAATTGAACCATTTTTTAATTCGCGACTGGAAATGTTAAAAATATTGCCTTCTATCACAACATTTCTAATTCCATCTATCACTTCTTTAATTTGCGTCACAGGCATATTTTCATCTAGTTTGCGATTGCCATAACGAGTCTTTTTGGTTGGGTAGGTTGTTTGCTTGGGCTTTTCTTGTGGTGGAGCTGCATCATATTCTTCCTGCATATTTTGCTCATGTTGTTCCTGCAGTTCCTGAAGACTAGCTAAATTATTTTTGGAATTTTCATCGTCAATTTCCGTTACGAACTTCAAGTTAAAGAAACCAAAATTTCTCATTTCTTCCGCTAGTTCATCAAGCATTTTTTGCTCGAGCAGTCCGTCAACAACTAAATTATCAACCGGAATTATCCAGCGTCCATTTTCCTTTTTAGGCTTGTGACTAGAAATAAATTCTCGTGCCACTGGTTGCAAGGCCTGAGAATTTTGCACAGCAAACTGCCAATAGTCAGTTAAATATTCATCTGCCCCATCTTGAGAACGAACATACAAATGAGCATTGACAAAAGAAGAAAAACTGGCAGTTATAGCCTTATTCAAAGCGTTAAAGGTTTCAAATTTTAATGGTGTAGTAAAAAGAACATGGATATCCCACCTGTGTTCTTTAGCGTAAACATCCACGTTCTCAATTTCGCCCTTCTGCAACAAATCGTTATCTGCAAATTCTTGCGGAAACTTAATTTGCTGCAATAACCTTAAAAATAGTTTATTTTTATCAGTCACGAAAATTATCCTAACTCTTTATTAACAAAATCATCTAATTCAGACAGTGTCATTTCAGTAACTTTTTCATCAGTAGGTCTTTTAACTTCAACTACTTCTTCACTGGCTTTTTTACCCACAGTCACTCTCACTGGAGCGCCTAGTAAGTCAGCGTCAGCAAATTTAACTCCTGCCCGCTCATTACGATCATCATACAATACATCATACTTAGCGCTGTATTTTTCTTCAAGTTTTTGAGCCAAACTCGTTTGACCATCATCTTTCATTTTCATTTGCACAATGTGCAGGCTAAATGGTGCAATTTCCTTAGGCCACGCCACGCCATTTTTAGTCAAATGCTGTTCAATCACAGCAGATAAAACTCTTGTGACGCCAATACCATATGAACCCATTATAACAGGTTGAGCTTTACCATTTTTATCGAGGAAATTTGCGCCCATAGTTTTTGTATAGTATGTTCCCAGTTTAAAAATATGACCAACCTCTATTGAAGTTGTAAATTTTAGTGGCAAGTGATCAACTGGATCTGGTTCACCCTCGTTAGCCACTCTCACATCTCCGAATTTGTCAGGATTAAAATCACGTCTCAAATTTACATTTTTAAACTGAAAACCTTTTTTGTTAGCGCCGACAAAGAAGTTATAAAGATTGTTTACTGTATTGTCTGCAACTACTTGATCAGCCCAATCAGCATTAATTGGACCAACGCTACCTTTAGTCACCCCAGTTATGTCTGTTAATTCAGCATCAGTAGCCACCCTAAGTGAATCAGCATCTAGTAGGTGCTTCAATTTCACTTCATTTACTTGTTTATCACCCCGAATTAAAACCAATACGTTTTCATTTTCATTAGCAATATAAAGTATACTTTTAACAATTCTTGTAGCTGGAACTTTTAAAAAGTCTACTAGGTCTGATATTGTTTCTTGACCGGGAGTAGCTACTTCTTCAACTTGTTTTAACGGTTCCTCTTCCTGCTTAAACGTATCAATACTGCAAGCCATTTCTAGATTAGCTGAATATGTTCCTGTTTCATTCGTAGCAATGGTATCTTCACCAATGGCAGCTGGAGCTTGAAATTCAGTTGAATTTTTGCCTCCCATAGTTCCTGAATCAGCAATAACTGGTGTAACTTTCAAGCCACAACGTTGGTATGCAGCTGTAAAAGCCTTTTTTTCGTCTTCAAACTGTTGATCAAGCTGTTCTTTCGTTGCTGCAAAACTGTATGCATCAAGCATGATAAATTCACGAGATCGCAGTAAACCGAAACGAGGCCTGTTTTCATCTCTAAACTTTGATTGAATTTGGAAAAGAGCTATCGGCATTTGCTTATAACTTTTTAAATCTTTTGCGACAATATCAGTAAATGTTTCCTCATGAGTTGGTCCTAGCAGACTTTGACGACCATGTCTGTCTTTAAGTTTAAACATTTCCGGACCATATTTTTGCCATCTGCCTGATTCTTCCCATAAAGTTGCTGGTAAAAGATCCGGCATTGCCATTTCTGGCACGTTGATTTTTGCCATTTCTTCACGCATTATCTGTTCAGCTTTACTTAGAACGCGGTACCCTAAAGGCAAATACGCATAAACACCTGCCGTAACCTGACGAACATATCCACCTCGCAGCATCAGTTTATGACTTTCAGCTACAGCATCAGCTGGTGCTTCCTTTAAAGTCGGCATAAATAATTTAGATTGTCGCATTTAAACTCTCTCCCAAATTTATATTTTATTTAATAAAGTAACGGTAAATATCATTTCCCGTTACAGCAATAATTAACACTAACAGTAAGCCGAAACCTATCAATTCCACCATGGCCTCATGATTTTCAGAAATTGGTTTACCACGAACTATTTCAATAAGGTTAAGCAAGAACTTACCACCATCAAGACCAGGTATAGGAATTAGATTAACGATTCCCAAGTTAATTGAGATCATGGCCAAAAAGGCTAAGATGTAGGTAAAACCCATTTGCGAAACCTGTGATGTCTGAGAATAAATCCCAACTGGGCCGGAAAGTTTATTTAAACTAAAATGACGAAATAACCCCCCAACTGCATTGAAAATCATTCCAGTAGTAGAAACAGCTGTATTCCAACCACGTTTAAATTTCGCACTGATGCTCTCATCACTTTTTGCTCTGATTCCGATTTGGTATACTTTTTTGCCTTGAACTTTAACAACTTTCGGTTGAACGCTTACCACTTTTTTTTGCTTATTTTTGATAACAGAAATATTAATTTTTTTACTTTTATTCTGAGCTATTTCTTCCGAAATTTGTTCAAAAGACGTTATTTTGTGACCATTAACAGCCACAATTTTTGAATCTGGTTCAAGTTTTGCAATAGCAGCTGGTGAATTAGGTGTTACTTCAGCTATTTCTGTAGTTGCAGGACCCGGAACAGTAAATGTCCAAATTAAAAAAACAACAAAGCCTAGAATGATATTCATTAGCGGTCCAGCAATGTTAGTAGCTAATTTTTGCCAGACATTGGCTTCTTGAAACTGGGTATCCCGTGGTGCAATAATTAGCTCTGTCTTTGACTGATCAATAACCGTGGCATCATGATTGACTTTGTATGTAACCAGCCGATCTTCTTCACCATTTTCATATCCAGAAATAAAAAGTTGATCTACCAAATCAAATTTCGTGATTTGTAATGGTATTCCTTCAATCGGTATATCAGATTCAGAAGCATCAATTCTTACAACTTCTTTTTGCTGATTAAACTGCAAAACTACTCTCATCCCTGCTGCTAAATCAGTTTCGTCATCTTTACTTGCTAAACGGACATATCCACCTAAGGGAAGCCACCTAATAGTGTAAGTAGTTGGATTGCGTCTAACTTGGAAAAGCTTAGGTCCCATGCCTATAGAAAATTCACGCACTAAAATACCGCACTTTTTTGCAACAATAAAGTGCCCAAATTCATGGACAAAAACCAAGATTCCAAATACTACTAAAAAGATAAGTATACCTTTCACAAGAATCCTCCTAGTGCATGATTCCCATCAAAGCAGCAAAAACAGGTAAAACAAAGAGCATGCTGTCAAAGCGATCTAAGATTCCACCATGTCCTGGCAATATCTTGCCCGAATCTTTCACACCATAGTATCTCTTATAAGCCGATTCAACCAAGTCACCCATTTGTCCAACAATTGATAATACAAAAGCGAAAATGATCATTTCAACTTGCGCATGTTTCAAGTTCACAAAGTAAACATAAATTGCTGCACAAATTACAGCGCAAATTGTGCCACCAATTGAACCTTCCCAGGTTTTATTAGGACTGATTACTGGCCACAACTTATGTTTACCGATTTTACGACCAATCATGTAGGCCCCGGTATCTGTTAACCAGACTACAACAAAAACATAGCAAAGAAGTGCAAGTCCATTGTCAGCATTTCTGATACTTGCCATGTAATGAAAGCCGGTTCCAACATATAATGAGCCTAAGGTATAAACCGCTACATCATCAAAAGTAGTTTTATTTTTAGTTAAAACTGTCCACGTCAACATTAACATTATCAAGGCAAAATAGATGCCATATTTTGTCCAATGAAACGGCATTGACCTGAGAAAACTATCAGGAACTGCCCAAACAATAGTAGCAAGTAAAGCTAGTAGAAAGTTTACTGAAACCAATATTTGTTTTTTCATTAAAAAGAATTCACTGATACCAACGGCCGCAAACAAAACGGTGAGCCAATCCATCCAAAGCCCGCCAGCAATGACGATAGGAATAAATAAAATTAAAGCAATAACTGCTGTGATTACACGTTGTTTCATATATTTACCTAACTATCCGATTCATCGACTTTACCGAAACGTCGATGACGATTTTGAAAATCAATAACAAATTTTTCTAGATCTGCTCTAGTAAAATCAGGCCAGTTTTTCTTACTAAAAGCAAGCTCTGAATATGCTAATTGCCATAGCATGAAATTAGAAATTCTTTGTTCACCAGATGTTCTGATCAATAAGTCTGGATCACTGTATTTACCAAAACTTGCAGTCATCAATCTCTGAGAAATCATTTTTTCAGAAATTTCATCACTTGTAATACTACCCGTTTCAACAAGAGTAGCAATTTCTTTTACTGCCGTAGTAATTTCTCTTCGGGAACCATAATTAAAAGCAAAGTTCAAAATTAAGCCACTATTATTAGCTGTTTCAGCCATTGCTCGCTGCACTACATCATAGGTCTTAGAAGGTAACTCGTTTAAATAGCCCATAATGTTCACTTTGACATTTTCTTTCATTAAGGTGGGCATAAACTTATCAAAAAAGCGTACAGGTAAGTTCATTAGATATGCTACTTCTTCTTTAGGCCTACCCCAATTTTCAGTAGAAAACGCATATAAGGATAAAACTTTGATGCCTAATTGATTAGCTGCCAAAGTTATTCTTTCCACGTTATTCATGCCTTCGTAATGACCAGCAATTCGTGGTTTGCCTTGTTTTTTTGCCCAACGACCATTACCATCCATAATAATAGCTAAATGGTTTAATTGATTTTTTTTATCAGCCATTTAATTAGCCCTGGGTAATCTCTTTACGTTTTTCTTCTGCAATTTGGTCAATCTGTTTGGTAGCATCGTCAGTGACTTTTTGCACTTTCTTTTCCAAATTGCGCTGTTCATCTTCAGTAATTTCATCGTCTTTTTGTTGTTTTTTGAGACTATTCATAGCTTCACGACGAACATTTCTAATTGCAATTTTACTTTCTTCAGCCATTTTATTGACTTCTTTGGCAATTTCTTGACGCCTTTCACCAGTTAATTGTGGAATAACAAGGCGAATGACCTTACCATCATTTGCAGGAGTCAAACCTAAATTGGACGCTAAGAGTGCATGTTCAATATCATCAAGGCTATTTTGATCATAAGGTGTAATTAATAACACGCGTGGCTCAGGAATAGTCACGCTAGACATTTGCGTCAAGGGGGTTGGCGCGCCGTAATAATCAACTTTTACTCCATCTAGTAAAGCTGCGTTAGCAACACCAGCACGAATAGAGCTCAAGTTTTTTTGAAAAACAGTAATTGATTTCTTCATATTATCTTGAGCTTTTTTGATTGCGTCATTATTCATTGTTTTTTCCTCCGATTACTGTTCCAATATTCTCACCCAATACCACTTTTTTAATATTGCCTTCAGTATTAACATTGAATACGATTAGAGGAATGTTGGTATCCATTGAAAGTGAGCTTGCTGTTCTGTCCATGACTTTTAAGTTTTTAGAAATAATATCTAGTTGTGAAAGTTCACTGTATTTTTTGGCATGCGGATCAACTTTTGGATCAGCGGAGTAAACTCCGTCAACTCCATTTTTAGCCATTAGGATCACGTCAGCACCTATTTCCGCAGCTCTTAAAGCAGCAGTCGTATCAGTAGAAAAATATGGATTACCTGTGCCGCCACCCATAATAACTACGCGTCCTTTTTCCATGTGGTGAATAGCCTTTCTCCTAATATATGGTTCAGCTATTTGCCTCATTTCAATTGATGTTTGCAATCTAGTTGGTACACCTACATGTTCCAAGCCATCTTGAAGAGCTAACCCATTCATTATGGTAGCAAGCATTCCCATATAATCAGCTTGTGAGCGTTCCATCCCTAGTTTTGCGCCAGTTTCCCCGCGCCACATATTACCGCCACCACAAACGATACCAATGTCAACTCCCAAATCGTGAACAGATTTAATCTCTTTTGCTAAATGACTAATAACTGTAGGATTTATACCAGTTCCTTCATCACCAGCCAAAGCTTCACCAGAAATTTTCAAAACTATTCGCTTATACTTAACTTTAGTCATGACAACCTCCTCTATTAACTTTAGTTATTCTACCATATAAAGAGGGCAAATGTGGACTTAGAAATAAAAGAGAGAAATTTCTTAAAAAAATTTTTGGGCAAAAAAGTAAATGGAGAAAGCAAAAATCTCAAAGTTATCTACTTCGAGATTTTGCTAAAATTAATATTTATTTTCTTTATTAATTTGAAGTAATAAATTGTAAAGAGATCCATACAAATTTGAATCGTTCCTAAAGTGAGCAGAAATAATTGCCGGTTTAGTCAAAGTATCACCAATAATCGAGTTATAATCATTAACCAGCTTATCATAAGCTTTATTGATACCGCAAATTAAAATTGGTTGTGCACTTATGCCCCCACCGACAGCTATTTTATCTAAATCTACTACTGTTTGAATATTAAGAATTAAAGTTGCCACTTTTAAACAATAGTCATTAAAAATTCTAACGGCTTCTTTTTTACCGGACTTAATGGCATCAAAAGCATATAATCCGTCATTTTCATTTTGATGATTAATTTTACGATTAATTGCTTTAACAAAATTCACGCCTGAACCATTACTACCAACGGCACCTGCCATATTTTTAGGGCGGGATAAATTACTAATCATAAAACTTAATTCACCTGCTTGATAATGTGAGCCTCGCAATAGATGACCGTTAATTATAATACCGCCGCCAACGCCGGTTCCGAGCGTAATTGCAGCACAATTTGACTCACCCTTCAAACTGCCTAGCCAATTTTCTGCTAAAACGCTGGCCTTGCCATCATTTATTACCGCTACCGGAATCCTATACTTTTTACCATAAATTTCGGCAAAATCAATTCCGTCCAAAAAAGGTAATGAACCGCCAAATCTGATTTTAGTGTTTTCAATTTTCCCAGGAGAACAAAAAGCTAAGCCTTTAATATCTGAAATATAACATTTTAAAATTTGATCTATTTTTTTCAAAAACTCAGTTTTATTTTTAACAGTATCAATTTTGTCTTTTTCGATTATATTTCCTGCATAATCTAATTTTGCAAATTTAATTTCAGTTCCGCCGATATCAATACTTAAATAATTTTTCATTACACTCTTTCACACAATTCATATTAACTATTGCAAATAACTTTATTACATTATCTCAAATATTCATCTTAAACAACTATTTGACACGCGAATTAAAAAATTACCTAGCTGTTTAATTGCTAATTTGGTTTCTGAATAGTCAGATGAAATAAAAGTTAAAAAAGAAATTGTAAAAATCGCACTTGTAGAGTAGCACATGCATTTGACGTAGCCAATTCACTGTATCAAATTTATTGTATGCATTACCTAAAAAGTTGAAAAAACAGAAAAGTTAAAATTTATTATTCCCAAAAAAGAGAGATAAAAAACTAATAGACCGATGGCTAATTAGCTTCAAATTTTGCTATTAACACCTACTATTAGTCTTTTTTATTAAATCCTATTTTTGGTTAACAATATTGGCAATTTTATCTACAGCTACTCTTCCTGAGTATATGCAATACCCTGCTTCAGAACCAGGAACATTTACACCATAGGTATCACCCACAAGAACTGCTGAGGCGTCAGATCCAACAGCATATAAGCCAGATATTTGTCGACCATTCTCATCTAAAACTTCATTTTTGCGGTTTACCTTCAAACCACCCATAGTACAGTATGCTCCTACTCCTATTTCAAAAGCATAAAATGGACCCTTTTGAATAGCTTTGAGGTAATTTGCTGGTTTTTCAAAATCTTCATCTTTTTCTATAAGTGCTAACTGGTTATATCGTAGAACCGTGTTTTCTAATTTAGGCAGGTGTAGTTTTTCAGCCAACTCAGCAATAGAATTAGCTTTAGTCAAGAATGACAGGTGGTTTTTTTCGGCTTTAGAAATCATACTTCTCAACTTATCCAGTCTAGTACGATCAGAAAGCGGTTTTAGACTCCTAGGTAATTTTTTATCGGCAAATTCATCTAAGATAGACTGATCGAATATTGCGTATACCTTTTCTTGCCTGATAATTGCATTCCCAGCGTGTGCCCATATTCTAAAAACACTCTCGTCAACGAATCTCTCCCCAACTTCATTAACCCATAGCGGAGCCATTTCGCAACTGGCTATACCAATATCTGTTTTCCAAAATTTATATGAAGGTACAGTATCCTCTTTTATCTGTCCTCCAAACATCATCGCCATCCCCATTCCAAACTTTTTAGCTCCAGCATTCCATGCTAGTTGAAGACCGGAACCATCACTTTTCCCAGAGTTCATAGGAATAATTCTATTTGCATTAGAATTGAAATACTTCAAAAGCATTTTTCTGTTATTTAAGTAACCGCCCGTAGCCAGTATTACTGCTTTAGTCTTAATTTCTTTTTGTTTTTTGGTTTCAAAATCTTCAATGATTACGCCGGTAATATTTCCAATGTTATCTTGTACAAGTTTAACTACTGAAGCTGAGGTGATAAATTCTACACCGTTTTTCTCAGAATACGGCTGCAGGGAATCATGAATGGCGTGGTTACCTAAGCCTTTAAACATATGCCAAGTGTTGAGTCCTGCACCAAGTGTTGCAACACCATCGAATTTTACTCCAATATTATTTAGCCATTCAACATTTTTAGCAGACTGAGCAATGTAATCTTTCCATATCATTGTATCTGCTTCAAAATGAGAAAATTGTTGCTCTTCATGCAAAATCTCTATTTCAGAGAGATTGATTCCTTGTCTTTGCTGCATTTTACTATTTACAGCAAATATTCCTTCCACGTAATTTCCAGATCCACCAGTTGTTCGACCTTTTTCAACCACTAATGTGTTTAAGCCTTTTTCAACAGAGGCAGCAGCCGCTGCTTGACCAGATAATCCCGAGCCAACTATAACTAAGTCATAGTCATTTCTTTTTGATAACATTTTATCTCCTTACTTTTAAACCAAAATAGATACTGTCTGAAATGAGAAAGCTTTCATATTAAATAATATAACTAAATTAATAAGTTTGAAAAGTCTTATTTGAGTTATTGGCAAATTTGCTATCATTTTTTTCAGTTTTATAATAGAAAATATCACTACCAAACCTGAAACTTTTTTAAAATATAACCAGAAAGATAAGGAATTTTTAAATCAGAAAATGGAAAAATATTCATGTGAATCATTCAAGATTGCAGACATAGGTGACTATTTAAAAGTATTTGCCTGTACAGCCGTTATGGCGCAACCAATCATGTCTTTAATTATGGGCGTTGGCCAACCTTTTCATACACAAGATATTTTTGGAATTGCATATAACTTAGTCAAATATACCGCTCCTGCATTTATTTTCGGCATTTTATACTCAACAATTCGAATAAATGATTTAGCTGGTTCTTTTTCTTACAAGCTACATATGCAATCAAGCTGGTCAAATTTATTTGTGCCTACATTTTGGTGGACTTTAATCTACTTGCTGGGAATGCCCTGGTTGCAGCAGATAAGTAAATTTAATAGTTTTGCTTCTTTTTGTTGGCAATTTGTTAATGGTAATGCTGCACCGCATCTTTGGTACAACACCATGATGTTGCAATTTATTATTTTAATGCCTATATTTTGGAAAATTAGCAGTTTTGTTGGCACAAATGTCAAACGAGGTGCTATGGTTGCTCTTATTACAATTGTTCTCTATTTTGCATGGTTGCAGTTTTACGATATTTACGTTTTTCACGGTCCCCATGAAAAAAATTGGTATTTGTTAGATCGAATCTTTACTTCTTTCTTTATTTACGGCATTTATGGTGTATTAGCCTGGCAACTTAGAGGTTATGTTAATTCATTTCTATACCGGTTCTGGTGGCTAATTTTGGTAGCATTTGCCGTTTGTTTTTTCTGGACTAATTTTGAATTACACGGCTTTGGTCATCCAGTTCTCTTGACCAATGCGCCTTATTATAAACCATCAATGATGTTTTACTGTTTGGCTGTGATTGCATTAATAGCTGCTTTATATTTAGCTAATGTTAAACACAACTTGAAAACTTGCTTGAAAGTCTTTCACTTTTTAGCAACTTATGCCTATCGGGCATACTTGTCAAATGTATTTTGGAATCAACTAATTTGGCGCGGACTAAACATGAGCTATCATGCTATGTATCATCCATTCTTTACCTTTTTTGGCACCTGGATCCTGACGTGGATACTTTCCTTTACCTCAGCATATTATCTTCATATTTGGTGGTCAAAGGCAAAATCACTCTTTTACAGGTTAGTAAATAATTAATTTGTAAATAAATTATAAATTGACTTACCTTTTTAAATTAAAATAAAAATTAATTTTGAGCAATGTGTTCGATTACCATTTCAACAAATAAAGAGAAAAGTGACTGTGGGTCTATTGTTGAATTATTGGCAAATGCTTTCCCAGGTAAAACAATACAATTTTTAAAATATTTTCTTAGTTTTGTATCTGGATTAAAAGTAATTAAGTAAGTTTTAGATAATTTGCTTAGAGGTTCTGAAATATATTTTTTTATAAAAGGGTCATTACCACTGACTGAGAATACAACAAATGTATCTTCTTTCTCAATTAATCCCACCCAGTGAGAAGCAGTGACATAGTTATCGGTATAAAAACTGACTTTATTCAAATCTTGCATTCCCATTGCTAATTGTTTTGCTGGAATACTAGAATAGAAAATTCCAATTACGTAAATGTGTTCAGAATTGATTAATGCTTCTGCAAGACTATTTATTTTATGTTCTTCAATATTTTTAAAACTATTAGCAACTTCCAAATAATTAGACAAATAACTTGAATTATTTTTTTTAAAGTCAAGTCTCTGCTGTAAATAATTTTTTAATTGAAATTTGAATTCTTTAAATCCTGTGTATCCTAATTTTTTACAATATCTTTGGACTGAAGCTACTGACGTATGTGCATCAGCAGCTATTTTTTGTATTGTCATTAATTGAACATGAGCAGGATACTTCAGAACTACATTATATATTTTTTTATCTGACTTAGATAAAACAACATTATTAGGTTTTAAAAAGTTACTTAATTGCATTTACATTCCTCGCTTAACAATAATTTTATCACAATTTTTGATATTTTATCATTTTACTATTGTTAACGCTTTCAACTTGTGATACTATTTTTGTAATAAATATCATTATTTTTGATAAATTTATCTTTTGTAAAAATGGAGGTTAAAATGGACTATCATAAACTAGCAAAAATCATAATCGATGATGTTGGTGGAAGTAACAACATCAAAAGTGTAACTCACTGCATGACCCGTTTAAGATTTACTTTGAAAGATGTTTCCAAAGTAAACAAAGAAGATCTAACCAAAGTAAACGAAATACTGGGTACTGTTTACTCTGGAGGTCAATACATGATTATTCTAGGAGCTAATTTAATGCCCACTTATAATGCAGTAGTAAAAGATTTTAATTTAAATACCGAAGCACCTATTAACGAAAATTTGGATGAGCCATTAAAGACAAAATGGACATTTAAAAATTTTGGTGGAAAAATTTTAGATTTTATTCAGGCTTCAGTAACACCAATGATACCTGGATTAATAGCAGGAGGAATGTTCAAAGTTGCTTTAATACTTATAGTTACATTTATTAATCCAAACTTTGCTAAAACTTCTAGCTATTTGCTTTTATCTGCCATAGGAGATGCGCCTTTCTATTTTATGCCGATCATGGTAGCATACGGTGCAGCAACCAAACTGGGAGGAACTCAAGCATATGCTATGATGGCTACTGGAGCTTTATTGTACCCTACGTTTCATGACCTTGTTAGTCAATTAGCAGCTAATCCAAATCTTGCAAGACAGTCACTTTTTGGTTTACAAGTAAAAGTTCTCAACTACGGATCATCATTACTACCTGCTCTATTAATATCGATAGTAGCTTATTTTGCTGAAAAGTATTTGAATAAGATTGTTCCAGGTATTTTTAAATCAATTTTTGTCGGTATGGGAACAATTTTTATTTCAGGGTCACTTGGATTCCTAGTTCTTGGACCTTTAGGAAATTATCTTGGGCAAATTATAGCTTCTATAGTTATGTTTTTAAGTAAGACAGTTGGACCTTTAGCAGTTGGATTGCTGGCATCCATTTTACCATGGTTAGTAATGACCGGAATGCATACGGTTCTATCACCATTTATGCCACAGCTAATTAGTAATCCTGGTTATGACCCGATTCTTCGTCCAGCTTTTCTTCTTCATAATATGTCAGAAGGAGGAGCTAATATAGGTGTTGCCTTAAAAACCAAAAATAAAAAGTTACGCAGTCAAGCTTGGTCATTGGCTGTTGGAGCAATCGTTGCAGGGGTAACTGAGCCATCTTTATACGGTATTAACTTAAAATATAAAAAACCAATGTATGGTGTAATGGCCGGTGGCTTTGCTGGCGGTCTTGTCGCGGGTCTTCTCAATGCAAAAGCATATGTGATGGGATATTCGAATATCCTAGCACTTCCTATCTTTGAAAATACTATTGGAGCAATGATTGCGGGAATAGGTACTTCGATTCTTGTAGCTGCCTCTGTAACATTTTTCTTAGGTACTGATCAAAAAAATAATAATGACGAAAAGTTGCCAAAAATTGATAGCCACAATTATTCAAATAGTTCATACGTAGCTATTTGTGATGGAAATTTAGAGCCTTTGTCACAAGTAAATGATAAAGCATTTTCCTCAGGAGCTTTAGGAAACGGTGTAGCATTCAAACCGACTGGTAATTATGTTTGTTCTCCAGCTAATGGTAGTGTTACGGCTTTATTTCCTACTGGTCATGCATTTGGAATTACAACAAAAACGGGCGAAGAAATTTTAGTTCACATTGGTATTAATACTGTGAATCTTAAAGGACAGGGATTTGATATACTCGTTCATCAAGGAGATGAGGTTAAGGCTGGTCAGCCAATTATCAAAGTCGATCATAATTACATTGAAAATCAAGGTTATGATTTGACAACAATGTTAGTTTTTACCAATACAAACGGTAAAGAAGTACATCTTAAAGATGCTGGAAAAGTTTCAGTAGGAACAATAATAAATTCGTAAGGAGTTAAAAATATGACAAGAGAATTACCATCAGACTTTTTATGGGGAGGAGCAACCTCAGACTTTCAATATGAAGGCGGCTATCGTGAAAATGGACGTGGACTTTCTACACATGACTATGAAACTAATGGCAACCAAATAAATCCTAGACATCATACAATGGTTACATCAAGTGGTAAAAAAATTTTCCCAAAAAGTGCTTTTGTGAATGCTGATGATGTTCCTGAAAATGCCAAGCCTTTAGTTGTAGATAATCAGTATTATCCTAGTCATAATGCAGTTGATTTTTTTCATCATTATAAAGAAGACATTAAACTTATGGCTAATATGGGATTTAACGTTTTTCGTTTTTCAATATCTTGGAGCAGGATATACCCAACAGGTGAAGAAGAAACACCTAATCAAAAAGGAATAGAGTTTTATGATAATGTAATCAGTGAACTAGAAAAATATAACATTCAACCATTAATTACAATATGTCATGACGAATTACCAATTAATTTAGCAGTAAAATATGATGGGTGGAATTCAAGAAAAGTAATAGAATTATACATGAAGTATGTTCGAACTCTTTTTGATAACTTCGGAAAACGTTGTAAGTATTGGTTGACTTTCAATGAAATTAACGCTATACGAGGGTTCGGTCCTACGGGTGTACACAAAGCAAGTGGAATTGATAGATATCAAGCCGCTCATAATATGTTTGTTGCATCAGCTAAAGCAGTCATCTTAGGTCATAAAATGATGCCAAAAAGTCAGTTTGGAGCAATGTATGCAATGAGTGCTTCTTACCCTGCAACTTGCAAGCCTGAAGATATGTTTCACAATCAGTTAGAACAACGTGAAAATTGGTACTTTATCGATACTATGGGACGTGGTTATTATCCTGTATATGCAGATGAAATTTTACAGCATCATGGAATAAAAAGCCTAAAAGAAATAAAGATGGATCCCGATGACAAAGAGGTTTTAAAAAAAGGACAGCTCGATTTTATTTCTTTTAGCTATTATCGTTCAAACATTTCGAAGGATGGAGATGACTGGTTCAATGTTGGTGGTTCTCCTAATCCATATTTGAAAACTACTCCCTGGGGTTGGGGACTAGATCCTTTAGGTTTGAGATATACTATGAATATGATTTATGACAGAATACAAAAGCCTATTTTTATCGTAGAGAATGGCATGGGAGCCATTGATAAGCCAAATCAGGAAGGTTATGTTGAGGATAACTACCGCATTGAATACTTAAGTCAACATCTCTCTGCTATGGCTGATGCAATAAATATTGATAAAATTCCTTGTATCGGCTATACAATGTGGGGGCCAATTGATCTGATTTCTTTATCTACTGGAGAAATGAGAAAACGCTATGGTTTTGTGTATGTCGATATGGATGATTTGGGAAATGGTACGTTAAAGCGTACACCAAAAAAATCTTATTTCTGGATCAAGCATGTAATTGAAACCAATGGCAAAGCTCTTGATGAGAATTAAAATTAATCTTTATCAAAAAGAGTCTGGGAAAAAACTCTAACCTAACTAAAAAGGCTGACAAATCACGTCAATAAAACGTTGATTTGTCAGTCTTTTTAAATTGTGAAATTTTTTAATTTAACTTCAAAGAGCACTTTTTTCCCACACACATTATTAGTCAAAGTAACTTTTTTACTTTTTAATTATTGATGCTAATCCTGCCATAATATTTAAATATTGCTTTTCATTTTCTACAAAAGAGTCATTGTTAACAATAATATCTGCTATATCCTTTACTTTAAGTGCTCCATGCTTGATTTTGAACTGATCCTTCTTTTTGGTTCGCTCAATTATTTGTTCAAAAGTAAAGTTTTTACCGTTATCAATTGTTTGCTTTTTGTATTCTCTTTGAGCGCGAACTTCAAGAGGCGCTTCAATGTAAATGTTCATCATTTTAGAACCTAGTTCTTTTTTAAGGTAGACACCTAATTCTGAACGGTATAAGCTTTCAATTGATGCATAATGAATATTTTCATCTTGCATTTTACCTATTAAACGGTATAAGAACTCTTTAAACACCTTTTCAGTGTCTTTAGCATAAAGATTGGTGAAATCTTGTTCTGATGGATGTCCAGTGAACTGATAATTGCGTTCTATCATCATTTCTTTTTCTACTGCAATAATCTTCATTCGTTTGATACCAATGCTGTCAAAATAAATTCCAGCAGCTGATTTGCCGCTTTCACTTAATCCGCCTAAAGAAAACAAACCTTTGACAAAATTTTTACGATTTTCATAATCTTGCTCAGTAAATTCCATTTTCACGCCTCCATTAAAAACTAAAAATACTGCCCTGTAAATTAACAGCGCAGTTTTAAAGTATACACGGGGTGCTAATTTTTTGCAAGCGATTTCATTAAAATTAGGTAATTTTCATCACAAATTCGGCTCCAGTTGGAGTAGCTATGAAAATAGCACCCACTATCAGTAGGAATCCTGCAACAAAAGCAATTTTCTTTGTTAACTTTGAAAGCTGACCAGCAAAACTAAAATAGATTAGGAATGCTCCAGATATCAAAGCCAAAATCATAACCCAGAAACCCATAAATACCTCCAATTTAATCAATCTAGTAATTGTTTATTTATATTAATTATAAATATATATAAACCAAAATAATCTTTACCAGATTTAAAAAATTAAGTAAAATTTAACTAATTTTTCTTATCTTTAATCTTTACGTGAGCTAAATAAAGAGTCGGCTGTAATTTGCTCTTGTCTTCTTTAAAAGGATCTTTTAACTGTTTTATGACTGGTTGCTTATCAACAGTAAAATAAACTTGATAAATCCAATAATTTTTCAAAGCTTTTGCTTTTTCCAGTTCATTTTGCGAAATAAAAAAACTAAGCTCACCATTATTTTTTCTTTGTTCTGTGGTTTTAACTTCAATATAACGTGGAGTTCCATCTTTTTCATAGGATAATATATCATAACCTAATGAATCATCTACTTCAGATTGCCACTTTACTTTTAAATTTCCTAACTTTTTTAGATTCCTAACCTCGTAATTATAGACAATTCTTTCTCCAACCTTTCCTAATTTAGTATTTTTTTGCTCTTTAACTAAATAATTTGTCTTGCCCTTATTGTATTTTGATCTTGTTTTTTTGGATGGTTTAGAGTAATTCGTGGTTTGAACATCTATTACTATTGGATTATCATATAACTTTTTATACTCATATCTATAAATTTCTGGATTGACTGGGGTTTCAAGAGCGAAATTATTATTTTTTTGTTGATTTGGTTTGTCGGATGTGTTTAACTTTTTTACTTTTGGAAATAAATAGTAAAGATAATTACCATATTCGATGTTGGTCCAGTCCTTAACAATCTTATTGGTATTTTTAATCTCAATTAACTTCTTTTGCATTTCGAATATCGTGCTTTTTTGAAAATTACATTCTGGATAAAATTGAAAAAGAAAGTATGAAAGCGGATTCTTAGAAAAAATGTTTAAATAATTGTTTGGATAATAAACAGACAAAATTTTATATTTAAAAATACTTGTCAATGGAATTGAATCTATTCTTGCAATTGCGTCTTTGCTGTATTTTTTACCTAATTTAATTATCTCAATAATGGCATCCTTTAATTCACTGAACGATTCTTCAATATTGCTTCTTTTCCAAGCTTTTGTTGTGATGTACTTATTTCCTTTTTTACTATAGTAAATACCGAATTTTTTTGAATTTGAACCTCTTATACTGCCCAATTGAGCTAAATTAAATTCAAGTTGATAGCAAAAGCTATTTTTATTTCCCTTGCCAACAACAAAATCGTCTAATTTCATTCGATTTTTAATGTAGCTCAAGGTATATTTATTAACAAAATCGCATCTTAACTGATTAAGATTTATAGAATCCCTGTCAAATGAATCCAGCATGTAGTCAAATTCTTCTAGTTTTCTCATTATTGAAGCCTCATTTCTTGTTAAAATTATTCTCTTTATCAAATGCAGAAAGTTCCTTACTTTAAGGTTATCACTTCTTATCAATGATTTCGCCAAATTTTAGCAAACAAAAAGCTCTCATCCATACAGATAAGAGCTTTCAACTGAATATATAAAAAATATGGTATCTATTTCATTTGTTCTTTTACTTCAGCAGCAAAGTCTTCTTGCTTCTTTTCAATACCTTCGCCAACTTCGTAACGTTTGTAGCCAACAACTTCGCAGCCTTCTGATTTAGCATATTCAGCTACAGTCATATCGCCATCTTTAACGTAAGGCTGGTCTACTAAACAAATCTCACTGAGATACTTGTTTACTCTGCCCTCAACAATCTTAGGTATGATTTTAGCAGGCTTGCCTTCATTTTCAGTTTCCTTAGTGAAAACTTCTTTTTGACGATCAAAATCAGCCTTTGGTACTGAATCCTTGTTCAAGTATTCTGGATTAATTGCGGCAACGTGCATTGCAATGTTCTTAGCTGCTTCCTCACTGTTGCCTTTTAAGGTAACAACTGCAACAATTGCTCCGCCGTTGTGCTTGTAAGCACCAAAGACTTCATCATCATTCTTAATAATTAGATCAAATCGTCTTAAAGTGATTTTTTCACCAATGACAGCAGTAAGATTGGTAATTTCCTCGCCAATTGTGGAATCACCCATTGGTGATTTTAATGCTTCTTCAACGTTAGCAGGTTTAGCCGCTAAAATAGCCTTGGTCACATCATCAACTAATTTGATAAATTTATCATTAGATGAAACAAAATCTGTTTCAGAGTTAATCTCTACTACAACAGCATTATTTCCTTCAAAAGCATATTCGGCCAAACCTTCAGCAGCAATACGACCGCTCTTCTTAGCAGCTTTAGCAACACCATTTTCTCTTAAAATGTCAATTGCCTTTTCAATATCACCATCAGCTTTAACCAAAGCCTTCTTGGAATCCATCATGCCGGCACCAGTACGGTCACGTAATTCTTTTACTTGTTTAGCAGTAATGTTTGCCATTATTTTTCCTTCCAAATAAAAACTTATTAATAATTAAAACTAGTCTTCATCTGAGTCAGAAGTTTCTTCAGCTTCTACTGTTTTTTCTGCATCAGATTCAGTATCTGCTTGTTTTTCTTCTGCACCCTTAGCCATTTCCGCTTCAGCATTGTCATCATCTTGACCTTGCTTACCTTCAATAACAGCATCAGCCATTGCGCCGGAAATCAAACGAATAGCACGAATAGCGTCGTCGTTTGCAGGAATAACTACGTCAACTGGATCTGGATCAGTGTTAGTGTCGACCATAGCCACTACAGGAATTCCTAAAATATTAGCTTCATGAACAGCAATCTTTTCCTTTTTAGGATCGACTACGAATAAAACATCTGGAATTCTAGGCATATCTTCAATACCACCTAAGAATCTTTCCAATTTATCCTTTTCTTTAGTCAAAAGAGAAGCTTCCTTCTTTGGCAATACATCAAATGTGCCATCTTCTGACATTTTCTTTAAATCTTTTAATCTTTGTACTCGGCTCTGGATAGTCTTCCAGTTAGTCAATGTACCACCTAACCAACGTTGGTTAACGTAGTATTGACCAGCACGAGTAGCTTCTTCAGCAATTGAATCTTGAGCTTGTTTCTTAGTACCAACAAAAAGAATAACGCCACCATTTTGAGCAACAGCTCTTACGAATGCATAAGCATCATCTAACATTTTGATGGTTTTTTGCAAATCAATGATATAAATACCATTTCTTTGTGTAAAGATATAAGGAGCCATCTTGGGATCCCATCTTCTAGTTTGGTGACCAAAGTGGACACCGGCTTCAAGCAATTGTTTCATAGAAACTACTGACATATTAACTTCCTCCTATGGTTTTAATCCTCTCAAGCGGTCATTTCAGTATTTCACCATTTGTATGGCACCGAAATACTGATTGCTCTTGATGTTTTTTATACATATGCATAAAGGCATACGTTAAAATAATACTAGATTATTGTTTAAGATGCAAGGTTAAAAGTTAACTTTATGTTCTCTTAAAAATCTTTCCTTCCATAATCTGTTATGGTGCTTAAACCAATATTCCCTTTTAAGCGCCAACTTCTTATCTTTAAACTCTTCGTGGTAAAGCAGTTTAACCGGTCTGCGGGACTTTGTATACTTGGCACCTTTGCCGCTATTATGTGCTTTTAGTCGTTTGGATAAATCATCAGTAAAGCCACCATAGAAGCTATTATCTTTGCATAAGAGTACATAAAAATAATATCTCCTACTCTTTTGCCTTTTTGCTCTATCCGATTCCGTTTCTCTGATTATACGCTGAATTTGAGGAAGATAATTACCGTTTTTATCATGTACCTCAATGGCATCCCTTAATACCAGACCATCGCTACCGGTATGCTTAACTGCTTCAATAATTATTAAATTGCAGTTTTCTCCTCGATGAGAAACATATGGCTGTACAAGCTTAATACTCAAATCATGTTTAAGACAAAAATAGGCAATTTCATTTAAACGCTCTGGTCGATGAACCATAAATAATTTGCCTTTCATTTTAAGCAAGGCACTGGCTACAAAAATTATTTCTTCCAAATTAATTAAGATTTCATGTCGGGCAATAGCCTTTGCTGGATCAGGATTTACCTTATGATTTTGTGCAACTTTAAAGTAAGGTGGATTCACGACAATCACATCATAGGAATCTTTTCGTAAAAAAACTGGAGCATCTTTGACATTTTTTTGAAAAACCTGGATACGATTTTCCATATTGTTTAGCGATATAGAACGTTCAGCTTGTGAAGCCACTTCTTCTTGTATTTCAACCGCATCATATTTAGCACGGTTAAAATAAGCCATATACATTGTTGCTGCACAATTGCCAGCACATAAATCAGCCACTTTGGAATTATCTTTAATTGAATCTTTTGCAGTTGCCGCTAAAAGCAGCGTATCTAATGAAAAGCTGAAAGATGATTTGTTTTGGATTATTTTTAAATCATCACTGTACATATAATCAATGCGTTCATTTTTCAATAATTTTTCCATAAAAATTTGTCCTCTCTCGCAGCTCTGTTATAATATTTTACATCAATTGGAGGAAATTATGTTTTATCATTTTATTCGTCCGGTAGCTCGCTTTATAGTTTGGCTATTAAACGGACATTTACACGTTAATCATAAGGAAAGAATTCCCGAAGGCAACTATATATTAGCAGCACCACATAGAACTTGGTGGGAACCGATTTTATTCGCTTTAGCGGCAAGTCCAAAAGAATTCATGTTTATGGCTAAAATAGAATTGTTTAAAAACCCGATATTGCGGTTCATATTAAAACACGCTCATGCATTTCCAGTAGACCGTAAACATCCCGGACCTTCAGCCTTAAAAACTCCCATTAATGGCTTGAGAAAAGGTAATTATTCTTTAATTATTTTTCCCTCAGGTACTAGGCATTCATCGGAAATGAAAGGCGGCACAATTGCCATTGCTAAGTTAGCAAACAAGCCTATAGTACCAGTAGTCTATCAGGGGCCACTAACTTTCACTGGTTTATTAAAACGCAAACCTTTAGAAGTTTGTTTCGGGGAGCCATTTATGGTTGACCGTAAAATCAAACTCACTCACGAAAACGAAACATTGTTAGACAATAAACTAAAAAAAGCCTGGGATAAAGTTGACTACGAACAAAACCCAAATTTTCATTATCAACCAAAATAAAAAATTACTCTTTAAACATTAGCTCAATGAACAAGTGTTAAAATGAAAATGTAAAAAAGTTAGATGGAGGATTTCAAAATTGTTAGAAAAAAGTTTTTATAGAGCTATGTTAAGTAAGTCTTTTCCTTTCCCAGTCAAAGTAACATATTGGGATGGCAAAAGCGAGGTATACGGAAACGGTACGCCAAATATAGAGATTATTTTTAACGAAAAGATTCCGACAAGTGCTATTTCTAAAAATGCTTCACTGGCTCTTGGTGAAGCATACATGGATAAAAGGATTGAGATTAAGGGCAGTTTGCAAAAACTAATTTGCGGGGCTTATGAAAGCGCCGGAAGTTTTATGCGTTCCAGTAAATTTAGAAAATTTTTACCTAAAGAAAAACACACTGAAGAACAAAGTGAAAAAGATGTTCAAAGTCATTATGATATTGGTAATGACTTTTATAAATTATGGCTTGATCCTACTTTAACATATTCGTGTGCATATTTTGAAAATGAAAATGACGACCTGGAAACAGCACAGTTGGCTAAAATCCATCATATTTTAAATAAATTACATCCTGAAAAAGGAAAGACATTACTTGATATTGGATGTGGCTGGGGTACTCTAATGTTGGTTGCTGCCAAAGAATATGGCTTAAAAGTAACTGGTGTAACTCTGAGTGAAGAGCAGTATAAACTTGTGCAAAAGAAAATATACGACCAAAACTTGCAAGATATTGCAGAAGTTAAGTTAGAAGACTACCGCGAGTTGGGAAATGAACAATGGGATTACATTACCTCTGTAGGAATGTTTGAACACGTCGGTAAAGAAAATTTAGGTCAATACTTTGCCGATGTTTCAAAATATTTAAAGAAAGATGGCGTAGCTCTCATTCATGGCATCACACGTCAACAAGGTGGTGCCAAGAACGCTTGGATTAACAAGTACATTTTCCCAGGTGGTTATGTACCAGGGTTAACCGAAAACATCGGTCATATTGTTG
This sequence comes from Lactobacillus laiwuensis, assembly GCF_019972835.1. Classification (GTDB taxonomy): domain Bacteria; phylum Bacillota; class Bacilli; order Lactobacillales; family Lactobacillaceae; genus Lactobacillus; species Lactobacillus laiwuensis. Next base: position 165,539 of record NZ_BPPB01000001.1, on the reverse strand, counting down.
AAAACAACATGCAAATAACAGACTTGGAAATGCTTAGAAGACATTACCAAAAAACACTAGAAATTTGGGATAAAAATTTTAATGCTAAACGAGATCAAATCCAAAAGAATATGGGTGAACGCTTTACCCGCATGTGGGATTTATACTTGCAGGCTTGTGCTGCTTCTTTTGAATCTGGCAACATCGATGTCGTGCAATATCTAATTACTAAAGGCCCATCTGGCAAGAACTTGCCAATGACGAGAAAATATATGTTAGATAAGTAGTATTAATATTTTCATCCATACAAAAAGCTGACAAATTAACTTTGTCAGCTTTTTTAGTAATTAAATTTACATTCACACTATGATTTAGAATTCGGGTTAAGGTTTAAAAATCTTCCCTGGATTAACAATATAATTAGGATCAAATAACTTTTTAACCTTGCGTAGTAAGTCGGTATAATCTTTACCGTAAAAGTCTTCATAGTAATTTGCTCTTGCATAACCAATTCCGTGTTCACCGGACATATTACCATCAAGAGATTTAGCGGTTTTATACAATTCAGAAATAACTTTATCACTGGTTTTAGCATACTCTTCATCAGACATATTGTCAGAGCAAAGATAAATATGTAAGTTGCCGTCTCCAGCATGACCAAAGTTTGGAATCCTAATGTTTAATTCTTTTTCTAATTCCTCAATCCGGTCTAACACAACAGGAATGTGGTTGATTGGAACACAAACATCAATCTCATCCATCTTAGGAGTAGAGTTTTGAATGGCCAGCAATAACTCTTCACGACATTTCCAGATTTTCTTGGCTTCATCAGAATCAGCACTCAGAACGATAGCTTTTTCAGCTTTAAAAGGTTTAACAACTTCTAAAGTTTCGTTAAGTTCTGCTTTCCACTCATCTTCTGTAAAGGCATCAATTCCAATGATAATAAAGCCGTCACCATGCTTAATCGGAAACTCGTCTTTAGCATAAGTTTCCCAGAGTTTAACAACCTTACGTCCCATAAACTCAACAGTAGTTGGTACAACTCCAGATTTAAGAATAGCTGGTACTGATCTAATAGCATCATTCAAAGTTGGAAATGGAATAATGGCATTAATAGATTTGTGAGGCCTTGGGTATAAACGAATTGTAACTTCTGTTACAACACCCAAAGTTCCTTCTGAACCAATGATCAAATCTTTCAATGAATAGCCTGAAGACGATTTAACTGCTTTGGAGCCAAATTTATATAATTTTCCGTTTGTCAAAACTACTTTGATCTCACGAATGTGCTCTCTGGTAACGCCATATTTAATAGCTTTAAGTCCACCGGCATTGGTAGAAACATTACCACCAATAGTTGCCCAGTGCATGGCTGGAGCAGGCATATACATGAAAGGCTTATCAGCCAGATATTCGTCCAAGTCCTTCAATCTCAATCCTGCTTGAACAGTCATGGTCAAACTTTCTGGATCATATTCCAAAACCTTGTTCATTTTGATCATGTCCAGTGAAATTCCGCCATCAACAGCCAAGTTAGCTCCCATTAAACCAGTTGAATTTCCTCTTGGAACCAAAGGTATTGAATGATCACTAGCATATTTAACAACATTCATTACCTCTTCATTACTTGTTGGTTGAATTACCAAATCAGGCATAGCTTTGACTGTGCCAAATTGGTCATGATCCCAGTGTTTAGTAGGTTTAGTAATAAACCTTTCTGGATCTGAAATGAACTTACTTAAATTATCCAGATCAGTTTGATTAATTTTATGATATTCCATTATAATTCCCTTCTTACTAAAATCATAATATAGCTATTGCTAACATGATAAATTTACTCTTTAATGTAAACGCTGTCAATACCAAATATAAAAAAGCACAAAGTTTTTAGCTTTGTGCTTTTTTTCACTTTTGGCTATTTTGTAAGGTATATAAGTTATAATAATAACCTTTTTGTGAAAGAAGTTTTTCGTGATTGCCTCTTTCTACTATTTTGCCATCATTTAAAACGATAATTTGATCTGCATCAACAATAGTTGAAAGCCTGTGTGCTATAGCCAAAGTTGTACGACCTTTGCGCAGTCTTTTTAATCCCTGCTGAATGAGCGTTTCAGTTTCAGTATCAACATTTGCAGTTGCTTCATCCAAAACCAATATCTTGGGATCTGTTACTAAAGTCCTGGCAAATGAAATCAATTGCCTTTGGCCTTGACTAAACTCACTGCCACCTTCACCTACTTTAGCATGGTACTTTCCAGGGAGATTCTCAATAAAACCATCTGCCTGAACAGTTTCTGCAGCCTTTTGTATTTGTTCATCCGTAATGTCCTTGTTGTAAAGGCGAATATTGGAATTAATGTCTCCGTAAAACATGAAGGGTTCTTGCAAAACCAATCCCAGTTTTTTGCGCAATTCTGCTTTAGGGTACTTTTTAATGTCAATGCCATCAATTAGTACTTCACCTTTATAAAATTCATAAAAACGCATCATTACGTTAATAATTGAGCTTTTACCAGAACCCGTATGGCCAACTATGCCTAAAGTTTCTCCAGGGTTAACTGTGAAAGAAATATCATGTAAAATTTCATTTTTGCCGTCATAAGAGAAACTTACATGCTTAAACTCAATCTTTCCTTGCTTAATTGTTAATCCTGCTTCAGCTTTTTGTTGCGGTTCGTAATCAGTATTATCTAATATCCGAAAAATTCTTTTACCTGCCACAATACCATCTTGGAAAAAAGTCATTTGATCCATCATATTGGCAATTGGATTAAAAAACTGAGAAATATATTGTGAGAATGCATAAACAACACCAGCCGGAACGAATGTTTCCCTTAATGGAAAGCCAAAATACATTAAAGTTAATGCTAATGCAAGCGAATATAAAAGACTAGTTAAAGGTGACAGCAAAAAAGAATTAAGATTAATCATATCAAATCTTGTTTTCATTAAAGCTGTGTTTTCATTTTCAAAATGATTAGTCATGCGCTCTTCTTGCTTAAATTGCTGGATTAAAGAAACTCCTTCAATTGATTCATTTAGGTTAGTATTGATGCGACTCAGTCGCTCGCGATAACTACGGTAAAGTTTAGAACTTCTTTTAGAATATTGCCAAATGATCACTAAAAGCAAGGGCAAAAAAGCAAGTACTATTAGTCCGGCCATTACATTTGTAGAAAACATCGCTACCATAGCCGAAATGATTGAGAAAAATGAAATTACCACACTTGATAAAACAGTCAGAAAATTGCTTAAGGTCATAGTATCATTTGTTACTCTTGAGACTATTGAACCAGCTGGAGTTTGGTCAAAGTAGCGCATTCCTAATGTATGCAATTTTTTATAAAGTTCTGACCGCAATCCTTCAAGTGATTTTTCAGATCCTAAAGCAAAAAAGTACTCATAGGTAAATTGTAAAATTCCTTTAACAATAGAACCAAATGCGTAAAGAAAACCGGCAAATAAAATTATTTGTGTTGTAACATCAGTTTTACTCAAAAAGTTATCCAAAAAATATTGTAAACCATATGGTAGCAGAACGTTGATTACACTTACTAAAAAGGCACCTATACCAGCAATAATCATTTCATTTTTAAAATGCATCACAAACCGCAATAAACGTTTAAAAATGCTAAATTGCTCTTTTACTGGAATTTCTTGCGACCAGACTGATTGAAATGAATTTTCATCATCCATTTGAGTCACCTACCTTGTCTTCTAATTCTTGTCTTTGCCACATATCTGCATACCAACCATTTAATTTTAGCAACTGGTCATGGGTCCCTCGTTCAACAATCCGACCATTTTTTAGTACTAAAATTAAATCAGCATTCATCACTGATGTGAGTCTATGCGTAGCAATTAAGGTTGTTTTCCCTTTTCGTTCTTTTTTCAATGAATGTAAAATAGCCATTTCAGTTCTGGCATCAACTGCTGACAATGCATCATCTAAAACTAAAATTTGACTTTGCTTCAGCAAGGCTCTGGCAATAGACATGCGTTGTTTTTGTCCACCGGAAAGTGAAACGCCATTTTCGCCGACCAAAGTATTGTAGCCACCAGGCATTTGTAAAATATCATTATGCAAATCACTTTTCTTGGCCGCAGAAACAATAGCACTTTCATTACTGTCTGCTTTTGAAAAAGCAATATTTTTTTGAATACTTGTTGAAAATAAGTAATTATCTTGAGGCACATATGAGATTTGGCGCAGTAAAACGTTAAGCGGGATCTCCCTGATATCATGTCCATTTAAGGTGATATGACCATCATATTTATCAAATTCCCTTAGTAAAAGCTGTATGATAGTTGTTTTTCCAGCCCCTACTTTACCAACAAGACCCAGAGTTTGCCCCGTCTTTAACGTAAAGTTGATATTATTTAATACTTGGACATTAGGCTCATCTGGATATGCAAAATATTTAACATGATAAATAAGATCTCCAGCAATATCTTTGGCAGATAATTTTTGATCAGCATTTTTGTCAGTGATTTCAGATTTTTCTTCTAATAGTTTTTCAATACGATCGTAACTAGCACTTCCACGCTCTAAAATATTAAAAAGATACCCAATCGCAAACATTGGCCAGACCATATTGCCGATATATGCTATAAATGAGACTAATTGGCCAATAGTGAGAGCTTTGTTAAAAACTAGCATTCCGCCATAAATAATAGTTATTGTATATGTCAAACCAATTAGAAATGTACCTAAAGGATCAAACATGGAATCCCATTTAAAAACTTTTTTATTGATTTTGATAGTATCGTCTATCATTTGATTGAAAGCAGCCGTATCTTCTTTTCCCTGTCCAAAAGTTTTCAAAACTTTTATACCAGAAACAGATTCTTGAGTTTTATTGTTTAATTTGGAAAAGGCTGCCTGAGATTTATCAAAAGCATCATGTAGTCTGTCTCCTAATTTCCATGCCCCCCAAGCCAAAAAAGGCAAAGGCAAAAGAGCTACAAGTGTTAAACGCCAATCAACAAAAGCAATCATGGCCACCATAGTAGATACGCTCATTATGAGTGAATCTACTAAAGTTAAGACACCTTCACCTGCAACTTCCTGAACAGCCGAAACATCATTTGTGGCATGAGCCATCAAATCACCAGTTCTGTGACGTTGATAAAAAGTGCGATCCATAGCCATAAAATGACGAAATAATTTTGATCTTAACTGCAGTTCCAGTTCAGCCGCTCCACCCCAAATCTGACTACGCCAAAAATAGCGGAAGCCATAGAGCAGCAAGGCCGCTAAAACGATAGCCATAATCAGTAGACCGTATTCCTGCCAACTAATATGTCCTTTATCCAATTGATCAGCCATTAGGCCTAAAATCCTCGGTGGCACCAAGTTCACAACTGAAGTTAATGCTAAAAATGTAATACCAATGAGGTAACGCTTTTTCTCACTTTTAAAAAACCAGCCTAATTTAAAAAATATACCCATTATTCACCTAAAAAATTCAGTAAAAAAGCGGAGATACCATTCTCCGCAACACTATTTCAATCTAGTAAGTTTTTACTTTTGGTGCTTCATCATGTTCATCACTTGGTTTACCTTCTTCGCTGAAGGTTTTTGGCCCATTTGAGACATCATGGCAACAATCATATCTTCACTGATTGGCGGATTATCCTTAAAGTATTTTTTCATATATGCTCTGGCACCGTAAAAGCCACCCACTAGACCTAACAATAGTGCTATAACAATTAGAAAGATCGCTAATCCTAAGTTCATAAAATAATCACCTCAATTTGTCCAATAGATATATCTTACCTAAAAATTCAATAAAATTAAAGATCAAAGTTAATCTTTTCTTAAACCTTTTTTTCTCTGAGCTTTCTTAGCTTTTTCAGATGTAATTTCATTACCATTTTTATCAATTATGACTAAATTTTCAACGTCTTGCTTAAAGCCGGCTCTAAAGTTCTTAATAAATTCCCGATGTAATTTTTTTCGTTCCTTTTCCTCAGCTTCTGTTAGTCCAACAGATTCTTTTTTATGATAAAGTTCATTTATTCGACTTATCATTTTTTTCTCAAGATCTTCCTTCATTTTAAGCACCTCTCATTAAAAAAGTCTACATTATTATTAGCAGGAAAAAAAGTTTTTAATTTTTAGAACGTTTGTTTGCACTATACAATTTATTTTGCTAAAATTAAATGTATAAGAAAACGTTTAAAATACTGGAGATAACTATGACTACAAAACAAAATACTAAGCAATTGCAAATTTTACGCTATATATATGAAACGGTTGAAGATAGAGGTTTTCCCCCCACTGTTCGTGAAATTTGTCATGCTGTAGATTTATCTTCTACTTCTACCGTACATGGTCATTTGTCAAGGCTTGAAAATAAGGGGTTATTAATAAAGGATGCTACCAAACCTAGAGCATTGGAAATAACAGATGAAGGAAAAAAGGCAATAGGCATCCAGCCGAAAAAAATTCCTGTAGTCGGCGATGTCACAGCCGGCCAACCAATTCTGGCTGTTGAAGACATTGAGGATTACTTTCCCTTACCTCCTGATTTAGCAAATGATGCTGGAGACCTCTTTATGCTAAGAGTCCACGGTGAAAGTATGATTAACGCCGGTATCCTAAACGGAGACAATGTTATTGTCCGCAAACAATCATCAGCAATTAACGGTGAAATTGTAGTAGCGATGACTGATGAAAATGAAGCAACTGTAAAACGGTTTTACAAGGAAAAGGGTCACTATCGTTTGCAACCTGAAAATGATACGATGGCACCGATCATTTTGTCAAGTGTTCACATTTTGGGTAAGGTAGTTGGTCTATACCGTAATACTATTATTTAAGTGAATAAATCTTTAGCATTATTGGGATTAGTAAAAATTATTTTTACGCGTTTCGATAGTGCTTTTTTTCTGCAAAATTTCTCCTACTTCTTCTAGCACTTTTTTCTGCATTTTTAATTTGTTTATTTTTGCATTTATAACAGCGATTTTCGCCTTAATTAACTTTAAGTTTTGTTTACGCTGCTTTTCAGTACTACACGACTCATCGTGTAGTTTTTTTATGTCCTTTATTTCTTGAAGTGAAAAGCCTAAGCCTTGGAACTCTTTAATTGCTTCAAAAGTATCAGTTTCGTTTTCAATAAACCAATAGTTTTTTCCCTTACGACCAGGATTTAATAATTTTAAATAGATATAATGTCTAACGGTATCAGGTGTAGTATTTTCCTTTTGAATAAATTCTTTCAAATACATAATTATTTCCTTGACGTTGGGTCGACCCCAGATGGTTAAATTTTTGTGGAGGTATTAAAATGTCATATCTTACAATCTTTTTAACTATTATATATGGTGTTCTCATGATTAGCGCCAGCTTTCTATCTTTTACTAGTTTGCCAATTTGGCTAATCATGATCAACGTTTTGTCCGCATTAGGCATTATTGCCGGAAGTTTTCTAAAAAAACCACTTTTAACTTCTATATTTCTAGTAGCAGTTTTACTTACCGCTCTAGCAAATGGAATTTTTCTTTACGGACAAATCACTTGGTCTCACTGGTTTATCAGACTTATTTTGACTATTATTTTGATTTGCTTGAACTTTAAGTATTTTTAGATATTTATCTAGCAAAATTCCTGTTAATAGTCAAGCGTAACTTCTCAAAATACTGCCATGATGGCAAGAAATAGACTTTCCACAACTAATGCTTTACTTAATTTCACAAACTTTTTATTAAAAATATGCTTTAAAAATACTGTAGTTTCAGCTTTTACAATATTTGCTTGTGAATAATAATGCTGTTTCACTATAGTTCCACGTTATCGCTTTTTCACAAAGTTGGTCATATTTCTTTGATAATCTCTGCTGCCAAATTGATGGCTGTCTCATGAGCATCCCTGCCCCAGCCTCTGTCATCATGCTTTTCTAGATTTTTAAGAGAATCGGCCGTAAATAATATTTGTGCAAAATCTGCCTCTCTAAATTGTGCACACGCAGCCATTGCTGCACATTCCATTTCTACACAAGAGGCTCCCAATTCTTTAGCCTGCTTTACTTTCTTGACAGTTTCCCTAAAGAAACCATCTGTTGTCCAGGTAGTTACTTCTTCAACCTTTAAACCTTCTTCTTTCAGCAACTTTTTTGTCTTAGTTAGAAACTCGGACTTTAAGTCAATATATGTTCCTGGTTTCAAATAATGAAAGGATGTGCCCTCGTCTCTAATAGCTTTTATAGGCACTAGAAAATAGTTCTCTGGTAAATCAACTAAACAGCCTGCTGATCCGATTGCTAAAATTTGTTTAACACCGTAACTTATTAACCAATCTAATAGCTCTACAGCAGCTGCAGCACCTAGCTTTGCCTGGCAAAAAGTAATTTTTTGTCCGTTTAAATCAACCTCATAAATTGGAGTTTCTCCTTCGAAGCAGTCAAAGAATCCAAGCTTTTTATGAGGATAACGAGCCAAAAAATCACTGATTACAGCAGGAGTTAAGAATGCAAACAGCAGCTTGGGCTGAAAATGAAAGTTATTAATTTCTTGTTCGTGATCTGGTTCTAAAACAGCCCTCGGATCAGTATCAAAATTTAACAAAAATGGGTCTTTCATAATTCTCCTCTTCAATAAAAATATATTGCTAAAGATTTTAACATAAACAAAAAAGAGAATCATCCCTTTTGGAAATGATTCTCTTTCACTTAAGCGTGAATTAACGACGCTTTTCTGCAATTCTAGCAGACTTGCCGTGACGATCACGTAAGTAGTAAAGTTTAGCACGACGTACACGACCGTGACGCAATACTTCAACTTTAGCAACACGTGGATCGTTTACTGGAAAAGTACGTTCTACGCCGACACCAGATGCCATTTTACGCACTGTGTAGCTGGCACCAATGCCAGTGCCCTTACGCTTAATAACAACGCCTTCAAACATCTGAATACGTTCATGTGAACCTTCGACAACACGCACGTGAACACGAACAGTGTCCCCTGCACGGAAGTCAGGTATATCATCACGTAATTGTTCTTTAGTTAATTCTTGAATTAATGGATCCATTTTTATTTTCTCCTTCTGCGGCATTCATTAGCGTTCTCTACGTCAGCGGAATACCCCTAACTATTAGTGCAAAACAAATTTACACCTCAATCATACTAGCAAAAATAACAGGTAAAATCAAGTTTGATCTTCTTCACGTTTTATTTCCGTCATCATTTTTTCTTCTTCTTTACTTAAAGCATACTGCTCAAGTAAATCTGGTCTGCTTAAATAAGTTGCCCGCAATGCTTCTTTATGACGCCACTGCGCAATTTTTTGGTGATTGCCGGATGTTAAAACTGCAGGAACTTTCATTCCTTGAAAATTTTCCGGTCTGGTGTATTGGGGATATTCCAGCAAGCCATGAGCAAAGCTTTCTTCTACTGGTGAAGCATCATTACCCAAAATTCCGGGAATTAACCTGACTGTAGCGTCTATCATACTCATTGTCGGCAATTCCCCACCCGTTAGGACATAATCACCGATTGAAACAATTTCATCAGCTAAATCATAAACGCGCTGGTCGAAGCCTTCATAGTGACCACAAATAAATGTGAGATTTTCTGCTTGAGACCACTCTTGAGCCATTTTTTGATTAAAAGTTTTACCCTGAGGCGCGGTAATGATTACTTTGCCTTTATTCCTAATTGAGTCGAGTGCCTTTTTGATCGGCATAATTTGCAAGACCATGCCTGCTCCGCCACCATAAGGACTATCATCAACGTGATGGTGAACATCAGTGGTAAAATCACGAAAATTGACTAAGTTGAGCTGCCATTTGCCATCATCCAGTCCACGCCCGAGCATTGAAGTTGTGAGCGGTGTAAACATATCTGGAAAAAGCGTCAATACGTTAATCTTCATTGCGTAATCCTTCCAAAAGTTCTACAAAAATCTTTTTATGTTCAACGTCTATTTTTTTAACTACTTCATCAATATAGGGAATTAAATATTCATTGCCATTTTGTTCGGTAACTTCCCAGACATCGTTTGCACCGGGAGTCTCAATACCAGTTATTTTACCTAAATCATTGCCGGTCTGATTATCTATGACTGCACAACCCAAAATATCGCGGTAATAATATGCGCCATCTGGAAGCTCATGCTGATTGTGCTCGCTGATAACTAACGTTTTTCCTAGCAATTTTTCAGCGCTATCAATATCAGTTATTTCATTAAATTGTACTAGCCAAAATTGCTTAAAAGGACGACCGCTTTTAACAGTTAATTTGGTTTGCGGATTATCCTTTAAAGCAAGTTCTTGGTCTAAGGCAAAGCGTTCTTCAGGAAAATCAGTAATCAGAGCAACTTTTACCTCTCCTTTTAGTCCATGGGTAGACAATATACGCGCAACATCATAAAATTGCATAGTTTCTCCTACTCAAAGAAAAAAGCTTGAAGCAGTTGACTTCAAACTTTTAATAAACGATTCACTATTTATTGAACTTTGAATCATGCAGCTTCTTCATTAAGCCTGCACCAGAAAGTAGTGAACGTACAGTATCTGAAGGTTGTGCACCCTTCTTTAGCCATTCAAAAATTTTATCTTCATCTAATTTCAATTCCTTAGGAACGGAAACTGGATTATAATAGCCAACTTCTTCAATAAAACGACCATCACGTGGCATTCTGGAATCAGCTACAACTATTCTATAAAAAGGCTTTCTCTTGGCACCCATACGGCGCATACGAATTTTTACTGACATAAAATTATTTCCTCCTAAAAGTTACGTTAAATAATATAGCACGTATTTTTAAAGGTGTAAAGTGTTTTTACTTAACAGGTTAAAAATTAAGAATGATATCTCTTGACCTTCATACGCTTTTTCTTATTTTTCTTGAATTTCTTACCCATGTGTCTCATAGCCATCCGCCCCATTGGAGAATTCATTCCGGGCAGGTTATCCATCCCTTTAAAGTTGCCCTTAGTAATTTTGCTCATCATGTCGCGAGCTTGTTTAAACTGTTTAATCATCCTGTTGACTTCAACTACAGGTCGGCCGGATCCCGCAGCAATTCTTCTTCTGCGACTAGGATTAAGCAATTCGGGGTTCTCTCGCTCTTCTTTAGTCATAGATGAAATAATTGCTTTTACATAAACAATTTGTTTTTTATCGAAATTAACATTTTTAAGCTGGGGATTGTTAGCCATTCCCGGAATCATCTTCATCAGTTGATCAAGAGGACCCATTTTTTCAACTTGTTCAATCTGATCGACAAAGTCGTTGAAGTCGAAGGTATTTTCCTTCATCTTTTCAGCAACTTCTTCGGCTTTTTTGGCATCATAATCCTGCTGAGCTTTTTCAATTAAAGTCAGCATGTCACCCATGCCTAAGATTCTTGAAGCCATACGGTCAGGATAAAATTGTTCCAGGTCGGTCAATTTTTCACCTTGACCGGTATAAATAATTGGCTTGCCGGTTACTGCTCTGATTGACAGTGCAGCACCACCACGAGTATCACCATCAAGCTTGGTTAAAATCACTCCAGTAATATCCAAGCGACTGTCAAAGCCTTTGGCCACATCAGTTGCTGCTTGACCAGTCATGGCATCTACTACTAGCAATATATTGTCTGGTTGGGCGACTTCTTTGACGCGCTCAAGTTCTGCCATTAATGGTTCATCAATTTCCAAACGTCCAGCGGTATCAATAATGACATAATCATTTTTATTTTTATCGGCTTGGCGTAGACCGTCTTGCACTATTTGTGCTACATCTTTTTGGTTCTTTTCACTATATACCGGAACTTTTAGCTGGTCACCAATTTGCTCAAGCTGGTCAACAGCAGCTGGACGATAAATATCACCAGCAATTAACAGCGGCCGCGCTTTTTCTTTTTGCATCAACCTGTTTGCTAACTTACCAACTGTGGTGGTTTTACCAGTACCTTGCAAACCGACCATCATAATAATGGTAGGAATATGCTTAGATTTGTTGAGAGAAACGGCGCTTTCTCCCATCATTTTGGTTAACTCATCATTAACAATTTTGATAACCTGTTGTCCGGGATTAAGACTTTCTTGAACTTCTTTTCCTAAAGCTTCCTGCTTAATTTTTTTGATAAAATCTTTGACAACCTTAAAGTTAACATCAGCTTCAAGTAGGGCCAGTCTGATTTCCCTGCTTGCGCTATTAATATCATCTTCAGATATTTTCCCTTTACCGGTTAAATTTCTTAAAGCCTTTTGGATTCTTTCACTTAGATTTTCAAATGCCATGTAATTATTCTCCCCTCAGTTCGTTTATTAATTTAGTAATTAATTGTAAGGCCTGATTTGATTTGCCATTTTTAACAGCAGTAGCTACTTTACTTAATTTAGTTTCTATCATGCTGTAATCTCTTTGCATATGTAAATTATCCTCATAATTTTTGAGCAATTTACGGCAGCGACGCAAATTATCGTAAACTGCCTGACGAGAAACCTGATGATTAAGAGCTATTTCCCCTAAAGATAAGTCATTATAATAATAATCTTCAAAATAACTTTGCTGACTTTTAGTTAAAAGACAACCATAATATGCGTATAAATCGCCTAGGATTTCATTTTTTTCAAGTTCGTCCATTACTTTCACCTGGAAACAGTATAGCAAAAATGTGATAAATTGACGATCTTGAAAACCAAAATTTTACTTAAGGTCTGCCATAATTTCTTGCTTTTTGTAGTCAAAATCTGTATCATTAATTTAATTAATTTTTAGGAATTTTATTATCTCTTACGGAGAACAAAAATTCTTTGAAATTATAAATCTAGGCGGTACACGAATATTTGTGATTTTGTACCGTCTTTTTATTTTAATAACAGCCATTTTTCAAAAGTATTTTAAAACGTTAAATGACACAGATTGTTTAAGCCAATTTACATTAAACAAGTTCGCACTTTAGTCGCTATTCGTGTGAACTTTTTAAATGTAAAAAGTATTTTTAAAATGACTAAAAAATTTATTCTTAAGGAGCAATTCAGAGTGAATTTATGGAAATTGATGAACCGGAAAGAAGATCCTGGAATATATCAGGAAAAAGACGGTCATTTAGTTAGAACTCTTAGGGTTCGTGATTTTTTAGCACTAGGGGTGGGTACCATTGTTTCAACCTCAATCTTCACCTTGCCTGGTGAAGTAGCCGCATTACACACAGGTCCAGCAGTCGCGATATCTTGTGTAGTTGCTTCAATAGTAGCCGGTATGGTGGCATTTGCCTATGCGGAGATGGCAGCGGCAATGCCTTTTGCTGGTTCTGTTTATTCTTGGATCAACGTTATTTTTGGCGAGTTTTGGGGCTGGTTCTCTGGCTGGGCTCTTTTAGCCGAATACTTAATTGGTATGGCTTTTATAAGTTCTGGTCTGTCAGCAAACTTGCGGGCATTAATAGCTCCTTTAGGCTGGAAATTACCAGCGGCTTTAGCTAATCCTTTAGGCGTAAATGGAGGAATGTTTGACTTAGTGGCTCTTTTGGCAATTTTACTAGCAGCTTTTTTAGTTAGTTTTGGAGTTTCAAAAGCTTCACGAGTTGAGAATGTACTAGTGGTGGTCAAAGTAATGGCAATCTTGCTTTTTGTATTTGTTGGCCTGACAGTAGTCAAAAAAGCAAATTTTATTCCTTTTATACCTCACTACCGCCCAACAGCTCACGGACCTTTTGGTGGCTGGCAAGGAATTTATGCTGGGGTATCAATGATCTATATTTCATTTTTAGGCTTTGATACCATTGCTTCCAACTCAGCAGAAGCTATTAATCCGCAAAAGACTATGCCTCGCGGAATTATTGGTTCTTTATTAATTGCAGTTGTGCTATTTGTTGCTGTTAGCTTGGTGCTTGTGGGGATGGTTCCTTACCAACAATATTTAAATTCCGCTGAACCTGTAGGATATGCTTTAAGGAAAACGGGATATGGACATATTGCCACTATAGTTCAATCCGTTGCTATTTTAGGCATGTTTACGGCTTTGATTGGACTTTGTATGGCTAGTTCGCGGTTAGTTTATTCATTTGGTCGCGATGGTATGATTCCTAAAGGACTAGGTAAATTGAATGATGATCATCGTCCTGCAAATTCTCTGTGGACTGTCGCAGTAATTGCAATTATTATATCAGCGTTTATTCCTTTTTCATTCTTAACACAGCTAGTTTCAGCAGGAACTCTAATTGCTTTCATGTTTGTTTCTCTAGGAATTTATCGCTTGCGTCCACGTGAAGGCAAAGACATTGCTGATCCGGCATTTAAAATGCCATGGTATCCCGTGCTGCCTTTATTGGCATTCTTGGGATCCCTTGCTGTATTTTGGGGTTTAGATGTGCAGGCCAAGAAATACATGTTAATTTGGTCTCTAATCGGCATTCTTATTTACTTGCTTTATGGCATTCGTCATTCAGCCATGAATAAAAAATTAACTAACTGACATTAACCACACGATAAAAAAGTCTGGAAATTTTCCAGACTTTTTTAATACAATTAGATTTACAGATTTTCATCCATATTAAAGGTTAATTTAGACATATTGATTGAATCAATCATCATCTGGGCCCAAAGCTTTTCAGAACGCTTTTTAGTATAGGCGACAGTTTCTTGATTGGCACTGGTCAAATATGAGGTCAAGTCTGCACCAGTTTTACCTTGAGCTTGAGCAATAACATCTTCTACACGCCTGCGATAATATTGGTTAAGCTCATTTAAATAGTCAGTATCTAGTTGAACAAACTGTGGGTAATGCGTTTCTACAAGTGCTGCCAAGGATTTGTAGTACCACCAAGCATCATTAAGATTATATTCCATTGATGTGTTATTGTAAGAAGGATCAGTATCATTCATATTAGCAAAGAATGGTACAAAAGGCGTGAAAGTTGGTCCACCAATACAAAGCCACATTATTGCTGCCTTATCAGGGTCAACATCATTTCTAATCTGTAAAATGTGGGAATTTTGCGTTCTATTTAAACCAATTGGACGGAAACGATGCTTCTCTTCATCTGTGCCTTTACCAAAAGGATCATACGGAGTGTTTTGGTAATGACTGCCGAGCACAAATTCAATGTCTTCTCTGGTTATTTTCATAGCTGCACGACGAATGAAAGGCAAGTCCCCATCCGTTGGATCTTGTTCAACTTCAGGATTAAAATATTTTTGACCGTACCACACGCGGTTAGTATTATAAAACCTATCTTGCTGACTATAAGTACCAAAAATATGACGGAAATTCCAACCTTGATGATCAACATTTAAGTGATGATCGGCAACAAATTCCTGAATTCCCTTGCTCCACATAAAGTTTGCTGTGTCAGCAAAATCTACTTGTTCAATGGACACCCGATTTGCAGCAATTGCATAAGCATCATCTGGAATACGTTGCGCTACCCAATGATGACCGGTGACAATTTCCATATACCATATCTCATTTTTGTCGCCAAAAAGAACCGAGTTACCTGCCGGTGAACCATATTTAGCGATCAGTTTGCCTAAATATTCAACTCCATTTCTAGCAGAATGAATATAAGGCAAAACAACTGACTGCATACAATCTTCATCAAGACCATCTTTTACCAATGGATCAAAAGCAAGCGCACGTTCATTACCGTATGTTGATTCGGTACATGACATTGCCACGTTTTCTTGATTAATACCACTTTCATCATAATAACCACGGTTTTTGTAATCAACATTTGGTACAGCCGGAACAGCTTGGGCATTTTCAGGTAAGTCTAATTCAAACTTATTTAACCAAGACTTAATTTTACGACCTGATTCATTTTTGGCAGCGGGTCTGATAATAAACTTTTGCGGTGTAATTGGGCGAAAAGTGTCGTCATTACGAGCAATCATGGTCGAACCATCAACTGAAGCCTTTTTACCTACTAAAATTGTTGTACATGCACTGTATTCTTTCATTAAATATAAATATCTCCCTTTAAAAAATCACTTCTTAAATTAAATCATGAAATAATCCGACAGCATAGTTTGCGGCATCAAAATCAGCCAAATCGCTAGCTTTTTCACCCAAACCAACTAATTTTACCGGCAGTTTCATCTCATTTCTAATTGCCAAAACGACTCCGCCCTTTGATGAGCCATCCAATTTTGTCAATACCAGTCCCGTTAATTTGGTAGTCTTATCAAAATCCTTAGCTTGAAGAAGTGCATTTTGACCAGTTGAGCCGTCTAAAACTAATAGGGTTTCTGTTGGCTCTTTTGGAGCTTGCTTTTTAATTGTCCGTTCAATTTTCTCAAGTTCACTCATTAAATTCTTTTTATTTTGTAAACGACCAGCAGTATCCACTAATAAATAATCATAATTTTCTTTAAGAGCTTTATCAGTCGCATCATAAACAACTGAAGCAGGGTCTGCTTGTTCCTTTCCAGTTACTACTGGAACACCGACTCTTTCGCCCCATTCTGATAATTGTTCAACTGCACCAGCTCTGAAGGTATCTGCTGCCGCTAAAAGAACTGACTTCCCTTCATCTTTAAATCTTTTAGCCAATTTTCCGATTGTTGTAGTTTTGCCCGCACCATTTACTCCTACAAACAGATAGATATTCGGTTTGCCATCGTCATGCGACTTTAATTTTTCATTTTCGGAATTACCGCTCTGGTCGTAAAGATTAACTAATTTTTCAACAATAACTTTTTTCAGATCATCTCGCGACTTGGCTTTCTGCAACTTTGCTTCATCTCGCAGTTCGTCAGTCAATTCTTCGGCAGTCTCATAACCGACATCAGATTCAATAAGCAGTTCTTCCAAGTCATCAAAGAAATCTTCGTCAACAGTCCTGAATTGGGCGAAAAAGCGATTCAGCCGGGCTCCAAAGCCCTGATTAGTTTTTTCTAGACCTTTTTCATATAATTCAGTATCATTCTGCTTTTCATTATTAGGTTCGTCTTCAGGTTCCTTCTTTAAAGATTTTTCCTGCAAAGCTGTCGAATTTTCGTTTTCTGACTCATTCTTTTCTGAAGTTTGTTTTTCTTCAGCGGTTATCTTTTCCTTATTTTCTAGCTCCTCAGAGGATTCTTGTTGCTCTTTTTCTGATTGATTCTGCGAATCATCAGTAACTTTACCATTCTCTTCACCAAATAAAGATTTTTTTATCTTATCAAATAAACCCACTGTTATTTCACCTCATTTTTTAATTCTTTTAGTGATACGGACAACACTTGTGACACCCCTGATTCCTGCATGACAACACCATAAAGTTGGTCTGCTTTTTCCATTGTTCCTCTTCTATGTGTTATTACAATAAATTGTGTATGCATATCATATTCTTCTAAGAAATGTGCAAAGCGTGTGACGTTTGCATCATCAAGTGCTGCTTCTACTTCATCTAGTACACAAAATGGCACTGGTTTGACTTTGAGCATAGCAAACAGCAATGTAATTGCTGTCAGTGCCCTTTCTCCACCTGATAATAAGCTGAGTCTTTGCAACTTTTTACCCGGCGGTTGAGCAATAATTTCAACACCTGTGTTCAATAAGTCTTCAGGATTAGTCAAAACTAATTTGGCATTGCCACCACCAAAAACTACCGGAAACAATTCAGTAAAACTATTGGCGACGTCTGTAAAGGTTTTACTAAAGCGACTACATACTTCTTGATCAAGTTCTGACATCGATTTTTCTAAATTGTCTCGACCCTTTAACAAATCATTTTGTTGTGCATTAAGGAAGTCATAACGTTTTTTGACATTTTCATATTCTTCAATGGACTTTAGATTAACTGGGCCAATATCTGCAATAGACATGCGATGCAATTTCACATTCTTTTGAAGCTGTGTCCTATTGGTCTCGTTATTTTCTGTTTCGGCTTGATTCAATGCGGCCTCATATGTTAGTGAATATTCCGTGTTTAAAGTATCTAGACGTTGATCTATTTGGCTATTCAACTGTGCAATTTTTACAGAAAAATCTTTTTGTTCTGCAGCAGCATCTTTGCGAAGTTCATAATTGCGACTAGCTACCTGATCAAGTTGGTTAATTTTAGCATCATACTGCCCTAATTTAGAACTTAAATTATTAAGTTGTTCCTGCAAATTTTTCTTTTTTGCAATGCCCTCTTTATTTTCGCGATCAAAGTTCATTTTCTTTTCGTCACTGAGCACATCATTTTGATTTAGTTCTTTTAACTTTTGGGACAAAGTATTAATTTGGTTTTGAAACTGCTTTAATTCATTCTTTTTATCAGATTTTTGCTTTGCCACGTTTTCCAACTTATTAGCATAAACGGCTATTTGCGGATCAAGTTCGCTTAACTTTTCTTGAATTTCTTGATTCAGCTCAGAAAAGTTTTTTATGCGTAATTGCAATTCACTAATGTGTTGTTTTTGCTGAAGTATTTTCTCCTGCAGTTCTTCTTTCTTTTTTTCAGCAGACTTAATCTTATTCTTAGTTTCAGCAATTTCCTGGTTGCGTTCTTCCTTTTGATGTTCAAACAAACTATTCGCAGCCTTTAACCTATTTACTTCTTTTTCTTGGTTTTGATATGAAAGAACTGCTTCACCTAATTCTTGTTTAAGATTTTGCAATTTCGATCTCACATCATTTAGCTGCTTAGTTAAAACGTCATTTTTGCTTATAGCTTCACCTAACTGAGACTGCTCATTCTTAATTTTTGCTTGCAAATCATTAATATTTTGTCTTAATTGACTCAGCTCAGCAGTTGTTTGAAGTGGGGAATTACTTTTTTGATTACGCACTCCTCCTGTCATTGAACCACCAGGTGATATAACATCTCCATCAAGAGTCACAATACGATAGCGAGAAACGCGTTGTCTTATCTTCATAGCATTGCTTATCGTATCGACAATGATGGTATTTCCAAGGAGATAATTAATTGCCGGAGCAATGTTTTGATTTGGTAAACTTTTAACTATTTCGCTTGCAATACCTTGAAAACCAGTAAAAGAAGAAATTGTATTAACAGTTGAAGAAGGTATTGTATATTCCCTTAATCCATCAAGTGGCAGGAAAGTAGCACGCCCCGCATGATTTTCTTTTAATTTGTTAATAGCATCCCGAGCATCTAGTTTTGTTTTAGTGACTAAATCTTGAACCCCATTACCCAAAGCTGTTGCCATTGCAGCTTCATATTTGGCAGGAAAAGTAATTAATTCTCCCACTGCTCCAACTACTCCAGGATAAGCGGATATATTATTTAAAACGTTTTTTACTCCGTAAAAATAGCCTTCATGACGTTTGCGTATATTTTCCAAAGCTTCATAACGCGCATTTAATTGACTAAAACGTTGTTTTTTGGTCGTTAACGATTCTTGAAGCGACGTCAAAATTTTTTGGCTTGTTTCTTGCTCCCTAGTAAGATCGGCAATCTTCTGCTTTTCAACCTGACAGTTTTCTTTAAGTGTTTTTCCTTCAGCCTTAAGCCGTTCAAGCTCAGTTGTTTCTTTTTTTAGTTCTTCTACAACATTTTCTGTTTGAAGTTGGCTATTATCCGAAAGTTTTTTCAACTCTGAGTTTAAATAAACTATTTCATTATTGTTAGAAGTTTGATCTTGTAAAAATTGAATATAATCTGCCCTAAGCTGCTCCAAATCTTGGTTTAGCTGTTCAGGATCTTCTTTTAACTGCGCACAGAGTTCAGTTCTTTTATCATTTAGCTTCTGTTGCTCATTTTTTAAATTACTCTCCTTTTCAAGCAGACTAATCTTATCATGTTCACTAGCTGATAATTGTTTTTTTAATTCAATCAACTCAGTTTGGTATTCTTTTTTTGTCGCTGCACTATATTGTTTAGACTGTTCCGCAACTTGCAAATTGGTATTAATTTCAGAAAGCTTTTTGGTTAAAGAAAGTAAATCATTTTGAATGTTATCTCTTTGATTATTTAAAGTTTGATATTCTTTTCTTTTAGTTGCCACAGCTGCTTGAGAATCTCTTACTTCTCGATCAAGCTTTGATAACAGTGCCTGATTCTCGTCAGCTTTCTCCTGTTCTTCGTCCTTTTGGCTATCTAAATCCTGAATTTCAAATGCTAATAAAGTTTTTAGTTCCCGATCCAGGCCTTTTTTCTGAAACTGATATTCTTTAGCTAAAGAACTTTGTTCGTGAAGCGGTTCAATTCTCTGCTCTAACTCTTTTACAAGGTCGTTGATCCGCACTAAATTATCAGTAGTCTGTTCCAACTGAACTTTGGCTTCTTCTTTTTGTCTTTTAAAATGAAGTACACCAGCTGCTTCTTCAAATAGTAAACGTCGTTCTTCCGGACGGGAATTTAGTATTTGATCCACACGTCCTTGAGAAATAATTGCTAAACTGTCTTGCGAAATGCCCGAGTCTAAGAATAGAGCGCGTATATCCTTTTGTCTGACACTTTTTTTATTGATTAAGTACTCATTATCTCCAGATCTTAAAATCCGTCGAGTTACAACAACTTGTTCTTCCTTAAAATTTAGTTCATGCTTTTTATTGTTAAAAATTAGAGAAACTTCTGCATGATTTGCTGGCTGGCGAAATTCACTCCCGGCAAAAATAACATCTTTCATGTTTGAGCCACGCAATGATTTAGCACTGGATTCGCCCATGACCCATCTGATCGCTTCAGTAATATTACTCTTACCACTACCATTGGGGCCAACTATGCCAGTAATACCTGCATCAAATTTAATTTTTGTTTTTTCGGCAAAAGATTTGAAGCCGTCAATTATCAGTTCTGTTAGTGGCACGCACTCATCTCCCTAATTGAGCTTACCAAGAGCACTTTTGGCTGCTTCTTGTTCAGCAGCTTTTTTATTATGGCCCTGTCCCTCGGACAACACTTTTCCATTAACAACTAACTGAACGGTAAAATTAGATGGCAGTTGCTCTTCTTTTAAAACCTCATACTCAATCTTAACCGGTCCATCTTGTTGCAATAATTCTTGTAGGTCTGTTTTATAATCTCTTGATGCATCAAATTTGCCAGCATCAATTAATGGGTATACGGTTAAACTCAAAAAATGCTCAACTGCTTCCATGCCTTGATCAAGAAAAAGCGCTCCATTAAAAGCTTCAAAAACATCTTCTAAAAGAGTTTTGCGAGAACGTGCACCTGCTTTTTCCTCACCATGACCTAGATTAATCTCAGCCGGAAAACCAAATTTCTGGGCAAATTCTGCAAAACCTTCAGTATCAACAATATTTGACCGCATTCTAGTTAATTCACCTTCATTAAGATTTCTAAAATTACGGTAAAGGTAATCAGAAATTGCTAATTCCAGAACTGCATCCCCCAAGAACTCCAATTTTTCATAATCCCGAGTTCCATTTTCAGGATGTTCGTTAGCATAAGAAGAATGAGTAAAAGCCTCTTCTAATAATTTTGGATTGTTAAATCTAATTTTGTATTTTGTATCTAATCGTTTAATGAATTTGGTACTAACCATTTGTTCAACTCCTTAACAATCTAAATTATACCAGTTTTTAACGTTAAAAAAGAAAACTATTGTCCGCAAATGACAATAGTTTTCTAATTTAGCGTATCAATTAACTTTTATTTAGCGTAACCAACTTTGTACCATATTGGATGACCGTTATTTGTTTCAGAAGGTTTTAGTGATAAACCAGTTAATTTATTATTAACCGCCTTAATTTTATATGCATTAAAAATAGGTATGACATAAGCCTGGTCAAACATATACTGTTGCCATTCATGAAATTTCTCAACACGATATTTATGGTTAAATGCTTTAGCAGAGTCAATCTCCTTAATCAATTTATTATTTTCCGGAGTAACAAACCTAGTATAGTTAGCGGGGCCACCTTCACTATACAATCCATTAGGTGATGGTTCCGTGGAAAGACCCCATGCTCCTAGGAACATGTCTACTTGAGGATTATCGTTTTGAACTTTATCATAAAATGAGTTACGTTCTGTCAACCGACCATTTAGAAGACCAACATTTAGCCCAATTTTATGCCACTGTTGCAAGTAATTTTGTATAATTGGTCCTTGTGTAGCATCACCCGACATGGCTAAAAAGTTGATTTTTAAAGGCTTACCATTGGGCTGCACGCGCCATTTGCCTTTTTTCTTATAACCAGCTTTATCTAAAAGTTCATTAGCCTTTTTTAAGTTATAAGTAAAGCCTTTAACATTTTTATTATATACATCACCATATTGCTTTGGTATTAATGTTGGAATCCTGAAACTCAGATTATTATTATAACGTTTATTGACATCCTCCACATTCATGGCATAACCAATAGCTTGCCTTAACGCTTTATTATTCATTTTGCTATGAGGATTCATAACATTTTTACCCTTTTTAGCATCAAACTTGCCGACCTTAAACCCTAGGTATGAATAATATAAAGGAATTTCAGCAATGAACCTCACATCTTTAGTATCTTTTACTTGTTTCCACTGAGCATTAATAACTTGGGCAATATCAAACTTATGTGATTTAATTGCCTGAGAAGTAGAATTAGGAGAAACAACTTGATAAATAATTTTATCCAGTTTTGGTTTGCCTTGCCAATAATATTTGTTTGGTACCCATGTAGCTGACTGTCCACGAACTAGTTTATCTAACTTATAAGGTCCAAAATATATTGGTCTTTTTCTAACTTTATCTGAAGACTCGAGTTTGCTAAAAGGTACATCCTTTAAATAATGATATGGTGAAGCTGATTCCCAATAATAGTCATTACCACTAAAGGCCATTCCTGGTGTCATATAGGAAAAATGTAATATCATTTTGCGACCATTATCACCATCCGGCAATTCAATTCCTGAAATTTTCTTAGCTTTACCCTCATGATATTCTTTCATTCCTTTTAGAACTTCCATTTTAGTAGAATATCTCTGAGCTTTAGTGTATTTATTAGCCAATATTTCATAAGGATATGCCATATCCTTGGCAACTACTTGTTTGCCGTCTGACCACTTAACCCCTTTTTTGATTGTAATAGTTATAGTTTTATTTTTTTGATCCAGCCTCATTGTTGCTGGACCTTTATCATTTATTTTGTAGTTATCATCAGTATAAAACAAAGATTCTTCACCTGGCGAAGCAACATCTGCATCAGTCGCAGTTACGCTTAATTCATCAGTAAATATTCCTGTAAAAGGCGTATCTGTCTCAACGGCAACTCTAACAGTTCCTCCTTGCTTTGTTTCCTTTTTTGGCAAAGCATTTGGAAATTTACTTGCTTCCTTCGAACTGTCCTCATTATTGCTTTTATTTCCTTTATTACAACCAACCAGAGCCATGGCGCATGTGGCTATAATACCGATGGAGCATAAAAAATTTTTTTCTTTCATCATTCTTCTCTCCTTACAAAAGTACAAACACGATTTAAAACCTAAATCAAATAATAACAAAAAAGAGTACAAAAACAAAGGATTTATTAATTATTAATTAAAATTTTATACAAAATACCATTATTTTATTAGCAAAAATAAAAATCAAGTTTAAGAAACTTGATTAGCTCTATAATTTATCCTGACTTATCCATGTGTAAGCTGTTAATTAGTTTTCTGTTGTATTAAAAAGAAGAGCATCGCATAGCATGCGTGCGTAGATCACCAATGTCTACAACATGCTTCAGATGTTTTATGAAGCTTTAGCTACCAAAGATCTGCAGTCAAAAAAGTCATTCATGCTAAAGAAGATATTTGCTGGCAAATGTTCCAAACACTGCTCACTTTTAAGCATAATCTAAGAGCAGTAACTAACAGGATAACATCGAATTATTCCAGCAGTTGCTTAGAAGGCTTTAATCGCAAAGTCAAACAAATTGAGTGTACAGCTTTTGGCTACGCCAATTTTTCCAATCTGCTATCCAGGATTAGATTGGCAGAAAACAAGGTAAAAGAAAAAGAACCAAGCAGTTTATTTGCTGCTTGATTCTCCTCATTTAATCTTTGTTAACAGAATTTGACCAAAAAGCCAGTTTTCTAATCTACTTTGGTAAATATCTTTTATTTAGTGTAAGCAACTTTATACCAAAGTGGGTGTCCGTTGTTTTGCTGTGATGCATTTTGTGAATAGCCAGTAAGCTTACTGTTGACTGCATCAATTTGGTATGCGTTAAATACAGGAACAACAAAAGCTTGATCAAACATATATTTTTGCCATTCGTGGAATTTGTTGACACGGTATTCATGGTTAAATGCCTTTTGAGAGTCCATTTCCTTGATTAACTTCGTGTTTTCAGGTGTTACAAAACGGGAATAATTGGACATTGTACCTTCACCGTACATTTGTTCCTGGGAAGGCTCTGTTGAAAGACCCCAAGCTGCCATGAACATATCAACATCCGGTGAATCGTGTTGCACTTTATCATAAAATGAATTAAATTCAGTCAGTCTTCCACCAACTAATTTAACATTCAGGCCAATCTTATTCCATTGTTCAATATAATTTTGCATTATTGGTTGTTGAATAGAAGTACCAGACATTGCCATGAAGTGAATAGTTAACGGTTTACCATTAGGTTGTACACGCCATTTTCCTTTCTTCTTATAACCAGCTTTATCTAGAATTTGATTTGCTTTCTTAAGGTTGTAAGTATACCCTTTAATGTTTTTATTAAAATAGTCACCAAATTGTGCTGGAATCAAAGTCGGAATCTGGAAACTTAAGCCGTCTGTATAATGCTTGTACACAGCATCAGTATTCATTGCATAAGCCATAGCTTGACGTAATGATTTATTATTCATTTTGGCATGAGGATTCATTACATTCTTTGATTTTTTATTGTCCCACTTACCAACTTTAAATGCCAAATAACTATAATATAAAGGAATCTTAGCGACAAATGTCACATCTTTAGTATCCTTAACTTCTTTCCATTGACTATTAGTAACTCTGGTGATATCAAATTTATGATTCTTAATTGCTTGCGAAGCGGAATTTGGTGAAACCACCTGGTAAACTATTTTGTCTAATTTAGGTTGACCGCGCCAATAATACTTATTCGGTACCCAAGTAACTGATTGACCACGAACAATTTTTTCGAGTTTATAAGGACCAAAGAACAACGGCTTTTTTCTCAATTTATCAGATGATTCTAATTTTGCAAAAGGAATATCTTTTAAATAGTGGTAGGGAGCAGCTGATTCCCAAATGTAGCCATTACCACTATAATACATACCAGGCTTAAGTTCTTTGCAATGTAAAACTACGACTCGTCCATCTGGACCATCAGGCATTTCAATTCCCGAAATGATTTTTGCTTTACCTTCATGATACTCTTTCATACCATTAATAATATTGAACTGGCTTGCATATCTTTGGGAATCTGTTGCTTTATTAGCAATAATTTCATATGCAAACTCAACATCTTTTGCAGTAACTTGTTTACCGTCTGACCATTTAACACCTTTTTTAACAGTAATAGTAGCAGTATTTGCTTTGCGATCAAGTTTGAGAGTAGCAGGACCTTTATCGTTTATTTTATAGTGGTTATCGGTGTCAAACAATGATTCCTGACCTGGACTTGAAACATCTGCGCTTGGTTGATCCATTTGCAATTCTTCATTGAAGACTCCAGTAAATGGTGTATTAGTTACTTCTGCAACTTTAATTGTTCCACCCTTTTTAGCAGTCTTAACTGGGGTTTGAACTGGAAACTTGCTGGCAGTTTTAGCCCCTTCATTACTAGTAGTGTTGTTCTTTCCACAAGCTGCTAAAGCTAATGCAGCTGTTGATACAATACCAACTGAAGCCCAAATTTTTCTTGTTCTCATAATACATGTCTCCTTCATAATACAAAGTTAATAGTATTTTGGAATCAAGTTAACAGATAAATATTAGCATTTATCATTAAAATTGCAAGGCTAAAATTGTCTCTAATACTATATAAACATATAATATTTGAAAAGATAAATAATTTTATCAAAAGAGTATTTTAGTACTATTACAATCAAATTTAACTAAAAATCAAAACAAAAAACTAATTGCATTATTTTCGCAATTAGTTTTTTTTCTAATTAAATATTAACTATTTTTTGTAGCCAACTTCATACCAAAGAGAATTACCATGAGTAGGTTTAAGACTGTATCCAGTTAACTTGTTATTAACTGCTGTGATAGCATAACTATTCTTAGTAGGAATAATGAATGCTTGATCAAACATATATTTTTGCCATTCATGGAATTTCTCTACACGATACTTATGATTGAAAGCCTTTTGAGAGTCAAGTGAATTCAATAATTTGGTTTGTTCTGGAGTCACAAAACGTTGATAGTTGAATGGTGAACCTTCAGCAAACATGTCAGCAGGAGATGGTTCTGATGACATACTCCAGCCAGCCATAAACATGTCGACAGAAGGATCGTCGCTTTTAATCTTATCAAAGAAAGAGTTAGCTTCTGCCAAACGACCACCAACTAATGAAACATTCAAACCAACTTTATGCCACTGTTGGATGTAGTTTTGAATAATTGGTCCTCTAGTAGCATCGCCTCCCGCAGCCAAAAGATGAATTTTAAGGGGCTTACCATTAGGTTGTACACGCCATTTTCCTTTCTTCTTATAACCAGCTTTATCTAACAATTGATTTGCTTTCTTTAGATTGTACGTATAACCTTTTATATCACTGTTATGATAGTCACCAAATTGAGGTGGAATTAATGTCGTTACGTGGAAAGTCAAGCCATTAGTATATTTCTTATATACAGAAGAAATGTTCATGGCATATCCAATAGCTTGTCTAAGTGACTTGTTATTCATCTTAGCGTTTTTATTCATGACATTCTTGCTGTGTTTTGCATCCCATTTACCAACCTTAAAGCCAAGGTAGCTATATCGTAGTGGAATTTTAGCAACAAAATTTACACCTTTAGTGTCTTTAACTTGTTTCCACTGGGTGTTAATAACATCAGCTATATCAAACTTATGACTCTTGATTGCTTGAGAAGTCGAGTTCGAAGAAACAACTTGTGAAACTACTTTATCTAATTTTGGTTTGCCACGCCAGTAGTACTTATTAGGAACCCAAGTTACTGACTGACCTCTTACAACCTTAGAAACTTGATAAGGACCAAAATAAAGAGGCTTCTTTCTGATTTTATCAGATGAATTTAATTTGCTGAAAGGAACATCCTTTAAATAGTGGTAAGGAGCTACTGCTTCCCAAACATAGCCGTTACCACTGTTATACATTCCTGGCTTTAATTCCTTAAAGTGTAAAACGGCCGTTCTGCCATTCTCACCGTCAGGCATTTCAAACCCAGAAATTGTTTTAGATTTTCCTTCATGGTACTCTTCAAGTCCCTTTAAAAATGCAAGTTGGCTCGTATATCTTTGGGATTCAGTAGCCTTGTTAGCAATAATTTCATATGCATACTCATAATCTTTAGCAGTTACCTGCTTACCATCTGACCATTTAACACCCTTTTTAATGGTAACAGTCACTGTCTTGTCCTTTTTATTAATTTTCATTGTGGCAGGACCCTTATCATTAATCTGATAAGTATCATTTACATCAAATAATGATTCGGCACCTGGAGCAGCAACGTCAGCATCAATTTGAGTTGTGGACAACTCTTCAGAGAAAATTCCTGTAAATGGAGAATCATTTTCAATAGCGTATTTAACAGTTCCACCTTGTTTAGCTTCCTTTTTAGGTACTTCAATTGGAAACTTACTTGCTTTTTTAGCTTCATTTGTGTTACCGTTATCTGCACTTTTACCACATGCAACTAACGATAACGCAGCAGCAGTTATGACTCCCACAGAGCCTAATAATTTCTTACTTTTCATAGCCTTTAACTCCTTTATCATAGCAACTTAATGGCTTTTCTCAGAACAAGTTAATAATTTAATACTACCATATTAAATTAAAAAATCAATAGATAAAATTAATTTAAAACTAATTCTTTTCATATATATGAATAGGATTATTTAATCAAAATTTTAGTCCATATAAAGTCAACAAAAACTTTGAAAGCAGTTATATTCCTTTATGTAAATTGTAATAGCATATAAAAGTGGAAAAAAAACCTGAAATGAAAGATTTCATTTCAGGGTCTTACAATTTTAGTTTTACTTTAAAAAGTTTATCAATTTTCTCTTTGTCTTGCATCACCAGCACGTGATAATGCCCTTCCGACATAATTAATACTTAGAGAAATCACTAATAATAAAATTGTGGCAGGAAGCCAAAGCCAAGGTCGACTAACAACATTAACTGGATCATTTGCAAATCCAATTAAAGTACCAAGAGAAGGAATAGTCGGCGGCAATCCGTAGCCAATGTACTCTAGCGTAGTTTCGATTCCGATATTACCTGCAATCATTAGAACTACATCAATAATTACCATGGAAGTAATGTTAGGCAAAACTTCTCGAAACATGATTTTTAAATCTGACGAACCTGACGTTTTTGACGCTAATACATAATCACGCTCTCTTTGAGACAATACAAATGCTCTGAAATACCTTGCTGTACTTGTCCAGCCAAAAAATGAAATTATTAGCACTAAATTCACTGGGGTATAGTGAGGTATAACACTAACTAAAACTATTTCAATAGGCATTGCAGGTAAAACTTGAATAAAGTCAACTATTCTCATTATGATAGCATCAATATAACCACCGTAATATCCTGAAATTAATCCGACCAGAAGTCCGACTGATTCACATATTACAGTAACTCCTAAACCAATGAGAATAGAATTGCGACTACCCATAATAAGAAGATTAACTATATCACGACCACCATCATCAGTTCCAAGGAAATGACCGGCTGTTCCCCAACTGTAATAAGCATCAATTATATTTGTTTCAGAAACTTTATCGGCATTTAAAAACAGTGATCCGCCGAAAGTCAATAATAAGATTAGAACAATTAATATAAAAGCTGTTAACGCAATTTTATCCTTCACAACTTCTCTTACAATCACTCTGAACCCTGAAGTTGGAGAAGAAACTTTCTCTTTTTTAACTTTTTTAGTTAAAGTACTTTTTTTATTCTCAGTCATATGTTTCTCCTCTTTACTTTATTCTAATCCTTGGATCAACGATGCTCATGATAATATCAGACAATAAATTACCAAGCAACGTTAAAAAGCCAAATATCAATATTAAAGCTGTTAAAGTGGTGTAATCACGTTGACCAATTGAATCCAGGAACAGTTTACCCATGCCAGGATAACTGAAAACCGATTCTACGATCATAGATCCACTAAGAAGTCCAGTTATCACAGTACCAAAAGAAGAAGCAATTGGCAAAAGGGAGTTACGTAAAATATGTTTATTGAAAACAACTTTTTCTGGCACGCCCTTACTATGTGCTGTACGAACATAATCCTCAACTTTGTTATCTACAATTCCCGTCCTTAAATATTGCACGACAGATGTTGTAGTAATTAGTGCAACTAGTGTACCTGGTAAAATAATATGATAAATTTCACTACCCAAAGTACCCCAAAAACCGGATGCATTTGGTGAAATTGAACCTGAGATTGGGAACCAGCCCAAAGTAAAACCAAATAACCATATTCCTAGTATATAGAAAACAAAAGGAGGAACAGCCAAGGTAATATAATTAAAAATTTGAACAGCTTGATCTTGCCACTCATCTTGGTGACGACCAGCACTAATACCCATAGGGATGGCAATAGAATAACTGATTATAGTAGAAAATAAAGATAACCAAAAAGTATTCACAGCCCGATCTGCAATTAATGAAGTAACAGGTACATGCTGAATATAGCTTGTACCCAAGTCTCCTTTGAAAAGATTGCCAACCCAACGCGCATACTGCACAGGTACAGGGTCATATAATCCAGCTGCTCTTTTTAACGCCTCAATTTGTTTAGGATCAGTATTTGGGTTAATTTGACCTGAAAATGGATCACCTGGCATCATTTTAGCTAAGAAAAAGACCAAAATACTTAAAATAATCAATTGCGGGATCATAATTAAAATTCGTCTTAAGACCGTTTTCCACATGGTTATGCCCCCTCCTTTTCATTTTTCTTTTCTTCATTTAATTCATTTTTCGGTAAAGCCACTAAATGTTTGCCAGAAACTTGTTGCAATGGGAACACACGACCATCTTTGTCATACCACTTGCCTTGATCATTTTGAAACTCTTGTTCAACTTCTTGACGGTGTTTCTTATGCTCATCGCGATGTTCAACATCAACTTGTGGTATTGCGGAAAGCAGCCTTTTAGTATAAATATGCATTGGATGCTTGTAAATGTCTTCCCTTGAACCAATCTCAACCAAGCGACCACGGTGCATAATCGCAAGATTTTCCGACATATGTTTTACCACACCAAGGTCGTGAGAAATGAAAAGATAGGCAATATTATATTGTTGCTGAATATGCTTCATAAAGTTTAAAACTTGTGCCTGCACAGACAAATCCAAAGCACTAGTAGGCTCATCAGCAACAATTAAACGAGGATTAGTTGCAACCGCACGAGCTACGCCAATTCTTTGTCTCTGTCCCCCAGAAAATTCATGAGGGTATTTGTAAATTGAATCGCTAGGCATACCAACAATATCCAGCAGCTCTTGAACTCGATCACGTTCTTGATCTGTAGTTAAATTTTCAAAATTTCGAATTGGTTCAGCAATAATATCTTCAATTCTTTTTCTCGGATTTAAACTCGACATTGAATCTTGAAAAATCATTTGAACGTCTTTATTGTAGTTGAGTTTATGCCTATTTTTGGCCTTAGTAATATCTACACCCTTATAAATAATGCTGCCACTAGTCACAGGCTCAACACCAACAATGGCCTTACCAGTAGTTGACTTGCCTGATCCAGATTCACCAATTAAACCATAGGTTTCACCTTCATTAATAGTAATACTAATATCGTCAACTGCTCTGACATAGTCAGTAATCCGGTTCCAAAAACCTGTTCGTATGGGATAATGAACTTTTAAGTTTTTTACTTGTATGATTTCTTTAGCCATAAACTACTCCCCACCTACTTCATCTTGAAAGTGGAACGTCTTCCAGCAAGTACATCTTACCCAGTGACCAGGCTCAACTTCATGCATTACTGGGTTCTCTTCATGAGCACTGGCAGGAATCCATGGAATTCTAGCAGCAAATCTGTCGCCTTTTCTAGGCATATTTTGCAATGATGGAACCGTTCCTTGAATAACGTGCAAATCTTCTTCCTCATCTTCAGATTGAGGCATTGAATTTAACAAGGAGCGAGTGTATGGGTGCAGTGGATGCTCAAAGACAGTTTTTACATCGGCTTTTTCTACTATCTGCCCACCATACATAACTGCAACTTGATCAGCAGTTTCAGCAACTACCCCTAAATCGTGAGTAATCAAAATAATACCAGATTGGGATTGCTTTTGAATATCTTCAAGCAGATCCAAAATTTGAGCTTGAATAGTAACATCCAAAGCGGTAGTAGGCTCATCTGCAATGATAATTTCGGGCTTACATGCAATTGCCATAGCAATCACGACCCTTTGTCTTAATCCCCCTGATAGCTCAAAAGGATACATTCGAAAAGTTTCTTCTGGTTTTGGCATACCTACTTGATTGAATAATTCAATCACACGATTATAACGCTCTTTTTCATTCATATCTGTATGATAATAAAGCGTTTCAGCTACCTGATCGCCAACACGCATCAGCGGATTTAAACTAGCCAATGGATCCTGAAAGATCATGCCAATTTTGTCTCCACGTATTTTGTTAAACAAGTTTTCATTTAATCCAACTAAATTCAACTCATTATATAGAATATCCCCAGTTACTTTCGTATTTTTATGGTCGTACAAGCCGATAATACTCGATGCAATTGTACTCTTACCACAACCAGATTCACCTACGATGGACAAAATTTCGTTCCGCTTCAACGTTAAATTAATATCATCTGCAGCATCATAAAACTTTCCATTTAAACGATATGCAGTATGCAAATGCTGGATATCTAGCAAGAGATCACTTTGTTTTTCCAAAGGTCATTTCCCCTCTCAAATCTTCAATGAATTTATTAAAGATATTTAATAAATTTATTTAATTTCTAATTATAACCGTGAAACATTTTGTATGCAAATTAATAATGAATATTTTTTAGTTATTTTTGGTGATCTGCAACATAATTAACTGCATCACCAACTGTTTTAATTTTTTCTGCATCTTCATCAGAAATCTCGGCGCCGAATTCATCTTCTAGTTGTAAAATGAATTCCACTAAGTCAATGGAATCAGCGTCCAAATCACTTTTGAAATTAGTCTCATCAGTTATCTTTTCTTTTTCAACTTCAAAATTATCTGCTAATATATCTCGAATTTTAGTAAAAATTTCTTCTTTACCCATGTTTTTACTCCTTATTTTCAGCTGCAAATTCTGCTTTAAAATTATCAATTATTTTTTCCTGTAATATTCTATCAATTTGTTTAATTGTAAAATAAACAGCACGTTGACCAGAGCGGCCATGTGTTTTAACTACTGGAGCATTAACCCCGAGTAAAACTGCGCCACCGTATTTGTCGACATCAAATTTTGAAACTAATCCTTTTAATGCTTTTTTGATCATTAATGCACCTAATTTAACAAAAGGACCGTTATCAAGCAAGCTTTCCTTCAAAAGATGTATCAAAACCCCTGAAGTTCCTTCAATATTTTTTAGAACCGCATTGCCAGTAAACCCATCTGTTGCAATCACATCAGCTTTACCATCTAATAACTCGTTACCTTCGATATTCCCTATAAAATTAAGTTTGCTTTCCAATAACAGCTGGTAGGCTTTTTGATGAACATCATCACCTTTATCACTTTCAGATCCATTATTAAGCAGACCAACACGCGGATTTTTGACTCCCCGCACTTTTTCTGCATAATACGAAGCCATTTTAGCCCAGGCTAGCAGGTATTCTGGTTTACTTTTAGCATTGGCACCCACATCAATCATATTGAATCCATCATCGGAATTTTTTACAGGCAATGTTGGCATGAATCCCGGTCGAGCCACACCTTTAATTCGTCCTATTATAAATATGCCACAAGCTAAAATAGCTCCGGTATTACCTAATGAAAAAAGTGCATCAGCTTTGCCCTGCTTCACAAATTGTGCTGCCACGACAAGTGACGAATCTTTTTTTGATCTAATTGCCTTAACTGGCTCATCTTCATCTAAAATAATTTCAGAAGTATTGACTACTTGTGTGCGACTGCTATCATTTCCCAATAATTCTTTTATTTTTTTTTGATCGCCAAAAAAAATGAATTTTGTTTCAGGTAAATCCTTTTTGGCCCGTAATACTGCTTTTATAATTGCTTCAGGGGCATTTTCACCGCCCATAGCGTCAATAGCAATAGTTCTCATTATATCCTCAACCTTTACTATGTTCTCTTTTGCTGTAATTGTTTATATTCTATCACTTGTTTTAAAGTTTTATTTTCTGATTTTTGCAAGAGAGGATCAAGTTTAATTAATTTTCTAGCCTCTTTTTGTGCTACTACCATAGTATCGTAGTTATTAACTACATCACCAACTTGAAATTCAGGAAGACCAGATTGAGCTTTACCAAAAATATCTCCTTCTCCCCGCATCTTTAAATCTTCTTCAGCCAATTTAAATCCGTCTGTTGTTGATGCCACTATTTTCATACGAGCTTTACCTGCCTGTGTGTTAGGATCAGCCAAAAAAATGCAATAACTTTGGGTTTTACCTCTCCCTATTCGCCCTCTTAATTGGTGAAGCTGACTAATTCCAAAACGATCAGCATTATAGATAACCATCATATTAGCGTTTGCCACGTCAACACCAACTTCAATCACACTGGTAGCAACTAAAATATTAATTTCTCCAGCTGCAAATTCGGACATAATTTCATCTTTTTTATTACCAGGCATTTGACCGTGAAGTAATACTACTTTTTCATCAGGGAAATCTTTACTGAGTTTATCATAAAGCTGTTCTGCATTTTTTAAATCTAATGCTTCTGATTCTGTGATCAAGGGTGTTACAGCATATACCTGAAATCCCTGCTTTAATTGCTCGCGCATTAGCTGATAAACCTGATCCATTTGGGTACTCGTTTTCCAAGAAGAAATTACTTTTTTTCTTCCTGCGGGGAGATGTCGTATTTCAGATATAGACATGTTGCCATAAACCGTTAATGCCAGAGTTCTGGGAATCGGGGTAGCAGTCATAGAAAGAACATCAGGCAAATTTCCTTTATTAATTAAAGATTGCCGCTGATTAACACCGAACCGGTGCTGTTCATCGATAATTACTAATCCTAATTTTTTAAAAATTACGTTTGATTGAATTAAAGCATGCGTACCTATCACAACATTAATTGTGCCATCGGTCAATTCTGTATAAATTTCTTTTCGTTCCAAAGCTTTCGTAGAACCTGTTAACAGCGCACATCTTACACCTAGAGGCCTTAGCAATTCATCAATCTTTTTAAAATGCTGAGTCGCTAATATCTCTGTAGGAACCATCAGTGCAGCTTGAAAGCCAGCAGTTACAGCCGCAAAAATTGCATATACTGCGACAATAGTCTTTCCTGAACCCACATCGCCTTGTAAAAGACGCTGCATTTGTCTGGATGAAAACAGGTCTGCAAAAATTTCGTTGATAACCTGCTTTTGATCCGTGGATAATTCAAACGGCAAAGATTTAGTCAATTTAGCAACTTCATTCAGGTCATATTTTTTGGGAATCCCTTTGTTTTGTGGATTGACTTCAGTTAACTGAGCTAGTTCAGTTTGAAAAATAAAGAATTCTCTAAAAATAGCACTTCTTTTTGCAATCTGGGACTCATTAAAATTTTGCGGGTGATGCATTTTTTGTACAATATTTTTTTCAGGAAGCAAACGATATTTTCGTCGAATATCCACTGGAACAACGTCATCAACAGCCGGCAAATATTCATCTAAAGCAATATTAATGAAATCAATTAATTTTTTTTGCCTTAAATGCCGATTAACGGAGTAAATTGGAGCCATGCCACTATCATTTTCTTTGGCTGCAATGAATTTAAAACCCGCTAAACTTTGTCTTGAGATATTGTATTTACCATAAACTGCAACTTCTTTACCTACCTCAATTTTTTCTTTCAACCAAGGTTGATTAAAAAAATTGACCATGACTACATCATGGTCAATTCTCAATTTAAAACTAAGTCTGCTCTTTTTGTAGCCAAATCTGCTTACAAAGGCTTCAGTGGCCACAACTCCCTTTAGCATTACCTTTTGACCATCCATGATCTGGTCAAGTGGAATCGTTTGAAGTTCATCATAGCGAAATGGAAAATAATATAACAAATCATAAATGCTATATATTTCTAAGCTTCCAAGTGCTGCAGCAGTTTTGGTTCCAACTCCTTTTAAATCAGTAACAGGTGCAAATAATTCCTTTGCGTACATAATTATTCAACAGAAATCAGAAAATTATATACAGGTTGTCCACCATCATGAAGTTCAAATTCAAGATCATCATGCTTCTCTTTAACAGCATCTATCAGTTTCTGAGCTTCTTTCTTGTTAGAATCTCTTCCAAACATTACAGTAACGATTTCAGAATCTTCATCCAACATTTTTTCAATCATTGAAGAAGCTGCAGTGATTATATCAGTTTTAGCCACTTTAATTTCGCCATCAATAATCCCTAAATAATCGTCTTGATGGATCTCAATCTCATTAATTTTGGTATCACGATTTGCTTTGGTAACTTCCCCAGAAACAACAGTATCAAGAGCGTCAGTCATGTTTGCAACATTGTCATCAAGAGAATCGTCCGGATCAAATGAAAGCATGGCTGTCAAGCCTTGTGAAATGGTTTTAGTAGGGACAATGCCGACTGGGATGTCGCTCACCTCAGCTGCTTGCTTCGCTGCCATAATAATGTTGCCATTATTCGGCATCACAATTGCTTTTTTAGCACCTGATTTTTTGATTGAGTCAATAATATCCTGCGTTGAAGGATTCATAGTTTGACCGCCAGAAATAATGCGGTTAACACCTTCACTTTCAAAAAGTTTGCGAATTCCGTTACCAGAAGCAACAGCTATTACGGCAAAATCAACATTTTCCTGATTTTCTTCACTGTTATTTACTATTGTTTCGTGTTGAATCCGCATATTGTCAATTTTAATTTTTCCCAATTGACCAAATTGGCTGCCGTACGCAAAAATAGCTCCAGGGTGTTCAGTATGAACATGAACTTTTGCCACTTCTTCATCTGAAACTGCCAAAAGTGAATCACCTAACTGAGATAAATGCTCCCTAAATTCATCTAAATTAAAAGTTTTCTTATTAGGAACATCAGCAGTTAAATCAACCATGATTTCGGTACAGTAGCCATTAGCAATATCCTGAGTAGAAAGTTGTGATTGTACAGATTGATGATGCATGGCATTTATCATTTCATCCATTTCACCTTCATCAGGTTGGTACCGGTCAGCAAATTCTTCACCTAAAAGGCCTTCTAAAAAG
The DNA here is from genome assembly GCF_019972835.1 of Lactobacillus laiwuensis. GTDB lineage: Bacteria > Bacillota > Bacilli > Lactobacillales > Lactobacillaceae > Lactobacillus > Lactobacillus laiwuensis. The sequence continues at coordinate 129,172 of NZ_BPPB01000001.1, read as the reverse complement.
CCCTCATATATGAAGAGTAAGCCTTGGCCTCCTGAATCAACTACACCAACTTGCTTTAAAACAGGTAATAAGTCAGGAGTTGTCTTTAACGCTTTTTTAGCACCTTCAACAATCGCCTTCATAACTTCTTCAACATCATCGGTTTCATTGGCCTTATTGGCACCTTCTTGTGCACCAATCCGAGCAACAGTCAAAATAGTTCCTTCAACTGGCTTCATTACGGCTTTATAAGCTGTTGCAACCCCATTTGAAAAAGCATTGGCCAACTCTTGTGCATTAAGAGTTTTCATGCCTTGAGTTGCCTTATAAACTCCTCTAAAGAGCTGAGAAGAGATTACCCCACTATTACCACGAGCACCCATCAACATCCCTTTAGCAAGGCTTTCTGTCAAATCACCCACACTATTACTAGTATTTTGGGCAACAGCTTTAGCGCCACTTTCAATAGTCAAATTCATATTTGTTCCAGTGTCTCCATCAGGAACAGGGAAAACGTTCAAAGAGTTAATAAACTCTGCGTTGCGACCAAGTCTATGCGTAGCGACGCGAACCATATCTCTAAATTTTTTACTGTCTATTTCCTTTAAAACCAATATTTCTACCCTCCGCTTGAGTTATTCATCAAGCACTTTAACACTTTGAACGATGACATTAACAGCTTTAGTTTCAATTCCAAGTTGATTTTTCAAATTGAATTTAACACTATCTTGTACGTTGCGACTTACTTCAGATATTTTTAAACCATAGCCGACTATTATATAAACATCAACCGTAATCTTATTATCCTCAGACTTAACAACAACACCGCGCTTATAATTTGCTCGATTCAATATTCCATCGAAGCCATCACGGATAGCATTTTTTGAAGCCATGCCGACAACACCGTAGTTAGATGTAGCTGCGCTACCAACAACAGTTGCAATCACTCCATTTGAAATATCAATCAAACCGTTTTTTGTTTTGATTTTTACAGCCATGTTTACCTCCGTATCATTGTTCTCATATTATGAATCTATTTTATCATAGTAATCAAGTTTAAATGCAAAAATCCCTTCTTAAAAAATACTTTTGCAGTTGCAATGTTCTTAAACTTATGCTATCTTAATTTAGTATGAAAACACAATAAAGGAGGTTTAGCAAATGGCAAAAGATTATATCACTGGCAAAAAGACCACTTTTGGTAATACACGTTCACACGCACTGAATTCATCACGTCGTGCGTGGAAGCCAAACCTTCAAAAAGTTCGTATTCTTGTCGATGGCAAGCCAAAGCGTGTATGGGTTTCAACTAAGACATTAAAATCTGGTAAAGTTACCCGTGCCTAGCGTAAAATAAAAAAGTTTTTAAAGCAGAAGTTTTCTTCTGCTTTTTTATTTCCCAAAATCTGTTTAAAAGTTTATGTTTAAATAGAGATATTCTTATTGCTCTTTCAATTAATTTTCAAGTCAAAAAAAGACAAGTTATAGTCTGTAGTTTTACTTGAAGGTATTGTTTTTAGCTAACCTCATTGGCAAATCTTTCATTTCAATTTTTTATATATTCTGCTATTAATAAAAGATGATGTTGCCGATACACTTCTCATTGCAACAATTTACTTATATAAAATTTGTTAATTTTAAGTTTTATCAAGCATAACAAAGGCAGTATTTCCACCAATGTAAATCTTTTTTTACTCATCAAAAAGGATACAAATCATACCAATCTTTCAATTTTTTTAATTATATAATTTGTTTTGGAGCTTGCCACTATTAGTGGAAATCATAGCAGCAAGATAATTGAGGAGATATACCAAAAATATTTATTAACTTATAACAACTTGTTCCAAGAGATATAAAAAAACAGCAGTGAATCTGCTGTTTTTATTATTTGATATTTTGAAAGCGATCAATGTCCCTAGATTGAATAACTGCAACAGTTCCTTTTTTAAATGATAATTCAAATTGATCTTTATTAGGTAAAAATTCATTCGAACTAAACGAGACAGGATTATTCCCGCTAAAATCTGTTAAATTATATTTAGCTCCCGTAATTTTTAAATTTTGAACAGCTGTTAATGGTATTACTCCAAAATATTTATAAGTTGGTAATTTTTCTATCAAATGTTGTCCGTTATTGTAGAATCTGATTGAATTTTGTTGGTCAATAAGTTCGATGCTTTCAGCAAACTGGTTAAATCCAGGTTTAAGAACCATAAATAAATTAGATAGAAAATGATCTAATCGCCCTCCAGTTGCTCCAAAAAGGCTTAAATGAGAAGCATGATAATCTATAAAAGCACATCTAATAACCATTTCAGCATCCGTCAAGTCTTTTTCTGGAAGAGAATACCTGATATCATTAACATTTTTTTCAATTTCAGCTAATTCATTTTTTTGCAATGAATCAAAATCTCCTTCAGCTAAATCGGCCTTTATACCCATTTCTTCTAAAAGATAAGTCCCACGATCAACTCCGATTATTAAATCGCCGTTTTTTTTGGCTGCTAAAAGCTGCTTTTTAAGATCATTAGGCCATAACTGTTTAGGAGCGCCTAGCAACGCCCATGCTTTCATTCTAATATGCCTTTCAGTTCAGCAATTTGTTGTTCAACACTATTTTGACAAAAAAGGTATGATCCAGCTACAAAAATTTCTGCTCCTGCATCTTTAGCTTTTTTAGCAGTTTGTCCGTTGATTCCTCCATCAACTTCAATAGGAACTTTTCCATTTACTAAATTTGATGCTTCTTTAATTCTAGAAAGAGAATCTGGCATAAATTTTTGTCCGCCAAAGCCAGGAAAAACCGTCATTAGTAAAATTTGATCTATTTTTGAAATAAATTTGGAAAGTACAGATACGGGAGTATCAGGGTTAAGAACCACACCGGCTTTAACTTGATTTTCATTTAAATAATCTAACCAGTAATTTAGTTTCTCTTCAGTCATTGCTTCATAATGAAGCAACATTATTTGAGCACCGGCCTTAGTAAAAGCTGGTACCAAATCATCAGGATTGTTACTCATCAAGTGAATCTCGGCCTCAATAGATGGAAAAGCTTTTTTGAAATCTGAAACAAGTTGTGGACCAAAAGATAAATTAGGTACGAAATGCCCATCCATGATATCAATGTGAAATCGGTTAATGCCTGCATTCACAGTTGTTTGAATGTCTTTTTCTAAATTTAAGTTATTAATATTTAATATTGATGGTGCTATCACTGTATTCTCCTTACTTTAAATATTCTGGTAATTTGCCATTTTCTATTTCTTTGCGCAATAACAAGTAATCATCATAGCGGCTTTTTTTTATTTCGCCTGTTTCAACTAGTTCTTTTACTCTGCACTTGGGTTCATTAAGATGTTGGCAACCACGGAATTTACAGAATTTACTTGCTCTTCTAAACTCAATAAAATAATTGCATAATTCATTTATTTTAATTGGAGTTAAATCAATTGCTGAAAACCCTGGTGTATCCGCAAGGTAACCCTTACCTAAAGAGAAAAGATTTACCGTTCTTGTTGTGTGCTTGCCACGATTTAAGGAATTTGAAATAATCCCAGTTTCTTGGTGCAGGCCACTTTTTAGTGAGTTAATTAAAGTTGATTTGCCCGCACCAGATTGACCTGCTAAAGTCCATATCTGCTGGGAACCAATGTCATTAGGCAAATTACTGGCAACTTCTTTTTTACTAAAATAGACCTTATAGCCTACTTCTTGATAATAATTTAAATTTTTTTGAATTTTATCTAGGTCGGATATACTAACTAAATCTCTTTTCGATAAAAAAATACTTACAGCAATGTTTTTCCAAGAAAAATAAGTCAGAAAGCGATCTAACAATTGCAATGAAAAATCTGGTTGTACAGCAGACATTACGAGTAAAATTTGAGTCACATTGGCTACAGCAGGACGACCAATCAGGTTTTGGCGAGGCAACACGGCAACCAAATAACTTGTGCCCTGATCATCAATTTGAATCTTAACGTGATCACCAACAGCAGGCTTTAGATTATTTTTACGAAAAACCCCTCTGGCACGGGTTCTTATTGTATCAGTGCTCGTCTGAACATCATAAAAGCCAGCAATCAGACCCGTAACAATTCCCTGATCTTCTTTAATCATTTTTGACCTTCTCATTCAAAATTGTCTGACCGTCGCGCACTACTTTCAACTGACCAGGGCCATCCTTAAGCTCAAATGGGATTGAAAAATTCATATCTTTTTTAATGTATAGATCCCGATAAATATTATCAATTGAATGTTTATCATCTGAAACATAAATTTGAACATGATTTCCCCGCTTGTCATCTGAATCATCTTCATCATTATCTTCATAACTAACTGTGAAATTTTTTATAGCTGTTAGATCACGCTCTTTTTTTGCACCTTCAGAAACATTAACTGAAATTGTACTTCCCCTTGGTACTCTGGTACCAACTGCCGGACTCATTGAAATAATCATACCCTTTTTAACTTTATTTGAATACGCAGAACTGACTTGCAGAGTTAAACCATGCTTATGTGCAAATTCTTGTGCTTCCTTCAATGAATAATTAGTTAGATCCGGTAATTTAGTCATATGATCTTTTGGACGATGATTCTTTCCTTCTGACACAGTTAAAGTAATGGTTGTTTGGTCTGGCTTTACCTCCACATCAGCTGCAACACTTTGAGAAATAACATGATCAGGTGGAACGTTAGAAGAAAATTGGTTTTCGCGAATTATTTCAAAGCCCAATTTTTCTAGCTTGTGTACTGCTATTTCATATTCGTCTCCAGTGACATCAGGTACTCTTACCATACCTGCTCCATCTGATATATAAAGATCAATGTATCTGCCTCGTTTTATTTCTACTCCTGCAGTAGGTGAAGTTTCAATTACTTTACCACGATCTATACTGTCAGAACTTCTGTGTCTTATTTTACCTACTTTCAATCCTACGTTCTCCAGTTTGTTTCTTGCTTTTTTTTCACTCATATTGGTGACGTCTGGAATACGTACATCTTTATGATTGTTGCTGTTTAAAACAAAAAACATTAATCCAACGATTAAAACCGCAGCAATTCCAACAAAAAGCCACCACCATTTATGTTTACGCAAAGCCTGTGTAAAACTGGAATGATTTACTTTGGACTTATCGCCTGTCTCATCATTTTGTATTCTGCTTTCTTCAGTTAATCTATTGCTATTTGGATCAGATTTAAAATTAGGTAAAATAATGGTTTCGTCATCATTATTGCCATGAGTTGGCTTAAAAACCGGTTCATTAGCTCTACCTGGCTCTAAACTACTGTCGAGATCATCTTTCATTTCTTTGGCTGAATCATATCTGTCACGTGGATCTTTAGCGGTAGCTCTTAAAACAACATTTTCCAAAGATTGGGGAATGTTTGGGTCTTGTTTTCGTATTGAGGGAATTGGCTCTTGTGCGTGCTTTAAAGCAATTGAAACAGCTGAGTCTCCGTTAAATGGAACATGACCAGTAATTAATTCATATAGAATTATGCCTAAAGAGTAAATATCAGACTGCTTGGTGACGAGTCCTCCCCTCGTTTGCTCAGGAGACATGTAATGGACAGAACCAATCGCTGAGTTAGTTTGGGTAACTGAATTCTGATTAAGAGCCACAGCAATGCCAAAATCGGCAATTTTTATATTTCCATGCTTATCCATTAAAATATTTTGCGGTTTTAGATCTCTGTGAATAACATTATGTTTATGAGCCAAGGACATTGCACTCAGTATTTGATCCATAATGCGGATAATATCTCCTAAATGCAAAGGAGAATTTGCTATAATATAATCTTTTAAATCCGGTCCATCGACATATTCCATTACCATGTATGGCAGTCCATGATCAGTGCCAACATCAAGAACCATTACTATATTAGGATGGCTCAATTCGCTTGTTGCCAGAGCTTCTCTTTGAAAACGAGCCAAAGTTTGCGGTTCTTTTTGCAAATCAAGACGCAAAATTTTAACCGCAACTTTTCGTTGTAAAATTATGTCTTCAGCAAGATAAACATTTGCCATGCCACCTTCACCCAAAGTATCGATTATACGGTAACGATCGCCTAACAAATAGCCCTTATTTATCATTTACCGTCACCGCCTTCGTTTAGAATTAAGCAAGCAGTAATGTTGTCCTCACCACCTAAACGGTTAGCTTCATCAATCAATTTTTGGCACCGACTCTTTAATGATAAATCTTTTGTCGCAAGAATTTGCTGAATCTGTGGGTCACTTAATGAGTTTGTTAACCCATCAGTACAAAGCAAAATAATATCGTTATCATTTAAAGTGACCTGTTTAAACTCTGGATCAATTGTACTTGAAACCCCCAGTGATTGAGTAATAATATTTTTTTGAGGATGATTTCTAGCCTGTTGCTTCGTAATTTGTCCTAATTTTACTAACTCATTAACAAGGGAATGATCTTCAACTAACTGGATGAATTTGCCATCAGAATAACCATATGCTCTTGAATCCCCCAGATGTGCAATTAAAGCTTCGTTGTTAAAAATAGCAGCCAGTACAATAGTAGTACCCATACCATTTAGATCTGGAAAGCGATCTGCAGTTCTTAGTATAGTTTCATTTTCATTACTTAACTGGACGTTGAGCCACTTCCGTGCGCTGTCAGAATCGTAAAAATCAGTAACGCCAAAATTATGACCCAAATGACTTACAGCCATAGTTGAGGCTACATCGCCTCCCTGATGTCCACCCATACCATCACACACTATGGCCAACAAAGCGTTCTTTTTGTTTTTGAAAACCTGGACAGAATCCTGATTACTTTTGCGTATTCGTCCAATACTAGATGCAAATGCTGTTCTAATCAAAACTTTAACCTCGCATTTTAAACTTAGCAATAAAAAAACCGTCACTGCCATAACTATCAGGTAAAATTTTTAACATCCCTTTTGTTGCTTTAAGCTTACCCGCAGTGAAAGGTTGTAATTCAAACTGAGTATGACTTTTTAAAAAAGCCTTAACAACGTCTTCATCTTCTTCTCGTGTAATAGTACAAGTAGAATAAACCAATTCGCCATCCCGACTTAACAAGGTACTCACATGGTCTAAAATATCTAATTGTATTTCTCGTAATTTACTTAAATCGTGTAAAGTTTTAGTATAGCGAATTTCCGGTTTTCTTCTAATAAGACCTAATCCAGAACATGGAGCATCCACCAAGATCTTGTCAAACTGTCCTTTTTTAAATGTTTGATCAGCTTTTCTGGCATCCATCGTTTTAACATTTATTCTTGATGCCACATTCATTCTTTTACCATTTTGCTTAACCAAACCCAATTTATTTTTGTGAATATCAAGAGCAGTAACATGACCTTGTTTTAGCTTTTCAGCAATTTGAACAGTTTTTCCACCTGGTGCACTACAGGCATCAAGAACTTCTTCATTGCCAGTAAAAGTGAAAGCACTTACTGCCAAACTAGCAGCTTCGTCCTGGATTGTCAATTTCCCTTCTTTGAATAAAGAAGTTTTAAAAACTCCACCATGTGTTAAAACCAATTCATCTTCAGCAATTTGAGATTTAGCAGGAGAAAATCCTAATTTAGTTAATTCTTCTTTAACTAAATTGAAATCAGCCAAGCCTGAAATTCTAACAGTATTTTTAGCTGGTTTATTAATACTGGACAAAATCGAGGCCGCTTTGTTTTCACCCCAATTATTAATAAGGTACTGAACAAGCCACTGGGGAGTACTTTCTTTAACACTTAAAAAAAGTACTTTGTCTTCAGCATCGGGTAAAATCTTGCCTCTTCTCAAGAAAGACCGCAAAATACCATTAACAATCTTAAATCCAGCCGAATGCTTTCTACCAAATTCCTTAGCCAAATTATTAGCTTCGTTTAGAACGGCTCGATCTGGTATGCTGTTCATAAATAAAATTTGATAGGCGGACATTAGTAGCAATGGCAAAAGATAATCTTCTTTAAGTTCAGTTTTTAATAAACCTTGAAACTGATATTCCAAATATATTTTTTCCTGAATAGTGCCATACACGATTCGTGTCGCCAAATTTTGGTCAGCCTGAGACAGCTTCGTTTCCTGCAAACTATTGTTAAAACTGATATTTGAATAAGAGCCATCACGAAATACTCGAATCAAGGTTGCAAGTGCTACCGCACGTGCACTTTTATGAACTGACAATCTTATCACCTTTACTGAAGTTTTTACCCTGACCGTTCAAAAAACTTTTAATTACCATTTTTTTCTTTCCAGAAGGCTGAACTTCAAGTAAATTCAAAACGGTATGATTAGCAAAACTAATTGCAAATCGTTTTTTATTATCAACGACAACTCCAGCAGGAAATGCAGTCGTATCGCCAGCAACTTCAGCTTGCCATATTTTAAATCTTTTACCAGCAATGAGCAAATAAGCTCCTGGATCAGGATTAAGACCTCGAATTAAATTATTAGCCTCAGTCGCGGTCATATTTAATTTTATTTGTTCCTGTTTTTTGCTGATATTTGGTGAAAAAACCACTTTATTTTGATCTTGCGCTGTCTTTTTCTGCGGATTAGCAATAATTTGAGGTAAAGTTTGGAGTAACAAGTCACGACCTAAAAGAGATAGTTTTTCAAATAAGGTTCCCGCATTATCCTCTTTTTGAATATCTATTGTTTTTTGAGAGTAAATGTCACCTGCATCCATTTGCTTAACCATTTCCATAATGGTTACTCCGGTTTGTTTATCACCGTTAATAAGAGCATATTGAATAGGAGCACCGCCACGATATTTTGGTAATAGAGAACCATGAACGTTAACAGCAGCAATTTTTGCTGATTGCAAAAACTTACTTGGTAAAAACTGACCATAAGCAGCAGTAATAATTAAATCAGCATGCATTTTTATCAAATCAATCAATTCATCAGACTTTCCCAAATGCTCAGGCTGAAAAACAGGTAAATTCAATTTTTTAGCTAATAGTTTTACCGGCGTTTCAGTGACTTTTTGTTTTCGTCCAACTTTTTTATCAGGTTGAGTAACCACGGCTTTTATTTCATAATCATTCTCTGAAAGAGCCTCTAAAATTGGTACAGCAAATTTAGGTGTTCCTAAAAAAATTATTGATGTCATTAATCATTTCCCCTTTACATTATGCGCTCTGGTTCATTGTCAATATAAACAGACAAACCATATTTTTTAATCTTTTGCGCTGAGTCTTGAATTTGGTGTAATAACTTGTTTAAATTATCTTCTTTTTTATATTTTACCAGTATTTGATAATAATATTGATTTTTTAAACGAGAAATTGCACTAGGAGTTGGACCTAAAATTATTGTTGACTTGTGTAATTTTGGTTGTAACCATTTTTTGATTTTAAAAGCTTCTCTAGCAGCATTTTGTTCTTTTTTTGCCGCAACAGAAATTAACACTGTATAAAAATAAGGCGGATAATTACCGGTATGTCGAACACGCATCTCATATTGATAAAACTGTTCATAATCCTGAGTTTCAGCTAACTTAATGGCATAGTGATCAGGATTAAAAGTTTGGATAATTACCTCACCTTTCTTTTGGGCTCGTCCAGCTCGTCCTGCCACTTGTGTTAACAACTCAAACGTTCTTTCAGAGGCGTTGTAATCTGGTAACCATAATCCGGTATCAGCATTAACAACGCCTACTAGGGTCACATTGGGAAAATCCAGTCCTTTGGCAATCATTTGCGTACCTAGCAGGATATCTGCTTCACGATTGCCAAAAGCATCTAAGATCCTTTTAAATGATCCTTTTCTTCGTGTAGTATCAACATCCATTCGCAAAATACGGCAACCTGGTATTATTTTTTCAAGCTCTGTCATAATTTTTTGTGTGCCGGTACCCAAGAAGCGGATTTTTGTGCTTTGACAATTAGGACATTTTTCAGGAATCGCAGTAGAAAAGCCACAATAATGACACTGCATTTTATTGGTATCTTTATGCATTGTTAAAGATAAGTCGCAATTTGGGCATTTCATAACATAGCCGCATTCACGACATAACATAAAGTTGGCGAAGCCTCTCCTATTTAGCATTAAAATAACTTGTTCTTTTTTGGCAATCCTTTTTTTTATTGCCTCAACCAGTTGAATAGATAGGTCAAATTGCCCACCATTAAAATGAGCCTTTTTTAAGTCTATTAACTTAACTTCTGGCAAACTTTGCTGGTTAGCACGATGTGGTAGTCTCAATAATTGATAAACATCTTTTTGTGCTCGAGCTCTGCTTCCTAATGAGGGTGTTGCGCTGCCTAACACAAGGGGACAGGAGTTATAGTTGCTGCGCCAAACTGCAACATCTCTAGCATGATAACGCGGATTATCTTCTTGTTTATAAGAAGATTCATGCTCTTCGTCTATCACTATTAATCCAATATTCTTTAAAGGAGCAAAGACAGCACTTCGAGCACCAACAACAACGCGTGCTTCGCCTCGGCGTATGCGACGCCATTCATCATACAGTTCTCCTTCTGATAATCCACTGTGTAGAACTGCTACTTGCTGACCAAAACGATTCTTCACTTGGCTTACCATTTGCGGGGTTAAGGATATTTCAGGAACCATCATTAAGGCATTTTTTCCAGCCTTTAAAGTAGTACTTATAGCATTTAAGTAGACTTCTGTCTTACCACTGCCAGTAACACCTTCTAATAAAAAAGTACGTGCTTTTTTCTTGATGATTGCTGGTTCTATTTTAGCTAATGCGTTCTTTTGTTCAGTGTTAAGCTTGATTTTTTTATCTGATTTTTCTTCCTGCTCATAATTTGTTAGTGGATCACGATAAATTTCAGCCGGTTTTTTTCTAAGCCAGCCTCTTTTGACAGCATTCGTTAATGAAACAGTGCTGAGATTTGCATTATTTTCGATCTCTCTCTGCATTTTTGGAAATTTATCGTAATTTTCAATTATATACATAATGAGCTGCTTTTGTTTAACAGCATTTTTTCTTAAAGATTCATATATATTTATATATTCTTTTTTATTATTCGTCAGTGAATACTCATTTTCAGTTTTGACCCGAGCCCGATTTTCAACAACATACTCAATTTTGGCCATATTTTTCCTTAACAATTTGCGAATTTCAGCAATTTGTTTATTATCATTAATCGTATTTAAATCTAACGGCTTTCCTTGAAAAATAGTCATTTTTTTTGCTTTAGAAGATTCCGGTACCAGAATTTTACGATAATTGGCACGCATAACTCTAGGAAGCATTGTTTTAAGAATAGTAATTCGATAAGAATAGACATGATCAGCCAAATCTTTTGATAATTTAATTAATTCAGAGGTTAGAGGGGGCATTTCATCTACCACCAAAAGCAAGTCTTTCAATTTACCTTGATATTGACTTTTGTTACTCAAACCAACTACGAAACCCTGTAATTTGCGTGGACCAAAAGGTACAAAAACCCTGGAGCCAATTTCTACTTCACCTAACTCATCAGGAATATGATATTCAAAAATGCGATCTGTTTGCTTAGCTGCAACATCAACAATAACCTGTGCAATCATTTAATCACCTTTAAAAAATGACCTCCATCTTTCTTAGGATGGAGGTCATAAAACTTTATTAATTACTGATTAACCTCACGATGCTTGGGATCAACGGTAACTTTGCCAGCTTCAATTTCTTCTAAAGCTTTGCCAACTGGTTTTTGTGATTTATAATTTTTCAGAGCTTCAGGTTCGCCGTCCTCAAGTTCGTGTGCTCTTTTTGCAGCAAGAACTGATAAAGAATATCTCGAATCAACCTGGGCCAACAATTTATCTATAGATGGATACGTAACTCTCAATTTAATCCTCCTTAACCATTTTCCGATATGTATCAATGACACGTTTAACACTCACGTGTTCAGCTTCAACAATCGCTTTTATATGATCAACAGCATTTGCTACTGTATCATTAACTACTGCATAATCATAATCCTGCATTACCAGAATTTCTTGACGAGCCTGTTTTATTCGACCCATAATTACATCCTCGGATTCAGTACCCCGATTTTCTAATCTAGTATGCAAAGTATGTAAATCAGGTGGTGTTAAAAAGATGAAGACACCATCAGGCATCTGTTTCCTAACCTTCTTAGCACCATTGACATCAATTTCTAAAAGCACGTCCTTACCTTCATCAAGCATTTTTTTCACTGGTGCCTTAGGAGTGCCATAAAAATTATTTACATATTGATTATACTCCAAAAGTTCATTTTGACTGATAGCCTGCTTAAACCGTTCTTGAGTAACAAAATAATAGTCCTTGCCGTTTATTTCTCCAGGCCTGGGTTTCCTGGTAGTCATTGATACTGAATATTCAAACGGAAAAACTTTATTTTTCACGATTGCACTTTTAACGGTACCCTTACCTACTCCCGAAGGGCCAGAAAGAACAAGTAACAAACCTTTTTCTGCCATGCCATACTCCCTTACAAAAAGCTATTGTATCTAGTTTGCACTAAAATGAAAATATTTTCAAGTTATGATATTTTCAACAAATCAAAATTCTCTTAAAAAAATTTGCTTAAATACTTGTTTTTTGGAACAAATGTTCTTATAATATAATTTGTCAAACAAATGTTCGGTTAACTCTAAGGGGTGGTTTGATGAAAAACTCACTTAAGAAAATTTATCACTATTTTTTCGATTATGATGAAGATAAATTAAGTATTTACAGTCAATACTACTATGAAATATTAGCTGCTCTTAATAGCGCCCTAGTCCATCGCTCCTATGTATTGGTAAGTTATCAAGACGGAACGAGTGAAATCGGACAAATCATAAAACGAGTTTCTGCAGGTCGTTTTATTTTACGTTTAGCAAATAAAAAACTAATAAAAATAATTGATATTGATACTATATTTAGAATTGATTTCGCATAATAAATTTCATTATAAAAACGCATTGCCAAGAATCATTATGATTCTTGGCTTTTTAAATACAATGTTTCGCTTAATATTTTGAAACCAGCTTTTTCATAAATGTGAATTGCCGCTTTATTGTCAACATCAGCATTTAAAGCAAAAACGCTGCTGCCTTCCTTTTGCAAAATTGCAGTCATCTTTTTAATAAAAAAAGTGCCAAAACCTTGTCCACGAAATGGCTTATCAATAAACAATCCGAAGAAATAGTCCTCATTTTCACCATGATCCACAGCGCAATAGCCGACAACTTCATTTACTTTTAATAAAATAAAGCTTTTAGTTTTTTTATCTGCCAGGGAATTCTTGATATATTTAGTAGAAGTTTCAACATCTTCCCCAAATGCACGGCTGTGAGCCTTAGCAACTTGATCAACATAGCTCATTGTTAAAGGCTTAACTGCTAGAACTTGGTTTAATTTGTCAGTCTTTTCAATCATTACTGGTTCTACAGTTCGCATATAATAATCTGAATCTTCTGGAACAACTTTTAAACTCATATTTTTCAAAAAACTTGGATTTTTTTCTAAAAAAACTTTTTCTGTCACAAACACCCATTTGTGATAACCATATTGCACCATAATTCTTTTCGCATGCTCAAACATTCCTGTAGCAATCTGTTGTCTGCGAAATTCCGGAGCAACTTCTAAGTTGACTTCCACCTCTTCTTCAGGACACTCATCTGCATATAGCATGGTTAACCCAACTAACTTATTTTCATCATAAGCCAAAATGAAAGTTGGCATATCTTGAAAATAATTAAATTGATTACTTAAGTAAAAATTTGAATAAGTTTTATCAGCTTTTTTAACTTTTTCAGTTAGTTCATTTGCCTGTCTAATTTCTTTTTCATTCAAAGTTACTTTTTCAACAAGTATCATTTCTTCTTCCTTTTAAAACTTTTCATCAGGTCTTTAGCATTTTGCTTAGCTGCTTGTGTTACATCGCTTCCGGCCATCATTTCTGCAATCGCAGTCACTGTTTCCTCTTGAGTTAATGGACCTATTTGGGTGTATGTAGCACCATCTTCAACTTTTTTTGCTACTAAATATTTTTGATCACTAGCAGCAGCAACTTGTGGTGAGTGCGTTATGGCGATTACTTGCTTATTTTCACCGATTGAATGTAATTTTTGACCTATTGCTGCTGAGACACGGCCAGAAACCCCAGTATCAATTTCATCAAAAATCATTGTACCTACAGGTTCAACTTTACTGAAAATTGCTTTTAATGCCAGTATCAGCCGTGATTGCTCACCACCAGATACAATTTTGACTAATGGCATTAATTCCTCACCCGGATTTGGTGCAATTAAAAATACAATATTATCCGTACCTTTGTTGGTGAAAGTTTTTGTTGTCGAAAAATCAATCCTAAAACGAGCTTTTGCCATGTATAAATCTGATAGTTCCTGCTTGATTTTACTTTCAAGTGTTGCAGCTACTTTTTTTCTTGTCTCATGGAGATTTTGTGCTTCAGTTTTGAGTTTTTCTTCCAGAACTTTAAGCTGCTTTTGCAACTTTTCTTCATCGAGTCCACCTGTCTCGTATTGACTCAATTCTTTTTGAATTTTGGCATAAAAGGCAAAAACATCTTCTAACGAAGGACCATATTTTTTCTTCAATGAATTAAGCAAATCTAACCTGTTTGAAACGTATTGAAATCTTTCCTCATCAAAATCCATTTCATCAAGTACATTTGATAATTCACTCCGGGCATCACTTAAAGCAAAAACTCCATCGTCAATAGTTTTGGCAATATCTTTGAATTTAGCGCCATATTCCGTTAACTCGCTGGCTGCTCCTTGAGCATTACCCAACAGAGTTTCAATGCCATGGTCTTCATCGTCATATAATTGCATTAAATAGTTGGCAGTATCGACAATTTTTTGGTAGTTATTTAGTTCGTTATATTCTTCTTCAAGCTGATCATCTTCATGAGGATCTTTCAGGTCTGCTTTGGACAATTCATCATTTTGAAAGGATAATATATCTTGTTTTTGGGCTAATTCCTGGGCATCTTTATGCAAATGATTAATTTGAGAAGTTAATTTTTGCCATTTTTGAAAATTATCCTGATAAAGATTAAGTTCCTCTTTAAATTCTACTGGAGCATAATTATCGACCAGATCGATTTGTCGATCTTGATCCATCAATATTTGTTGATCATTTTGACCATGAATATCAACCAGAAAATTACCTAATTCTTTCAATACATTAATTGTAGTTAATTGTCCATTTATCCGAACAATATTTCTTCCCTTAGCAGCTATTTCCCGGCTGATAATTAATTGCTTATCTGCATCAGGTATACCGTACTTTTCGCAAATTGCAGCAATTTTTTTAGATTCATGATCAACGTCAAATAAGCCTGTAATGACAGCCTTTTTTTCACCGCTACGGATCATTTCTTTTTGACTGCGACTTCCCATTAATAATGAAACTGCATCGATAATAATTGATTTACCTGCCCCAGTTTCACCTATTAGCACGGTCATATTTTCTTGAAAGCGAACCTTCAATGCTTTAATAATTGCAAAATTTTTAATATCCAGTTCAACTAACATTTTTTTCTCCTAAAGATTGGCAACAGCCTGAGCAACTATATCTTCTGGGTTCCCAGACCATATTAATTTACCACCATCTTTTTCGTCTTTTTGTAGATGTATCAAAAACTCAATATTGCCTTTACCACCTTTTATTGGTGAATAATCAAGGCTGAGCACGTTAAAGCCATTAGCCCTTGCCTGATCAATGGTATGTCTGATAACGGCACAATGGACATCATGATCATGTACTATGCCATGTTTACCGACATGTTCTGGACCAGCTTCAAATTGAGGCTTTATCAGACAAACTGCTTCACATTTATCTTTTAGAATCTGAAACATTGGCGGCATAATTAAATCTAAAGAAATAAAGGAAACATCAGTCATTGCAAAATCAGGTTGACCATGAGTAAAATCTTCAGGCTTACTGTAACGAAAATTTTGCTTCTCCATTACTATAACGCGCGGATCATCACGCAATTGCCAAGCAAGTTGATTGTAGCCTACATCGAGGGCATAAACCATCTTAGCCTTATTTTGTAAAGCGACATCAGTAAATCCCCCAGTAGAAGCACCGATGTCTAAGCAAATTTTATTGGTCAAATCAATTTGAAAGGATTTTAAGGCCTTGGCCAGTTTAAAACCACCCCTTGATACGTACTTCTTATCCGATTTTTTTACAAAAAACTTTTCATCAACCGGTAAGTTAGTACCACTTTTATCAATTCTCTGATGATTATGATCTGATACTAACCCTGCCATGATCGCCCGTTGAGCCTGAGTTCGAGAATGAAACATGCCTTGTCTGACTAATAATACATCCGCTCTTTCTTTGACCATTTACAATACCTTTTTATATAAATCAAGAAATCCAGCTAAAACATTCGCATCAACAGATTTTAAGCACTTTTGAGCATCAATCATTAAATCAGTCAGCTCTTTACGACTTCTTGAAATACCAAGCAAAGTCAAGGTATTATTTTTGCCGCTTTCTAAATCTTTATGAGTTTTTTTACCCGCCTCTGCAGAAGTTTCAACCACATCTACTAAATCATCATAAATTTGATATGATCTTCCAAAATCTTCAGCAAACTGAATTAGCGTCTTTTTTTGAGAAGAATTAGCATCACCATATTCAACTGCCATTGCGACACACGCTTTAATTAAGCAACCTGTTTTTAACCACTCCATTTTATTAATAAATGCAGAATTGTTTGCGACACTATCATTATTGGTAGAATCAATGTCTAAATATTGTCCACCAACCATGCCGTTAGGACCAACAGCTTGGGTAATTATTTTAACTAATTTAGCTGAATTACTGCCCTCAGAAATCCATTCAATACCCATTGGTAATAAAGCATCTCCAGCAAGGATGGCTTCAGCTTCCCCCCATTTTTTGTGACTCGTTAATTTTCCTCTGCGATAATCGTCATTATCCATAGCCGGCAAGTCATCATGAATTAACGAATAAGTGTGAATCAGCTCAATTCCACTTGCAATCCTGACTTCTTCGTCATTTATTTTTACTTTAAGTGCGTCAAGCGTTGCTAAAAAAAGCAGGGGACGCAACCTTTTGCCTCCAGCCATTACTGAATAAGACATAATCTGACTTATTTTCTTGTCAGAAACTTCACTTGTCAAATGCTCTTTTAAGTAACTATCTACTATCGGAGTCCACTTTTCTTTAAATTCTTTAAAATTCATGTCAAATCTTCTCTATTTTTCAGGGGCAGCAGCATCATTAGGATCAAGCTTATGCTCTGTTCCATCACTATCAATTAATTTAGCTACTGTTTCTTCGGCTTCAGTTAATTTTTTATTTAAATCATTACTTAATTTTTTTCCAGCTTTGAACTGCTCAAGTGCATCCTCCAAAGGAATATCGCCTTTTTCTAAGTTATTAACAATTGTTTGTAATTCAGTCAATTCCTCTTCAAAATTATTTTTCTTGGTTGCCATTTTTTTCTCTCCTTATTGAACTGATAACTGCTGTTGCTAAACCATCTTTAAATTTGATGCTGATTTCATCTTTAACCGCAATTTGACTTACGGAATTGACAGTTTTATTCTTTTGGTCTTTAACATATGCATATCCTCTTCGTAAAATTCTGTCGGGATCATAATCGTTAAGTTGTTGTTCTGATTGGCCTAAAACATTACGTTTTCCCTGTAAAAAATGTTCTGTATTAACAACTAATCTCTGATAATAAAAATCTGTTTGCTGCAAAAAAGACTTGATTTTTTTAATGGGGCTGACTGTAACCAGGCTTTGTTTTGCCAACTGGTAATTTTGCCTTTTGCGTTCCAATTGCCGCACCATATCATTATGAAGTCTGTCTCGTAAAAGGTCTAAGGTTTGTGCCTGCTCATCATATAGTCTTACAGGTTCTCTCATGATAACAGAATTATTAATGCGACTTAAGGCATCACGACGTACCCTAATTATGTTTTGTATACTGGAAACAAGGCTGTTTTGCATTTGGCGAATATTTATCAATTCATCTGGTAAATTAGGAGTGGCGTATTCGGCTGCAGCAGTTGGAGTTGCTGCTCTTACATCAGCAACTAAATCACATAGTGTAGTGTCAGTTTCGTGACCAACAGAAGAAATGACCGGCATTTTCATATCAAATACTTGTCGTACTACGCTTTCCTCATTAAAGGGCCATAGATCTTCAAGCGACCCTCCACCTCTACCAATGATCATAACGTCATATTTATCTTTAAACTGAGCTATTTGCTTCATTGACGCTATTAATGAGTCAGCAGCAGAATCTCCCTGAACTTGAGCTGGAAACAAATCCACTTCTGCATGAGGAAATCTCCTATTAACAGTTACTAGGATATCATGGATTACTGCACCAGAAGCACTCGTTACAACAGCAATGTAATCTGGATAATGAGGAAGTGGTTTTTTAAATCTCTGATCGAAAAGCCCCTCACTAGCCAGCTTTTTTTGCAATTGCTGTAATTGTTCATATAATGCCCCTAATCCTGCAGGCTCCATAGATTCGGCATAAAATTGGTAAGAGCCCTGTGGCCCATATACGCTAACATAGCCAGTTACATATACTTTCATGCCTTCTTCAGGCTTAAATTTCACTTTATCAAAATATGAACGAAACATGACCACATTTATCTTCGATTTTTCATCTTTTAGTGAAAAATACTGATGTGAATTACGCCGATAACGAAAATTAGACAATTCACCTTGAAGAAAAACTTTGTGTAAATAAGGATCGTTTTTAAATTTTTGAGTTATATAGTAATTTAAGTCCGTAACTGTTAAGTACTTACTGCTTTCCATTATTTCTCCTCGTCAACTGAACAACTTGTTCCATAAGAGACTCAACCGTAAGAGGACCAATTCCACCTGGAACCGGAGTTATGAAACTCGCAATTGGAGCAACTTGCTCAAAATCAACGTCT
Source organism: Lactobacillus laiwuensis (assembly GCF_019972835.1). GTDB lineage: Bacteria > Bacillota > Bacilli > Lactobacillales > Lactobacillaceae > Lactobacillus > Lactobacillus laiwuensis. Next base: position 110,292 of record NZ_BPPB01000001.1, on the reverse strand, counting down.
CCAACTGTTTTGCCATTAAATCGACTTATCCCTACATCTATAATAACTGCATTTTTCTTAATCATATCAGCAGTTACTAAATTATGTTCTCCTGTTGCTGAAACCAAGATATCTGCTTTTTTGGTATACTCGGTCAAATTTTTTGTTTTTAAATGCAATATAGAAACAGTTGCATCCCTTTCAAGCATCAATGCAGCTAAAGGTTTACCCACAATGCTGCTTCTACCTATAATCACTGCATTTTTTCCTTTTAAACTAATATGATAGTGATCTAATAAAGCTAAAATACCATGTGCAGTTGCAGGTTCAACAAAATGATCTCCTTGCCATAAACGACCTACATTTGCTGGAGTAAGACAGTCAACGTCCTTATTTGGATCAATAGCAGCTAGTGCCTCATTTAAAATGATTTGTTTTGGTACTGGCAGCTGAATCATAATACCATTGACAGACTTTTCATTATTTAGGCGATCAATTAACTCTAACAAATTTTTTTGTGTCACAGTAGACGGTAATTGAAACAATTTTTGCTTAATACCAATTTGATCTGCTCTTCTTTTTTTAGTTTTTAAGTAGATTTTGCTACTGGGATCATTACCAATATTAATTACGCAAAATTGAGGTTGTATTCCTGCCTTCTTCAAAGTTAAAACTTGTTTTTGAAGAACTTCAGCGCGAATATTAGCTAACTGCTTGCCGTCTAAAAGTTGACCCATTTTTTATTTCCTTTTCTAAAAAAATAGTCGGCATAAAGCCGACTATAAGTTATTTTTAGATAAAATTTGCCAACATACCATTAATAAATGGCTTATCTTTAGGATCAGCAAACTCATCACATAAGTTCAAAGCTTCATTTACCGCAGCTTTTGGCTCAATTTCCTTACTGTATTTAATTTCATACAAAGCAACTTCCAAAATGGCCAACGAAATTTGATTAATACGGTTAATACGCCAGTTCTTTTTTAAATAGCTGGCGAGTTCACCCTTTAATTCATCCCGTTTTTCTATTACGCCTTCAATTAATTCTTTTGAATAGGCAGAAAGTACTTTTAAATCAAGCATTGCGACAGTTTTAGCTTCAACTTCATTAGCCGTATATTTTAAGTCTTGATTAGACAAATAAACAGCTTGCATTGCGACTCTACGACTCTCGTGTTGATTCATTTTTACCCTTTTCATCTATGTCGGAAAATAGCTGAGAGGTGCCGCTGCCATCTTCATTATCATCATCTGGAAATTCAAGTCCTGTAACATGCACATTAATTTCACTAAGAGTTAAATCGGTCATCTGTAAAACCTGTTGCTTTAAAGTCTTTTGCAAATTCATTGCTATTTCAGGCACATTTTTACCGGCTTCAATACTGACATAAACATCGGCAATCAAGTTATGCTCATCATCAATATTAACAGATACACCTCTGCCACGATCTTCTCTTCCTAATACGCGGTTAATTCCGGACTTGACGTCACCGTGCATTTCGGCAACTCCATCTACTTTTTCGGCAGCAATGCCCATAATAACTTCAAGAACACTAGGATCAATTTCAATTTCTTCGCCGTTATTTTGATCATCTAAGACAATTTTTGAACTATCTGCCATTTTTTTACCTCGAAAATTTATTTATTTGCGCGAGATACGTATGTACCATCGACAGTATTAATTACTAAAACGTCTCCCTCATTAATAAAGAAAGGTACGTTTACTACAAGGCCCGTTTCCATAGTTGCAGGCTTTCCACCACCTGATGAAGTATCACCCTTAATATTAGGCTCCGTTTTGGCAACCGTCAATTCAACAGTATTCGGTAATTGAATTCCTAAGGTTTTACCATCATGCATAATGACACTTACATTCATATTTTCCTTCAAGAACTTGGCTTCATCTTTTACTTGTTCGTTAGGAATTGCCAACTGGTCATAAGTGTTAGTATCCATAAAAACGTAACTGGCACCATCATTATATAGGTACTGCATAGATTTTGTTTCTATTTCTGCAGTTTCAACTTTTGCAGTAGAGCGGAAAGTATATTCCTGTACAGCACCTGTGTTCAAACTCTTTAGCTTTGAGCGAACAAATGCACTGCCCTTACCAGGTTTAACATGTTGAAATTCAACTATACGCCATAAGTCATTATTATACTTAATAGTCAAACCATTTTTAAATTCATTTACTGAAATCATTGTCATATTGAGTACCTCATCTCCATAATATTATCTTACCAATTAGTAAGCGATTTTACTATAATTATTATTTATCTTTTATAAAGAAATTAAGTTGTCTTTAGGTAAAGTAGATAGTGTCTCAGGGGTTTGATTATGAATTAAAATGTCGTCTTCAATTCTGACACCGCCTTTATTTGGCAAATAAATTCCCGGTTCAACAGTATGAACCATGTTATTAACAAGTTCTTGTTTACCAAAAGGCAAGGCAGGTTGACATAATTCATGTATTTCTAATCCGATGCCATGGCCAATGCCATGACCAAAATACTGTCCATATCCTTGCTCTGTAATGTAACTTCTGGCTGCTCGATCAACATCACTACCATGATTACCTGCAATAGCAGCTTCAATACCACGCCTCTGTGCTTCATGAACAATTTCATAAATTTTGTGCATTTCCTGGTCAACTTTGCCAACAGCAATAGTTCTGGTAATATCAGCAGCATAGCCATGGTAAAACGCACCAAAATCAATTACAACCATATCGCCATCTTCAATCATTTTATCGCTAGCAACACCATGAGCCCATGCAGAACGCACTCCTGAGGCAATAATAGTATCGAAACTAGGGCCATCACCGCCATTAATTTTAAAGTAGTAATCTAATTTTGCTCCGATTTTTCGTTCAACAGCACCTGGCTTAATCAAAGGCAATATTTCATTAAAGCTATCCATTGAAATGTTAATCGCTGTACGCAATGTTTCTAATTCAAGTGCGTCTTTAACATTACGTACTTGTTCGACTAGTTCCTCGCATATTTCGAAATCGATACTAGGATTTAATCTTTGCAAGTTTGCAAACTCAACTGCAGAAACGAATTCACCTTCAATTAAAACTTTTTTTAAATTTGCCTCTTTTAATTGTTTAGAAATTTCAAGGTCTTGACCTTCTTTTTTCATTACCACCCTAATTTCACCAGGGGCTTCGGCTTTAATCTGATCGTCAAACCGTGAGTCAGAAAGTAAAATTCGATCTCCTTTTGAAGTTAAAATCAATTGAGCTTCTTCACCAGTAAAATTAGTCAGGTAACGATAATTTGCTTGGTTAAAAATTAACAGTCCATCGGCATTACGTTTTTTAATTAGTTCGGTAACCTTATTTATTCGCCTGTTAAGCAGCGTTATTAGTTCTTCCTTTTCAGTCATACCCATAATCTCCTGTATATCAATCTTTACCTTAATTTTAACCCTAAAAAGAGATACATTACTAACTTATCTTTACAAATTAAAACAGAAAAAAGACGAGAAGCATATGCTTTTCGTCTTCTTGCTTAAGAACTAAATTACTTAGCTTCTTCTTCAACCGGAATAACAGAAACTTGTTTTCTGTATTTATCTTTCCGCTCAAATTTTACTACTCCATTTACTAAGGCAAATAAAGTATCGTCTCCACCTTGACCAACATTCTTACCAGGGTGAATCTTTGTACCACGTTGACGATAAATAATTGAACCAGCATGAATGGTTTGACCATCTGCAGCTTTAGCGCCTAAACGACGTCCAGCTGAATTACGACCATTGGCAGTAGAACCTCCACCCTTGTGGTGGGCTAATAATTTAAGATTTAAAATATTCATCATTACTTCACCTCTAGTTTAATTCAATTTTTTCAACTGTAACCTTAGTATAAGGTTGACGGTGACCATATTTTGAATGTGAGTGCTTCTTAGGCTTGTACTTGAAAGTAACTACCTTCTTTTCCTTACCTTGCTTTTCAACTTTAGCAACAACTTTAGCACCTTTAACTAACGGTGTACCAACTTTAACATCTTTGCCATCAGAAGTAAGAACTACTTCATCAAAAGTAACTTCTTTGCCTTCTGCAGCATCAAGCTTTTCAACAAAAACACTATCGCCTTCAGCAACTTTATATTGCTTGCCACCGGTTTTAATAATTGCGTACATTTACTACCCTCCAAAATTTACTTAGACTCGCCAATCGAGGTGCTCCGTAAAAGACTTATTACCCCGAAATGTGCGGTTGCAGATGTGGAGGAACCCACAAATACAACTACTACATAATACTACTCTTAAGTCTAGTTGGCAATAAAAAATACCCTTTTTATTGGGTAAATTGGCATTAAATCTGCCACTTACCACCGTGTACTTTAGCAATATTTTCGGTAACAATAAATGCTTCACTGTCAATTTCGCGGGCTTTGGCAACTAATTGACCATATTCATTAGTATCAACAATTATAACTAATTGTTGCTTATCTTGGTCACTGTATCCACCCACAACGTTATAAACAGTCAGGCCATCGTAATCCTGCTGGAGCATTTGCCTAATTTTATCTAATTTAGTGTTACTCATTATGCGCACTTGATATTTTTTATCAAAACCAGTTTCAGTATATCGCATAGTAATAGTAGTAATGACCTGAGAAAAAGCTGCCAGTAAAAATGCTTCAGTTCCATCAACAAAAATGTTCAGTACAATGACCGACATATCAATGACCATGAGCGATATAGCAGGGTCAACATAAAAATATTTTTTTATAATTAGTGGGGGAATTGTGGTTCCGCCAGATGAAGCATTAATCCGGTAGAGCATTGTAACACCAATGCCCATTAAAACCCCACCATAAATTACCGCCAGCATATTATTTGAAGTTAGTTTAAAGCTAGGGGTAATTGCCATTAAGACAGGTACTAAAAGACTGCCCAATGCAACTTTTTTTAAAGTTTGTTTGCCCAAAAAGACGGCAGCTAAAATTAGCATTAAGCCATTAACCACAAATACCGAAATTGAGCGGTTAATTCCCCAAACAGCATCAATCAATATTGAGATCCCGGTCGAGCCTCCAGCAGCAACATTTATTGGAGCATAAAAGAAGTTAATTGATATTGTTATTATTTCCAGACCAGCCAAGAAAAAGAGCCAGTATTGCCACGTATGGGTTTGCTTTTGTGAATCCATCTCATCTTCCTTCCATAAAATTGTTATTTTACATTTTACAGGAAAGTAGCTAAATTATGCAAGGAATATGGGTTTTGGTTATTCTTGATCATTCTTAAAATCGCTTAAACTATAACTCTGAGGAATTTTTCTTAAATTATTAAGAAATTATAAATATTACTGTTCAGCAAGTTCGTATCTAATAGTCTGATTGCCTTCGTATGCTGGTAGACCTTTTTCAGCCCGATATAATGCTCGCTCAAACGCTTGATAGCCTTTACTTGAACTAACGGCAAACTTGATATGGTATTTACTTGCAAATTCTCTGATATTCCAAGTACTGTCATGAGCTGCAAAAGCCGTAACCAAAATCACGATATCTAGATCTTTAATTTGGTTTTCAATAACTTTTTTTCTGCCCTGAAAAGCATCAATAGGAATTGGAATGCCGCCATAACGATTAACTATTCCTTCAAGCATAGCTTCATTTTGATTATTACCAATGGCAATTCCAACTCTTTGATAATGTAGGTCCATCGCTAGTTTAGGCAAATCAACTTTCTTTGATTCAGCAGTACTTTTTTTCTTTTTTGTGCCAATAGATTTCTGGGACTGTTCAATTTGATAAACCCAGCGAATTTGAATTGCCTCAGCCGGATTTTTTTTCAGACGCACGTCCCCATCATACCAAGCTAAGTCTACTATTGAACCATCAACTAACTTAATATTTTCATCCCAATATTTGCTCGAATCAACTGGTAAAAGAATTGCTTTACCATGAACCCGCAATTTCTTACCATGAGCGTTACGTGAAATAGCCAGATGTCCGGTTCGTCCTTGAACTACTGCATACTTAAAGGTTGAAATAGAATCAACTTCCATACTGGGCAAATCACGATAGCCAACAATCCTTAAAATAGTCGCTTCATAATGAGAACTTTTTTCTTCTGGTACAGCTTCAACGATATCTCCACTTTTCAAATTCAGGGAATGGATCTGTGATTCTTTTAACGTATAAACGGTCCTATTGCTATCATTAATCAAATCACAGCCTGACAATAAACGAACCACTGTATACCGCTTTCCTTTACGGTAATCCCTTGGAGGTTTTTTAGGTGTAGCAACTGCTTGCTCAAATACTTTTTTATTGATTAAATCTTTTGAAGTCCCAAGTGACTTTATTGCTTCTTTTAAATCAACTAAATTTTGACGGTATTCTTTATTGATACCTTGGGCAAGCGTTAATTTCTGCGTAGCCGAAAGCACTGTATTTTTAGCTGAAATGTTTGTCGGATTAGTAATTAGTCGCGTTAGACTTGTTAATAATAAATTAAGCTGCTGTAAATCAACTTCTACAGTATCTTTATCTTTTACGGTTGAATTGGTTTTTTCATCCCTATCGGTCATACCTAAGATCAGTTTTATTGCAGCCAAGCCATTCTTAAGGCTCTTCTCATCTCCGGCAGTCTGATTAAGAATCCTTATTAAATTATTGCGATAATCGAACATATTTTTACCTGTCTTTATATTATTTACTTAAGTATAGCAAAAGCAAAAAAGTCCAGCGTTATGCTAGACTTAAAATCAAAACTTATACTAGAAAGCTCCACCACCGGAACCTCCACCAAAGCCACCGGATGAACCACTGGAAAAGCTGCTTGAACCAGTAGATATACTGTCGTTAAAGCAAGAATCAAAGTTGGCAGAAAAGCTATCTTTGCCGGTATTAGAGGCAAAACCATAGTAAAAGTAATCACTCTTTGCCAATTCTTCTTGACTAAATTCGATTTTGAGCTGTTTCATTACTTTATTAGCTAAACCAAAAGCAACAGCATAAGGCATGATGTCTTCCCATAAAATGATGTCACCCACATCCTTCATCTTAAACTTACCGATATCTTTCAACATTTTCTTGAAACCACGTATCTTTTCGGTTTCAATTTTTCCTTTTTCAGAATATATACCGGTACGTTTGATATTAAAAATTAGAGCCAGTAAACTCAAAATCAGAATCAAAGCTTCGCCAAAAACTATTACTAAGATAAATTTAAGTGAGCTTATAAGAGCTACTACCGAAGCAGCGAAACTGATGACCATCATTAAAATTATGATAGCAATATTTTTATTTTTTCGATTTATCAATGAATCAGGCAAATAAATTTGCTTTTCTTTACTATCAAAATAATCTCCTGCCCAAAAATCAAAGTCGCGGCCTAGTTTTTTTCCATGATATTTTTTTAGGGCTTGTGTTGTAAAACTAGTTCCATCCCCAATCTTGTTAAAGAGTGTTTTCATTAATCGGCTTTCATCAACAATACTTTCGTCTATCGCGGTTATCCGATAATAAGTTTTAAGATGGGCTTTATAATCTTCAATCCTAATTTTTTTCTGCGCTGCCAGTTCCATCAAATAAGCGGTAAACGCGCGATTATCCGGTTGCTTTGCAGTATCCAAAATTTGCGCTAATATGGGATCCACATCAGGTATTTCATAGTTATGGGCTAATTCACGAATTTTGCGGGGCTTAAAACCAATCTTTTTGGCCCTAAAACCCTTAATGATACCTAAAAGTCCTGCTATTATACTCACAGCAATTAGCCAGAGACTTCTTCTTACCCCTCTTTTTTGCTTTAATTCCGTATTTCGCGCTAACTCTTTTTCTTGCTTTATCACTGCCTGCCTGTGATTCTTATTTTTGACATTTTGATTGTTGGCAGTAATTTTAGGAGGGAAAATAGTATGAACTTCAATACCCATGTCACCAGCAAGATTTTCAGCTGTCATGACAATTTTTCCTTTTTGAGGATTAACTTGCAGATGGCCATCAAGTGGTCCGTGGGCCCATGCTTTTAGACCTTTAACAGATCCTGGAAAAATCACGCTTGCTTTAACATAGTCTAAGCTGGTGTCCCAACCGTCGCCAATAATTTTAAAATTAAGTTCGGCTACATCACGGTAATTGGTAATGGCATTAGTGATACGGTAAAAATAAGTAACAGTAAAGCGACTATTACTCTTTATATTATGAAATACTTTAAAACGGTAGCCCTTTTTATTTCTTTTAAGATCATAATCATCAGTTTTGTGACCCTTGTCGTTGCCATCTGCCACTTTTACTGACGCATCATCGATTTTCTGATTCGATTGTAGATTTTGGCGATAAAAAACTCCATGTGCAGAGCTGTTGAATTTATACGTAATTGCCCTTTTCATCGTCAACGAGCCGTCTGAGTTAACTTTAGCTGTAGTGATGTTTTTAGCAATATCATAATCAACATCGGCTTTTACTTCTTGTCCAGAAACAAAACAAAATAATAGAACTCCCAGTAGAGATATCAATTTTATAATTTTATGTTTCATGTATTTTCCTGTCTTTCGTTCTTCGCTTTTCTTTATTATACAGATTATGAAATACAATTAACAAATCAATTTGTACTTCTTTATTATCTATTTGACTTTAAAAATAAGTTGGATAAAAAAGAAATTTCCGGTTGCAATTACAAAAACTTTTCTCTATAATAGTTAATGTTCTTGCGCGGGAATACGCAAAACTATCGGTCTGGTAGCTCAGCTGGATAGAGCAACGGTCTTCTAAACCGTGGGTCGTGGGTTCGAATCTCACCCGGATCATTTTTCAAAAAAAAGAGCTATAACAAAGCGTGTTATAGTTCTTTTTTTGATCGCTAATTCTTCTTGATTTTTGATATCAACACCCTTTGCCGTTTAGGATTTAACCGGTAATAACCTGAGAAAATTCCCAAAAAAGTTAAAACAACTGTTCCGATAACCAGCAATAAAATGCTGTCTTCATGAAGTTCTCCGATAAATTCATATAGAGAAGATACCATCTTCAACCAACCACCAAGTGAAACAAAGTACCAGGCAGTAGCCTTATCAATAAAACTCATAGCTGTACGCAAATCAGATTCATTTTTGATAATACTACCTAGAATTTTGACTGCACGCCGTTTTTCAAGATAAATTTTTACAATAGGTATAATCCAGTACAAAGGAGAAATTTTTGGTTGTGCTTTACTTGATTGGTTAAATTCCTTCAAAAACCATTCATAATCATAAAGCTCCATTAATCCTTGATAAAGAGGAAAGGCAAACAACAACCAATCTCCTAAAAAACTGATGCAATTAATAAACAGTGAGATAATAAACACTTCTTTCTATATTTTTTATTACAAAACTGAATTATTATTTTTACTTGTCATTATTTTAGTCGTTACCAACCAGTTATTCAAAAAAGTTATTCAAATTTTTGCAAGCTATTTTGCTAATTGAAAAAGAAAAAATATTTTTTTAATAATTAACTAACTTTTTCTTTCCCAACAAAAAGACTATTAGATGCTTAAAGCTTGATATACCAAAGAATTTTTTTCTTTAAAAATTCTCTTGCTTTTTTTATACTATTAAGTTATGATATTGCTTAAATATTTATGAGAGGTAAAGATTATGACGGCAATTAAAAAAATTAATCAACCGCAAGTTAAATATTATTTCTGGTACTTCAGCTATTTGATCTGAGTGCCTAGTTTGTCATTGTCTTAGACACACAGTTCAATCTTCATGACAATTGTGTGTTTTAAAGATTTAAGTACTTTCTTCTCTGAAGACTCACACAGTTGTCGTCATCTGTGTGAGTTTTTTTATTGGGAGAGTAAAATGAATACTTTAAAAAAGATTACGTTAGATACACTAAATGGCTTATCAACAGGTATTGTTGTTGCTTTAATTCCTGGAGCATTAATTAACCAACTGGTAAAAGCATTGCTGCCAAGCATGCCCCAATTAAGCTTTATTTTAGCTTTAACCACCTTTGCTTCGGCATTGTTGCCAGCAATCAGTGCTGTTTGTGTAGGTATGACTGGTAAATTAACACCAATCCAAACTTCATCTATTGCTTTAGCGGCAACAGCTGGAGCTGGCAACTTTGTGATGAACAAAGGCAAAGTCGCGGTTATGGGCAGTGGTGATGTTATTAATACTGCCATCACTATTATGATAGCTTACGGCTTAGTTTTGTTTTTTGGTAAGAAATTGAAAGCATACACAATTCTATTAGTTCCATTACTTGTTCTGCTAATAGCTGGAGGAATTGGCTGTCTTACCCGTATCCCTGTTGGCCAATTAACTAGTTTGATCGGTGTCGGAGTTGAAAAATTGACGGCATTGCAGCCAATTATTATGGGAATGCTAATGGGAATAGTTTTTGGGTTACTTATAGTTTCCCCTATTTCTTCAGTCGGTATTGCCACCGCGATAAGCATTTCTGGCATAGCTTCCGGTTCTGCCAATTTAGGTATCACAGCCGTTGCTTTCTCTTTAGCTGTTTTCGGTTGGAAATCAAATAGTTTTGGTACATCAATTGCCCACTTCTTAGGTTCTCCTAAAATGCAAATGGCTAATCTAATGACTAATCCCAAATTACTTATCCCGCTTTTAATTAATGCCGGTATAATGGGTGCCTTAGGTGCAGTATTTCAAATTCAGGGTACACCAATGAGTGCAGGATTTGGCTTTTCAGGTTTAATTGGCCCTATTGCCGCCATGGCAAATCGCCCAGCGAATTTTGTTAATATTATATTAATTGCTGTTCTTTTCTTCGTGTTACCAATTGCATTAGGCATCGCAATGAATTACCTTTTTAATAACAAAGTTCATCTTTTTACTAGTAAAGACTTTGAACTGGATTTTAGTTAGTTTAAAATACTCTACTCTTCTGGTTTATCAGTCTTATTGCTATAATTGAAGTAAAGGAGAGTATGAATATGATAAAATTCTATGGTTACAAGCGTTGCTCTACTTCAAGGGCTGCTCAAAAATGGCTGACAGAGCACAATGTTGAGTTCGATTTTCAAGATTTGGTCGAAGAACCGCCAAAAAAAGAAGATCTAGTAAAATGGCTGAGCCAGCATCAAGATCGTGGCTTAAAATATTTTTTCAACACTCACGGTCAAGACTATCGCAAATTACACCTTAAAGATCAAATTGCAGGTATGTCAATTGCAGATGCCGCTGACATGATGTCCAAAAATGGAAAACTAATAAAAAGGCCTCTGGTTGTTGAAGGTAAAAAACTGACTTGCGGTTTTAATGAAAAAATTTACGAAAAAGTTTGGTTATAAATTTAATATTTAAAAAGGAGGTATTGAAAACAGTACCTTCTTTTTTATTAATCAGCTTTCTAATATCATTGTTAACAGGTAAAATAATACAAAAAGGAGAATTTTATGAAGTATAACCAATACGCTTATGTGGAAACTGATTACAAAACAGAAGTTAAAGAATTATTGCAAATTAAATTTTTACCAATAGATTATGAAAAACGTTCTTTTTCCAATCTTTTAGGAGAGCTGATCGCAAATGCAGTGGCGGTGATTAGCCCTTGCGACGAAAGTGCTCGCAAAGCAAAATTAGCTGAGTTTGCAGTTTCAAGTGTCCAGCCTCTTAATGCTTTTTTAGATACCAATCCCGAGGAAATTGCTTCTAACCAATTTTATAATGTTGCATTGCAGCTTCTTGGCTATCATGTTGGCTACGATTATCAGCTAAATAACCCTTTGGCTTTTATGAAAAAGCAGGCATTACCTTACATTGAGAAAATTAACGACAAGAAATCTCTTATTCAAGCTTTTTATCGTTTGCTTAATACTCGTGCCAAAAATGGACAACTGCTAATAGATGTCATGGCTGGTCAAGGTTATTTTTACAATAGAAAAACGGAATTTGCGCAGAATAAGTTTCTCTTTTTTAATGGTAAAAGCATGCCTGTTTTTGATACCAGCAAAGTGATCCGAGAAGTCGTTTATGTTGAAAGTGATTTGGATACAGACGGTGACGGGAAGAGTGACCTTTTGCAAACGACAATTTTTCGTCCAATTGAAAGTGAAACTTTACCGGTTCCTGCTCTTTACACTGCTAGTCCCTATTTTGGCGGTATCATTGATAATGAAAAGCGCAACCACAACGTAGATGAAAATTTGACTGATGCAACTGAGTGGACTAATCCACAATATCAGGCTTCTGCAATAGTTAAAGCCAAAAAGCCACTGGATAGTGAAAACTCATCTAGGCCGGTAGAACAAGCTGTCGGCAAATCTTCCTACGGTCTGAATGAATATATGCTGGCTCGTGGCTTTGCCAGCGTGTTTGCTGGCGCTATCGGAACGCGAGGCAGCGACGGTCTCAGAATTACTGGTGCTCCGGAAGAAACCGAAAGCGCCAAAGAAATACTTGAATGGTTGCATGGAGATCGCATTGCTTATAAAGATAGAACGAGGCAGCACGAAACCAAAGCAACTTGGTGTAACAAAAAAATTGGGATGACAGGTCGTTCATATTTAGGCACTTTGCAAATAGCCATTGCTACTACGGGTGTACCTGGCCTAAAAACAGTTATTTCTGAGGCTGCCATTTCTTCTTGGTATGATTATTACCGCGAACATGGCTTGGTGATTGCACCAGAAGATTGCCAAGGTGAAGATCTGGATATGCTTGCAGAAACTTGTCAATCGAACTTGTGGGATGCTGGAGATTATTTAAAAATTAAACCTAAGTTTGACGAAATGCAGAAGATTTTATTAGAAAAGGCCGATCGCAAGACTGGTCAGTATTCTGATTTCTGGGAAAAGCGCAATTATCGCCACCATACTGATAATATTAAATGTTCCTGGATTAGCGTCCATGGTTTAAATGACTGGAATGTCAAGCCTAAGAACGTCTATAAAGTTTGGCAAAAGGTCAAAGACCTTCCTATTGCACATCACCTTTTCTTGCATCAGGGACCCCATTATAATATGAATAATTTGGTTTCAATTGATTTTACTGACCTAATGAACTTATGGCTGGTTCATGAACTCTTGGGAGTAGAAAATAACGCCTATAATCAGTGGCCAACTGTGCTTATTCAGGATAATCTAAAAGCAGATCAGTGGCACAAAGAAAAGGATTGGAGTAATGACATTGGCAGCGAAACTGTTTATTTCCCTAATTCCGATAATGAGTTAACCAAAGATACTAGCAGCAATCAAAAACTTTCCTTTACTGATACAGGCGGAACTGAATTTAAGAAGGCAAAAATTTCTGAGAATGACTGGCAATACCAATTTATTTGTGGTGAAGCAAAGTGGGCAAAAGCCAGCTTGCGTTTTACCAGCGACGAATTTATTCATCCAGTAACAATTGTGGGACGTCCAGCAATCCGGCTACGTGTTTCATCCAGTCTTAACAAAGGACAGATTTCTGTTGCTTTAGTAGAAATTGCTGATCGCAAGCGTTTGACTCCTACCCCTAAAATTTTAATGCCTGGTGGACAAGAACTGGGCTTCCATTTTCAACTTGACTCTTTACAAGAATTTATGCCTGACAAACTAACTCACGCCAAATTAATTACCAAGGCGCACATGAATCTGCAGAATTATGCAGATATGAAAAAGCCAAGTAGTATTAAAGCCGGTGAGTTTTATGACTTGCAATTTAAATTACAACCAACTTATTACACAATGCCGGCAGGCAGCAAACTTTGCTTAATTATTTATTCAACTGACCAGGGAATGACGAAAAGGCCTCTTGAAAATACAGACTACACAATTGATCTGGCTGAAACCGCCATTAAATTTAGTACTAAATAAATTAAATTTTATTTATGCCAGTACCTTTCAAAGTTAAACATAAAAAGCAGCTGTGTTAAAAACGCAGCTGCTTTTTAAATTTCAAAATTCTATTTTATGTTTATTGTAGCAAACGACCTGTTTTCTAAAGCAGTTAGCAATGCACGTGCAGTATCCAGGCTTGTAATTAACGGAATGTTTTGCTGAATAGCAGTCTGACGAATGACAAAGCCGTCAGATGTTTTAGCAAGATCATGGCCCATAGTATTAATTACCAAATCGATTTTGCCATTTTTCAATTCATTTAGGATATTTGTGTCAGTGTCTTCATGAATTTTATCTACCAAAGCAACATGTAAATGATTTTGTTTTAAAAATGTTGCTGTACCACTGGTAGCAAAAATACGGTAACCGATTTGGGCAAATCTTTTGGCAATAGGCAAAATTTTTTGTTTATCACGATCTTCGATTGTTAATAAAATATTGCCACTGTCCGGAATATGCATGTTTGCACCTGAGAAGGCTTTGTAAAGTGCCTTAGGAAAACTAAAATCACTACCCATGACCTCACCAGTTGACTTCATTTCCGGTCCTAAGTAGCTGTCAACATCAGAAAGCTTGCTAAATGAGAACACTGGGGCTTTAACACTAATCATTTTGGTTTCTGGTGCCAGGCCATCATCATAACCTTGCTCCTGTAAGCTTTCACCCATAATTACTCTTGTTGCCACCTGCGCCATTTCAATAGAAGTAATCTTACTTAAAAAAGGTACAGTACGACTAGCACGAGGATTGACCTCAATAATATAAATTTCACCATTGCGCTCAATTAACTGCAAATTCATTATTCCGCGACAATTAAGCTTTAACGCTAACTTCTTAGTAATGTCCGCTATTTTTTGTTTAATTGCGGGAGAAAATGTTTGAGCGGGATAAACAGCCATGGAATCTCCGGAGTGAACTCCAGCATGTTCAATATGTTCCATTATTCCGGGAATAAGGACCCTTTCGCCATCGCAAATTGCATCGACATCACACTCGCGCCCATCAAGATAATCATCAACTAAGATTGGATGACTGCTTGCAATATCCACATGATTTTGCAAATAGTCTTCAAGTTCTGGCTGATTATAAACAATTTCCATTGCTTTTCCACCCAAAACATAACTTGGTCTGACTAAAACCGGATACCCCAACTTGTCTGCTGCTTTGATAACACCATCATGTGTAGTAGTCGTAATTCCTTGCGGTTGCTTTAAGCCCAATTCTTTTACTACTTGATCAAATAATTCGCGATCTTCAGCTCTGTTCAAGTCTTCCACACTGGTACCCAAGATTTTAACACCATGCTTTTCTAGCCCAGCTGCCAAATTAATTGAAGTTTGACCACCAAACTGGATAATTACACCTTCAGGCTGCTCAAGATCACAGACATTTAAGACATCTTCTAAAGTGAGTGGCTCAAAATATAATTTATCAGAAACAGAAAAGTCGGTTGAAACGGTTTCTGGATTTGAATTAATTACAATGGCTTCATAACCCATTTTTTGTAATGCTTTGACACAATGAACAGTGGCATAGTCAAATTCTACACCCTGACCAATCCTGATAGGTCCTGAACCAACAACTAAAACTGATTTTTTACTATTCTTCCGACTCTCATTTTCCGTATCATAAGTAGAGTAAAAGTATGGTGTTTCTGAGACGAATTCCCCAGCACATGTATCAACCATTTTGTAAACGGGTAAAAGATGATTTCTCTTGCGTAAATTACGCACTTGGTCTTCATCCTCATTCCATAAATTGGCGATAGTATGGTCACTAAAGCCGTATTTCTTAGCATTTTTGAGCACAGCCAGATCATCTGGATTAGCCGCAATAGTTTTTTCTAAATCAACAATATGCTTAACAATATCTAGAAAATAGAAATTAATTTTGGTTAATTCATGTAAGTCTGACATTGCATAGTCTCTGCGAAAAGCCTCCGCTAAATAAAAGAGACGATCATCTTGAGCTTTAACAAGTTTATTTTCCAGTTCTTCATCACTTGCATCATGAGCTTCAGTTGAATAAAAATCTTTTTGGTCAATTTCTAAAGAGCGCACAGCTTTTTGAAACGCTTCTTCAGCTGTCCTGCCAATCGCCATGACTTCTCCAGTTGCTTTCATTTGGGTTCCCAGTTCACGATTTGCTTTGGCAAACTTATCAAAGGGCCAACGAGGGATCTTGCAGACCACATAGTCCAGTGCTGGTTCAAATTCAGCAAATGTAGTGCCTGTTACCGGATTTTTAATTTCATCTAAAGTCAGACCCACAGCGATTTTAGCAGCCATCTTGGCAATGGGATAGCCAGTAGCCTTTGACGCTAATGCAGAAGAACGCGAAACCCGGGGATTAACCTCAATGACATCATAATTAAAACTGTTTGGATCAAGGGCTAATTGAACATTGCAACCACCTTCAATTTTTAGTGCCCGAATAAGTTTTAAAGAACAGTCACGCAACATCTGATATTCTTTGTCAGATAATGTCTGAGACGGTGAAAAAACAATTGAGTCACCCGTATGGATACCAACAGGATCGAAGTTTTCCATACAACAAACAATCATGGCATTATCGTCATGATCTCTCATGACTTCAAATTCAATTTCTTTATATCCTGCAATTGAACGCTCAATTAAGCATTCGGTAACTGGTGACAATTCCAAACCGTTTTTAGCAATTTTAGCTAGTTCATCCCTGTCATTGCAAATACCGCCACCAGTTCCACCCATAGTGAATGCCGGGCGAACAATAATGGGGTAACCAATCTTGTCTCCAAAATCTAATGCTTCTTGCACTGTCTTGACACTAGTTGAAGGTGGCACTGGCTCTCCTAATTCTTGACACAATTCTTTAAATTTTTCTCTGTCTTCGGCTTGTTCAATTGAATTGAGCTTTGTTCCCAATAATTCAATGTTTAGTTCATCTAAAATACCACTTTTAGCTAATGATAAAGCCATATTTAAACCAACTTGACCACCTAAAGTCGGTAAAATAGCATCAGGAAATTCTTTGCGGATAATACGTGATACTGATTCTAAAGTTAATGGTTCTATATAAACTTTATCGGCTATTGTGGTATCAGTCATAATTGTGGCCGGATTAGAATTAACCAGAACCACTTCATAACCTTCTTCACGCAAAGCAAGGCATGCTTGAGTACCGGAATAATCAAATTCTGCAGCCTGACCAATAATAATTGGTCCTGAACCAATTACCATTATTTTTTTTATATCAGTTCTTTTAGGCATGATTTTTAACATCCTTTCTTTGGTCAATCATTTGCATAAAGTAATCAAAGATGCCTTCTTCATCGTGAGGGCCAGGCGTACTATCAGGGTGAAATTGGACGGAAAAAGCAGGATATTTCTTGTGCCGCAAACCTTCGATAGTACCGTCATTAACTTCAACATGAGTAACCATTAAAATATCAGGATCAATTGAATCTCGGCTAACAGCATAGCCATGATTCTGTGAGGTAAAGCCAATATTTCCAGTAGCTATTTCCCGTACAGGATGATTAAATCCCCGATGACCAAATTTCATTTTATAAGTTTTTGCACCATTAGCCAGAGCAAAAACCTGGTGACCCATGCAGATTCCCATTAATGGTACCTGCTTTTCTACTTCTTGAACCATTTTGACGGCACCCCGCATTTCTAAAGGATCTCCAGGTCCATTAGACAGCAAAACGCCATCCGGATGAAGAGATAATATTTTTTCAGCTGAAGTAATATAAGGCAAAACTATACAGTTGCAATCTCGTTTGCTTAATTCACGCAAAATACTATTTTTTAGTCCAAAATCTACTACAACAATATTGCGCTTTGAGCCTGGCACAGGATAAGCTTTTGTAGTCGCAACTCTTTTAACTACGTCCTTTGAAAGTTGACTTGCTTTTAATTGCTCTGCAATCGCAGCAGCATTCTCCTTAGAATCACAAATTTGACCCTTCATTGTACCGTAGGCACGTAATTTTTTAACCAATTTTCTGGTATCTATTCCTTGAATACCAGGTACATCTAGACTCTTTAAAAAATCTGGTAAAGTAGTTTGCATGCGCCAATTATCAGGGTGTCGTGCCACTTCATGGCAAATCACTCCTTTTATGCCCGGCTCAAGTGATTCATAATCTGCCAGCGTGATCCCATAATTGCCAATTAACGGATTAGTAAAAACTAAAATTTGATCAGCATACGATTGATCGGTAATTGCCTCTTGATAACCTGTCATTCCGGTTGTAAACACGACTTCACCTTTAGTCGCTTGACTTCCACCAAAGCCTTCGCCTGCAAATATACTGCCATCTTCTAAAATTAAATATCTCATTTACTTTCCTCACTTTGAAAAACAATCTGGCCGTCGACCATTGTTAAAACAGTTTGGCCATAAACTGCATCACTATTAAAAGGAGTATTCCTTCCCTTAGACTTAAAATTAGCTGCATTAATAGCTTCTTTTTTGTGAAGATCGAAAATTGCAATATCTGCCGGTTGACCTAAAGCTATTTTTCCAGCTTTTTCCAAACCAAAAGTTTTAGCGGGAGCCAAAGTGAGCCAATTTAATAACTGCTCCAGAGTAAAAATACCAGTTTTAACAAATTTAGTGTAGAGCTCACTAAAAGCCGTTTCACTGCCAACAATACCAAATGCAGCCGTGGCAAAACCATTTTGCTTATCACTTGCAGTATGAGGAGCATGATCAGTAGCTATCATGTCAATTGTGCCATCAAGTAATCCAGCTATAAGTGCTTCTTGATCTCCTTTGGTTCTCAAAGGCGGATTCATTTTAAAATTAGCATTATCACTGATAATATCTTCTTCTCCTAATAGAAGATGATGAGGAGCAACTTCGCTGGTAACATTAATACCTTTACTTTTAGCAATTCTGATCAATTCAACGCCTTTCTTAGTAGAAACATGGCAAACATGGTAATGAACGCCAGTCTTTTGAGCCAATAATAAATCTCGGGCAATTTGAGTAGTTTCAGCTAATTCAGTAATCGGAGCTAAATTAAATTCACTTGCTTTTCTACCTTCATTTATAACGCCATGATTGAACAATGAATCATCTTGAGCATGTTCGGCAATAATTAAATTATTAGCCTGAGCTTTTTGCATTGCTAAATACATAGTGCGAGCATTTTGCACACCTTTGCCATCATTGCTTAGTGCAATACAGCCGGCTTTTTTTAGAGCTGCATAATCAGGAATTTCGTTAGTATCTTCATTAACAGTAATTGGTGCATATTGCAAAACATGAATTACACCATTTTCACAGTTGTTTTTCACCATTTTACCCATCAGCTCTGGTGTATTGGGTACCGGTACTACATTCGGCATTGCAGAAACAGTAGTGAAACCACCATGTGCTGCTGCCAGCGAACCGGTTCTGACATTTTCTTTATCAGTTTGTCCAGGATCTCTGTAATGAACATGTACATCAACAAGTCCTGGGCTTACTAATTGCTTTTTGGCATCAATTATATTTTCTGCTTTTAAACCAATACCAATTGCAGAAATTAGGCCATTTTTAATTAAAAGGTCACCATGTACTATTTCTCCATCAGTATAAATATAGCCATTTTTAATCACAGTTGTCATCAAGACAAACCCCCTAATTTGCGACCACGCATAACTGCTTCAATCATTGCCATTCTCATAAAAACGCCATTTTCCATTTGCCTTACAAACCGACACTTTGGAGCTTCAACTAAGTCACCGCTAAGTTCAACATCATGGTTAATCGGACCCGGGTGCATGATAATAGCATCATCTTTCATTTGCTCATACCTTTTTTGATTAATACCAAATTTTTCATGGTAGCTTTTGGCGTCAAATTTTGCTTCGTTAGGATCTCCTGCGTGTCTTTCGTGTTGCACACGTAATAGCATCATCACATCCATTTGATTAATTAAATCATCAATTGGCATATATTCACCATACTTATCGTATTGTGTGTCATACCAATAATCAGGACCAGAGAAATAAACCTTGGCTCCCAGCCTGGTCAAAAGTTCCATATTACTTTTAGCAACTCGAGAATTAGTAATATCTCCTACGATAGCTACTTTAAGACCCTTAAAATGGCCAAAATGCTCATGAATTGTCATCATGTCAAGCATACATTGTGATGGGTGCTGACCGCTTCCATCTCCGGCATTTATCACGCCTATATCAAGGTGTTGGTTTTGTTTGGGATGTATCAGTTGGTTATAGTATTCATTTTCAGTATGCCTGATAACTTCAAGATCAATCCCAAGAGCTGCCATAATAAGCGAAGTATCATAAAGCGTTTCCCCTTTTTTGGTTGAACTGTGTGCAGGATCAAATGGTATTACACTTAAACCCAATTTTCTTTCTGCCATTTCAAAACTCGTGTGAGTTCTGCTAGAATTTTCAAAAAACATGTTTGTGACAAAAACTGGGTTTGTTAGGTGTGGACGGGCACCACCTTTTTTAAAGAACTCTGCTCTTTCAATAAGCGCCATTACTTCTTCAACTGTTAAGTTTTCGACACTTACAAATGATTTTAGGGTAATCAGATTAATATTTTTCATTTTTACTCTCTTCCAAAAAAATAAACCTAAAGCTTTTTCAGCTCCAGGTTTAGCAAAAGGGTTTTTAGTATAGTTAGAGACTCAATAAAATGAACTCAAACCCTTCTGACCCTCTCTGGAGCCAATTAAACGGTTGAATTAATTTTTTATTGTGGCAATGGCTTTAATTCCACATTGTCTTTATTATCAATTTCTTCTACATGAACAGCTATCTCTTCATGTGATGAAGTTGGAATGTTTTTACCAACAAAATCTGCTCGAATTGGAAGTTCGCGATGACCACGGTCAACCAAAGCAGCAACGGCAATTGAACTAGGTCTGCCTTTATCCATTAAAGCATCCATTGCCGCTCTGATTGTTCTACCAGTAAAAATCACATCGTCTACTAATATCACGTGTTTATTGTTAATTTCAACTCCCAGTTCACTTGAATTAACAACGGGATCTAATTTTAATGTTGCATCATGACGATCATCACGATATAAGGTAATATCAAGTTGGCCAAGTGGAACATCAACACCTTCAAGCTTCTGAATACGATCATGAATGCGTTGAGCTAAATATACACCACGAGTTTTTATTCCTACCAGAACCAAATTCTCCGTGCCCTTATTTCGTTCAATGATTTCATAAGTAATTCTTGTCAACGCTCTTTTCATTGCTGACGCGTCCCAAATTTCTTTTGTCATTTTTTTCTCCTGTAGTATATTGCCCATGAAAAAAGCACTTAATCTATTTGAGACTAAATGCTTTGTAAAAGTCAATACTTAATTGAGCTTTCCTTGCTAGCCTCACGGGACTAATTTTAAAGGACATCAGTTTAAATATACTGTTTCAAATTCAAATTGTCAATAGTAAAGTTGGATATTGCTGATGCTAGCTTTTTAATTATATTCAACCTGACCAACTAAATCTTTAATATCATTGACTCCTAAATTATTCAAAACCTGCGGTAAGTCATGGACAATATGAAGGCAAGCTAAAGGATCTTTAAAATGTGCACTACCTACTGCAACAGCGTTAGCACCAGCAAGCATAAATTCGACCACATCTTCAGCAGAGGCAATTCCCCCCATACCGATAATTGGTAAATTAGTAACCCGTCTTACCTGATTAATCTGATATAAGGCAATGGGCTTCACTGCAGAACCAGAGTATCCACCAAAATTATTTCCAAGCAGAGGTTTGCGAGTCTTTATGTTAATCCTCATACCAGTTACAGTATTTATTAAAGATAAGCCATCAGCACCACCTGTTTCAGCAGCCTGCGCTAATGCAACTATATCAGTTACATTAGGTGTCAACTTTACAAAAACGGGCAAATCAACTGTATTTTTTATTGCAGCAGTTAGCTTCTCCACCACTCTTGGGTGAACACCAAATGACATTCCACCTTTAGCCACATTGGGGCAAGAAACATTAATTTCAAGAGCAGTAACCATTTTTGAATCTGACAGTTTTTGGGCAACTTCAAGATAGCCATCTTCACTTTCACCACCAACACTGGCAATTATTGGTAGAGCTGGATATTGCTTTTTAATAGCAGGCAACTTATCGCTAATAACTTTATCAACCCCTGGATTGGTCAACCCAACTGAATTTAATACGCCATTATCTAAAACTGCAATTTGGGGTTGCGGATTTCCTAAACTTGGCTTAGGTGTAGTAGTTTTAATAACTAGTGCTCCCAGTTCATTCAAGTCAAATTTTTTTGCTGCTGGTACATCCCCGAAGCCGAAAGTACCACTAGCCGGCATCACCGGGTTTTTTAAAGTAAATCCAGGCAATTTTACACTTATATTTGTCATATTACCCTCCAAAAATGTAAGCTCACTGTCAGTACAATTATTTTTGGATATATTTTACACAATTTCTTTACTTTTTAAAAACAAAATTTTATTGTATTTTATAAATAAAAATGGTAATCTCATTATTGATAAACTTTAAACGGTACAGAGAGACCGCAAGTTAAAAACATGACTTAAATTAAATATAAAAGGTCTATTTTGATGCACTCTCGTACCAGAATAGACTTTTTTTGTGGAGGTTTTTAATGGAAAAAGCAGTGTTTGTAGCTTTGGACTTTGACAGCCAAAATAAGGTTCATGAATTACTAGCAAAATTGGGACAGCCCCAAGAAACATACTTAAAGATCGGCATGGAACTTTATTACCATTATGGATCCGATTTTGTAGAAAAATTAGTAAATCAAGGCTATCATATTTTTTTAGATCTTAAATTACACGATATTCCCAATACAGTTTATCGAGCTGCTAGGCAAATTGCTCATTTAGGTATTTTTTGCACGACTATTCATGCTCTAGGTGGCAGTGAAATGATTTCCGCCGCAAAAAAAGGCTTGATAGATGGCACACCAACTGGAAACAATACTCCTAAATTACTAGCAGTTACAGAATTGACCTCAATTTCAGAAAAAATTTTGGCAAATGAACAAAACTGTTCATTATCAATGGCAGAGCAAGTAGTTAGTCTGGCACAAACTGCAAAAAAAGCTGGAGCAGATGGTGTTATCTGCTCACCACTTGAGGTAAAAAAATTAAAAAAACAGGTTGGTTCTGACTTTTTATATGTAACACCGGGAATAAGATTGTCAAATAGCATCACTGATGATCAAAAGCGTATAGCCACGCCACAAAAGGCTAAAGAATTTGGTTCAAGTGCTCTTGTAGTGGGTCGACCAATTACGCAGGCTGAAGATCCTGCTTTAGTTTATCGAGAAATTAAAAAGGAGTTTGAGTAAAATGCATCAAGATCAAATTATTAATAAGTTAGTTGATAAAAAAATTATTACAATATCCCCTGACAAACCATTCACTTATGCAAGTGGCATGTTATCTCCCATTTATACTGATTTAAGATTAACTGTTTCCTATCCAGACTTGCGTGACTGGATTGCTTCAGATTTAGCAGGTCTTATTAAAGAAAAGTATCCAGATGTAAGCGTGATTGGGGGAGTTGCTACGGCGGGTATTCCCCATGCAGCATGGGTGGCTGACAAACTGAATTTGCCAATGATTTATGTACGCCCAAAACCAAAAGATCATGGAAAAGGTAAACAAATTGAAGGACTTTTTAATAGCCACGACAGAATTGTATTAATCGACGATTTAATTACCACTGGTGGGTCAGTTATTAATGCGGTAAAAGCAACTGAAAAAGAAGGCGGTAATGTAATCGGCGTGAGCTCAATATTTACCTATTATTTAAAAGATACTAAAGCTAACTTTGCTCAAGCTAAAGTTGATTACAGTCCTCTGTTAACATATCCTGAACTACTCCAAAAAGAAAAAGAGATGAAATATATAACTCCAACAGAATATGAAGCTTTGAAGACCTGGCACGAAGATCCTTGGGAATGGGGTAAAAAATTCCAATAAAAAGCAAAGCTAATTGTTTTATGAGATATTAAAAGCTGACTAATCTTTTGCTATAACAAGACTAGTCAGTTTTTCTTTTATTTGAAAAAAGGTTAATGATGTCTAATTGCACCATTCAGACGATCACGATAATGGAAATAGATCAATATCATGAAAGGTATTAAAATTAACTGCACTAAATAAAAGTATTTGACTGGTAATAAGTCATTTATAAATCCCATGATTATTGGACCAAACGCCATACCAATGTCAAGTCCTAAGTAAAACGTGCTACTTGCTAAACCTTGTTCGCTTATGGGAGCCAATAGCATTGCAGTTGACTGTAAAACTGAATACATTAAACCATAGCCAATAGCCATAAAAGCAGCTGCGAGAGCCATTATCCAGTTATTTTTCATTGTTGCCAGCAAAATTAGGTAAATAAGGGTGGCAGCAACACTAACCCAAAACCAAGTGCCAAATTTAACAGTATCAAAGAGATTTTTTAAAACTATTCGAATAAGCAATAGTACAACAGCATAAATTAAAAAATAGGAGCCTACATTTACACTCAAATGACGCTCTTCAACGTAAGTAACCAGATCGGCTTGTGTGGCAAAATAAGGAAATGCAAATAAAGTAGTGAGCATTGCTATAGGCAATACGTTTTTTTGAATAATTTTAAGATGCAAAAATGATTTTTTCTTTTCTAATTGTTTAACTTCTTTTGGTTTTGCCTTATTGCCAACAAATTGAATTATAATGACCATTAAAACGGCCGAAACAGCAGAAGCAATGATAGCAGTTCTGTATCCTGTTTTTTGATAAGTACTAATAGCAAGCGCTGGAGCAACAGCCATCGCAAGTGCATTCATCAGACCATAAAATCCCATTGCCTGACCAACGTGAGCACGTGGCACCAAAAAGGCAAGCCAAGTCGTCATGCAAACGGTGCAAAGAACATAACCTGAGCCGTTAATTAAACGAAAAAGGAGCAGCCAATTGCTTGCTGGTGCTATTACGTAGCCAGTTACACCGACCACTATGAGAATTCCTCCGATAAAAGATAAACGGTATTTCGAAAATTTATCCGTCAAATTACCTGCAATCGGTCGCAAAAACATTGCTGCTATACTCATAATTCCCACAATCAAGCCAGCAAAACCACTACTAGCTCCCAAACTTTTAGCATAGCCGTTAATCAGAGGGTTCACAAACATAGTACTAAACATAAAAAAGAATGAAGCTGCCATAACTAGTATCACATCTTTAGTATAAATTGCCTTTTCTTTTGTCATTTTTACCTCACTTACTCAAAACCTAACTTATTTATCATATCACTTAAAAGTTGACATATTCGAATAATAAAATTAACTAAAAAACATTTTAGTTGTCAACCATGCGATAGCATTTGAATAGGGGCTATACATAATGCTAGACATTCCTTCTAAAGTTATATAGTTTGACCAAAAAAGGTTGTATGAAATTTCCGTACAACCTTTAAGTTAGTGTATATGTGATTTTAAGATGTTTATTCATAGAAGAATTTTAATTAAATCTACATGCTTGTTTCTTTACTTCATTTAAGGTAAAAATTTCACAACAGTAAATTTCTTTCTTTAATATTATTAATTTTAGTAGTGAGTTGAATTTACCATATTTAATTTTTCTCGCTACTAATTTTCTGCGTTAAGAATAAATATAATCTTTAGCATGATGAAATACCTTGTAAATTTATTCATAACTTTGCATCGCGGAAAGCAAATTCAATTGATCACTACATTGAAGTAGCTTTTTTTATTATATAACATTTCCTTTCTTAAACTATTAATTAAATTTTTTAATTCAAATAACCTAAATTATTTAAAATAACACTACCTCTCTGAAACTATGTCTAATATATGGTTAAATTTATTAGATAATATAATCCTAATAAATGTAGTCATAAATGTCAATAAATTATTTAATTTTAAAAACAAGTTTTTATTGCAAAAGGTTATAAAAGCACTTACATTATATTTAAATAACAAATAATACTATTAATGTGAATAGTTATAAAAAAGCAAAGTATATTTTATAAAGTTTAATTGCACATATTTTTATTATAAATAACGTTAATAATATTATATGTAATTAAAACAATTTAAATATAGTTATTTATTTTTGAAAGTACACACAAAAAAAGCGTATATGTTATTAACTCATATTTTATTTATACTATTATAGCAATAAAATGAAAAAATAATTACATAGCAACACTTAATAAATATTTATAATTTGTTATCAAACAAAATGTAGTTAGTCCTTTTAAATAGCAAAATTAGTTCGTACGGTTAAAACTTTTCTAAAATAAAAAAAGTCAAGCTAATGTGTAGCTTGACATTATAATTATTGGTCACGGACAAGGAAAATAAATTAGTCCGCTCTTTATCAGACTTTACATTATTTCCTTATCAAAAATTTACAGTTTTTAAATTTTACTCTTATCATAAAACAAATTGTTTTAGTAGCCCATATAACGATTTCTTTCCCAAACAGAAACAGTTTGAGTGTATTGCGCCCATTCTAACTCTTTAGAATCAATAAAGCTCTGAGTTAAATGTTCTCCTAAAGCATTTTGAATTAATTTATCTTTCTTAAAAGCTTTTAATGCATTGTGCAATGTAGAAGGAAGAGGTTTGATTCCCATTTCATTAAGTTGTTCTTCACTTAAATCAAATAAGTTGCAGGTGACTGGGTCCATAGGCATCTTTTCTTCCTTAATTCCAGCCATTCCTGCACTTAAACATGCGGCTAAAAGTAAATAAGGGTTAGCTGTAGGATCAGCAGAACGCATTTCAAGACGAGTATTTAATTCCCCTGCAGAAGGTACCCTAACCATAGGTGAACGATTCTTTGAAGCCCAAGAAATATATACTGGTGCCTCAAAACCGGGGATTAAGCGCTTATATGAGTTAACAGTTGGATTTCCCACTGCCGTAATTGCTCGTGCATGCTCCAAAATGCCATTTAAAAAGTACAAAGCAGTCTTGGATAAATGATATTTATTATTTTTATCATAAAATGCATTTTTATTACCTTTGAATAAAGACATGTTGGTATGCATCCCGTTGCCAGCTTGACCTTGCAAGGGCTTAGCCATAAATGTAGCAAATAACCCATGTCTTTTAGCTATCTCACGCACAATCATCTTAAAAGTTTGCACACGATCGGCTGTTGACAAAGCGTCGTCAAATCTAAAGTCAATTTCTTGTTGGCCGTCACCAACTTCGTGGTGAGCAGCTTCCACTTCAAAGCCAATGCTTTCCAAAGTTTCAACAATATCTCGGCGGCAACTGGCACTTTCGTCATTAGAAGTGAGATCAAAATAAGATGCATGATCTGGAACTTGAGTTGTCCAATTTCCGTCACTATCAAGTTTGAGCAAATGAAATTCAGCCTCAAACCCAATATCAAATGCAGTGAAACCCATATCCTTCATTTGACCAATGATTCTTTCAAGATTATTACGAGGATCGCCTGCAAAAGGCTTGCCATCTGTAGTATGAACAGAACAGGTTAAGCAGCCGATTTTGCCCCCAGTCTTATCACTCCATGGCAAAACGGACCAAGTGGAAAAATCAGGATATAATACCATATCACTCTCTTCCAAACGCACGAATCCATCAATTGAAGAACCATCAAACCGGACATCATTGCTTAAGACTTTGTCTAACTGGCTATTAGGGACTTCAACTGCTTTCAATGTCCCATTAATGTCTGTAAAAGCCAGCCTAATAAATCTGACATCTTCTTCTTTGACACTTTTCCTTATGTCATCTGCTGAAATTTTCTTTGTCATGCTTCTCCACCTAAAAAATCATACAATAATTGGTACAGTCTAAACCAAATAATTTTTTCTGGTTTAAAACTAGACTTAAGATTAGCAAATGATTAAAACCTTGTAAAGTGGTCTAACAAAAAATAGCAAAACTTTACCAAACTTTTACTTTACATTTATAAATATCTTTGATTATTTCTGAAAAAATAATTCATTGACTGCATTTGTAATCGCTATTTTCACATGGGCATAAGTCAGACCGCCTTGCATATATAAAGCATACGGTGGTCTAATAGGACCATCTCCAGAAAATTCAATACTTGCACCTTCAATAAATGAACCATCAGCCATAATTACTTGATCTTCATATCCCGTATCATTACTTGGAATAGGATCGACAAATGAATTAATCGGTGAGTTTTTCTGTAAAGTTTTGGCAAATCTGATCATTTTGTCCTTGTCATGGAAAATTACTGTTTGAATTAAGTCAGTTCGCTCTTCATTCCATTTTGGTGAAACCTCTAAGCCCATCTTTTCTAATAATGCCGAGGCATAAACTGCACCTTTAATAGCATTACCAGTCACACTTGGTGATACAAAAAGTCCCTCAAAATAATCAAGATTATTGTTTAAGCTGGCTCCTTCTTCGCGACCTATGCCACCTGCCGTAAGCCTTGCCGCAGTATTTTCAATTAATTCATGTTTGCCAACAACATAGCCACCTATTTTTGCTAAGCCACCACCAGCATTCTTAATTAAAGAACCAGCCATTATGTCAGCACCATATTCAGTAGGTTCATGTTGCTCAGAAAATTCTCCATAGCAATTATCAACAAAAACTATACTTTTCGGTGAAACTTCCCTAATCATTGCAATCATTGGTTTGATTTTTGCCACTGTAAAGCTTGGTCTTGTATTATAGCCTCGTGAACGCTGGATAACTACCATTTTAGGCTGACGTTCTGCCAACAATTTTCGTGCAGAAGCAAAATCAACACTGCCGTCAGACAACAAATCAACGTGAGAAAACTTAACACCATATTGTTTTAAGCTACCACGACCGTTGCCGGCAATTCCAATCACCTGTTGCAAGGTATCATAAGGCATCCCAGTTAAATAGGTTAATTCATCACCCGGCAGCAAATTTCCTGCCATTGCAGTGGCTAAAGTATGGGTACCAGAAACAAACTGTGAACGGATTAAGGCATCTTCAGTGTTAAAAATTTGGGCGTAAATACGATCTAGCTTATCTCTACCACTGTCATCAGACCCGTAGCCAGTACTACCAATTAAATCAGATTCAGCAACGGCTTTATCTTTGAATGCCTGTAACACTTTATTTTGATTAAATAAGATATTTTGATCAATTTTTGCTAATTGGGGTGCTATTTGCTTGTCTGTTTCAGCTACTAATTTATTTAATTTTTCTGGCCAATCATTCATTTAACCATTCCTCAACTTTCTGTGTAATTTTATTTAAACAATTCGGATCTTTAAGCGGATCAAACCAAGTGACAGGTAATTGGTGGCGAAAATACGTCAGCTGCCTCTTAGCATATCTTCTTGAAGCTGTTTTTAAATTTGAAACGCAATTTTCAAGGTTATTTTGTTTTGCAAAATAGGGAAAAAACTCTTTATAACCAATAGCCTGCAGGATTGTATATTCTTGAGCACGATTTTGATAAATAAATTTTGCTTCTTCAAGCAAGCCTTGTTCCATCATTTGATCAACACGCTCATTGATCCTACGATAAATTATAGGACGGTCAGAATTGAGTCCAATGATAAGGTAATCATATCTTGCTTCAATGGTTTTTTGCTGTTGAGAAAACTTTTTCCCCGTACGCTCTATAACTGTTAGTGCCCTTAAAACGCGTCGGGTATTATTTAAAGGAATTTTTTGAGCAGCATCTGGATCTCGCTTAGCTAATTCTGCCCATAATTTATTTTTCCCCTGTTCCTGCAAAAATTT
The DNA here is from genome assembly GCF_019972835.1 of Lactobacillus laiwuensis. Taxonomy (GTDB): domain Bacteria; phylum Bacillota; class Bacilli; order Lactobacillales; family Lactobacillaceae; genus Lactobacillus; species Lactobacillus laiwuensis. The sequence continues at coordinate 80,782 of NZ_BPPB01000001.1, read as the reverse complement.
TTCCCATTTATCTGTAATCACTGATTCTTGGCGAGTTGGTTCTCCTAATTTCATTTTGTTTAAAAGTGCATTGACATAAAAACCGGTACCACCTACTAAAAGTGGCAGCTTACCTTTGGCAGCGATTTGCTCAATGGCTTTCTCAGCCTGATCAATAAAATCTATCACGGAATAGGGCTCAAAAACTGATTGAGTATCAACAAGGTAATGTCGAATCGTCTTTTGCTCGGCTGGAGTTGCTTTAGCTGTTCCAATAGCCACCTCTTTATAAACCTGCATTGAATCACCCGAAATAATTTCAGCATTTACTTTTTGAGCGAGCTGAATTGCCAAGGAAGTCTTTCCAATTGCGGTTGGGCCAACGATTGCCAGAACTTTCTGCATCTTTTTCCTCATTCAATTAATAATATAGAAAAAACACGTTTGAAAAATCAACAAACATGTTTTCTAATCAATATTTGGATTTTTTAGTACGTCCGTTCCATTCATCAAAGCCATTTTTTAACCATTTGATAGAAGAAAAGTTCTTTTTCTGTAAAAATCTGGCAGCACGTAAAGTAACTGATAAAGAATCGGAGTATAAATAAACCGGAAGATCAGACCTTAATTCAGTATATTGATACTTAAGCATTGTATAAGGTAAGTTTCTGGCGCCATCAATATGTTTTCTTTTGAAAGGTTCTTTTTCACGTAAATCTACTACCTGTGCTTTACGCATTCCCTTATTAAATTCATCGTTGGACAAGTCTCCACCGCCCAAGCGCTTAGTCTGTATTTTATTCCATAACCAGACTGCCACAAAAGCTAAAATTATTATAATTAAAACTGCATCTAGAATAAATAAAAAAGTTGACATAAATTATATTTCTCCTACTAAAAGTTTCTAAAAACAATATACTCTTAATATAGCTTAAGAGCCAGGCTTATTGCCATTTCTGCGTTCTTCATATTCGTATTCTCGCCGCAGTATTATTTTTGCAACTAAATAATCATGTTTATCGATTAAATGTGAACGGTTGATGTTATCTAGTTCAAGAGCCATCAGTTCAATGTCCCAAATTCTCTTGCCGACATGGACAAAAATGCCGTATTTTTCCAAAAGTTGTTGCACATCATACAAAGTTTTCATTATAAACTGATTACCATACCCATTCTGACAGCTGCCACACAATAAATTATTAGAGCACATACTGCAACAACACGCATTTTCATTGAATACTTTCTTAAGTTTCTTTCACCCAAAATCACAGCAATTAAAAATCCGGTTATAAAACCGCCAATATGGCCTGGAATATCGATATTAGGAGCAAAAAGGTCAAGGCCTATATTAATCAATGCCAGCCAAAATGATTGTCTGCCGAGATAAACAAGAATTGGATTCGCACGATTTTGCAATGCAATAGCTGTCATTGCTCCAAAAAGACCAAATAAAGCAGTTGAAGCACCAGCACTAATAGCGTTATCGTTTCCCCAAGCCAGGCTTAAGAGGTTTCCACCGATGCCTGAAAGCAAATAGATAGCTAAAAAGCGCCAATGACCTATTATTGTTTCCATATAAACTCCCAGATAATAGATCATCACTGCATTTGATATTAAGTGCATAATTCCAATATGCAAAAATTGTGCAGTAAACAGGCGCCACCACTGATTACCTATAACGATAGCATCATTTTTCATAGCTCCTAATTTCATTAGAACATAGATGTTTTCGGAGCCACCTATTGCAGTTTCAATTAAAAAGACCAAAAAAAGAACAACTAATATACTGACAGTTATATAACAATTTTTCAGGTTTTGTCGCTGGTTCATAATAGCCTCAGTTATTTCGATAAAATTGATTCAGGAGTGATAATTGTTTGAATTGGAACATCAGTAGATTCTATTTTCCAAGCTGCAGTTTCAAAAATCATCTTTGAATTGACCAAGGCTACTGTCTTTGAACTAGGATGTTTTGCCAAAAAACGATCATAATAGCCTCCGCCAAAGCCCAAACGTTGATGTGAGTCTAAAGCAAAAGCCAGTCCAGGCACAATAATTAAGTCCAGATCATTATTGATCTGAGCGTCAGGTTCACTTACTTCTTCAACACCAAATTTAGACTTAGTTAACTTGGTCATATAACTATAATAAATAAAATCTTGTGAACGTTCACTGTTATCATTAGCCCGTGCTAAAAAAACATCTTTTCCTTGATCCCATAGCTGAGCAATTAGGCCTGAGGTATCTACCTCATAAGTAAGAGAAGAAGTTATCCCAATACTTTGGCATTTGTCAAGGAGTTCAGAATTCATAATATTTTTGAGCAGAATTTGATCTTCAGTACTTTTTTGAGATGTTTCCGCAAAACTACTTAGTTTTTCTACTTGTTGTTTTCTAATTTCTTTTTTTGCTTTTGTCATGATTCTTCCATATAAAAAATAGCAGGAGCATAGGCTCCTGCCATATTGGTTAATTACTTAGTTTCACGATGAAGAGTAGTATGTCTTTCAACTGGGCAATACTTCTTCAAACTTAAACGTTCCGGATGCTTACGCTTGTTTTTCTTAGATAAGTAACTTCTATCGCCACATTCGGTGCATTCCAAAATGATGTTATCTGCCATTTCTTTCACCACCTACGCTTTTATTCTGACTGTATTATCTTAGCATTTTTCCATTATTATTACCAGTAATATTCACAAAATTCTATTTTTTATGTAATTTGAAGTAGTCCTGTACCATCGCTTTAGTCATTTGTAGAGTGTAGGAACCTTCGAGTTCGGGATCAAGTCCTGGGAATATTACCGCTGTCGCTATTTGAGGATTATTTGAGGGTGCATAGCCAACGAAAGTAGCATTGACCAGCTCAGGCGGATTTTTTTGCTTAGGATTATCTGGATCGTAATAAAATGTCTGGGCTGTTCCTGATTTGCCGGAAATAGAAGGCTTTACGTTTTTTAATTTATGCGCTGTTCCCCAAGAATTTGTACCATGAACAACACGCCAAAATCCTTGTCTAACAATATTCAGTTCATCTGAGGTCCAGGGTATGCGTAACTGAACTTCTGGTTTCTTATTGTAATCCACATAAATTTTTTTGCCATTATTTGAAGTTCGGCCAATTGATTGCACGACATAAGGCTGCATTCTATAACCGCCATTTGCAATAGTAGAAACATACTGAGCCATTTGAATCAGGGTATAAGCATCATAGTTGCCGTAAGACAAGTCTAACACAGAACCCGAAAGAACCAATCCTTGATCATTAAATGATTTGCCTTGAATTCCTGAAATTTCGCCCGGCAAGTCAATACCAGTCTTTTGTCCCAAACCAAACATATTAAAATTATGTCGTAAAGGTTCGAACGCTGTTTGTGGCATGTAGATTTTTGTTTTAGGAACATATGAAGCTTTAACCCATTTCATTGCTAGGTGCATCATGTAAATATTACTGGAAACTTCAAGTGCAGTTTCTGCATCAAGAGCCCCAAAAGTACCTATTGGATAAACGGACTTTTTAACTGGAGTACTTGGCAAGTAAACTGGTGTATCAGGCATTACATTATTTGTTGGTGTAATTACCTTATTAATTAGACCTCCACCTACCATTGCGCCTTTAACAGCTGAACCCATTACAAAAGACTGATTAATTACGCCTAATGCATTATTAGTGGTTTTATTCTTTTTGGGATCACGACTAATACCAGCCATAGCTAAAATGGCACCGGTTTTGGGGTTCATGGCAACAGCATAGGCACCATTTGAATAGTGAGCAGCACCGGAGCCAACAGCCGCAGCATAAATTTTTTCTAATGAACTTTGAACTTCTTTTTGATACTTAGCATCAAGAGTCAAGACCAAGCTTGCACCGGCTTGACCAGAATATACCGCTTTCGATTGTTCGATATCACCTGAATTTTTAGTCCAAACTTTACTTGTGGCTTTCGTTCCTTTTAGCAATGGTTCATATTTTTCTTCCAAATATGATGTACCTACTCTGTCATTTCTAGAATAGCCGTTAGTTAAATAATATTGTAAATTATCACTAGGTAAACCAGCCTTCTCCGTTGATACTGATCCAATAATACTGCGAATAGAAGAACCGTTGGGATATGATCTTTGCCAGTCGGTACCAATGCCTACGCCGGGCAAATCTGAAAGATGCTCACCCACTTCTGCGATTTCTTTGTCTGTCAGATGATTATTTTTTATATAAATTGTAGAAAGAGTATAGGCTCCAGAAATCTTGTTGTAAATTAAAGCCGCTGTTTTCTCACGTGCACTTAATTTAACATGTTCAGAACCAACCTGCTCTTGGATTCTTTTATTAATTAAATTATCATCCTGAGTTTCTCTGACAGATTTAGGAACTTTAGCAGCTTCTTTAGCACTATTTTTTTTATTAGCCAAATAGTAATCAATTACTTGCTGCTGAGTCGGCTTTTCGTCTTTAATTGAAATATATTGACTAAGAGAATTTGAAATTGCATAAATATCTTCACTCGTAGTAGAAACACTTTTGGTATAGGTAATAGCATTCTTAGCTCTATTTCCTACCAATACGCGTCCCTTGCTGTCATACATCACTCCGCGAGGAACTTGACTGGAAACTACAGCAGAATTAGATTTTTGCACTTCAGCCTTGAAGCGTGAACCATAGCCTATTTGCAAATATGCCAGTTGTCCAATTAACGTAGCAAAAAGGACAAAAATAATTCCCAAAATTATCTTCATCCTAATTGGAGTAGAAGCCTGTTTTTTGGAATTATTATTTTTCGTCTTCAGTTTTTTCTTAAAAAAATTCAATTAGACTCATCCTCACTAAACTAGTGTAATTTTAGCAAAAACTAGATGACAAATCTATCGAGATGTTAACGTTTTGAAAAAACTTTAATAGATAACGTGTAAATGACAAGCAATAAACTAGTTATAAACACTTTATGAAAAAATCTTCTGTTAGTTATTCATTTGTAATAAAATATTGGTGGGAGAAAAATTATAGAAAGAAGACAAAACTATGACACTTAAATTTCAAATTGGGGTTGACGCTGGCGGAACCCATACTATAGCAATTGCTTATGACTTAAAAGGTCAGGAACTGGCACGTGCTAAAGCTGGACCAGGTCAGGTAAATACAAATTATGACAATGCAATAACCAATATTACCAATGCTATTAACAAGTTAATTGATGAAATCGATGGTGATTGCCAACGTATTTTATGCGGAATAGCTGGCTTATCTGTGGTTGGTCATGCTCCGGAAATAGCAGCTGAAATTTCGGCAAAAGCTAATAACTTACCGACTAGAGCAATTACTGATTCCCTTCTAGCTCTTTATAATGGTCTTGAAGGTGAAGATGGTGGTTTAGTAATTGCAGGGACTGGTTCTGTTTTTAATGGTTTGCAAAATGGCAGAATTATCACAACGGGTGGATATGGCTCCATTTTAGGTGATGAAGGATCCGGATATGCCATTGCTCTGTCTGCCTTGAAATCAGCTCTGCTTAGTTGGGACAAACGAGAAGAAAATGAACTAATTCCTATGTTCAATAAATTGTTCAATGTTGACAACCTCAACGACGCTACTGCTAAATTTTATAAAACAGCAAACGCTGACTTTGCTTCTATGGCAGTGAATGTAGCTCAATTAGCCGATAACGGCAATCCTTTTGCATTAAAGGTAATTAAGGAACAAGCAGAACTTCTTGCGCGTGATATTATTATTGGCATGAATCGTTATGAAAACCCTAAACCAATGAAAATTGCATTAACCGGATCTGTACTAGCTAACAATCACATGCTGCGAGATTTTCTTGAAGATAAAGTTCGGGAAAAATATCCAGAGGCACAATTTTCAATTTCTAACGGTGAGAATGCACGCGGAGTAATCTTTGATAGAAGCAAAGATTACCGCTATTTCACCAGTCACTAAATCTGCCACAAAAAAGACCAGAACTTTACGTTTTTCATTTTAAGAAAACGTATATGCTCTGGTCTTTTTTATCGAAAATAGTAAAACATTTTTGTAAAGACTGCTAACTATTCCTCTACTTTATTGATCACTACATCAAATTTACCACCAGGTGTTGATATAGTTACTGTTTCGCCTTTTTTCTTGCCTAAAATTGCTTGGGCTATTGGCGAATCGTTAGAAATCTTACCATTCATCGGATCAGATTCATCACTACCAACGATGGTATATGTTTCTGGTTCATCTTCACCAACTTCCGTATAAGTTACTGTTTTACCCACTGCAACTTCATCTGGATCACTAGAGTTAGCGTCAACCACATGTGCATACTTAAGCATTTCTTCAACAACGCTAATACGATCTTCTAAATGGCTCTGTTCGTCTTTGGCAGCGTCATATTCAGAGTTTTCGGACAAGTCACCATAAGAACGAGCAACTTTAATTCTTTCAATCACTTCAGGGCGCTTCACGACTTTTAGATTTTTTAATTCTGCTTCCAGTTTTTCTTTTCCTTCAGCAGTCATCGGATAAGATTTTTCAGGCATTAAATTTCCACTCCTTAAAGTTAAATTTCTTTTTGCAAAGATCTATGATATTACTTTAACGATTAATGTCAACCATTAGCGTATTTCTGCTTTAAGCTGCTTTTCGAGACTTGAATCAATAGAATTCACCGCCTCGTTAACAACTGAATCAGTTAATGTATCATTTTCATTTAAAAACGTTAGACGATATGCGAAGCTCTTTTTATCATCAGCAATATGAGACCCACGATATACATCAATGATACGCAAATCATGAAGGTACTTGCCGCCATTTGCTTTGATAACATCTTCAACTGTTTGATTAGCAACATCTTGATCTACTAGGATAGAAAGATCACGCTCAATCGCAGGGAATTTTGGTGCAGTTTGTGCAGTTGTTTGCGGGTTCAATATTAGTGGCACGATAATATCAAGATCTAATTCATAGCCGTAGATCTCATTTCCTTTCATTGTTTTGCTGGTTTCAGTTACTGGTCGACCAATCATTCCAATCATACCCACATAATTGCCTTTAATATAAATACCAGCTGTTCTTGTAGGGTGCATAGCCATTATTATTTCAGCTTTATATTCAACATCATTTAAATCAATGCCCATTGCTAAAAATAAATTTGTCAGTTGACCTTTAACAAAGAAGAAATCAATTTTTTCATTATCGTGTTGCCAATTTTCAAAGAAAGCGTTACCGGTATAAAGTGTAGCCAAATGCTCATGTTCATTATAGGTATTATTGTCGAAATCATAGACGCGTCCTTGCTCAAAAATTGCCAGTTGATTTTGTTTACGAGCCATATTGTAACCAACAGCATCAACCAAGCCTGTCATTAAATTTTGCCTTAGAGTTGATCGACTTGAATTCAAAGGCATTTGCACTTTAACAAGTTTCTTAGGTTCTTTTGTAAAAGCAATTGCTTTTTCAGGTGATGTTAATGAATATGAAATTGCTTCTATTAGTCCTTGACCACGAACAATATCTTTAATATGCCTGATTGTTTCTTCAGTCTTGGAATAGCCTCCATGGGTCTCAGCTAAAACTGGTTGTGTAGACTTGATATTGTCATAGCCATATAAGCGCCCAACTTCTTCAACCAAATCAGCCGGAATAGAAATATCCCAACGCCTTGCAGGAACATCAACAGTTAACTCATCACTATTAATTTCTGCCTTGAAATTCAAGCGGGAAAAAATAGCAGCTATCTCTGTTGGAGAAATCGCAGTACCCAAAACTTTATTAATGTAAGAAATAGTTGTTTTAATTTGTACTGGTTGCCTTTTCTCAGCACTACCCGTAATCACGCCTTGATCAATCTTTCCTGAAGCATCGTTACGTAATAAAAAGGCAGCCATATCTAATGCTTTTGTCGTCGCATCCCAGTTAACGCCTTTTTCATAACGACTAGAAGCTTCTGTTCGATTAGCGTGACGCAGAGCCGCTTTTCTAATTAAGGTTGGATCAAAAATAGCAGACTCTAACAAAACATCAGTAGTATCAGCTTCAATTTCAGAATTAAGACCGCCCATAACTCCTGCCATCATCACAACTTCTTCACCATTCGTGATAACAATGTCATTAGGATCAAGATCAACTTCTTTATTGTTTAAAAGTGTCAATTTTTCGTTCTTTTCAGCTTTTCTGACCACTAACTTATTTGTTTTAAAAGCACGAGCATCATAACTGTGCATCGGCTGGCCTGTTAAAAGCATAATATAATTTGTTACGTCAACAACATTATTAATGGGTCTAATGCCGGCATTCCAAAGCCGTCTTTGAAGCCAAAGTGGACTGTCCCCTATTTTCACATTACTGATTTTGCGTAAATAGAACTTAGGTGCAAGCTCAGGATCAACATCTACTGTAAAATCTTGGGTCCAGTCCGGACCATCTTCTTTGAGAGTTATGTCTTCAACTCTGACAGGTGTGTCAATAATAGCACCAACCTCATAAGCTGACCCTTCCATTGATAACGTATCAGCGCGATTAGGAGTAATGTCAAAGTCAAAAATATAGTCATCCATTCCTAGAGGTTCAAAGGCTGATTGCCCCGGTTTTAAGTCTGCATCTTGCGGAAAAACATAAATACCATTGGCATATTTTTCAGGGACGACATTATCAGGAAATCCTATTTCCTGTAAACCGCAAATCATTCCATTTGATTCGATTCCACGTAATTTACTTTTTTTAATTTTTACATTATTGGCAATCCTGGCTCCAGGTAAAGCCACCACTACATCTTCTCCTGCGGCAACATTTGGTGCACCACAAACAATTTGATGAGTCTCACTTTCACCAACATCAACATGAGTTAAATTTAGATGAGTACCAGCAACAGGTTCACAGTCAATAATATGGCCCACAACCATTTTTTTCATACCTTCTTCAGGATGTTTGACTTCAGCTATTTCAACACCTGTACGTGTTATCTTTTCAGCTAAATCCTTGGGATCTTGGTCTAACTCAATAAAATCTTTTAACCAATTGTATGAAACTAGCATTTATCTTTCCTCCCTGCTGAATTGTTCTAAGAAACGGACATCATTAGTATAGAAATCACGGATATCATCTATACCATATTTAAGAATGGCAAAACGATCTAATCCCACGCCAAAGGCAAAGCCGCCATAAACATTAGGATCAACTCCAGCATTTTGCAAAACGTTGGGGTGAACCATTCCAGCACCTAAAACTTCTATCCAACCAGTATATTTACAAATGGAGCAGCCTTTGCCATTGCAATTAAAGCAGGAAACATCCATTTCAACTGATGGCTCAGTAAAAGGAAAGTAGCTGGGACGCAATCGGGTTTCACGATCTTGACCGAAAATATGCTTAGCCATTAACTCTAAAGTTCCCTTTAAATCACCCATTGTAATATTTTTATCAACTACCAGACCTTCCATTTGCATAAACTGATGTGAGTGAGTAGCATCATCGTCATCACGGCGATATACTTTACCCGGTCCTACCATCTTTAAAGGACCCTTGGCAAAATCATGTTTTTCTAATACTCGTGCCTGGTCACCAGAAGTCTGAGAACGTAATAAGTCTTCAGCATCTATATAAAAGGTTTCTTGCATGTCTCTTGCCGGGTGATCTTTTGGCAAATTCATCATTTCAAAACAATAATGATCAGTTTCAATCTCTGGTCCTTGCACAACTTTATAACCCATGCCAATAAAATATTTTTCGAGATCATCCAAAATGATATTGATTGGATGCTTTGTACCAAGATGCATTTCCCTTCCAGGTAAAGTGACATCTATTTTTTCTTTTTCCAGCTGCTCTTCGACTAAGGCCTCTACTATCTCAGTTTTAGCATCATCAAGCTTACTGTTAAAAAGATCACGCAGTTTATTAACTCTTTGTCCAACTTCACGGCGATCACTGGGATCAATATCTTTCATGGAATGAAGAATGGTTGTCAATTCACTTTTACGACCAGTTAATTTAACGCGAACGTCATTTAACTTTTCTTCATTTTTAGCCTTATCGATCTCATCAAGACCTTTTTCACGCAGTTCTTTTAACCTGTCAAATAAGTCCATAAAACTTTTCCTTTCAAATCAAACAAAAAAGCTTCATCCCTAAAGGGACGAAGCTTCGCGGTACCACCCTAGTTTGGACTCAGAAAGCCCACACTCATGTTTCGATAACGGTGAATACCGGAATGGATTAGATTCTACTAGTAAGATGAAATTCACAGTTCCGTTTAAACCTTTCTTTCAGCTCAATAAAAAGGTCTCTCTGACTAAATGATCGCTGCTACTAGTCTTACTCTTTGTAATTAGTTAATAGAATATATCTTTTTTAAAAAACATGCAAGAGGATTAGACAAATTAGACCCATTTATCGGCCCAACCATGAATTTGATCAAAAACGGGCTTTAATTCTTCACCCTTTTGTGTCAGACTGTAAGAAATAATCTTTGTTTTACCATCAACTGAACGGTTAACAATATCTTCTTTTTCTAATTCTTTTAATCTTTCAACTAAAACACGGTCAGAGCAAGGCAACACGCATTGTGCTAAGTCTTTAAAGCGCATATAATCTCCGGCACAGAGTGAACTAATAATTAAACCGTTCCACTTTTTACCAATAATTTTAAATGCGTTAATAAAATGTTTACAGTACTCATAATTAGGAGCACCACAACCAGCACAATTTTTGTCCTTAATACCTTGAGGCATGATACTGTCCCTCCCACAAGAAAGTGTCTGTTTCGCCTTTTATTATATTAAATATACTTACTAAAAACAAGCATTAAGAGTTAAGAGAAATAGTAAATGATGATGCCGGCAGCCACAGCAGCGTTTAAAGATTCGGCTTGACCTTTGATAGGAATATATAGTTTCTGATCACAGATTTCTGCTACCTCTGAAGTAACGCCATGTGCTTCGTTACCAATAACAATACCAACTTGCTGTACTTTTTTAAATTCTGGTAATTCCTTGGCGTTTTTATCTAACATACTTGAATAAATTGGTATGGTATTATCTTGCATTTCTTTTATAACTGTTAATAAGTTTTCCGTAATTACATTGATATGGAATTGACTGCCCTGCATTGCGCGCTGAGTCTTGGGATTATAGATGTCAACACTTTCAGGGGATAAAACGACACCATTAAATCCCGCTGCATCTGCAGTTCTGATAATTGTTCCCACATTGCCAGGATCTGCCAGATGATCTAGCAATACCCACTTACCAAAATTTAAATGATAGTTTTGAGGTTGACCAATCTTTAAAACCATAAAAATATTTTGAGAATTTTTTGTACTTGCAAGATGGTGAGCAACGGATAAATTGATTATGACAGTTTTTTGGCTTGCCACTAGTTGGGGAAAAATATCTTTGATCTCCGCTAAAGCTTCCTCAGTCCCTAAAAGATACTCGTAGCTTTTTTTGGCCTTAAAAGCCTCTGTAACCAGGTGAAAACCTTCAATCATATATAAGCCATTTTCTTGTCGATATTTTTTTTGTTTTAATTTAGTTAAATTTTTTATTAGCTTATTATTTACGGAAGTTATCTGTTCTGACATCTAAATCTCTTCTTTCATCTTCATCAATATATTATTTTAATTTCAAGCTGATAAAATGTTAAAATCAAGAAAGCAGGACTAGGAAGGATTATTATGGGATTTTTTAACAAGCACAAGAATAAAAGAAAAAGCAATCCGACCAATGATTCAAAAGAAACTTGGCAATTAACCGTTTCAGGTATCGTTCAAGGTGTAGGTTTTCGCTGGAGCGTATTAAATCTTGCGCAAAAAATGGGGATGACTGGCAATGTTCGCAATAACAGTGATGAAACTGTCACAATTACTTTACAAGCTGAATTAAGCCGAGTCAATCAATTTTGTGCTGAATTGCCTAAGAATATTTCGCAATTTGCGCGTATTTCAAATATCAAAAAAGAAAAACTAACAAAAGTAAGCAAAATGAGTGGTTTTCATGTATTATATTAGTTATTGGCAAAAAATAATAATTGGGTGAATTGAATGAAAAAATTTCGCAGATATATCGGATTAATTAGTGTTTGTCTGGCAGTCATGCTGTTTGTGACTGCTTGTGCACAAAATGGTGGGGTTAACAAGCCTCCAACAGGCTTTATATACGGGTCAATCTATAAATTTATCGGTAAACCCATGCAAAACATCATGCTCTACTTCTCAAATATCATAGGTGGAGCTAATGGGGCTGGCTGGGCCATTATCATAATGACATTTGTAGTGAGAATGATTCTCTTGCCTTTAATGCTTAATCAGCAAAAGAAATCAACTACCCAGCAAGAAAAAATGGCGCGCTTGCAACCGCAGATGAAGCTAATCCAGGATACTATGAAGCGCAAAGATCTCAACCAGGACCAACAAATGACATTGGCTGGCTGGCAACGTGAACTATATTCCAGTAATCACTTGTCATTAACAGGTGGAATGGGGTGTTTGCCATTAATTATCCAGTTTCCAATTATGATTGGAATTTATGATGCAGTGATGTACTCACAAAGCTTAGCTAGTTCTTCATTCTTTGGCATTTCATTAAGTAGCAGATCCATCTCGGTGACTGTTATCGCAACTATTTTTGCATTCTTACAAGGTTACCTTTCACTTATTGGCATACCGCAGGAGCAAAAAAAGCAAATGCAGTCAATGATGCTCATGAATCCTATTATGACGCTCTTTATTTGCCTCTCGGTTTCTGGATCCGTTGCTTTATATTGGGCAGCTGGTAACGTGTTCTCTGTCATCCAGCAACTGATTGTATCCTTTATCATTATGCCTAAAGTTAAAAAAGAAGTTGATGAGGAATTAAAACGTGAACCTATCAAGGAAGTAGTAACAAAAGAAAAAGTAGACGAGCTTCTTAATGTTAAAACGGCTTCTCCGGTTCAGTCTGAGCAAACAAAAGAATTACACAAGAACTTGCGTAATCGCAACAAAGGAAAGCAGCAAAGACGGCCCTAGTTGTTTTATTGGGTTCCAAAAGCGATCCAACTTTCAGGCTCATATATAAATTAAGAAGTAAAAAGACCTTTTAAGTCTATATTTGATTACAATGAACAAATAATCAATAGACTTAAAAAGGTCTTTTTACTTAGTTTCTTTTTTATCTTCCTTTGCTTTTTCAGCTTGTTCACGGTTATGAAGTTTTTTGGATTGAGCTTTTGTAAGTGCCGGAAATTCCATTATAAACTGACTGCCTTGACCCTCTACGGACTCAACACTGATTTTTCCATGATAACTGGTAACCAATTTTTGAGCAATTGATAAACCTAAACCATTGCCACCTTTTTCTCTTGTTCTGGCTTTATCAACTCTGTAAAATCTGTTGAAGATTTTGCTTTGCTCCTTTTCAGAAATACCTTCACCAAAATCTTGGACTATAATATGTACATCATCTTGTGATAATCCAGCCGAAACGTTCATTTCCTTGCGGTCTGTGGAATATTTAACACCATTATCAATTAAAATAACAAGTAATTGCTCCAGGTGTCCTTGATAAATCTGGATTTCCGTGTCGAGAGGTAAATCGTCCATGTCCAGTCTGATAATAAAATCCTTGTGAACAAGTGACATATCACCGACAACCCGCTTAAGAACATCAGAAACCTTGGTAACAGCATTAGGATACTGCACATTGATTTGTTCTGCACGCGTTAAATCCAGCATTTCTTGAATTAAATGTTGCATTCTTTTAGCTTCTTGTAAAGAGGCATCTATTGATTCTTCCAAAATCTCCGGATCATCTTTACCCCAACGTTTGAGCATGTTTAAATGACCTTCAATTACTGCAACAGGAGTGCGGAGCTCATGAGAAACATCACCCACGAATTCTTTTTGCTGATCAATATAACGTTGCATTCGATCTAACATTTGGTTAAAAGAAACTGCTAATTCTTGCAATTCATCATGACGGTGAAAATCCTTGATTCTCACTGTACTATTGGGATCATCATTAACTTCCATAGCAACTCGTGACATTTCTTTCACAGGCTTAACAATGTCCCTAACAATTATATAAGCTACCAAGGTAAAAAATACAATGGCGATTAAAGAAATTCTCACCATCCACTTTAAAAGGTCTTTCATTAACCCATTGTAGTAGGTCATTTTATTAGCAACAACAATATATCCTGTCACTTTTCCTGAATGAGCAGCCCTAACCTTTTGATAAGTGATTAATTCTTGTTTATGATTTTTATTAACGCGCGTCATCTCATAGTCACTTTTTATTTTTTTAAAAGGTAAAAGTTTGCCACCATTATCAAAGACATCCTCTTGTCTAAGATTATAAACGACTACGCTCAAATCGGGGTTTGTTAGTGATGACAACAAATCGTCATTAAAAGCACTGCTTTTGCGTTCGTCAGAACCTATCGGAGGATTGCCTTTTAATACTTCTCTGGTCGATGGTGTTAATGCAGGAACAACGTTTGCAATTTCTAATTGATTTGGAATTCTGTTCAAACTACTATTGAGTTTGCTTACCATCTCATTTGATGTTTCCTTTTGCTGGACCATCGATTGCTGACCAACAAATGAATATATTATTACGGAAAATACAATAAAAGAGACCATAATCGTCAAAGCGACGATGCTTACCCACCGTAAGATAAGCGATGAGTGCTTGGTCTCTTTTTGTGATCTCTTTTTACTTCTTTTCATCATCCTCATCTCTTACCATGTAGCCAGTTCCACGAACCGTCTTGATATATGATTGTCTACCAGGAACGTCTATTTTATTGCGTAAATAACGTACATAAACTTCGACAACGTTAGTTTCGATATTTGAACCGGGTCCCCAAATTTTTGCGAGCAACTGATCACGGCTAACAACGTTGTTCTTATTCTTAATCAAGGTCATGAGCAAGTTATATTCACGCTTAGTTAAATCAACGGCTTTACCATCGCCACGGCGAACAATTCTATTTGCAGTTTCAATAGTAAGATCCTTGAATTTAACTACTTTCTTCTCAACGGAATCGTCTGAAGCGTCTTTTTCAATTTTTACTCTGCGTAAAACTGCGCGTAAGCGCGCCAAAAGTTCTTCAATAGCAAATGGCTTAACAATATAATCGTCAGCTCCATGATCAAGACCAGAGACACGGTCAATGACAGAATCGCGTGCAGTCATCATAATGATCGGTGTACTCTTAACTTGACGAACTCGACGGGCAATTTCTAAACCGTTAAGATCAGGAAGCATAAGATCTAGCAGAATAGCATCAAAATCTTCTTTCAAAGCTAAATCTAAGGCCTTGCGACCATTACTTTCAACCACAGTATCATATTTTTCATGTTTTAATTCCAATTCCACAAAACGCGCCAAATTTTTTTCATCTTCAACAATTAATATTCTTGCCATTTTTCGTCATCCTTTTAAAACTTAATTTTGATTAATTTAATTTTATTCTTGTCAACAAGTAAAGCATACTTTAAAAATGCTTTTAAAACAAGATTAAAAACCAGCATTTCAACAATACTGATTTCTAATTATATTCAATTATTCTTATTTAACTAATTGTGGTTCTCATTATTTTCTTTAAATAAATCTTTTAATTTAGCAAAGGCAGGATTTATTTGTTCCTTTTCTTTCTTATCAAATTCGTCCTCTGAAATCACAGCCCAACCCTTTCCTTCAGGATAAATATTTTGTTCTCTTTCTTCTGCAGTCAAAATTGTAGTTGGGATATGCAGTAAAATATTGTCTTCAACTGCTTTTTGCAAGTTAATAACTTCATTTTTTACTTTTACGATCGGGATGTCACTTTCATCAATTTCTTCTTTAGCCACATCTATATCAGTATAATTTTCACTAAAGTGAAAATTTTCTGTATATTCAACGGGATTCAAACTGCGGCTAGAAGGAACAATCAAACTGGCTTGCACTTGAAAGTCTCCGGTAACATATGGTTGATTGTAAAACGCATCACCTGAGGCTATTACATTATCAACTTGATAAACTAAACCGTGACTTCGCTTAATAAATTCCTCTGTTAATTTAAGCTCGCATTCAATATGAGTCAGAGGTTCATTACTATTTTTTATTTGAGTAAAATTTAAAGTTAACATTTAAACCTCCAGCGGACGTTGTCCAAAGTTTTGATCAACCGCCATAAGTTGTTCAAAAAAGCGATCAACACGTAATTGTAATTTCATCGAACCATTTTTAGTATTTTTTTGATCAACCTTCGAAATAATATTTGCGGAAGTCTTTTTTCTGATTTCTTTAAGATATTTTCTCCCGAGTCTGCTGTAGCCTAGAAGTAAAAGCGATTCATGGTTAAAGCTGTCAATCATGTCTTCCTGAGTTACATTTAAAAGCGTATACAGGCTAAGACGACGCAAGCGAGAATAAGTATAACGCTTTGACTTTACTCTTCGTAAAAATTCTGTAAAAGTTTGTGCTGCATGAATTTCATGTTTCATTTTATACTCAAGGCCTTCACTCATTTGGTATATTTTTCTCAATTCTGAAACTGAAGAAGATTCCAACTTATACTTCAAGAATGGAAACAACAGATTCCAATTTGGATAATTTTTCTGCTGAAATAAAAGCTGTACCTCTTTTTTAGGCAGCCATTGTTCTAAAGTATAATTAGTTTCATTATGGAGAATCATATTGCGAATTGCACTGGCGCTTTGAACAACTTTATTGCTCTGCAAGACATCATCATGACCGGCACCAATCCGATTAACTGGATGCAAAACTATGGGCGTACCCAAATTATGATTAGCAACAGCATAAGCCAAAGCAAGAATCGCATTGGGCTCACTAACTTCATGACCAACTTCTCTTGCTACCATTTGATTATATTGGGTTGAATACGTTTGACTGTAATCATTAAAGTCCATGTGACTTTGTGGAATTTCAGCAATCTTACTACCTAAATAAGCATAATTTTGTGTAGCGTCTTCAACACCAAAAATTAAGTCAGTGACGCCGACTTTGACTAATTGGTCGATACTGCCAAGTGCAAACAAATCAGCTGGTTCAACCGAAGTGGAAAATGGCAGTTCAAGTACTACATCAGCACCACTTTCAAGCGCTGCCTGCGCACGAGACCATTTATCCATAATTGCCATTTCTCCACGCTGAACATAATTGCCTGACATGACAACAATGATCGGGTCTTTACTGCCTGCAATATAGCGAGCCTGATTCATTAAAAATTCATGCCCACTATGGAAGGGATTGTATTCCGCAATGATCCCTACTACACTCATGGTTAGCTAATCTTCCTTTAATTCTAATTTTTTGCCGTTAACCCACAGTTTTTCAACATTGTAAAAATCACGTGCATCTTCAGTAAAAACATTTACAACTACATCGCCTAAATCGAGCAGAAGCCAATTTGATTCACTCGTGCCTTCAACGCGATAATCGTAATAATTAACCTTGTGGGCTTCATCAATGATAGCATTAGCTATAGCATGTAATTGTCTGTTTGAACCAGCACTGGTCACAACATAATAATCAGCTAAAATACTATGTCCTTGCATATCGTAAGCTGCAGTATCTTCTCCATGCCGATCACTAATTGCCTTTAGAGTAAAAGCCAATATTTCTTTACTAGTCAATTTTTCTCCTTATTCTTTAATACCCCAAACATTATAAGCGTCTAAAGTACGTGGATAAATTTTATTTCTTTTCTCAATTAAAAATTCAAGAGTATGTGCTAATTGATAGCCGACTCCCTTGTCAATATTAGCATAAGTTATTTTACGCGCTTCTTCAACTCCTGGAAACGACCTGCCAGGTTCAATATAATCAGCCATAAAAACAATTTTATCTAAAGTCGTCATTTCAACATCAGCTGTTGTATGTCTGCGTACTGCCGTTAAAATTTCTGTATCAGTAATTTTCAGATCTCTCTGGATAAAATATGTACCCACAATACCATGCCAAATGCTTCGATTCCAATTTAACAGGTCCTGATCAAAGCCCTTGGTTTTAATAACTTCACGATATTCCTCAACTGAAACTTGTTTTGCATAATCATGTATAAATCCAGCTAATGCGGCTTTATCTTCATCATATTGGTTTAACTCTGCTAATTTTTTAGCAGTTTTGCTAACTCCAATACAATGTTCAAAACGGTCTTCAGTCATATTACTTTTTTCTTTAGCCACAATTTCAGCACTAGATAGAACTGAATAAGTCTTTTTGAAAAATAAATTATTCATGATATAAACCTTTTTTCTGAATATAATTTCTTACTGTATCAGGTACAAGGTATCTAATTGAGCCCCCAATCGCAATAGTTTGTCTCACAAGGGTAGAACTAATTGCAATGGCAGGAACATCAACCCAAATCATTGGTAATTCAGCTTTTTGGGGGTATCCAGCTCTTTGAACTCCTACAAGAGTTGCCAGTTGAGCCAATTTAGTAGGCTCTTTCCATTCACCTAAATTATTAACTTGATCGCTGCCTATAATCAAGTAATAATGATTTTCAGGTTGAGATTCACGTAAATATCTTAAGGTATCGACAGTATATGAAACTCCACCACGATATAATTCAAATAATTTTACTTGGAACCGAGGATTATCTTGAGTACCCAACTCAAGCATATTTGCACGATCTTGTGCAGAAACTACTGGCTGATCCTTTAATGGAGGAATATTGGTCGGAATAAACCAAATTTCATCAAGATGGAGTTTAGTCATTACTTGCTCCGCTACTATTAAATGACCTAAATGAATTGGATTAAATGTTCCACCCAAAATACCGATTTGACGTCCTTTTTTAGACTCTATTTTTTCTTCGGCTACTTCAACAGTTGGCGTTTTTTGATAATTTTTAGCAATAGCAATCATTATATCCTCTAAATTAATGCACGTCTAATACCTAAACCAATTTTATCTGGTGTGTATATTCTAACCAAGCAATTTGCCGGGACGGTAACAAAACCTATCCCACCAAAGAGCAAATCACTTTTTTCTTTAGTATGATATTCCTGTCCTTTTAAAGGCGGCAACTCATCACTTTGTGATGGTGGAGTAAGTAATTCACCAAGGTGTTTGGCATAAAAACTATCAGCATTTTCCGTTTTAGTCCTGTGAATATATAATCCCCGTGCTGCATAAACCGTAAAACTTGCTTTCCCACCTTTTAAAAAGTCTACTCTGCCCAATCCAGCTAAAAATAAAGTGTTACCTGGATTAAGCTGAAAAGTTACAGGCTTAAGCTGCTTTTGCGGTGAAATCAAACTCAATTCCTGAGCATTCAAACGCGTAGCCAGTTGATTTTCCGTTATTATACCCGGTGTGTCAACTAGAAAATGACCATTTGCCAGAGGAATTTCAATCTTATCAAGTGTTGTACCCGGAAAGCGGGAAGTGGTGATTAAATTTTGGATGTCACCCATCTGGTCAATAACTGCATTAAGAAGGGTGGATTTGCCTACATTAGTCGTTCCTACAAAATAAACATCTTGATCATGTGAGTTTTGATCTAAATACGCTATCAGTTCTGGCAAATTAGTCTTGCTTTTTGCACTTACCAGAAATATTTTTTTAGGATATAACCCAATTCGATTGGCTTCTTGTCGCATCCAATCCTTTATTTTGCTTTGACGCGAATTTTGCGGGAAAAGATCGAATTTATTGCCAACAAGAATAAAATCATTCTTTCCAATAAAGCGTTTAATTGCTGAAAGCAAGGAGTTGGTGAAATCAAATAGGTCTACAATATTTACAATTAAGGCTTTCTTCTCTGACAAGGAATTTAATAATTTTAAAAAGTCATCATTGTCAGACTCGACTGGCATAATTTCATTATAATGGCGCAGCCGAAAACAACGCTGACAATAAATATCGTTGCCGTCAGCTTCACTTTCTTGCGTCTGTTTTAAACGCGAGGCAGGCAAATAGCCTGCTTCTTCTGCATTATCAGCCTGAAGAACTGCTCCGCAACCAATACAAATAATTTGGTCATCCATTTTTTAATGTCTCCTTAAATGTAACCGGGTGTGAAAGATTTAAAAAGAAAAAAATAATTTTCTCAAAAAAGCGATTAATACGTGTATTCCACTTATCAGTTTGAATAAGCGGTTTTACTAATACGGATTCTACACCAGCCAAGTTTCCTGCCTGTATATCTGTGATTAACTGATCACCAACCATCATAACCTGGTCTTTTTTTAACCCCATACTCTTTCTTTTTTTAGTTATGGCAAAGGGCAACGGCTTTTTAGACTTGGCTACAAAGTCAATGTGATAAGGATTTAAAACTTTGCCTACTCTTTTAGCATTATTATTAGAAATCACAACTAACTTAATACTAGCTTGAGCTAATTCCTTATTGAGATTATTCATTTTGGCAGCAGTCTCAAATTCATTCCAAGCTAAAAGAGTATTGTCCAAATCTGAAAATACAGCTTTGATGCCTATTTGCTTTAGCACTTTAATATCTAAATGATAAATCGTGTCAATTGTATAGTGTGGTCTGAATAACATTCAATTTCCTTCTTATCTATCATTGCACTAGTTTAATATACCAAATTATCTACTGCAAGTGCTAAATTTCGACATAAAAAAACGGCGCCATAAGCGCCATTTTTGGTTAATTTAAAGCCTTTTTAGCAGTTTCTGCTAATTTTGCAAAAGTCTTTGAATCGTTATAAGCAATATCAGCTAACATCTTACGGTTAATATCAACACCAGCTAATTTCAAGCCGTGCATTAACTTAGAATATGAAATATCATTTTGTCTTGCTGCAGCATTGATTCTGGCAATCCATAACTTTCTGAAGTCACTCTTGCGTTTTCTTCTGTCACGAAACGCATATCTGTAAGATACAAATAATTGTGTACTTGCAGCTTTAAATTGCATATGCTTTGCGCCACGGTAACCCTTGGCAAGCTTCATAATCTTTTTACGACGTTTACGTGTAACTGTTCCACCCTTAACTCTTGGCATCTAAAATTCCTCCTAAATATCGTTTTATATATTTGATTAACGCATTTGAGAGAGCATCTGTTTGATGCGCTTCAAGTCACTGCGTGAAACCATTGCAGCCTTTCTCAAATGACGACGTTGTTTCTTAGTCTTGCCGTGGAAACGGTGGCCGGTAAAAGCGTGATGACGCTTTAATTGACCAGAAGCAGTTCTCTTAAAACGCTTAGCAGAAGCGCGGTGGGTTTTCATTTTTGGCATTTTCTAATTCCTCCAAATTAACTAATTATTTTTGTCACTCTTCGGAGCGAGCATTAAGAACATTGAACGGCCTTCCATCTTGGGTTTGCTAATTACAGTAGCAATATCAGATGTGGCTTCAGCCATTTTTTCCAACACTTCACGACCTAGTTCCTTATGAGTGATTGCTCGACCTCTGAACCTGATCGAAACGCGGACTTTAGCACCCTCCTTGGTGATAAACTTACGCGCATGTTTTAACTTGGTGTTAAAATCGTTACCCTCAATCGTTGGACTTAAACGGATTTCTTTTACACTAACCGTTTTAGACTTTTTCCGGGATTCTTTAACCTTCTTTTGTTGCTGGAAACGGTATTTACCATAGTCCATGATACGAGCAACAGGTGGCTTGGCATTAGGCGAAATTAGAACTAAATCTAAATTTGCAACATTTGCTTGGCGTAAAGCCTCAGTTTTAGTAACAACACCAACTTGTTCACCATCTTCATTAATTAAACGAACTTCGCGAGCGCGAATTTGATCGTTCAATATCAAATTCCTTGGAATAATTCTTCACCTCCGTGTTAATCTGAGGACAAGAAAAAGACGGGTAAACTTTACCCGCCCTTAATCAACAGAAAATATCGATCAGCCTAGAGGTCAACTTAACTTAGGCGAGAAGCGGGAAGCTTCTTCTTGTTCTCAACTTTCGTAATTATACTCGTCTTTTGCGAATGTGTCAATAAGATAAGTTTTCATACTTTGCTTTATGCTAAACGTTTATTGAGTCTATTACCGATAACGGATAGGGAAAAGCAAACAATAAAGTACAAAAGTGTTAAAGCAGCAAACATTGGTACGATGTAATTGGCATTTTGACCATAAATAACCTGTGCGTGTTGCATTAATTCAGGTACGACAATGATAGTTGCTAATGACGTATCCTTAACCAAAGATACAAACTGACCAATAATAGTAGGTATCATGTGCCGATATGCCTGTGGCAAAACAACGTGCCACAGAGCTTGCACAAATGTCATTCCTGTAGACCTTGCCCCTTCAATTTGACCTACAGCAACTGACTGAATACCTGAACGCACAATTTCAGCGATCATACTGGATTCAAAGATTGTCATTGCAATAATCGCTGACAAAATTGCTCCAGGTCTCAGACCAATATTGGGCAACCCAAAATAGGTAAAGAAGATAATTAATAATAAGGGTAAGTTTCTAACAATATCTATAAGGAAACCAACAATTGCAGAAATAAATTTAATTTTGGCATAGCGAATTATTCCCAGCACTGATCCGAAAATAAAACTTAATACAATGGCGAAAACTGAAATAAATAATGTGACTGCTAGCCCCTTTAACAGAAAACCGAAGTTTAACCATGATAGGGCATTAATCCATGTTTGCATTTTAATCGCCTCCCTATGCCATTTTCTTTTCTAGGTATTGCATGTAATAACTTAACGGCATAGTAATTATTATATACAGCACACCAATTACGAAATAACTGTTAATAGTATCAAAAGTCACAGAAGCAATTGCATTAGCTTGATACATTAGATCAAAACCCGCAACAAAAGCTAAAATTGACGAATCTTTGATTAAATTGACAAATTGATTACCTAATGGTGGAATAACAATCTTAAAAGCCTGGGGAAGAACTACATAGCGCATAGCTTGCTTATAAGTCATCCCCGTAGATCTGGCACCTTCCATTTGGCCTTGGGAAACAGACTGAATACCAGAACGAATTATTTCTGCAATAAATGCTGAGGTATACAAGAATAAGCCAATTGTACCTGCAGTAAAGCCGTCTATTTTGACAAAATATTTTGGAACTATTAAGTAAAAGAACATTACAATAATCAATAATGGAATATTACGAAAAATTTCAACGTAAATTCTACCGATTTTATTTGCCGCTTTATTAGGAATAACCTCTAAAAGGGCTATTAAAACTCCAAAAATCAGGCTAAATATTAATGTTAAGAGGCTTGATAAAATAGTCCAGCCAAAACCTGAAACTAGTTGACTACTAAAATTATTAAAGATACGAATCATTTAATATACATCTCCTTATAGTTAAAACCAGGAACTTGACCGAACCATTTTTTAATTAAGCGATTGTATTCTCCACTCTTTTGAATTTTATCAATCGCTCGATTTATAGCTCTATGAAAAGGTTCTTGATTTTTATTTACTGCGATACCATAAGGTTCTTTAGTATAAGTTCCTCCAGTTACTTCAAGGCTACCGGGACTCTGTGCGGCTAAACCATATAAAATACCATTATCACTAGTCAAAGCATCACCTTGATGCGATTTCAAAGCTGAGACTGCTTGACCATAGTCCTGCATTGCAACAACTTTTGCTCTGGGGGCAACTTTCTTTACTGCCTCAACAGAATTATCGCCAACAATCCCAATCACAGTTTTGCCATTAAGATCGCTGGGCTTTTTAATTTTTGATCCTTTAGGGACAAGAAATGATTTACCAGCCTGAAAATATGGTTTAGAAAAACTGATTACTTGTGCTCTTTCAGGAGTAATTGTCAGAGTGGCAATTACCGCATCAACGTTACCATTTTTCAATAAAGGTATTCTCGACTGTGAAGTGGCAAGCGTAAAGCGAGCCTGCCCTTTAGGACCTAAAATTTCTCTGGTAATGGCTTTGGCCATATCAATATCAAAGCCCTTTTCTTTATCATCTCTAATATCGATTAGACTAAAAAGTTTTTTGTCACCTTCAACTGCCCAAGTAATGGTATTGGACGAGCGCACATTTTTCAAAGCTGACTGGTCAGTGACACTATTGCCACAAGCAGATAAAAGGAGCATTCCTAAAAACAGCGAGATTGAGCAAATTAATTTTTTCATGATATTGCCCCCTCTTAATGCGCTATTATCTTGCTTAAAAATTGTTGCGCCCGCTCTGTTTGCGGCTGTTTAAAGAAGGATGAACTGTCATCATCTTCAACAATTTGACCCTGATCCATAAAGATGACCCGGTTGGCAACTTCTTTGGCAAAGCCCATTTCATGGGTCACGATCAAGGAGGTCATATCGCTAGACGAAGTAATCTTTTTGATTACTTGTAAAACTTCATCAATCATCTCTGGATCAAGCGCTGAAGTTGGTTCATCAAAAAGCAATAATTTAGGATGCATTGCTAAAGATCGAGCAATTGCTACACGTTGCTTTTGTCCACCAGATATCTGTGCTGGCATATTTTGGGCTTTATCAGCCACACCAACCATATCAAGCAAATTCATTGCCTGTCTTTTATTTTCATCCTCAGGTATATGACTGACAATTCTTGGTGCCAGCATCACATTTTCCAAAACATTTTTGTTTTTATAAAGATTAAAGTGTTGGAAAACCATACCGACATCCTGGCGCAACCTATTTGAGTCAGTCTTGGGATTGGATAAATCCTGATTATTAACTATCAGCTTTCCGCCCTGAATTGACTCTAAGCGATTTATTGTTCTAATAAGCGTACTCTTGCCGGAACCAGAAGGTCCGATTAAAACAACAGTTTCGCCTTTATCGATTTGTAAATTAATACTATGCAACGCGTGAAATTTGCCATAAAATTTCTGCACGTCATGAAATTCTACCATTGACATAATATTGCTCCTTTTTAGCAGTCGTAATTTAACTATCCAACTCAATTTTTAGCAATTGATTAATTAATCAAAAGTGCATCCCGTCAACACTACATTTTGTTACTCGACGTGCAAATTTTAGCGGTTTTTATATTTAAGGTCTAAGTTATCAAATTATTCCTGCAATCTATTAAATTAAACTTATCTTTACTATCTTTTACTCTATTATTCTTCACGTGAATATGATTTAACATCCTGCTTAATTTCACTGATAAATTCATCAAAGCTCTTGGCTACTTCTTCTTCAGTGCCGTAGCGACGAACATTAACACCATTGTCCTTTAATTCCTTGTCACCTAAAACAAGAGTATATGGTACTTTTTGTGTTTGCGACTCACGAATCTTGTAACCTAATTTTTCATTACGCAGATCTGCTTCGGCTCTAAAACCACGTTTATTAAGTTCATCGCGAACTTTCTTAGCATAATCAGAATGAGCATCAAGGTTAACCGGGATCACTTCTACTTGAACTGGAGCCAGCCAAGTTGGAAAGGCGCCCTTGTAAATCTCAATCAGATAAGCAATAAAACGCTCCATAGTACCAACAATTCCGCGGTGAATCATAACTGGTCGGTGTTCTTCGCCATCTTGACCAACATAGGTTAAATTAAATCTTTCAGGCAGCATGAAGTCTAGTTGAATTGTGGACATTGTTTCATCTGCACCTAAAGCAGTCTTAGTTTGAATATCAAGTTTAGGGCCGTAAAAAGCAGCTTCACCTTCTGCTTCAACATAGTCAAGTCCCATGTCATCCATTGCCTTTTTCAGCATTGACTGACTTCTCTCCCACATTTCATCATTGGCAAAATACTTTTTAGTATTCTTCGGATCACGATAGGAAAGTCTGAAGTAGTAATCAGTGATGTCAAAGTCTTTGTAAACATCTAAAATTAGAGTCAAGATTTTTGAGAATTCACTTTGAACTTGATCTAAAGTCACAAATGTATGACCGTCATTTAAAGTCATTTCTCGTACACGTTGCAGTCCTGACAGAGCACCAGATTTTTCATATCTATGCATCATACCCAGTTCTGCAATTCTAATTGGCAGTTCACGGTATGAACGAATGTGATGCTTGTAAATTTGAATATGGGACGGACAATTCATTGGCCGCAGTTCAAGCATTTCACCGTCACCCATATCCATTGGTGGGAACATGTCATCACGATAGTGTGCCCAGTGGCCTGATGTTTTATAAGCATCAACGTTCATTAAAACTGGAGTATAAACGTGTTGGTAGCCGTCAGCGACTTCCTTGTCGATAATGTATCGTTCAACTACACGGCGAATTGTGGCACCTTTTGGCATCCAGTAGGGCAATCCAGCACCAACTTTTGGATCAACAAAGAATAAATCAAGATCACGGCCAATTGTTCTATGATCACGTTCTTTAATTTCTTCACGCCGTTTAATATCTGCATCCAAATCTGCTTTTTTAAAGAAAGCAGTACCTGAAATTCTCTGAAGCATAGGATTAGAAGATTGCCCTTTCCAGTAGGCACCGGCAACTGACAATAATTTAAATTGCTTAATTTTTCCTGTGTTAGGCAGTAATGCATCAAAGCCAAAATCGATAAAGTCTCCCAATTTGTATACTTGAACTTGGTCACCTTTTTCAGCCTTAAGCATTTCACTCTTATAAGGATCATCATTGAATATATCGGCCAATTCGTCTTTAGACATCATGCAGGATGCAATTTTTTCTCCCGCTTTAATTACTTTTTTGACCGCTTTTTCCAAGTCAGGTAATTCATTGATTTTTATTTGATTTTCTTTATCAGTGTCAACGTAAAAACCTTCGTCATCAGTTCCATGTTCACCAAAATGAATCTCAGGATAGGCCTTCTTGGCAACAGCTTCAAGAACAAATGCAACAGTATCACGCAGAATTGCTAAGCCCTCTTCATCTCTGTCAGTAATAATTGCAACTTCTGCATTTTTGCTTAACTTGTAATCTAAAGCAACAATTTGACCATTTACTTTTGCACCAAGAGCTGCTTTACCTAAAGATGTACCAATATCATGTGCTAAATCAGATATTGAAACAGCGTCTGTAAAATCTTTTTTTGAGCCGTCAGGCAAAGTAATCGAAAAACTCATTATTTCCTCCAAAATTTTTATAACAAAAAATCCCAGTGCAATTAAGCACTGGGACGTTAATTAACGTGGTTCCACCCAAAATTTAGTTCAAAAAATGAACTATCTCGTTATAGATTGTTAACGGAATCTAACCCATTATCAAAATTTAGGTATGAATGAGTGGATTGCAAACGCTAATGAAAGCTTTCAGAATAATGCTTTCTCTCTGAGTTGCGTTGCAACATGTTCATTCATTGGAGTTAATTATAACCCAATAATTTTTTAATGCAAGTATATTTTCATTAAAAAATTAAATCATCCTGCATCTTTTATAATTTAGTGACGCCGGTTAGGCCCAGATATTACTATTTCCGTTGCTAAAGAATGTATTCTCTCCATTATTCTAGCAGCCTTTACTGGTTCAATTGCATTTTTAGTTTCCTTGAAATGGTCCTCCAGATCAGCCATGACAAAGTTGGACGAGAAAAAGGTGGGCAAAATATTGTCCATTCGAGCCTGCAAAATTACTGCTAAGACTTCGTCTCGCGACCATTGACTTAAATTTTCCGCACCAATATCATCCAATATTAACAAGTCAGAATTAGCTATTTTTTGTACTTCAGTTTGTAAACTATTGTCATTAAAATGACTGGACAAACTGGCAATGAATGTAGGAACATGCAGAAACACAACATATTTTTCCATTGCAGCTACTTGATTTGCCAGTCCTGCTAAAATATACGTTTTACCAATACCAAAATTACCAGATAAATAAAGACCCTTTTGGTGAATATCTTGAGAATATCGATATAAAAAGCGCTGAATAGCAGTCATTACCTCGGCTCTTTCTGGTGTCATTTCAATTTTACTTAAACGAACATCATGCAACCCCTCTGGTAAATTAATTAAACGCAAGTGCTTTTTGATATTAATCTCCTGATCATGTATCAGTTTACTGTCTTCAGGAACAAATTTAAGACTAATGGCATTTTTATTCATTATCAAATCCGGATAATATCCTTTGGTCACAGGATCTTTTTTATGTTGGCTGAGATAAAATTCAAAAAGACTGGGAAGGCTTTTATCAATTATACTGTCATTAAGTTGTGCTCGGTGCTGACTGATAAATTGTTGCACTTTGGGCTCAGCCAAAACTTTTTGCTTAATTTTAGCGGTGCTCTGGTCTTCTGCTTTAGCTGTTTGTCCTTTAACCATAAATTTTTTAATGGGTTGCATTTTTTCACCTACTTCATACCGTTTTTATCTTCAAAATTTTTGAAAAATTCTTTTAGCTCCGCACTTGAGACATTAGATTTTACTTTCGGCTGTTGCTTGTTCCAATCAGTGCCCTTTTCAACTATTTTTCTAGGAGCAAACCGGCTATACCGCTTACTCTGCCTTTGTTCTTGTGCCTTTTTTCTTTTGTGCATGTAATCCAAGGCCTCACTACCAGTTTTAACACCGTGTTGCAGCCAATCATGCAAAATTTTATTTGCTAAACGAAATGAAATATTGGGGCCACTTTTTAAACAAGCATATGTCAGAATATTAAGTAATTCCGCTGATATTCCCTTATCGTTATATAGGCTATCCAACACTTGATATTCACTAGCATCAACATAATCGTTTTTCTCAGTTTTTAAATGATATAAAAACTGTGCTGGAGTATCAGTCTGCGCTTTTTGCAATAATTTTTGTTCTTCCTGATTTAATTGGCCATTATTATCAAATTTGTCAGGTATTTTAGCCTTGTTTTGCAAATGCCTGCGAGTATCGCTACCATGAATGCTGTTAGCAATAGTTTGCTTGATTTCCCTCATATTTAAATGATAGTCACCATGCAAGCAAGGTATTGCCTCGTCAACAAATTCTTGTTCTGAAAGCCCATATATGCGCATAACTGCCCGAATAGCCTCTTTGTTCTGGTCAATTTCATTGCCAGCTATTTGATAAATTTCGAATTGCTGTTTCATAAAATCCCAGTCAATCTTATCTTGGTCATTGACAGTAGCAAAATTGTTTGAAGGATAATTATTTTCCTGAGCTGCTTCTTTGACTTCAACTGAAGGATCTATCGCCTCTTGGTCAGATATATGGAAAACATCCATAAAAGAAGCAGAAATGTTAGGTGCCTCTTTGATACCACTTAATTCAATCTTGTTTTGTTTAGTTTCTCTGGCAAACTCGTGACTCAATTTGTTAAAAGCAGTTACTCCAACTTTTTCTTTTAATAAACTAGCTAAAAGTGCAGTTGTAAAAAATTCACTGCTTGCTGGAACTCTCTTAAGTTCGAAGCACAAAACCTGGCCCATAATTTGGTTATCAAGCAGTCTCGTTTGAATCAAACCAACGGCTTCAAGCTTATGCAACGCACCAAATAACTTTTTTATATCACAATCGGTCTGCTCTTGCAGTGTATAAATTCCTTTAGCATCAGAAAGCATTGCCTGTCCATTATAATCTTCATTCAAACTCAAATAGACTGCCAAAGCAAGAGAACCAATAAGAGGTTGATACAGTTTAATTAATATGCGCAAATCTTTAGGAAAAATATCCACCCGATTGGTAATGAAAAACGGCTGTTTGGGATCATTTGTCTCAAACATAATTAATTACCCTTTTCCCTTTTTGCAATCATATCTTCCATTGTTTTCATAAAGCTGGACATGTCTTTAAATTCACGATAGATGGAAGCAAAACGAATATAGGCAACATCATCAATTTTTGCCAGCTCATCCATTACCAGTTGACCAATCTTTTTCGAAGAAATCTCGCTAATCCCTTGTTGTCTAATTTTGTTTTCTACATGGTCAACTAGTTCTTCAAATTGTGTACTTGATATTGGCCGCTTTTGACCAGCTGCCATCACGCCATGCAAAATTTTTTTACGATTAAAAGGTTCACGAGTACCGTCATTCTTAATCACTAGTAAAGGAGTAGTTTCAACTCGTTCAAACGTGGTAAAACGAAAGCCGCAGTTTTCGCATTCACGCCGACGTCTAATTGCGCGATTTTCATCACTTGGACGTGAATCAATGACTTTTGATGCATTTTTATGACAATTAGGACATTCCATATAAGTCCTCCCCTTTTATTTCAAGAAGCAACTGTTCTAATTTGAATTTCAGATCTTGCTTTGTACCAGTATTATTAATCACAAAATCAGCTAATTTCTCTTTCTGGGACAAGGGCATCTGACTACGAATGCGCTTCAAAGCAGCACCTTTACTTAAATTATCCCTTAACATTAACCGCTTCATTTGCAGAGATTCAGGTATTGCAATTAATAAGGTAAAGTCGCAATATTTTTGACCATTTGCTTCAAACAAAACTGGTGCATCCACAACAACCAAAGAATTTTTGCTCGGGTTGTTTAGCGCAATTTTAGCCTGTATTTCTTGAAAAATCAACGGATGGGTAATTCTATTTAAGGTCTTAAGCTGTTTTTCATCATCAAAAACTATCTGTCCTAACGCTGAACGATTAATAGTTTGGTCCGACTTAAGTATGCTCTTTCCAAACTGCTTTAATACTAGTTCATAACCTTTTTCGCCATTATTTAAGATATCGTGAGCAATTTGATCGCAGTCTATAACCGGTATTTGTTTTTCTCTAAAAAAAACATCCGCAGTGCTTTTACCACTGGCTATTCCACCGGTTAAGCCTAAAATTTTTGTCATTTATAAATCACCTGACACTTAGGACAAAATGTCGTACCTCGTCCATTTACTTTAATTTTCTCAAGAGGGGTACCACACCGTACACATGGCTCACCTTTATGACCATAAACCTGCAACATTTTTTGAAAACCACCTGTCTTACCGTTTGCATCCAGGTAAGTATGAACCGTAGTACCTCTTTCAGCAATTGCCAATTCTATTAACGAATTAATATTATCGTGCAATTGTGCCACTTTTTTTGTCGGAATGGTATTGGCTTGACTTAACGGGTGAATTTTTGTTTCCCACAAAACCTCGTCAACATAGATATTGCCCAAACCTGCAACAATAGATTGGTCAAGAAGTGTGTTTTTAATATTTTTCTTTTTGCGAGCTAAACCAGTTTGTAAATAAGAAACAGTAAAAGCTGCTGAGTTGGGTTCAGCACCTAATTTGCCAATACCAGTTTTTTCTTTTTCGGTTCCCGTTTTAATCAACTGCATGCGCCCGAACTTACGCACATCATTGTAGCGCAAAGCAGAATTATCGCTAAAAATGATCTGCACGTGGTCGTGTTTATCCTTTTTTGTATTTATTTTGACTAAACGATATTTACCTTCCATGCGTAAATGCGACACTATTGTTAAATTGTCACTGAGTCGAATTAGCAAATATTTAGCATAGCGCTCTATATTTTCAATCTTTTTTCCGGTTAACTGCTTTGCAAATTCTTTAGCATCTCCGGTGATAATCTTGGGGTACCATACAGTTACTTCTTTAATTGTTTTCCCTTTGATAAGAGGAAGAAGAGTCCGCCTGACAGTTTCAACTTCCGGCATTTCGGGCATTAAAATTACTCCTTACTTCGCATCAAACCAGTTATGACCATATCCAGAGTCAGCTACAAGAGGTATATCAAGTCTTACAGCGGATTGCATAACTTCCGGCACAATTTTTTTAATTGTTTCTAATTCATCCTTTGGTACATCAAAAATTAATTCATCATGCACCTGAACCACCATTTTAGTCTTTAAATGCAATTCATCCAACTTTTTCTGCATGTTAATCATCGCAATTTTGATTATATCTGCAGCTGAACCTTGAATAGGAGAATTGATGGCTGTCCTTTCGGCAAATGAACGGACGTTATAATTTTTAGCATGAATGTCTGGTAAATAACGTCTTCTATGCATTATTGTCTCGGCATAACCTTTTTCACGTGCCACTTGCACAGCTTTATTCATATATTCTTTAACTTGCGGATACTGCTCAAAGTAATTATCAATAAACTCCTTAGCCTTTTTACGGCTAATATTAAGATTCTTAGACAAGCCATAATCAGAGATACCGTATACAATACCGAAATTAACTGCTTTAGCTCTACGCCGCATTAGCGGTGTCACATCATCGGTTGATTTGAGATGAAAAATGCGCATTGCCGTATGAGCGTGGATATCATAACCCGTTCTAAAAGCTTCCTGCATCTGTTCATCACCGGAAACTTGTGCCAAAACTCGCAATTCAATTTGAGAATAATCACATGAGAAAATATAACCGTCTGGTTCACTAGGCACAAAAGCTTTTCTAATTTGCTTTCCTTCTTCCGTTCTGGTAGGAATATTTTGTAAATTAGGGTCAACTGAGGACAAGCGACCAGTAGCGGTCAAGGTTTGTAAATACCTGGTGTGAACGCGACCATCTTTTTGGATAACATCTAGCAAGCCATTAACATAGGTAGATTGAATTTTAGCAATTTGTCTGTAAGTCAAAATTTGCTCAATGATAGGATTCTCATCCTTTAACTGGTTTAAAACATCAACAGAAGTTGAATAGCCAGTTTTGGTCTTTTTAATTGGCTTCAAGCCCATCTTTTCAAACAAAATATGACCCAATTGCTTAGGAGAATTAATATTAAATTCTTCACCAGCTTCATCATAAATTTGTTGTTCCATTTTCTTGAGGTCAACCGCAAATTCATCTTGCAGCTCAGTCAAAGTATTAGCTTGGACCTTAATACCATTTATTTCCATGACTGACAAAACTCTTGCAACTGGTATTTCAATGTTGGCATAAAGATCATCCTGCTCATGCTCTTTTAATTTTGCCAGTAATGTCTCTTTTAGATTTTCAATAGCTGCTATTTTACCAGCTAAATGGTTAAACAAAACTTGATCATCTTCCGGAATATGAACGCTCTTACCTTTGCCATAAACATCATAATCGCTTTTAACCGAATTATCGCCGTACATACGACAGATTTCACCCATATCGTCAGAATTGTTTTCATTATTAATCAAATATGAAGCAAGTAGCATATCATAATCAATGTTGCGAGCTTGAATACCCAATCGGTTCAAACCTACAGTTGTTCTTTTTAGGTCAAACACGTTTTTAGAAACTTTATCACTCTCAAGTAAGTTTTTAAGTTTATTTTCCTTTAAAAGCTCGACGTTGCGGCTAACAAATATTTTTTGATCAATTTTTAAAGCAAAGCCAACAAACTTGGCTAAATGATAGTTAGCACCAAGCATTCCCAGATAAAAAGTAATAGTTTGACCATCAGTAACAGCAAAATTATTGATATCATTTTCTTTAAGTTCGGTAAAAGCAACTGCTTTAGCATTTGCCTTTTCAGACTGACCTTGTGGTTGACTTTCTCCATCCGGATTTAGTTCACTCAAAAACTTCCGGAAATTCATTCTTTCATAGAATCTACGCAATTTTTGATAATCTACTTCACGCCTTTTAACATCATCAATCCCAATGGTTAAAGGAGCATGACGATCAATAGTAGCTAATTTTTTTCCTAAAAGAGCCTTGTCTTTATCATTAATCAAATTTTCCTTCATTTTAGAAGGTTTCATTTCATCTACATGATCATAAAGGTTTTCTACAGAACCATATTCCTGGATAAGTTGTGAAGCCTTTTTGGGCCCAATTTTAGTCACACCAGGGTAATTATCAGAATTATCACCCATTAATGCTTTCATATCAATAAATTCTGTTGGAGTAACACCGTTAACTTCTTTCATGTGCTCTGGTGTGTATGACTCTAAATTAAGGACACCAGACTTAGTAACCATAACTGTTGTTTGAGGTGAAGCTAGTTGTGTTAAATCTTTGTCTCCTGTGACCACAGTAATTTTAAAGCCTGCCTTTTCTCC
Organism: Lactobacillus laiwuensis; assembly: GCF_019972835.1. Taxonomy (GTDB): domain Bacteria; phylum Bacillota; class Bacilli; order Lactobacillales; family Lactobacillaceae; genus Lactobacillus; species Lactobacillus laiwuensis. The sequence continues at coordinate 47,069 of NZ_BPPB01000001.1, read as the reverse complement.
TTTAGTGACAAAAGTGCCAATAATATCATCGGCTTCATAGTTATCAAGTTCATATGTGGACAAGCCCAAATCATGCAAAAGCTCCTGAATATATGGCAGTTGTTCAGATAATTCTGATGGAGTCTTTTGTCTACCGCCTTTATAATCCGCATACATCTTGTTTCTAAAAGTAGTTTTGCCCGCATCAAAAGCAACCAAAACATAGTCAGGCTCGACATCGTTTAATACAACATCAAGCATGTTTTTAAACGTATAAATGGCGTTAGTATGCAATCCTTCAGGATTTCTGAAATTTTCAAGTTGGCGGTATAGTGCATAGAAAGCACGAAAGGCAACTGAATTACCATCAATTAAAAGTAATTTTTTATCAGCCATTTGATCTCCTTACAATTAAACCAAGTTTCTTTATTCAACTACCATTTTAACAGTTTTTCCATGGATCTTGCATAATACTGATTTTTTAACAAAATGGTTAAATTTCGTTTATCAACTTTAAATTAACAACTTACTTTTTGCTTATTACCCTTTTTTGTATAGGTTTTTTAGAACTTTTTTAAACAAAAACATCAAACTCCTATTGGGTTTGATGTTTCTACTAAATATAATCTTAATTAACTTTTATGTTTTAGTTACGGACAAATAATCTTTGTTTCTTTAGCAATTTGAGAGTCATTATCATTAGAAATTAGGATTGCGTCTTTTAATTCTAAAGCCTGAACATTTGAAGATACGCCAAACTTGCTAGAATCAGCCAATATAAAAGATTGTGAAGTTCTTTTTGCGATCAGTTGCTTCATCAAATTGTGGTGTGGTGTATCTAGCTTTACTAGAATTCTAGTAAAGCTATAAAGTTAAATTACAGTAACTTTTCTAAAGCATCTTCATATTTCTGAATGTCGCCAGCCCCCATAAAGACGATCACACTATTTCTGTTTTGAGCAAGATCTGCAATGTTATCAAGATCTATCACTTCAGAACCAGGGATTTTAGCAACTAAATCACTACTTGAAATATCTCCATTGGCCTCTCTTGCTGAAGCATAAATCGGAGTCACATAAGCCTTGTCTACATCACGCAATATTTCTACAAAATCTTGCGCATATTTCTTCGTTCTGGAAAAAGTATGTGGTTGGAATACGACAACTAATTTCTTTTGTGGGAACTTTTGTCGTGCAGCCTGAATTGTTGCTCTCATTTCAGTTGGATGGTGAGCATAATCATCAATAATATTGATATCACCGAAATCTTTTTCAGAAAAACGACGTTTTGCACCTTGATAAGTAAGTAGACCTTTTTGAATATCAGCTACAGGAATCTTTTCGGTGTAGGCAACAGCAATCACAGCTGTGGTATTTAAAATATTGTGATCACCAAAAAGATGTATTTCAAACTCACCAACTTTTTTGCCATGAGTCATAACCGTAAAGGTCGATCCTTCAGTTGTTCTTCTAATATTGACAGCTTGAAAATCGTCATTATCTTCAAAACCATAAGTATATTTGAGAACATCAGAATGCAAGTCTCTCAATCTTTCATTACCACCCCAGACAAATAGTCCTTTTTTAGTCTGATCTGCTGCAGTTTGAAAAGCTGAAGTATAATCAGCCTGATCCTTAAAATAATCCGGATGATCAAAATCAATGTTAGTCATAATTTGATAATCTGGATGATAGGCTAAGAAATGACGTCGATATTCATCTGCTTCATAGACAAAGAAACGAGAATCCTTAACACCCTTGCCCTCACCGTCACCTATTAAATAGGAAGTGGGTGCAGCTTCACCCAATACATGAGCTAAAAGGCCTGTAGTAGAAGTTTTACCATGAGTTCCCGAAACACCAATGCTTGTATGCATTTTGATAATTTCTTCGACTGTATCAGGATAACTTTGCCAGGTAATGTTCTTATTTTCACAAGTTTTTACTTCTACATTGTCATCTTTAAACGCATTTCCTTTAACGATAATTTGTCCTGAATTTTTAATATTATTCGCGCTAAATTCTTTAACTTCAATACCAGCTTTTTTTAGCGGTTCTTGGGTAAAAGTATACTTTTTAATATCGCTGCCAGCTACGTTAAAACCTAAATCATTTAACACTAAAGCTAAAGAAGCCATTCCAGTTCCTTTAATTCCGATAAACCAAATTTGCTTATTTTTATCTAACATTTACTGAACTCCAAAATTTTATCATTGCAGTTTATTTTACCATTACTGAGTCCAAAAAGCAGGATCATCAAAAAATTGCAATCAAATTTTAGCAATATGACGATAAAACAACTAATGCAATTGACATTCTTTTTGCAACAAAAAAGACCTTACCAAAACCTGATAAAGTCCTCAGTGTTATAAAGTAATCTGACCGCTTGCTAAAAGTTCATCACACTTTTCGGAATCAAAGGCCTCTCCAACAGTAAATTCATTAGGAACTACTATAATTCCGCGCTTTTGCGGTGCATGAGCTAAACCCAATTCGCGAGCAGAACAAATCATACCATAGGAATCCACATGACGGAGTTGACCTGGCCAAATCACTTGGCCATTAGGCATCAAAGTACCTGGCAAGGCAACAACCACTTTTTGTCCCTGCGCAATATTAGGTGCACCACAGACAATTTGATGTTCTTCACCATTGCCCACATCAACTTGTGTAACATGTAAATGATCAGAATCGGGATGTTTCTCACAACTTTTGACATAGCCATAAACAAGTGTTGGCTTGCCATAGACAAGTTTATCAGTAAAACCAACTTCTGCCAGTTTTTCATTTAAAGCAGTTAAATCATCATTTGACAACTTAACTTGTCCATCTGGTAACTTATCATAGTCAATTAGTTGATCAACGTTAAAAAAGTTATAACCGGTAACATTACCCTTTTCATCAGTAATGCGTGTAACATCACCTTTTTCGTCATATGCACTTTTACCCTTGTCTTGACCTAAAATTACAATCAAGGTATTAGGATAACTTCTTTTATTAATACTAGTAATCATGAATCAATAATCCTCTTTCACTTAGTCAAGTGACCGTAAAAAGCTTTCAACCTCATCTTTAGTTTTACGATCCTTATTAACTAGTCTACCAATTTCTTCACCATCTTGGTAGACCACAAAGGAAGGAATACCCATGATATTCATTTCCTTAGCTAGGTCAACTGAGCCATCACGATCAATTTGATAAAATTTGCTATCGGAAAAATCTTTTTCGATTTCTGGCATGAACGGATCTAAAAAACGACAGTCAGGGCACCAACCTGCTGAAAATTCCAAAACTACGCGACCATTTTTGGTAATAGAGTCTAATTTATCTTTATTCAATTCTTTTATTTGTTCCATTTTGAAAAAACCTCTCAATCCTTACTCTTATTTAATTATTTTACCCCAAAATCTGCATGCAGAGCATAAATTGGATTACCCTGAGCCGCAAATTTGTGTTCATATTCAGTTTCAATATTGGCACTGACTATTTCATCTTTTTCATGATGAAGATCGACCGAGACAAAATCAAAGTGCATCCCAAAATTATTCATACTTTCAAGTGAATAGGCAAAAAGTCCAGCATTATCAGTTTTAAATTCTAATTGACCATTTTCTTGCAAGACGGTCTGATATTTTTGTAAAAAAGTCTTGTAAGTTAACCGCCTTTTTTCATGTCTAGTTTTAGGCCAAGGATCACTAAAATTCAAATATATTTTACTTGCTCTGTGAGCATCAAAAAAAGTGTCAATATTAGCAGCATCAGCACATAAAATTTGTAAATTAGACAAATCTTTTGCTAATTTCGTCCGTAAAATCATGCCAGCTGCTGTCATTTGCAATTCCAGAGCAACAAAATTCTTTTCGGGATGCTCTTCTGCCATTGTGGTAATAAATTTTCCTTTTCCAGGACCTACTTCAATTTCTAGTGGTCTTGAAGTATCTGCAAACCGTTTTGACCAATCAATTCTTTGACTTGGATCTGGTCGATCAATCACACTTTCCGGATGATCTTGTACCAGCTTTACAGCCCACGGCTTGTTACGTAATCTCATCTATTTTGCTACTTCCTTTTCTTTACTTTTGCAGGTAAGTATAACCTTAATACGCCCCAGCTGAAAACAACTAAACATCCCATTGCCACAAATAAGTGTAAATTAATTGGTAAAGTAATCAGCCAGGAAATACTGATTATAAGCCATTGAGCTAATAATATTCCTGCTAATGCGGATACTAAATCTAATCCCCGATCGGTACGCTCAATTGGATAAACACGATACATGATATTGTTATCGAATTCATCAACCATTGGTATTAACTGGTAAATAGTTAAAAAGACTACTAAGCATGATAAACATAATGCCCAAACCCAATTTTGTACCAGCCAGGAAATTAAAACTGCAAAAGCAGTCATCCGCACTATTAAATTGATATTTTCGGGGTTTCTAAGCACTGAACGGCGATACAAAAATTTATGCGGATTTTCTGACGCTAAATTTTTAGGCAATAAAAAATCCAAATATTTCCGTCTTTTAATGTTGGTCTGTCTTTCTTTAACGTCTGTGAACATACTAAAAGCGTTGTAAACAACATTTTTGCGCTTTTCTTCTTGCCCCACAGCATATTGCCAGTCAAAAAGAGCTGCATGCAGCGGCTTCAAAACTAAAATAAAAACAGCAGCAGCTAGCAAAATTGCGATTATGATCATGCTCTGTGGTTTAAACATTCCCCAACCCAGCAAAAGCAGGAAAAGGATATTTAAAATTAAGATGGAAATCTTACGGTTAAAGTATAAATTATATTCCATAACTTTAAGCTGCAGCACTTTGGATAAAAACACAGCAAAAACAGCGAAAATATAATCTAACAGTCCAATCTTTGCCTTGATCGTGGCAAAAGGAAATATAATCCCTGCCATTAAAACCAAGCAGATTGTAGGTACAATCAAGCTGTAAATTAACATTGGTTGCAAATATGATGCTAAGTTTTCATCTTCGGGCAGTAAAAATTGTAAATCAGCTGGTTTTAGCAAAGTTACCAGTTTGCCTATTAATAGTGGCAGCCATAGCAAAATGCCAACTAGTGGACGGTAGTACCACAAACTTTCAGGCATGCTTTTCATTGCCTGTGCGTACCAGAACATGAGCGCTCCAAAAAGAAAAATCAGAGCCAAGATAAAGAAATCATTAAAAACCAAAACTAGATATTTTAAAGATTGGCTTAAATTTTCCTGCAGTCTTCTTTTAGCCAAATCACGCATTTTGTTGCTCCTGACTTAAAATCTGGTAAATTTGGTCAAATGAATCTGTTTCCTTTAAAGCATAGTGCATGCGAATTTCAGCCAAAGTGCCAGCAGCCGCAATTTTGCCATTGTTTAAGACCGCGTATCGTGAAACTGCTTGGACACTGTTAGCTAAAATATGTGTTGACATTAACACCATTTTGCCTTGATCAGCAGCATTTTTGATCAATTGCACTAAATTGGCTACTGCTAAAGGATCTAGTCCAGTGAACGGCTCGTCTATTACAAGGAGTTCTGTATTTGCCAAAAAGGCACACACAATCATTACTTTTTGTTTCATACCCTTTGAAAAATGAATCGGCAACCAATCCAGTTTATCATCCAGCCTAAACATCTGCAGCAACTCATGAGCTTTTGCCCAAGCCTGCTTTTCATCTAACTGATAGCTGAGAATAGTTAATTGCAGATGTTCCTTCAAAGTCAGTTCTGAATACAAAACCGGTGTTTCGGGAATATATGCGACTTGTCTTTTAAATTTAGTAGGTTGAGCAGCTAAATCAATGCCATTGAGAGTAATTTTTCCTTTTTGGGGTCGTAATAACCCCAAGATATGTTTAATTGTTGTCGATTTGCCAGCACCATTTAGCCCAATAACTCCTAAAACTTCCCCTGGTTTAATTTCCAAGTTAATATCTTTAATGACTGGCACACCAATGTATCCACCAGTCAAATGTTCAATTTTTAAAGTCATAATTCCTATCTTTCTTTTAATGAATTTACTCATTTAATATGATAGCATGATATTAAAAGAAACTAAATTTTGAAATGAAGAGGTTTTAAAATGGAAGAATTAGATAAAGATTGCTTATTTTGTAAAATTATCACAGGTGAAGCCAACAGCTACACAGTTTTCGAGAATGATGACGTCAAAGCCTTCTTAGACTTATCTCAAGTTAATCCCGGCCATACTCTGATGGTTCCTAAAAAACACATCACTAACTTTTTTGATTATACGCCTGAAGATGCTCAAAGATACTTGCAGTATATTCCAACAATTGCCAATGCAATTAAAAAGTTTGACCCAAGAATTACTGGTATGAACATTAGTAGCAATAATGGCGCTAGTGCTAGCCAAGTAGTAATGCATTCACACATTCACTTTATACCACGCTTTGAAGGAGACGGTTTAAAGATTGCAACGCGCAATAATGCTGAAAAATATACTGAGGAAGATTACCAAAAAGTTGCAGCTGCAATTAGAGCCGAGTTCTAAGGTGACATGATGAAACATTTTAGTTTAGGTTTAGCAGTGGGAGCGGGTTTTGGCGTTGTTCTTTCACTATTTAAAGACCAAAATGGTAATCGTTTATTCCCATCGGTGCAAAAACCAATTAATTCAGTCAAAGAAGACATTAGTGATCTTGCCATATCTAACAAAAAATTAAAGACTGCCAAGCAGGAGTTAAAAGAGTCTTTGCCAGAAGCAAAAAGAGCTATTTCTGAATTACAAAATGAGGTGGAATATTATCAAATAGGCATTAATCGAGTTATTGCCAGACTAAAAGGCAAAGCTTCAGCAATTAATCGTAATATTGAAAATGAAGCTGATAATTCTAAAAATTAGTAAAGAAACTGGCAATTTTAGCAAAAAACTTAAAAATAAAAACTAGATTTGCCAGTTTATGTTATATTAGTTGTCGGTGACTTAATTTATTAAGGATGTGGAGAATTTATTTTATGAAAAAATATATCAGAAAAGCAGCAGCTGTGATTGCCGTAGCAAGTATGGCCTTATCAACAGCGGCCTGTTCCAATGGCGGTAAAACCGTTGCTTCTTATAAAGGCGGCAAGATTACTCAGCAAGAATACTATGACGAAATGAAAAAGTCTCAGTCTGGTAAAACCGCCCTGGCAAACATGATTATCAATCGTGTTCTAGAGCAACAATATGGCAACAAGGTTTCAAAGAAGCAAGTTGATAAACAATACAATAATTACAAAAAGCAATACGGTAGTCAATTTGATGCCGTTTTGCAACAAAATGGCATGACTGCTTCAAGTTTCAAGCAAAACTTGAAAACAAACCTGCTTACTGAAGCTGCTTTAAAGGACATTAAGAAGATCTCAAAGAGTCAAGAAGATAAAGTTTGGAAAGATTATCAACCAAAGGTTAAAGTACAACATATTTTAGTTTCCAAAAAATCTAAAGCAGAAGAAATTACTAATGAACTAAAAAATGGTAAAAGTTTTAAGAGTTTAGTGAAAAAGTATTCTTTAGATACAGGAACTAAAAACAATGAAGGAAAGTTGCCTGCTTTTGATTCTACTGATTCCAGTTTAGACCCTGCGTTTAAGAAAGCCGCTTTTAAATTAAAGACTGGCGAAACAACAAAGAGCCCAGTTAAATCTCAATCAGGTTATCACGTAATCAGAATGATTAAGCACCCTGCTAAAGGAACTTTTGCTTCACACAAAAAAGAGATTGATGACCAGATCTATCAGACGATGTCACAAGACCAACAAACTATGCATGATGTTCTAGCCAAAGTTATTAAAAAGGCTGGAGTTGACATAAAAGATAAAGATCTAAAAGATGTCTTAGCTTCTTATGTTTCTACATCTACTGATAAAAAATAATTATATTAAAGTATATTAAAAGAGTTCAAGCATGCTTGAACTCTTTTTTTACTCTAATTTATGAGCCTTTCCTAGTGATTCATCTGTTTTGGGTCTGTAAAATTTACGACCACCTTGACTCATTATATTATCGGTAAAGTTACCAGGACGAGTGTGCTGTAAGGCATTGGTGATAGCATAAACGGATGCGTCCAAATCATCTATGCGGTGCAATAACTCGGCTTCAAGTAAAGCAGGTAACTTAGGTGAGCCATATTCAAATTTACCATGATGAGATAAAACCATATGCCGTAGGAGCAACAAGTCCTCAGATTCTAAATCAATTTTAAGCTGTTGAGCCGCGAGCATGATTTGTTCATCAATTAAAACCAAATGTCCAATCAGGTTACCTTCAGTTGTATATTGAGTCGCAGCCGGACCGGTTAATTCGAGTACTTTGCCCATATCATGGAGAATACAGCCGGCATATAACAAAGAACGGTTAATTTGCGAATAATTATCAGCTAAACCTTTTGCATCACGCAGCATCGATACAGTATGGTAGGCTAATCCACCACGCACTGCATGGTGGTTACTCTTACCAGCAGGAAATTCAAAAAAACGTTTATCCCATTTTTTTAATAAGAATCGTACGATTCTGTTCCAAGTAGGATTCAGTATCTCAAAGACATATTGGTTTATTTCTTCTTTCATATCAGCTATTTTTTCAGGAGCTGATTTGATAAATTGCCTAAGATCATACCCTTCTTCGGGGCCCACAACACGCAAACTATAAATCTTTATTTGTGGTTGTCCCTGATATTCTTCGCGCTTGCCATCAAGCTCAACAATAGTCCCTGCATTAAATGTTGCAGCATCTTGATCATTTGCATCCCAAAAATTGCCGCGAATCTCACCAGATGAGTCACTAAATGACATTGCTAAATATAGTTTGCCTTTTTTTGTATGTCTTAATTGAGAATTCTTAATTAGCACAACCAACTCTAGTTCTTCGCCATCATTATAATCCAGCAAACGTTTATACATTTTTAGTTCCTCTCTTAAAAGTTAGCGGTTGTATTCGCAATTTATCAACAAGACTTGTTTGCGCAGTAAAAATTAATACCTGATTGTTTCTAGCAATTGCTTGAAGCAGCTTTTCAATTTCATCAACTCTGTGATCATCAAAATTAACAAAAGAGTCGTCTATTAAAATAGGTAAATTTATTTCATCTCGTATTTGTTGAATAAAAGCCAGTTTTAACGCAAAGTATAATTGTTCAGAAGTTCCTCGTGAAAGATATTGCACTTCTATTTTTTTACCATCAAAACGAATAACCGTTATTTTTTTATCAATTTCAATATTATTATACCGGTTATCCGTTAATAGTCGCAAATATTCTTTAGCAGTAACCAGCATTTTGGGAAAGCGTTCATTCGAAGCTAAATCAAGAGCACGACTAATCCATTTGGCGGTAAATAGGTCAGCCAAATATTCAACGCTCAAATTTTTCAATCTTGCCTTTAAGTTAGCCAGCTTTTGCTTTTCCACGAAAACAGCTGTTGAGTTTGCCAAGTTTTCCATTTTGACTTTTATTTCAGCTGCTTTTCCCTGTAAGTGATTAATATTTTCATGAACTGCAGAAATTTTTGACCTTAAATTTGCGAGTTCAGTTTGATTTTCCGTTTTATTTTTAGCATAACTTTTTAATTCACTCAAATCATTTTGCAAATTTGTCTTAAGAGCTTCGATCTGGTTTTGTATTTCATCCTGCTTTAACTTTTGTTTTTGTATTTGCTCATACTCAGCTAAACTAGTAACTTGAGCCTTTGCCAAAATCATTTTTAGCTTAGTTTCATTTTCAGTTAGTTCATCTTTATTTTCAGCTAAACTGTTTTCCAAGCTAGTTTGCTTTTCTCGACGTAAACGTTCTAAACTTATTTTCTTGGTCAGTTGATCCAGTCCATTCAAAATATCTGCAAAAGTATTTACAGTTTGCTTTAGTTCATGCCCTAATTGAACTGCTATCGGCTTGACTAATCCTATTAATTCAGTTTTTCGCTGATCATTTCTTTTTAGATTTTGAATTAATACTTGATATTGTCGCCATTCATTAATTAAATTATTTATATCTAAATTGATGGGCTTAATTCCATAGCGTTTTTCAAAGGTTTGTCTTTGTTGCCTTATTTTTTCATTTTGCTCTGTGGCAATTTTTACTGCTTTTTGCGTTTGCTTTTGCTGGTAAGAACCAAATACTACTAGAGCCAATCCCATACCAACAGCTAAAAAACCAAAAGCTCGTGCAATAAACAATAAAATTAAACCGACTACAAAAATAACGCCACCAAAAAGAAGGAATTGCTTAAAATTATCACTCTTACTCTGCCCAATCTTCAATTCCTTTTGGGGTAGTTTTTGATAGTCTTCTTGCAGTTTAATAATTTCTTCTTGCTCCATTCCCACAATCTTATTCAGATTTGAATCAAGTGCAATAAGTTGATTTTGCTCATCTTTAATTTGTTCATCTTTTTGCAAGCAGTTACTATATTCTGATTGCCATTGCAATATTTCCGGCTTTTTTTGAATAAGCTTTGAAACTGCTGTATTTTCTTCAGGATCATCAGAATATTCATTTAACTTTGCTATGATTTTTTGTTGTTTTTTATGCAAAGATTCAGCCTGCATTGTTAAAGTTTGTGCAGATTGAAACTGCTCTGAATCAAAGTTGATTGTTTTAACTTGATTTTGTAAATCTTGTAATTTTTCGTAGCTGGGAACAAGTTTTTGAATCTTTTCTAACTTGTCATACTCTTTTTGTAATTCAAGTTCTTTTTGCTCTTCTTGATGTTGCAAAACTTTTTGTTTTTTAAAATTGTCATTAAGTTCTTGGTAAACAGAAAATTCATTTTCAGAGTTACTAACTTTACTTTCTTCAGCTTTAACTTCCAGCAGCAATTGGTTAATAAGCGGCTTTCTACCAGTCTTTTTGAACAAGGCGTCAGCACTTTTAGCAAAATCATCACGTAAAGTTATCAGACTGTCGCTATTAGCTGCACCCAAATAATAGATGCGTTCCAGTAAATCTTTCTGTTTGATTTGATCAACTTTTGCCAGCATATCCTGATTAAAAATAAAACTGTCAGTGTAAAAATTACCATCAATATTTTTTATTTGATCGAAAAAAACGCTTTCTGGTACTACTTGATTATCGCATTTAACAGTCAGTGTACCGGTTTTTGACCCTTTACCATGCGCGTAAAGTCTTTCTAATTGATAATGCTGACCATTTTCATTTTCAAAAAATAAAGACCCACCCATTGGACTAACTTGTGCTAAAGGCTTGTAGTCTTCAAAAAAATCTGAACTATGGTTAGCAAGGTGAAAGCCAAATAAAATCTGTTTTATAAAGGCAACGACGGTACTCTTTCCCGCTTCATTAGCCCCGTAAAAAACATCAATGTTTGAATTTGATAAATCAAAAGTAAAGTTTGAAAATTGACCAAAATTAACTATTTGAATTCTAATTAATTTCACCATTAACTCCTTTCAATTTACTATTCAATTTGACTTCAGCAAGTTGTTTTACTTCCTGAGCGAATTCAGGGTCTTGGGCTAAAGTATCAGTATAATCAGATTTTAAAGCCCAACTTTTACTGATTTGAGCAAATTGATCAGAACTAAAAACTTCTTTTTCAGCCTGTTTAAAGTATTTTTGATCATTAAAGGCAATTTCTAAATTATCCCCATTAATAAACCTCACATCTACCAATTGTGAATCGTGAGTCAGTTTTCTGGAAATCATTTGCCAAAAATCACTGTCTTGAACCAATTCTTTTTCTTTTTCATTCAAAAAATCAGCACCCTTAATTTGCAGACAAAAATAAGTAGTTGATATTGCGGACAAACAATTAATAATCATATTTTCCAGTTCTGTTTTTGTCATTGGCTTTGTTAATTCAATTTCTTTTTTACTCCATGTAATAGAATTAGTCTGCACAAAATGAATCTTAGTTTGTTTTGTTTGTTCATCAATAGTTCCTAAATAGCAACCTTTGGTACCGGTTTCATTAATGTGACGCCCTTGGATATTTCCCGGGTATACAATTAATGGCGTTTCGGACAAGACTTGTCTTAAATGAATATGACCCAATGCAAAATAATTGTAATTGAGATTTTGTAACTCACTCAAACTAAAAGGAGCATAAACATTTTGTGCACTTGTACCAGCTCTTTCCTGTGCGTGCATGATCCCAAAGGTATAACGATTGCTTTTAGCAGGAAATTGCACTGCCATGTCTTCATTAATATGATTGGCTAAATATGAAAAACCGGTCACGTCATACTCAAAACCGTTTTTTGTTTTATAAGAGACAGTTTCTACTTTTTCACCATTACCCAATAATTTGAAATAGGGACTTTCAGCGACCAGCAAGTCTTCTTTTGCCATATGATCATGATTACCAAAAATCATAATTACCTGAATCTGCGCATTGACTAGTCGCTCAATTTCATGGGCAAAAAAAATTTGTGCACTGGGAGTTGGCTTGAAACTATCAAAAGTATCCCCAGCAATTAATACTAAATCTACCTTTTCTTTCAGAGCCAGATCAACAATTTTAGTTAAAGATTGCATTGGAGCATTTTGAATCTGCTTAAAACTCTCAGATGGTAAAAAAGATAGCCCCAAAAATGGACTATCTAAATGTGCGTCAGCAAAATGGATAAATTTCATTATTATTTATTCCTAAGACCGTCATAAAGGTCATTAATTGGCTTAGCAATTGCTTTTTGAACATCATCAATAGTTTTATACATACTTTGTTCAGCCTGCAAGAGCTTTAATATTTGGGCATCTTTTTGCACCTTTTCATTTAATTTTTTATAATCCTCTTCTAAGTCCTTAGGAAAATCTCTTCCTTCAGACTGTGAATTAATAATCTTTGCCTGCATCTTATCCATCTGTTTGAACAAAGCTGTACTTTCTTCATTGTTTTTAACCGCAGCAATAGCATCACTTAAAGCCTTAAATTCGTCAAGCTTTTGCAGATCAGTTGCTACTTGATTTGCTGAATCATAAATATTAATCATCTTTTTCCTCCTAATTAATGACCGAAAAGTCCTTTAATGTCATTATACCATTCATTAATTTTTTCTCCTGCTGAACCTATGCCTTTTTCGATTTTATCACCAAAGCCCTTTGTCCAATCAGAACCTGCACCGTTATTTTGAATAATTTGCTTTGGAGCCTGTTCTTTAAATTGATTTTGAGCTGTATATGGCAAAATACTTTCCATTTCAGCCTTATATAGCCTGGTAATACCAGTTTCCGAAACGCCATGCATGAAGTGCTGCTGATTAGTACGGTCAAAGCCAACCCAAGTTGCTACCACAACGTCCGGTGTATAGCCAACAATCCACTGGTCTTTAGTACCAAAGCCATAAGAGTTTGGTACTTCCGTTGACCCAGTTTTACCTGCAACTCGATAGCCGGCTGGTTGAGCGGATGTTCCAGTTCCTCCTGCAAACACTCCTAATAGCATGGTAGTCATTTCTTTAGCAGTATTTTCCGAAATAATGCGGTGTGTGCCAGTATCATGATTTTCAGCAATTACATTCCCACTAGCATCGGTAATCTTAGTGATGAAATAAGAATTATTAGGCAAATTACCTTTATTGGCAAAAGCCGAATATGCTCGCGCCATTTGAATAGGCGAAACACCTGTTGACAGTCCACCTAAAGCTAAAGCAAGATTTTGGTCTTCTTTGGGCACCTTGATACCAAAATTATTAGCAGATTGAACTCCTTTAGATACCCCAATTCGATCTAATAACCAAACCGCGGGAACATTTTTACTTTGCGCCAAGGCAGAATACATTGGGATTTTATCAGAATAACCGTTGTCAACGTTATGCGGCTGATAACCATTCTTACCAAAACGCTGCAGTTTGTTAGAAAGCTGTGAATCATAGTGATAACCTTGTTGCAGCGCTGGAGCATAAGAAACTAGCGGTTTAATCGAAGAGCCCGGCTGTCTCTTCATTTGAGTAGCACGGTTATAACCACGGAAAACATGTTTGCCTCGGCCACCGACTACAGCTCTAACTGCACCAGTTGTGGGATCCATTACCACTGTTGCACCCTGAGGTTTCGTACCATCAGTCGCGTTTTGTGGGAACAGATAGCCTTGGTCAAATTTTTGTTGCAGCTGACTTTGATAATTTTGATTAAGGGTTGTATATATTTTCAACCCTTTATTCATTACATCTTCTTCTTTTAGCCCATAGCGGTTAATTGCCTCGTCCACCACTGCATCAAAGAAATAAGGGTAACGATAGCCATCTTTATTATGATAAGTATCGTGTAAAGTTAAACCAATTTTTTGTTCACTTTTCGCCCTGGAACTTGATAATTTTTTATTATCAACCATTAAATTTAAAATCAGGTTCCTCCGAGACAAAGCGTAGGACATATGATCAATTGGGTTATATTTACTTGGATTACGTAAAATACCGGCTAATGTTGCTCCTTCTCCGATTGTCAACTGACTGGCATTTTTGCCAAAATATTTTTTACTGGCATCTTCAACTCCCCATACACCATTGCCAAAATATGCTTTATTAAGGTACATAGTTAATATGTCTTTTTTGGAATAAACATGATTTATCTCAACAGCAAAAAAAAGTTCCTCAACTTTACGAGAGAATGTTTGTTTTTGCGTTAATAAAGCATTTTTAGCTAATTGTTGCGTAATAGTCGAGCCACCACCAGATATTTGACCACGATTAAGAATCAAACCTAAAGCGGCTCTGCCCATGCCTTTGATGCTAAAGCCCGGGTTCGTCCAGAAAGTACGATCTTCCGTAGAAATAACGGCATTTTTTACATTAGGTGAAATTTTGTTATAACCAACATACGTACCTTTTTGTGAGTATAGTGAACCAGATTTTTGGCTTCTATAATCGTAAATACCAGTTGTAGCTGATAATGATGCCTTTAAATTTGAAATATTTGAAGTTTTAACTTTAACGGTATAATAAGTACAAACCAATAACATCACGGTAAGCAAAATCAAAATGATCCAGCGACCGATAAAAAAACGGTTATCAAAACGGTGCCATAGGCCACCTATCCCGTTTTTCTTTGGTTCATTGTTTTCCATTTTATCTGCTCCTTTAGAAACAACTAAAATTGTATCATATTAAAGGAAATTACCTTTATTTTCAAAAAGATTTAACAAATATTTATGAGCTATTATTTTACCTTTACCTTTCCCCAAAATCTCAATCCGTGTTCTGTAAATAATTTATTACGTCTATTACTCATTCCGAGAAAATGGCGTCATTTTTTACGCGTTGAACGAAAAGTACTGATTAATGGCAGATACTATCATTTTAATCAAAAAGTAAAACCAAAGGATAAAGTCGAACTCTGGCTCAATCACGTTGAAAGTAAGCAACATACTTATCCAGCAAGTGGTAAAAATCCTGAAGTGATTTATGAAGATGACAATCTCTTAATTATAAATAAACCTGCAGGACAAAAGACGCATCCTAATTCAAATGAAACTAATACAGCTTTGAATGATTGTACCACCTATTTAGGATTTTCCCCTTTTATTGTACATCGGTTAGACATGTTAACCAGTGGTCTGCTACTGGTTGCCAAAACCCCAGCTGTTGTTCCTATTTTGAATCGCGAATTAACCAGTAAACTTTTTCACCGAGAATATTTAGCTGTGATCAATGTTAATGAACCGATAGCTAGCAGAGGAACAATCGATTTAGCAATCGGTCATGATCCACTTGATCAGCGCAAACGCAAGATAATAAGCAATGGTCTAAAGTCAATCACACATTATCAGATTTTAAAGTATTTAGACAACAATACTGCTTTAGTTAAATTAGAATTAGAAACAGGAAGAACACACCAAATTAGGGTTCATTTGGCTGCGATTGACTGCCCAATTGTGGGAGATCCACTGTATAACCCCGACTTTAAAAATGAACAATTTTTGCATTTAACTGCGTATCAAATTTCGCTACAAAAACCTTTTACATTAGATAAACTGAAAGTGAAATTACCAGATGAAAATATACCTTTAATTAAAAAAGAGTCTGGGAAAAAACTCTAACCTAACTAAAAAGGCTGACAAATCACGTCAATAAAACGTTAATTTGTCGGTCTTTTTAAATTGTAAATTTTTTAATTTAACTTCAAAGAGCACTTTTTTCCCAGACACTTTTTTTAATTGACCTAGTGTTAACTTACTGACGGTAGGCAGTTGCTGTTGCCTCATAACCCCAATATTCAGGTAGCTTATAGCTAATTGCATATTCTAGTAATTCACCAGAAACTAATGGTAAATAAGTCTCACGTTCCTGATAAATAAAAAGCTGAGTTGGCTTTTGGGTAAAATATTTCAAAATTTCTTTATTTGCAACAGTTTTAGCCCAGTTTTTTTGCCTAAATGGTAATTCAAAGGGATCAATTTTTGAATCATCTCTAACTTTTTGGTAGATTGAATTAAATGATGATAAATTGTCCACATCGTCCGTATTTAAATAATTAGGATTTAGGTAGCTAATTGAATATTGACTTATCTTTTTTCCAATATACCGCAAACGCCTTACTTCAAGATAATTGTTAATTGCTTTAAGATGAAGTTTACGTAACACTTCTTTTTCGCTACCTATTTTAGCTGAAAGGACCTTAACACTTTCAGTTTGCCCCTCAGCCAAGTTCAAATCCGTGAGCATTGCAACCTGCTTATGTGCTTCTTTTGCTACAAAAGTACCACTCCCTTGGACTCGAGTTACCTTATTTTGTTGTTCCAAGGTATTTAGAACTTTTACTGCAGTCGTAGAGCTAACATGATAAATTCGACTAATTTCTGCTTCACTATAGAAACGATCACCAGGATTTAACCATCCATTATCTAACTTTTCAACCAATTTTAAAACTATATCTTGATATTTTGACATCAATTTCACCGACTTTATTTAAAGGAAACCTTGGCTATTCTTACACACCAATCTGTCCCATAAGTGTATCCACCTATGTCCACCGTAAGCGCTCCTCTATCAACATCTTGCATAAAAGGAAGTTCTTTTTGATCATCTAGCCAAGTTATTTTTTCTATCTGTTTGAATATACCACTAAATGAACGTAAATTAATACCTTCTCCGCCTAAAACTACATTATCATCGCCAACAATTTCTAAATCATGTAAAAATAAATATAGAATATTTTCATCTATCAGGGCGATATCTTTATCATTTCCACTCGCCTTGATTTCGGAAGAAGGCCGTGAAGTATAAATACTTTGCCCCGCCATCTTTGTCCATTTACCGATTTGCTCCATAACCGCTTGATTCATTAGCGGAATTTGTCCAGTTCCCGTTAAGCCAATGTTAAGTAAAATGTTAGCCCCGATGCCACGAGCATGAACAATATTTTCAATTAGCTCTTTTGTAGATTTGAAGTTTAAGTCATCTCTGGCATAGCCCCAGTGTCTATTCATTGTTACTGAGGCTTCTCCTGCGACATATTTATCTTGGAAACCATGATTAACTTGATCTGGTGTTTTCCGCTCATATGTCACAACATCAATTTCTGGATTACTTATCTTTCCTCTGTTTTTTAAGCCTGTATTGTTAACAATTATTGCGTTAGGCTGATATTTTCTGATTGTTCCGTATAAACGGTCTAATTTCCAATCAGCCTTTTTTTTATTCCAATCACCATCAAACCAAAATCCTCCAATTGAACCGTAATTCTTGCACAAAATTTCAACAGATTTTAATAGATAATCTAAATACTTATTGAAGTCAGTTTCATACAGTTCATTATGCCAATCATATGTCGCCATGTATAAAAAAGGTTGAACATTATATTTATGGCAGGCATCAATAAATTCTTGAATCAAATCTCTATGGGCAGGACTGTGCTTTGCATCAAACTCAGATAACCCCTGGGTATCATACAAGAAAAAACCTTCGTGGTGCTTGGTTGTCAAAACAATATACTTAGCACCCATTTTTTTAGCAGACAGAACAATTTGCTCGGCATTAAAATCTTTAGCAGAAAAGTTGTTAATTAAGTGTTCATACGCTGCTTTATCTCGATGATGGATATATTCTGTCCACTCTCCGACTTCTAATTGCGAATATAATCCCCAATGAATGAATAAGCCTAACCCCAAATCTTCATATTGTTTGATTCTAGCCAAAGCTTCTACCATTTTTATTCCTCCCAATCTATTTCAGTATTTAACACATTAAGTTAAACACTAAGAAATATAAAAGTCCATAGCTTCTTTTAATAAAATATTGTTATTAAGCTATTGCAATTGCTTTCATTTAGAATTAACATTTATCTTGTAACCAAATTAACACATTAAGTTGAAGGAGAGTGATTTTTATATGTATATCTTAGCAAGTCATGGTGACTATGCAAAACAAACGCTTAAGAGCTGTGAAATGATTACAGGAGAATTAACTAATTTCGCAACAGTTTCTTTTAAAGATCCGATGGGCATTGATGATGTTATCAAATGCTATGAAGATATTTATCAGAAAAGACAAGATTCTGCTGAGGAAGTCGTAATTTTGGTTGATATTCCAAATGGGACACCAGCAAACGCAGCAAATACTTTTATTGCAGAACATCCTGACGTCAAACTATATTCCGGTCTTTCCCTTATGTTGACCTTATCACTTGCAACAGGAACTCCTGCTGAAGAGGCACTCAGTCAAACAATTGAATTAATGGAAGAAAATATCAAAAAGAAACCTAAAAAGCAGTCCGCAGCGCCAAATAAAGAAACTGTTCCTGTAAACACTAGTAATCCTCTAGTCAATGTAAGAATTGATTCGCGCTTAATTCATGGTCAAGTTGCTACCATGTGGACTAGAAGCCTTAATACGTCGAGAATTATGGTAGTTGACGATCAAATCGTTACCAGTAAGGTACAAAAGGCAACATTAAAAACAGCTGTTCCAGCAGGGATTCACTTAAGTATTCTTACAGCTAAGGGAGCTGCAGAACGAATCAATAGTGGACAATACAATGGTCAAAGAGTTCTTTTACTCGTTAAAAAGCCGCAAATCCTGGAACAGCTAGTATCTGCTGGTGTTAAGCTTCCGGCAGTAAATGTTGGTAACATGTCAATGTCTCAGGGAGCGCGTCAAGTTGCTAAAAGTGTTGCTGTTACTGACGAGGACACTGCTACCTTTAATCAGATGGCAGAAAAAGGAATTGAATTTTATCATCAAATGGTTCCAAACGAAAAAAAAGAGCCATTTATTTCAATGTTAAATAAGAAGGAGAACTAAAATGGCAATCACATGGTGGCAAATTTTACTATTAACAGCACTTGCTTTTTGGATGATCATTGACCAACTGACAGTTGCAATACTATGTAATTATCCACTCTTAATAGGTCTTGTAGCTGGACTTATTATGGGTGATATAAAAACAGGCTTAGTTGTGGGCGCAACGCTTCAATTAATGGTGTTGGGTGTCGGTACTTATGGCGGTGCTAGTATGCCAGACTTCATGACTGGAGCTATTGTCGGCACTGCCTATGCAGTTATGAGTAACAAAGGTGTTAGCTTTGCAATTGGTCTAGCAGTTCCTGTCGGCCTTTTAATGGTTCAATTAGATGTTCTGGCCCGTTTCACTAATACATTCTTTTTACATCGAGTAGATAAGATGATTGAAGAAGATAACGAAAAAGGCGTTGCCCATAATATTATCTACGGGATGTTTCCTTGGGGATTATCACGTGCACTACCTGTACTTTTGATGTTATTAGTTGGTAAAAACACAATTCAGGTTGTAGTTAACTCTATGCCTCAATGGCTAACTAATGGCTTATCCGCAGCCGGTGGAATTTTACCAGTAGTCGGAATTGCAATTTTACTTAGATTCTTACCTACTAAACGTTTTATCGCTTACCTATTAATTGGTTTCTTTTTAGCAGCATATATCAAGGTGCCAATACTGGGTGTGGCAATTATCGGTGTCGCTATGGCAATAATCTATTACAAGCAAAGTAAAACTAAAGAAGAACCAATTAATCAAACTGAAGGAGGACATGAAAATGAACTCGGTGAATACGAAGACTAATTTTCAAAAATTAACTAAGAAAGATTTATTCCGCGCAAACTGGCGTTGGTTGTGGAGTAGTCAAATCTGTTGGAACTATGAGCGAATGATGTCGACTGGATATCTTTACACAATGTTACCAACAATTCAAAAACTATATCCTGAAAAAAATGATCGTGTTTCAATTATGAAACTTCATAACCAGTTCTTTAACACAAATGCATATGTTGGTGGCTTTATAATTGGTATGGACATGGCCATTGAAGAAAAAGAAGGTCGAAAAGCTGAAGAAGCAATTGCTGGTTTGAAAGCTGGTTTAATGGGTTCATTTGCTGGTGTTGGCGATACAATTTTTGGCGTTATTCTACCAACAATTTTCGGTTCAATTGGGGCATATATGGGGCTAAAAGGGAATCCAATTGGTGCAATTATTTGGCTAATAGTAAACTTTATTGTTCTTTTTTTACGCTTTACATTCCTTCCTTTAGGGTATTCGCAAGGTGAAAAATTAATTTATGCAGCAGGTAATAAATTAAACAGACTAACTGATGCAGCCATTTTGCTTGGAGTAACAGTTGTGGGCGCCTTAATTCCAACAGTTGTTAATGCAAATGTACCAATAGTCTTTAAAACAGGAAAGGTCATTTTAAAAGCACAAACAATTTTAGACCAGATTATGCCATCCCTTGTTCCAGTGTTATTAGTTGCTGTATGTTATTGGCTTCTAGGCAAGAAGAAAATGAATTCAACCAAACTAATTATTACTGTTTTAATTGTCGGAATTATTTTAGGTGGCTTCGGAATAATTGGTAAATAAAAATGAGTCAAAATAGGTAGAAGTTAAACAAAAAGTTAAAAACGTGAATCAATCGACTCACGTTTTCTTTTGTTTTAACTACATTTATTTCATCGTTTGTACAAGCGAATTTAATCACCCACGAAAGTACCAGCTTCTACTTCACGAATAAAATCTGCTACATGCTTATAGTAAACATCAGGATTATCAACCATGTGATGATGTCCTGCATTCGGTGTAGTAACTAAGCGTGAATTAGGAATTTCACGTTGCATAATCTTTGCGGTCTCTAGAGGCATAGTATCTTCTTCACCAAAAGTCAAAAGAGTTGGCATCTTGATTTCCTTTAAGTACTTTCTAAAATGCCAATCTTTTAATTTACCAGTTACCACAAATTCATTATCACCTTGAAAGGCATGGTATACAGGCAAACCACCGATACGCTTAATATGATATAGCTTACATGGCTGTCGCCGATCAAGAAAGTTAATATTTAATATTTGAATATCCTCTTGGTAGCGTTTATTGTCATAGTCATTGTTTGCTTCACATTCACGCATAAAGTCAATTTCTGATTGTGAGAAAATTTCTTGTCTACGACGGTTAATTGACTCAATATAGTCATCAGTATCATCAACCATGGAAGAAATAATAGTCCCTTTTAAATGTTGACCATATTTCACTGCATATTCTTGTGCAAGCAAGCCACCCCAACTTTGTCCAATCAAGTAGCAATTATCAAGACCAAGCTTAGCGCGAACTTCATCCACTTCATCAAGGAAGTATTCATAAGTTAAATATTTGGCTGCAATTTCAGGATCATCATAATCCGGTTGATCTGAATAAAGAGAGCCTAATTGATCATACATAGTAACTTGAACATGTAGTCCCTGCTTTGCTAATTGATCAGCAGCGTCTTCCCAATATTCATGATTTCCTCCAGGACCTCCATGAAGTGCCAATAAATGAATATCACCTTCACCTTGGGTACTTGTCCACAAATGATAGCCATTATCTAAAGTTATAATTTTTGTTCCAGTTCTCATTAAAATTTACAGCTTCTTTCTATTTAGTAAAACCTACTTCATTCCACAAAGGATGGTTATTATTTTGTTTTGACGGCTTAAGCGAATAACCAGAAATCTTGTCATTAACTGCAAAGATCTGATAGGAATTATCAACTGGGATAACATAAGCTTCCTCATTCATATATCTTTGCCATTCATGAAACTTTTTAACCCGATAATCATGATTAAAAGCCTTTTGTGAATTTATTTCATTCAAAAGCTGATTATTTTTTGCTGTTACAAATCTAGTCATGTTAAAAGGTGCTGATTCACTGTAGTATGGGTGCGGCGAAGGCTCAGTAGGTGTTGACCAACCAGCCAGATACATATCGACACCCTTATTATCATGTTGCAATTTATCGTAGAAAGAATTGTGTTCAATCAAACGACCCGTGGACAATTGCACATTAAGTCCGACTTTATGCCATTGTTGCAAGTAGTTTTGAACTATTGGCTCCTGTGTGGTATCTCCACTCATAGCTGCAAAATGAATTACCAAAGGTTTGCCATTCGGCTGAACGCGCCACTTTCCTTTCTTCTTGTAACCCGCTTTATCCAGAATTTGATTTGCCTTTTTTAAATCGTAATTATATCCTTTCTCAGTTTTATCAAAGTAGTCACCAAACTTTTCGGGAACCAAAGTTTTTACCCTAAATGTTAAACCATATGTATAACGCTTATTAACCGCATCAACATTCATGGCATAACCTATTGCCTGTCTTAAAGCCTTATTATTCATCTTAGCTTTAGGATTCATGACATTCTTGCTCTTTTCAGCATCCCATTTTCCTACTTTAAAGCCTAAATAATGATAAGCAATTGGGATTTGGGCAATGAAGTTCACGTTTTTGGTATTTTTAACTTGTGGCCACTGGGTATTAATTACAGGAATAATATCAAATTTATGACTTTTAATTGCTTGAGAAGCAGAATTAGGAGATACCACTGAAATAACAACTTTATCTAATTTTGGTTTCCCTCTCCAGTAATATTTGTTCGGTACCCAGGTTGCAGATTGCCCTCTAACTAGTTTTTCAATCTTAAACGGTCCGAAAAATAAGGGATTCTTCCTGATCCTATCTGAAGACTTTAATTTAGCAAAAGGAATATCTTTTAAATAATGATAAGGTTCAACTGCTTCCCAAAGCGAACGACTGCCAGCATTTGACATACTTGGATTTAAAGCTGAGCAGTGTAAAACAATTTTACGGCCATTTTCCCCGTCAGGCATTTCAATACCAGAAATAGTTTTTGCTTTACCTTCGTGATATTCTTTTAAGCCCTTTAAGACTTCAAACTGGCTGCTATATCGCGGACAAGCTGTATCTTTGTTAGCTAAAATCTCATACGCATATTCAAAATCTTTAGCTACTACCTGTTTACCATCAGACCATTTGACGCCCTTTTTAATATTGATTGTGATTGTCTTTTTCTTAGGGTCTAATTTACGTGTAGCTGGGCCTTTGTCAGTGACACCATATTGATCATCACTATCGAATAAAGTCTCTTGACCGGGAGCTGCAACCATTGAGTCTACATCTTCAGAGGAAAGTTCTTGTGAAAAAATACCTGAAAAAGGTGTATCTGTAACAACTGCAACTTTCACAGTTCCACCATCTTTAACATTCTTTTTAGGAGTTTCAACAGGAAATTTTTTCACTGTCTTAGTGTCATCACTATTGTTAGCACTTTTATTACAGGCTGCCAATATTATGGCGGCTAGACTCAAAATGCCAGCAGAAGCAAGCTTACTTCTTTTCTTCATAAAAATCACTCATTTCATTATGTTTTACTCATATTATTAATAAATTTGTCATTTATGTCAAATTGTATCATCATATATTTTAAAGGAGCATTTAAAATAATTTTTATTTAGTGTAAAATAACAAATGCTTCTGTATAATTTATTAAGGAAAAAATATAGAAAGAGTTAGAAATTGAATATGAACAAGCAAAAAATTGCCGATTTAGCTCAAAAAGCTATTGTTACTTTTAATTTACCAAGTTTAGGAATTGGTGTTTATCACAAAGGTGAAAGCTATAGTCATGTATATGGTCAAGCTGAACAAGACAGTCTTTATCCTTTAGCATCAATTTCCAAAACATTTTTTGCTACTGCAGTTTGTCAATTAGCTGATGCAGGAAAAATCGATTTAGACGATCCTTTGAAAAAATACTGGCCTGAGCTTAAGCTTGAAGATAAATACGCCGAAGACCATTTAACCTGGAGGGATGCACTTAGTCATCAGAGTGGCTTGCCAGCTCACGATCTAATGCGTTTTACTAATATGAACAAGCATGATCTTTCTTTAAAAGAAAAAGCTGAACATGTTGGTCATTTAAAGCCTAACCATGAATTACGTTATAAAATGCAATACAGCAACCTGGTCTTTGCTTTAGCCACTTATGCTTTTGAGCAAGTAATTGGCGAAGATTACGGTACTTATGAGTACCAGCATTTACTCGAACCCCTTAATTTAACCAGAACTTATATTAACCATCATGAAGCACCAAGAGAAGATATAATTAAGCCCTATATCAGGGACAATGAAGTCACTAAAGAAGTGCCTTTTATTGCACCAGGCAAGGTTGGCGGAGCCAGCAGTATGCTCTCATCTATTTCGGATTTACTTACCTGGGCTGAATACCAGTTAAAATTGCAAAAAGAAAACAAAGGCAATGCTATGGCTGAACACTTTTTGCCTCAATCAATTATGGCTCCAAGTCGTGCTTACGGCGGTGCTAATTTTGGTGCTTATGGTTTAGGCATGATGATGGAAGATTACCGCGGACACAAATATTTCTACCACAGTGGTTCATACATTGGCTACTGCTCTTTCATGGGCTTTGTTCCAGATCTTGATCTAGCTTTTGTTTCGACCACAAATATGGATTCAACAGATGCAATATTTGCTTTAGCCTACCAGACTATTGATGAAGCTATGGGCATTTCAGATATTGATTGGACCAGCAAAATCAAACAGATTGTTGATCAAAAATTAGCAACACGAGAAGCAAATATTACCGAACTTAAAGGAAATTCACCCCAAAATGTTGTGGCTAAGGATGACCTTTTAGGTGACTACCAAAACCCAGGCTACGGTTTAATCACTCTAAATGAAAAAGATGGTAATCTAACAGTTACAATTGGCAAGTGGGATTATCCTGTTATCGTTAATGAAAAAGGTAGTATGTTTGTGGAAGAAAGATTATATCAGCATGAGCTTTTACCAATTGAAATTCATCAAAATCAAGTTTTACTTTGGACAGAGCGTGCACTCGAGGAACCAACCATATTTAAAAAGTTATAACAAAAAAGCTTAACTTTAATGACTAAAGCTAAGCTCAAAATAGTGTTTATAAAACCAGCTTTAACTAAAAAGCTGGTTTTTATTTGATATGTGAACTAATCCATGGCACGACCTTATCAATAACTTCATTAAGTTTGGTAAAATCACCAGTTTCAACATTGTAAGTATGATTTGCATCTTCAACAGTGAATGAATCCACATTATCCATGTGACATTTTTTAATAAAATTGAGACTGATATTCGGATCCAAAGTAGGATCACTAGTACACACTTCAACTAAAATCGGATTTTTAAAGTTTTTAATGTTGTCATTCAAAGTTGTCTTCAACTCATCAAAAAACCTGCGGTAAACCAGTTCCACTCCACCACTACTGGTATGAACAATGCAGTAACCTAAATTATCCATTTCCAATTTATCGTATGCCATTACAAGAGGCTCAGAAGTATTGATAGCACCATTTAAAGAAACTATGACTTTTGCTGGTAACGTCGAACAAGTAAATACTAAGCGACCACCAAGGCTGTGACCCAAAAGGCCAACGTTATTTTCTTCAACATATGGTAAAGACTGCAAATATTTGAAACTTGCTTTAACCTCATCAGTCATCACTTTCATGCCATAATTTTCTCTTGAATAAAGGTTCTCTCCCATGCTGCACAAGTCAATTCTTGCAGCAACGATTCCGGCTTCAACAATTTTTTTGCTAATTCTTGCTAACATGTGATTATCATTATTCCTGGAAGACATGAAACCATGAATCATCAATACAGCAGGAAATTTTTCTCCTTCATTTGGAATATCTATTTGCATTGGTACCTCATGGTCGATGCAACTCAAAAATCTTAGTTCTTCGCGCAATTTTATATCACCTCAAAAAATATATTATTATTCATTCGTTACAAGATACATTATACTGTTAACTCTAAATTTGTACACCAATACAATATATTGAGTGTTGAATTGTATATAAAAAGTCTACAACCACTTTTAAAAAGCTGTAGACTTTTTAAGTAACAATTTAGTTTTGGTTAGATTTTATCTGCTCGCCAAGGATCTATACCCTCATATAATTTGGCTTTGCCAACAGAATTAAATAGGTCATTTTTATGGTGTATAACCTTTTTCCCTGCTTCAATTGCTTCTGGCAACAAATGATTGGGATCCCAGCCATCATTTTCGGATAAGATTTCACGAGTCTTTTCGAAGAAAGCATGTTTATAATCCGATGAAATATTTACTTTGCTAATTCCATTCTTCACTGCTTCAGCAATCTGTTCGTCTGGATTTGAAGAACCACCATGCAAGACTAGAGGTGTGTCAGGAACTGCCTGAACTATTTTTTGTAAAATATCAATTCTAATTTTAGGAGTAACATCAGCAGGGTAAATGCCGTGACTGGTACCTATTCCTACTGCTAGAGTATCAACACCTGTTTCTTCGACAAATTTTTGAGCTTCTTCTGGTGTGGTATAAATACCCTCTTTTTTATGTCCCTCTACATGAACTCCAGTCTGACCAATGGTACCAACTTCACCTTCAACAGAAACACCAACTCTGTGAGCCATTGTTACTGTTTCTTTAGTTAGAGCAACATTTGTATCCCAATCTTCAGCCGACATATCAATCATTACTGAACTAAAGCCATCATGAATTGCTCTAGCTGCACTATCCACTGAATCACCATGGTCAAGATGAAGTGCCACAGGAATTTTACTGTCACGAATACGAGTTAAAACATAGCTGATAAAGTCATCTTTGCAATATCTTAACTCTGTTGGGTGGATCATAATAATTGCAGGTGCATAATCAGCTTCACATTGTTCAATTGACGTTCTCATTAATTCCAAGTTTGAAACATTATATGCTCCTACTGCAAAATTGTTTTTTCTTGCTACCTCAAGCAGCTGATTCATATTTACTAAGGTCATTTTTTCTCCTCATCTACTAAATACATTAAATTAAATGATATTAACTTTTTTAGATTAAATTTGGCATCACTTCCTCTAAATTTTTATTGCAAGTTCACACCTGAAAGGTCAACATCTTTTTCATCATCTTGACTTTCGTCTGGTGTTTCATTTACCTCTTTATCAGTCAATGGCTTTTTAATAATTGCCAATAATATTCCTGTTACTAATGATCCTGCTAATAAAGCAATTACGGCAATCATAGGCTTAGACATAGCCGGAATGACAAAGATTCCGCCAGAAGGAACTGAACTCTCATTGCCCCAGCCATAACTAATCATTCCTGTAATGCCACACCCAATCCAAGTACAAGGTAAAGTACGTAACAAGTCATTCATCGCAATTGGAATGACGCCTTCGGTTATCATGCAGCATCCCATCGGAAAAGCTACTTCAATATTTTCAACTTCTCTTTTGGTATAAATATTTTTATGAAATAGTTTGGCTAAAAAGTAAGACATAGTGATTCCAAATGGTGGCACCATGGCAGCTAAAACTTTAATTCCTTCTGGTCCTTTGATCCCATCAAGCAGCAAACCATCACAAATCAAATTTGGAATTTTACTAATAGCGCCTCCAAAATCAGCACAGCCAATCCAACCAATTCAAAAGCCGTACAATGCTCTTTGGGACCGATCTAAGCCAGTAATGAAGTGATTAAGAGCGGTCGTGGCAGCTGTTAGTGGTCGACCTAATAGGAAGAACATAATCAGAGCTGTAAAAATTGCAGTAACAGTCGGTACTATTAACATAGGCATCAGTCCGTTGGCCCACCGAGGGACTTTTATTTTTCTAATACCTAGTGCAATATAACCAGCAATAAAACCCCCGATGATACCGCCAAGAAAACCTGCTCCCAAAAAAGAAGCTATCTGTCCTGCAAGAAATCCAGGTGCAATACCAGGTCTATCGGCAATTGAATAACCAATATAGCCGGCGATGAACGATGGTAGTAATCCCATTCCCAATACACCCAAAGTGGTAATGCTATTGGGAAAGTTCATTTGTGCAAGGCTTGTTACCTGCTTACCACCCATCAGATTACCTATAGCTATCAATAATCCCGAGGCCACAACTAATGGCAACATGTATGAAATGGAAGTTAACAGATGCTTTTTGACAGCTGATCCAGCTTTTTTAGCACCTGTGACAAATGTATTCATTTAAATCACTCCTTTTGATTCTTTTTTTCTTTCACTTCTTCTTCAATTTTTTCCAACAATTGTTTGGGGGCTTTTACCACCAGAGAAGTACCTACTTTTACTGTCGGCATATTTTTAAAACGCTCATTGCCAGTAGTTGCAATATCAACAGCTAACAATGCCACATCTGCCTCAGCAATTTGCTCTGGAGTTAGTGCATTTTCTGTACCGATTGTACCTTGAGTTTCAATGTGAATTTCATCCCCCAATTCTTTGGCTGCCTTTTCCAGCTTTGCCTTTGCTAGATAAGTATGGGCAATACCAGATGTGCAAGCACAAACACAAACTATTTTCATAATTAATCATCTCCCTTTGTTTCCACACAAAAGATCAATAACATTTTTCTTATTTTTGGCGGCATGTAGCTTATTAATGAAATCATCATCAGACAGTAAAATTGCCACTCTTTGTAAAAGCTTTAGGTGCAACGTATCCGCATCTTGATCCCTAACTGCAAATAAAATTACGGCTGTAACTGGTTTATCATCTAAAGTTTCCCATGGTATAGGATGATCACTTAGACCAATCGCTATCATAGTATTTTTGACGGCTTTTGATTTGCCGTGTGGGATTGCCACTCCTTGACCAATTCCAGTTTCCCCTTCTTCTTCACGTAGAAATACGTCATCAATGAAGTCCTGGGTATTTGTAATATCGTCATCCTCTTTCAAAAGAGTACTGAGCTCTTTAATTACATCTTTTTTAGTTTTTCCATTTAAATGAAGGTCAATCAAGTTTAAATTAATGACTTTCGCAATATTAATTTCTTTATCAGCCAAATTTTTTGACCTCCTATCTTTTTAAAATCTGAACAATTTCAGTTGCACTTTCAGCTTTGTTTATTTCTGCAATGACATTGTCGTTAGCCAACTTGTCTATGATCTGAATTATTTTTTTAAAGCTTTTGTTGGATTTTTTTATTATTTTTGGAACTACTAAACAGATAAGCGTATTAACCTTGGAATCATCAAGACAATCCCAATCAGCTATTAAAGTTTTTGATTTTAGAATCAATAACCAAGGAGTAAAATCGGATTCTAAAATTACGTGAGGAATGGCAATTCCCTTTACCAAAGCCGTGTTAGCGATTTTTTCTCTCGTTGACAAACTTTTTAAAACTGTTACTTTGCTCACATCCATTTTTGAAGCGACTATATCAGCTACAATTTGAAAAGCCGCTTTTTGATCTGTTACATCAAAATCACAACTTTCAAGCAAAATTTCGTTCATTAATGATGTTCCTTACTACTTTTCTGACTTTCTGTTCATCCTTTTTCGTAAAAAAGGCACTTACTAATTCAACAGGAATCTTTCCGTGATAATTAATCGGAACTGTACTAATTAGCAATTCAATTTCAGGCTTATTTTTGATAATATTTTCAATATTGTAATTAGAAGCTAACCCAACAATTTCAATCTCAGGGATTGAGTTTTTTATCTTGGTAGAAATAATTCCGGAAGTTCCAATACCTGTTGTGCAAATTACATAGGCCTTAATCTTCTTATTTGATTTGTTATTTTCTTCATAATATTTGGCAAAGTACAAACAGATAAAGCCAGTTTCATCGTCCGGGATTACCGGTAAATTAAATTTTTGACTTGCTAAGGTTGCAGCTTTTTTGGTAGCGGTGAAAACTTGCGGATATTCTAGTTTGATATCTTTTAAAAGGGCATTTGGTAAGGATATCTTCATTTTCAACCTGCTAATCATGGCCAAAACATGATTTTTAATTTCATCTTTTATAGAAGGTGAAAAGCTGCAATGTAAATAAGCGGAAACTTTGGAAATAAAAAAGTCGGTAACCTGATCTGCCAAATCGCGATCATCTAGAACAATGCCATCAAATGAATTAAAGCGAGAAGTTAGCAGATACTTAAATAAGTAATAAACTTCGGAATCTAATTCTTCTCCTTTAAAGCCTAGATACTTTTTCATGTTTGATACAATACTTTTGCAAATGCTAAAAATTTCAGGATTCATTTTAATTTCTGTTTGCAAACTGGTATCTAGAGAAATTGACTTATCCATTGCCTTAAATTTTTTTGCCCTAATCAAAAGAACATAAATATGAGCAAAAAAATTTATATTATACGGATAAGGTAAAGAGCCATTTAAAACTCGCAGTGCCATTTCGACCTGGCTTAAAGCAAAATTAAAATCCTTTTGATCTAATTGAGAAGTATTTTTTCGCAAAGTTTCAATGTCCGTAGACTTATTAATGTGAAGTACTACCTCCATCAAAGCACTTCTGATGTCTTTCTCATTGCCAGTAATCTTTACTGATCTTTGTTTGCTTTCAAGTTTTAAATTCCACTTACATATTCTTTTACTGATTTGCTTTTCATCATTTCTCAAGACAGGTTCGCTGATATATAAACTGTTAACTAAGTCATAAATTTTAACATCATTGGGGGATGCAAAAAGCAACTTTGCCAGCATATTCTCCTGTCTGAGCTGTGTTGATGAATCATTATGGACACTGCTATTTGCCACATTAAGATAATTCGAATAATTTAGCTCATAGCCCCGCCCCCTTTGGGAAACAATTATTGGTTGAGAATATTTTTTGTTGATACTATTGATATGGCGAGCAATTGTTTTTTTCGAAACATTTAAACCATTTGATAGTTCTTCAGAAGTAATGAACTTATTGTGAAGCTTGAGATAATCAATAATTTCTTGACTAATTTCTTTATGCACTGGTCATACCTCCTGATATTTTTATTTTGCTACTTATGTAAACGCTTAATTAATTAAAAAGTGTCCGTTGTTTGCTTCAACAACGGACATTTATCTTAATTGTAAGTAAAAATAAGCTTATCAAGAAGTTACCTTATTAAGTAAAAATTGGCTTAATTTAATTTTTTTAACAAAAAAACCTTCTAAACTGAGAAATCAGCTTAGAAGGTAAGTTAGGTATTTGATTGTTTTTATTATCAAATTAAATCAATAAATTAACTTTATATTCTGATAACTTATTCGAAAAATTTAAGCTCAAGATCACTTTAAAAGATTCGAAGCACTCTTTTTTATCTTTTTCCACCAAATACTGGAAAATGACTCGAAGAGCCATAATCAAAATTATGAATATTCTCCAAAGTTTTCATGTCTACATCACTTATTTCAAAGTTCAATTCTGCATTCTGCTTCATATGCTCTGGATTAACAGACTTTGGCAAAACTACTGTATTGAGCTGCCAATCATAACGAATACATAACTGGGCAACTGAAACTTGATATTTTTCTGCCATACTTTTAATAGTAGTATTCGTCAGAGCCTCACCATGAGCAACTGGCGAAAATGACTCCACAACAATGTCATGTTCTTGACAGAAATCAATTAGTTTTTTAGGTGTTGCTCCAATATGACACAAAATTTGATTTACCATTGGTTTAACATCACTGTTGTCAATTAAATTCTGCAAGTCTTCCGGCTGAAAACTAGAAACACCAATTGCGCGTAATTTTCCTTCTTTCATAGCATCTTCTAATGCTCGCCAAGTTTCAAGATTGCCTTCAAAATGGCGATCATCTGACTGGTTAACTTCCTTCCAAGGTTGAGGATTGTGAATAATCATCATATCTAAATAGTCAAGATTCATACGATCAAGGGTTTCATCAATTGACTTTTTAGCTTCTTGATAATTTTTGATTTCAGCTTCTACTTTAGAATTAACAAAGATTTGGTCACGGCTAATACCTGAATCTTTGATACCTTGACCCACTCCTTTTTCATTATGATAGGCCTGAGCAGTATCAAGATGCCGGTAACCCATCTTTAGGGCAGCTTGCACAGGTGCAGCTACTTCATCATCAGGAATTTCCCACGTTCCCAAAGCTAGTTTAGGAATTTTTACTTCATTATTAAGTGTAAATGTTTCTTCAAAAATCATGTTTATCCCTCCATACTTCTTTTCTTGAGTATAACGCTTAAATTGGACTTTAAGTCAATTTATTTCATTTAGATTTTTATGATCTTTTTGTTTACAATTAAATGGAATATATCAAAGAAGGTAAAAATATAAAATATATTTATCTATTGCGTCACGGACAAACTTTGTTTAATGTCCAACATAAGATCCAGGGATTTTGTGAATCACTTTTAACTTCATTAGGAATTAAACAAGCAAAAGCAACGAAAAAAGAATATTTTGAGCATGAGAAAATCAATCTAGAAGTGGCACATTGTTCAACTTCTGAAAGGGCAATAGATGCTTTAAAAATAGTGACCGATCTACCTTTTGAAACGCATAAAGATTTACGTGAGTGGAATTTCGGCGCATACGAAGGAGAAGGTGAACACTTAAATCCGCCACTACCTGATAACGACTTTTTTGTTCAATTTGGTGGTGAATCCCAAAAACAGGTAGTCGCAAGAATCAATAAAGCGATCACCAGTATTGCAGAACCATCCCCTTGTCAACATATTCTGATTGTATCACATGCCGGTGCTATAGCGAATTTTTATAGAAAGTGGGAAAAATATAATACTTTTGAACGCAAATATCACTTTAAAAAACTGCTCAGTTTTAAAATATGAATATGAAGATGGTATTTTTCGTTTGCAGTCAATATTTAATCCTAGCTGCTAAAAAATCAAAAAAAGGAAGATCAACCTAAACAATTGATCTCCCTTTACTTAAATATCAAATTATTCTAAGTTCAATGAACTCTTGTCAAAACCAGCTGACTTAATCTTGTCATCAATTGATGGAGTACCAAGCCAAGTGATCATTTCCTTCATTGAAGCTGTAATTGCTTCAGTACCAGGAAGAAGAAGCTTACGAGGGTCATAACCCTTGTTGTCTTTATCTTCATCCTTATGTGCTTCAAAGTACTTACGAGTAGCAGCTTGGAAAGCTAATTGGAACTCAGTATTAATGTTAACTTTAGAAATTCCAAGAGAGATAGCCTTCTTAACTTGGTCTTCAGGAATACCTGAACCACCATGTAATACCAATGGAACAGAAACTGCATCTGCGATTTCCTTCAAGCGATCAAAGTTTAAGCCTTTCCAGCCTTCTGGGTAAACACCATGGATATTACCAATACCACAAGCAAGTTTATCAACACCTGCAGCTACGAAAGTTTTTGCGTCTTCAACAGATGCAAGTTCACCACCATCGGCTCCTTGGTTTTCACCAATTTTACCGATTTCGGCCTCAACTGAAATACCACGTTCATGAGCCAACTTAACAATTTCTTTGGTTTGAGCTAAGTTCTCTTCAGTTGGTAAAGCATGTCCATCAAACATAACTGATGAGTAGCCAAGAGCAATACATTCTTTAGCAGCTTCAAAGCTACCGTGATCTAAGTTCAATACAACTGGAACAGAGATGTCCATTGCATCAATTTCGTCTTCAACTAAGTCCTTAGCAACTTTATAGCCACCCATGTACTTAGCAGCACCCATTGATACCTGAATTAAAACTGGGGTTCTTGTTTCCTCAGCAGCTTGCAAAATTGCACGTGTCCATTCCAAGTTGTTAGTGTTATAAGCACCTACTGCATAATGGTTTTTACGAGCATCCTTAAAGATTTGATTACCATTATCTAAATATGCCATTAAATATACCTCCTATTAAACTTACAGTCATATTGTATCGTATTAATTAATCGTTGAACAATCTTTTATTTGATGTAAACGTTATTATTTAAAATTTTTACATTTCTTTAGGAGCATTCACCCCTAATAGTCGCAAAGCTTCGGTTAAAACAATTGAAGTTGCTTGAACTAGTGCCAGCCGCCCACCAATTTGAGCGTCATCAACTAAAACTTTGACATTAGCATAATATTTATTAAACTTCTTGGCTAAATCAAGCGCATATTTAGCAATAATTGACGGTTCAAACTTAGCACTGCTGCGAGCAATGATACGGGGGAAGTCGGCTAAAGACTTGGCAACGCCAAAAGACCAGTTATCATCTATCTTTATATTAGAAAGACTAGGTTTGTGACCTTGCGCCAAAGCTTTGCGTAAAACGCTTTGTGCACGCGCATTTGTGTATTGCACGTAAGGACCGGTATCCCCTTCAAAACGGACAACTTCATCTAGATCAAAATCAAAGTTTTCAGTTCTTTCATTCTTTAAATCATGAAAAATAACTGCGCCAACTCCAACATCATGAGCTACCTGCTCTTTGTTGGTCAAATCAGGATTTTTCTGCTCAATTTGTTTTTGAGCTAGTTTAACGGCGTCTTGTAACACTTGATCAAGAAAAACCACATTGCCTTTTCTAGTAGATAACTTTTTACCATTTTGAGTAATCAAGCCAAAAGGAACATGATAAATTTCGTCAGCCCAATCATAACCCATTTTCTTCAGAACAGTTTTTAGCTCTACAAAATGCTGAGCCTGTTCATTACCGACTACGTAAAGCATTTTAACAAAATGATAAGTCTTCATTCGATAAATTGCAGCTGCCAAATCACGTGTTAAATAGATACTCGTACCATCAGATTTAACAATCAAAGCAGGATTTTCATCTTCACCCATGTCAACCACTTGTGCACCCCGAGATTCATGTAAAAGACCCTTCTCTTTCAGTTCATCAATCACAGGTTGCATTTTATCATTAAAGAAAGCTTCGCCTTTATATGAATCAAAAGTAACTCCGAGTTCTTTATAAATGCGATTAAAATCAGCTAAAGATACGTCACGGAACCATTGCCACAATTTAACTGCTTCCGGATCGCCCTCTTCTAGTTTTTTAAACCACGCACGTCCTTCATCATCCAGTTCCGGATGTTTTTCAGCCTCTTTGTGAAATTTTACGTAGTATTTAAATAAATTCATGATGGGGTCTTTTTTCACATCTTCTTCAACGCCCCAATGCTTATAAGCAGCAATTAATTTACCAAATTGAGTGCCGTAGTCACCTAAATAATTAATTTTGATAGGTGAATACCCCACCTTTTCCAAAGTCTTGGCAATTGAATTGCCAATTACTGTTGACCTTAAGTGCCCCATCGACATTGGCTTGGCAATATTAGGGCTAGACATATCAATTGGGACGTTACCCTCTCCTAACTTTTGATCCCCAAAGTGCTCTTTTTGCTGCAAAATTTCTGCAAGAGTTTGCGAGATCAATCTGCCATGATCTATTGAAAAGTTAACGTATGGACCTACAGCCGTGATAGATGCAAAATCAGTGCTCTTTAGCTCACTTGCAATATTTTGTGCAATAACTGCAGGATTTTTGTGTTCCACTTTTGCCAAAGCAAAGGTTGGAAATGCATAGTCACCCATGTTTTCATTTTTGGGCCTTTCAATTAACGAATTGATTTGCTCTTTGGAAAGGTCAACCTGTCCAGCAACTAACTCGACAACCTTGTTCTTAAAATCCATTTTTCCCTCCTAAATGCCAAAAAAAGTCTCTCCTTCACTAACTTGAAGAAGAGACGAGTATAACCCGCGGTACCACTCTTTTTGATACAAAGTATCCGCTTATTAAATTTTCTATTTGGTCGGTTAGACACGCCTTCAGTCATTTTTCCAGCTTGACTTTCACCAACTCAAGCTCGCTTTTCTAGAAAAATACATACTACTTCTAACCACTTTCATCTCATGATTATAACAGGAAATAATGCGTGCGCCAAATTTTTTAGTTATTTTTGATAATTACTTTTGTTCCGGCAGGAATGTTTTCAACTAGCCAGCGAGAATCAGGGACACTTAACCTGATACAACCGTGAGAAGCAGGCTTAACTCCCAACTTTTCAGCCTCTTTAATGTTGTATTTGCCATTGCCTTTCGTTGGAACCGAATGAAAAAGATAAACATTTTCTTTATCCCAGCTAGTCCAATTATTGGCTCCCTCGTTCAATTCAGGATTATAAAAGGAGTCACCACGATCGTTTTTAATCTTGAATTTACCAGTGGGCGTCAAAGACTTGCCCTTTTTAAATAGACCAGCACTAGATATCATGGTATAAATTCTCTTGTTTTCACGTAGAATATATACGCGATTGCCTTTAAGTGAAACTCTAATACTCAAATCATTTTCAAGGTGCTTAATTTTAGGATAGTGTTTTGCTTCACTAGACTTTTTCCAGTTAAAAGGAGCGCGCAAATCTTTTGGATCTTGATATGGACGATATGAAGCAGCAGTCTTAATAACAGCAGTTTTTCGAGCATCTTTTGTTTTATTTACTTCTTTTTGCTGAGAAGGCATAGAAACCCGGGCTAAGCTGATTGCACAAATTAATAAAACACAAAAAGCAGTAAGGGTTTTTAACAGACTATTTTTCATAAAATTATTCTTCTCCAAAAAGATCTAAATTCGACTAAAAATTATCAACTGGCATATTCTTCCATCAACTGCGGTAGTAAAGCACTAATTGTTGTCGGTCGCACCACATAATTATTTTCAGCAATTTTATCGCCTGCCAATGAATGAATAAAAACTGCAGCCAGAACAGAATCTAAATTATTGCCAAATTGAGCTGTAAAGCCACCAATAATACCTGCTAATGTATCTCCCATTCCACCCGTGGCCATGCCAGGGTTGCCTAACGGATTCACAAAAATCTGATCGGTTTTGGTATAAATGTGAGTGTGATTTGATTTTAAAACTAAAATAGCATTTTGTGTAGGGAAAATCTTTTTTAAAGCACTTAGATTTGCACTGTCAGTCTGAAATGGGATTCTAATCTGACTCAAACGCTGCCACTCCATTTGATGCGGAGTTAAAATAACTAAACTGGCTTGTTTTGGAATTAAATTTTTATCTTGAGCAATCATGTCCAAAGCACTTGCATCTAATACTAAGATTTGATTTTGAGAAACATTTTGACATATTGTTGACATTAATTGCCAAGCAAATGTTCCCGTACCCAAACCTGGGCCACAAACAATAACATCCATTTTTTTCATTAAATTTACCAAATTCCGGTCACGCCAGTCAATAAACATGACCTCAGGATTACGTGCATGCAGTGCATCCAGGTTCACTGCATGGGTAGCCACAGAAATTAGTCCAGTACCACTATTAAGTGCAGCCTCGGCTGCCATGATGATTGCACCACCATAGTTTTCACTGCCACCTATTAATAAGATCCTGCCGTAATTACCCTTATGAGAGTCACTTGGTCTTTTTTTTATTACTTTAGTCAAAATATCTTCTGTAATTTCTGCCATATTAGCCTCCAAATAGCCAGCGCCAAAACCTTACAAAAATGTTTACTCTATTAGTTGATTCTAAAGCATGGGCGGGCAACAATAGTCCATTGGGACTTTGCAGTGAAATAATTTTGTTTTTGCCAATCTTAAAGTAATAAGCGTTGATTTTTTGCCCTTTTTCTACTGGAGCTTCAACAGTTTTGGATGTTAAACCCACCTGAAATTTAGAGCCATTTCGTGCTATCCAGATCAGTGCTTTATTTTTGATACCAATATTTATCTGCCTAGCTTGTCCATTGTGAACTGCCATATTAGTGTGACCAATAATTACCTCATTACGCTGAAAAACTAAGGGCTCGTATTTTTGATAAACATAATTGAGCAGTTTAGCTGTTTGAATAAAACGGGCGGGATCAGTGTTAGTAACATGTTTCGCTCCCATGATTACAGTAATGATTCTTCCAGCACGATGAGGTGCAGTCGCAATGAAACAAGCACCTGCAGCGTCAGTAGTTCCTGTTTTCAAACCATCGATTTTTAGATTTTTATGATATTGCGGCATCCCTTTTAACATCCAGTTAAAATTGCTCATTGGCGTTGCCATATTTTGGTCAATAAAGTCCATTTTAGCAATTTTAGTAGTCTTAAGTACTTCAGGATAATCCTGTATTAATTTCTGACCTACAATAGCCATATCCTTGGCAGACAACATGTTCTCATCATTTTTACCTGCCCCAGGATAAGCATCATTACCAACGCTTTTGTTGGGCAAGCCGCAGGTTGTATAAATACGAGCATCTCTGATGCCCCATTTTTGCAACTGCTGTCTCATTTGCTTAACGAACGCAACCTGAGAACCACTAATTGCTTCTGCTAACATCATTGCAGCTCCGTTAGCGGATTCAATTAAAGTTGCTTGATACAATTGTCTAATCGTATACGTGTGCTTCATACGCAAGGGAACGTTTGAATACTCTCTGTTACTGGCAACGGCAAAAATTTGCCGAGTAGGCGTAACCTTAGTGTTCCAATTGATTTTTTCCTGATCAATTGCCTTTAGGGTTAAATATGCGGTTACCAGTTTTGTCATTGAAGCTATGGGCAATGGCTGATTAATATTTTTGCCATACAATAATTGGCCAGTCATACTGTCAATTGCTATAGCTGCTTTAGCATCGATAGCTACTTTATCTTGATCATAATTATCAGGCAATTTTGAAGCAGCATTCACGTCAACTGGAAGTGCCAATAATAAAAAGCTGATAAAAAATAGAATGATGGTTTTTGCTTTCTTTTTCAAGTATGATTCTCCCTTCCCTGATATTTTTTGGATTATTTTACGTTTTATGCTTACATTTTACCAAATTTTTGGTATGATTATTACTGTGCTAAAAATAATAAGCCCCGATGGCGGAATTGGCAGACGCGCAGCGTTCAGGTCGCTGTTTAGGTAACTAAGTGAAAGTTCGAATCTTTTTCGGGGCATCACGTTAAGATAGTAAGAGCTGGTCCATTGTGGAACTAGCTCTTTTGCTTTTTCCTAAATATTTATTTAATTCCTCTTGTTCAATTATTTTATTATTTTTCCTTGTTTCTAGCGTATTATTCAGAACTTGCTAATTGACAGTCACAATAGTTACTTGAAGCAACAACGATTTAACTAAAAATAAGCAAAAGATAAATGCTTATATGCTTATATAAGTATAAAAATTGCTATACCTGTAAATAGTATCAATGGTATTTTGCAGAGTTTCTGCTAGGCACTTTAATATTTCGCAAGTGATTTTTCAAAAACTTAAACTTGGCTACTTTTATTTTTAAAAATATGTTTTCAATTGTACTTAAATGATTTTTTTGTATTAAAATTATAGTAAAAGGAGGTATTGTCATGCAAAAACGTTTAACAAAATCTGAGGATAAGATTGTCTCCGGTGTCTTTGGTGGAGTCGCAGAATACTTTGGCTGGGATAAAGCGTGGACCAGGATTGGAGGCGGAGCCTTAATATTGTTTTCATTCTTTACAGGATTGCTTTTATATATTATTGCTGCAATTGTTATGCCTGAAAAGGATCACGGTAATGACACTCCTGACGGTGAATTTCATAAGTACTAAATTCTTAAAAATAAATTTATTTGTCTTACTCAAAAATTCAAGTTTAATTCAAGTTCGATTATGTGAAAAATTAGACCTGAATTTATTTTTGTGCAATTTGACCTTTTTCGAATTAAATAATATGATTTATACAATAATTTACTTAAAGAAAGGTTAATATATTATGAGCTTAGACGTTAATATACTACCATCGGATTACATTGACTTATCTATTGGGGATTTTCGTTCTGGAATAAACAAAAGAATAATTGACAAACTTGTGAAACGAGTTGAAAAAGAAGGCAACGGATACACTCCAGGTATGGGTCTGCCAAAACTCAGAAAAGAGATTGTGACATATTACAAAGAAAAATATGGCATAAAAGATATTGATGTAGATAACATCCAAATCACAGTGTCATGCTTACATGGTGCATTTTTATCCTTAAAGTCAATCATCAAATCTCAAAGTGATGAAATTATAGTTATTGCTCCCTTTTTCCCTTCGTACTTAAATTTAATTGCAGGAGTAGGCGCAAAGCCAGTGATAGTCAAATCAGAGGCTCCCGATTTTGCATTACCAAAAGACCAAATCAAAAACGCAGTAAATCGAAATACCAAGGCTATTATCATTAACTATCCTAATAACCCTACTGGTGCGACTATTTCAAAAACAGACCGTAACTTCTTGAATAAACTTTGTGAGGAAAACAATATTTTTATAGTTGATGATCATGTTTATAGTGACTATCCGAGCACCTATAAGTATCAACCAGTCTCAACTGACATTTCTCATCAAATATTAGTCAGCAGTTTTTCCAAGACTTTTGCTATCCCAGGAATACGTCTAGGCTATGTGATTGCTCCTGCCGGTATTATTGAACGGGACGGTTATTATAATGAGGGGATCACTTTTAGTGCCCCAACTATTAGTCAATTCATTGGTGAAATAATTTTAGAAGAACCAGATCAATATACCCATCATATTGAAGAGATTGGACAAAGAGGTAAAAAACTAACTAATTTGCTTTCTACAAGTAAATATTTTGCTTCCTCAAAGTATCTAGGAGGCCTATATATGTTTATTAAAATTCCTGATGAAATCAAAGATGTTGATTTGTACTATAAACTCTTAGAAGACCACTTTCATGTAATTGTTGCCAAGGGTAGTGATTTCGAGTATTCTGACAGATACTTTAGAATTTCCTTATCTACCGAAAAAGATGCTTTATTTAAAGGTATGCATAAGATTATTGCCTGTGTAGACTATACTTTAAATTATAAATAAAATGATATTTTTAAGAGATTTGCCTTCTATTCTCTTAATATATTAACCTTTTTAGATGCTTTAATATTCAATCAATATTAAGGCATTTTTTTAGGAATATTTTTAAGAGATATTACTTATAACATGAGATTTGTGCAAATTTATCAATTCTTTGATTTAAGTTATTTGTAGTATAATTTTTAAATAAAGGTGAATTAAATTTGATCAGTTTCATTTAGAGGAAAAAATGGCTACCCTAAACAAAATAGAAAACGTAAAAAATGATATTAAATGGAGAATATTTGCAGGTGAATTTTTGCCGGGAGATCTTATTTATGAAAGAAAAATAGCCCAATTATATAATATTTCAAGAGGTACTGCCCGAAAAGCTCTTATTGAATTACAAAAGCAGAATATGTTAACAATAATTCCATCAGTCGGGTATAAAATTAGTAAACGTAAGATTGATCCTATTTTGATAGAAAATGGCTTTAAAAAAGATTTAAAATCTGTTTATGGTGAGAATTTTGAAAAAAATAGAAAAGCAAACTTTGTATGTTCAAAACAAAAAGCTAATCAATATCTAGGTTCAATTTTAGGAATTTCAAATGAAACTCCTATTATTTGTGTCAAATATTCCAGACTTTCTGATGATAGCGATATTAAATCTGTTGTATTTTATTATTTCCCATACCAATTATTAGAAAACTTTTTACCTATCAATAATGAAATTTTTGACATGGTTTTAGATGATTTAAATTTACAAGTTAATAAAATAAGAGCAACTGTAAAATTGATTTCACCTGAAGAAGAAACTAAGAATTTCTTGAAATTGGAACAAAATATTAATAAAGTTGTAAAAAGAGAATGTCGTTTTATTACTAATGATAAAAAAGTACTTTTTTATTCTTTAGAATATACAAAAGCTGATAAGTCAGTTAATGTTTTGCCAG
This sequence comes from Lactobacillus laiwuensis, assembly GCF_019972835.1. Classification (GTDB taxonomy): domain Bacteria; phylum Bacillota; class Bacilli; order Lactobacillales; family Lactobacillaceae; genus Lactobacillus; species Lactobacillus laiwuensis. Next base: position 5,345 of record NZ_BPPB01000001.1, on the reverse strand, counting down.
CTGATCAAATTTTTAGAAAGGTTGAAGGCTTTCTTGAATAAAAGCAAGATTCTTTATAAAGAGTTAGAGTCCAAACTTATAAATTTAATAAAAACTGAAAACTACTTACCCGGACAAAAGTTTTTAAGTGCCAGAAATATTGCTCATAAATTCAAAGTCAGCAAAAGTACAGCAAACCGGGCTATTTCTGATATGGTTAATCATGATTTGTTATTCAGAGTTCAGGGAAAAGGAACATTTATTGTTGCTAGAAAAAGTAAATATTCCGAGTTTGCTTTTTCTGGTTCAAATTCTTTAACAGATGCCTTAAAAGATAGCGGAAAACAAGTGTCGACTAAAATAATTCATTTTTATGAAGATTGCAGTACAAACTTTTTTTTAAAGAAATTAAACCTTAATGATCGAGAAAAAGTTGTGGGCGTCCAAAGAGAGCGTTTTGCTGATCTTGCTCCTTTTGCAGTTGAAAATACTTACGTTCCCGAAAAATTTTTTTCTGACTTCTTAATAACTGATTTTAATTACATTAGTTTGTATGATTATATGGAAAGTAAGGGACACAAACCGATTTCGTTTCAACAATATATTACGACCATTGAACCTAATAAAAAAATACAAAAGCTTTTAAACCTTGAAGATGATCAATATATCTTTAAGATTAATTTTACAACTGCGGATGCCATGGGAAACATAGTAGAATATACCGAAAGCTATATGAATTTATACGATATGGAAATGACTTACGAGGTCAAGTTTAACCATTAAGAGTGTATTCGCTTTTTCTTGTAATCCATAATGCCAAAAGAACTGCAAAAATTGCACTAACTAATTTACCTATAACCATGGGCAAGATCATATTACTTGCTGCTACCGCAGTAAATCCCAAGTGATCACCAAAAATAAAAGAACCCGACACACAAAAGGCAAAATTTATTATTTTTCCCCGCTTATTCATTTTTGGTGATAATGTAAACATCGCAATATTGTTAGCTAAAGAAGAAATTAATCCTTCAATTGAAGTAAAATTGATTTTCATTATTTTCCCAATTTTCCGTAATGGCTTTTCCAGACAACGTGTTAAAATTGACAATAAGCAAAACGCTCCAGAAAGAGTAAAAGCTATATTAAAAACGGTAATCATACTGTCATTAACTGAAGATAACCCTCTTAAAAAAACTATATTTGTTTTTTCCTGAAAAATTCCAATTACAAGCCCGAAAATTGCTAGGATAACAATCAATTTACTAATTACTTTAAATAGTAAAATTGAACAGTTAGGAAAATATTTAAGACCTATAATTATTAATATAGAAAATATCATTATTGGTAATAAATTATTATAAAGAGTTTTCAAAGGCAGTCCCATTATCAATCCACTTATAAAACAGCCTGAAGGAATTGTTATTATACCGCATAAGATACCCTTAGCAAATAAAATATTATCTTCTTTGTTAATAATTCCTAAACCAATTGGTAGGGTATAAACTAACGTTGCACCTAACATGGATGATAAAATTATCCCTGAAAAAAGACCTACTTGTCTGTTTAATGCTAAATTTTGTGCCAGTTGAAACCCTCCCATATCTATAGCAAAAAGCGAGCCAGCAAAAAGTGAAGGATCTGCTCCCAAAAATTTAAAAAAGGGTAACATGACCGGTTCGAAAAGTTTAGCAATTACTGGAGTGAAAATTATTATTCCTGCCATTGATAAGGTTAACTGACCCATAGTCATCATTCCTCTTTTAAACTGATCACCTAACTTAAATTTATTATTAAAACAGTAGTCTACTGCGCCAATAACCATTGAAATTAGCATTAAAAATATAATTAGTTTGTTGATATTCATTGATATTTTCCTTAAAAAGCAAAAAATTAAGACTAACTACAGCACTTAAACAAATCATAGTGTTTCATTAGTCTTAATTTTTATTAATTACTAAAAAATATTTACCCAGCTACCTAATATTGCAAAAGCAAAAATTCCTAAAATGATATATATCATCTTGACATTCTTTTTCAGCAGAAACAGACAAAAGAATGTTACTCCTAAAGGTAGAAGACCTGGAAAAATTTGATCAAAAATACTTTGCAGTTTGGTAACTGTACCACTCAGATTGAATTGTAATTTAGCATTAAGTGTTACCATAGTTCCAATCATAGCCCCAATAACAGTTAGTCCTAAAATTGAAGCACCATAAGATAATTTTTCAATAGAATGGTTTCCTTCAGCTTGATTTAAAAATTTGGTACCTAAAGAATAACCATACTTTGCTGATAACCATTTTGCAATAAAATGAATTGATGTATAAATTAAGAAATATAAAATTGAGCCTAAAATATTGCCTTGCTTAGCTATGCCTATGCCAATACCGGCGGCTATAACTCTAAAGGTTCCCCAAAAGAATGAATCTCCAATTCCTGAAAGTGGCCCCATTAGGCCAATTTTGACCTTATTTATTGAAGAAGTATCAAATTCTGGATCCTGAGCATTTTTTTCTTCCATTGCAACTGAAATTGCCATTATGAAAGGAGAAATATGAGGTGTGACATTAAAGGTTTCACAATGCCTCTTTAATGCATCATAATAGTCATCATCATTAGGATAAATTTTTCGAAGAGATCTCTCAATTCCGTACATTTGACCGTAGGCCATCATCTTGTCAAATGACCATGACGATTGTATTAGAAAAGAGCGCCAAAACATGCTACGTAACTCTTTATTACCTATTAATGGTTTAGTATTTTGTTCCTTCTTTAAACTTTTATCCATTAAAAGTCACCGCCTTCGTCAAATTTCATATTGTTAACAGCTATTAGAGCCACACACAAAGCTGCGACTGCTACACCAATTATATCCATCTTCAAATATTCGACTGCTATGAAACCTAAGAACAAGTACGGCATTAACTTCTTGTTTCCCATCATCTTGATCAACAAAGCAATACCCACAGCAGATAATACTCCTGCAGCCACGTCGAATCCGTGTGTGACAAATTTAGGAATTAAGTCAATTACCTTGTTAATTGGTCCAGCACCAAAATAAGTTGAGAGGAAAACTAAGAGTCCTGATGGAATCGCTATCCAAGCTGGCATCCAAAAAATATGCCATCTTTTAGCCGTTTTTATGTCATGATGATCAATTGCAGCTTCTATTTTCTTTCCCCCATAACTTGCGGGTACGGCATATACAAAATTCCGCCACATTTGCAAAAAGACAGAAACAGGTAAAGCAAGAGCTACTGCTGTACCCACACCAGCATGGTTCATAATAGCTATTGCAATTCCGAGAACACTTGAAGAATATACTTCAGGTGGTGTAGCACTACCTACCATAATAGAGCCCATAAACATCAATTCCAAAACTGCACCGAAAATGATACCACTTTTTACGTCTCCTAGTATTAGGCCCACAAAAGGTCCTGTAAATAAGGGTCTCATCATCATTGAAGCACCAAAGGTGCACTCTTCAAGTGATGCAATGGCAGCTAATAAGCCGATTAAAATGCATTTAAGCATTCTCCTTACCTCCTAAAGGATCTACCTTACTATCTTCTGGTATTGCGCGGCATTCAACTTCAACTCCCAGCTTGATTAAAGATTTAATATATTCAAATTCTTCATCAGATAAAAAAACTGAATTAGTAACTTGCTTTTTATTCTCTGCCATTTTGATATTGCCAAGATTAATATGTTTAATTTTATCTGATGACTGTGCTAAATCTAAGGCATCCTTGATATTATCAACTAGTAAAAAAATGTTATATTTATCAATTGCTGTTCCAGACAAAGCCTTTTTAGCATCATTAACGTTTTTTATAACCAACTTCACTCCAGGGGGAGATGCAAGTTTTAATGATGCAATTCTAAAAGGACTGTTTGCTGCATCATCATTAACTACGAAAATACAATTGGCGCCAATAGCATTTGTCCAAGCAAAAGCTATTTGACCATGGATCAGTCTTTCATCAACTCTCATAAGTTTTATCATGTCTATACCCTCCAATCTTTATTTTATTTAATAAATTAATAGTTTGCTTTTCTATAATATCTCCTTATTTCAAGTGAATGACCTGTCACTTCTTCCATATGGGTACTAATACGCTCTAAAGCAGCTGACAAGACAATTGGAGCAACGAATTCTCTTGTTTCAGCTTTTATCCCTTCCAACTTGAAATCTTTTGAATCTAGAACCGTTACGTAGTTGCTATGTTGTCTTACAAATTTTTCAACCCTGTCTACTAACTGTCTAGAATTATCTTCACCCTTAAGTAGAACAAAGCTCATGTTCTTATCAGTCATTTCAACAGTTCCGTGGAAGAATTCTGCAGCATTTATTGATTTAGTTGCTATCCATTGCATTTCTTCCAAAACACACATTGCATATTCATATGTTTGCCACCAAGTGTTACCTGCCCCAACAAACATATGGAATTTAGTATCTTTATGCTTTTCTGCAAATTCTTTACTTTTTGCATCAGCGTCTTTTCTTACTTGTAATAAAGTATCTGGCATTTTTTTAAGTGTATCAAGTAAAATATCATACTCAGGAAATTCGCCATTATTTTTCATAAAGCGAGCACCCAAGGCGAAGAACTGTATTTCAAGTACTTCCACCAAGTTGTCATTACTTGCTTCTCCTGCAAACGCATAATCTACAGTTTTTGCAAATTCTGAGTCTTCATCACCCGTAAATCCAATCGTCTTTGCACCAACACTATTAGCATATTTGACTGCATCGATTGTCTCCTTTGTTGTACCGGTGAGTGAAGCTGAAACTAGTATCGAATCTTTATCTAAATTTTTGGGATGTAATTTAACAACTTCTGCAGCAATTTCATGATGAACTGAAAGTTTAGAATTTTCTTTAAACATGTAAGAAAGTGAACCAATTGTTGCAAAAGTTCCACCTGAACCTACTAAGTAAATATTTGAAAAACCATTGCTAGAAAGTTTATCAACAACATTATTAATTTTAGGAATCTGATTTACAGCTCCTGTCAAAACACGCTTATAAGTTTCTTCACTATAACCTTTCATTAATTTTCTCCTCGTTAAAAAATATTATCTAAAAAGTATCCGGACCACTTTTCGATTTTAGTGTACCGCGTATAAATGTAATATGTCAACGCTTTCTTTTACAATTTTTTACAATTATTGTTTTTGTAATATACAAACTTGTTGTAAAAAAGGTCTTACAATTCAAAATTAAAGTTTGAAAAATTATGGATGCTTAATATTAATCGATTAGACAAACAAAAAACCTGTTATCAATGAAGTTAACCCCCGGAATTGGACAAAGATTCCAATTCGGGGGTTTTCTTATGTCTAAATATTTACTAAAAACAAAA